>NZ_JBASYM010000013.1:0-98096 GCF_049277495.1 Sulfuricurvum sp. | reverse complement strand
CATCACGGGTCTGATAGGGACTCGCCTGATAAAACTGAGCGATGATATCGGCATAATTTTGCATTTGCGATTGTTGGCTATCGCTTGAGGGAACGGTCGAAAGAACCGATGCCGTTACAGATCCTATTTGCATAGTGTACTCCTCTATTTCATACATAGTTGCATATAGCAAGCAAAAATCGTTCTTAGTTTGTGTAAAATTCCATCCATGAATTTTATCCCCAAACACATCACCGATACGCGCCGTGGCATACTTCTGATGCTCGCGGCCTCCTTTTTCTTTGCCCTGACAATGGCATTTGCCAAACTGCTCTCAGGGTCGATGGGATCGGTTGAAGTGACATTTTGGCGCAATGCGGTCGGACTGATCATCATTTCCGTGACGATCGTTCACACTCCGGTCCATAATATCGGAGGACGCCCTTATACTCTGATATTCCGCGGTGTCATCGGGGCGGTCGCGTTGCTCACTTTCTTTTATTCCATCAGTGCAACCTCCCTCTCCGCCGCTATCGTCTATGCGAAAACCGAACCGATCTTCACCGCTGTTTTGGCCTTGTTTCTTCTCGGAGAAAAGCTGAAATTTCGGGCGGTGCTTGCCATCATCATCGGATTTACCGGGGTGGCGGTTATGAGTAACATGAAGATCGATTATCTTCATGTTATGGGGATAATGACCGGATTTTTATCCGCCTTGGCCTATACCAGCGTACGGAGTCTGAAAGCCCATTACGATACACGGACCGTTGTCCTCTCGTTTATGCTTTTCGGTACCTTTATCCCCGTAATTTTAATGATTGCGGCAGAATTTTATACCTCGGAGCTTTTTGCCTTTGCCCTCAGCCCGTTTGTTGCCCCTGAAGGGTCCGATTGGGTTTGGATCATTCTGATGGGCTCCGCCGCGGCACTCGGACAAATCTATATGACCCGTGCCTACTTCTACGCACAAGCGGGATTGGTCAGTACGGTCAGCTATTCGGTCGTATTGTTTGCCTCAATCTTTGGGATACTCCTCGGCGATCAATTACCGACATTGATCATGATCACGGGGGCCATACTCATTGTCCTCAGCGGCATTTTATTGAGCATTGCCTAATTATCCTACAACGAATGTCAACTTCTCCCTCTCCGTGCTGATATAATGGGAGAAGATTAGTATTACGTTAATTTGATTCTCCCCTGAGTTCCTTTTTAGTTCGGTGCACGATCTAAAGGGATTTCTATGACTACTTCTACACTCAATCGAGACGAATACATCTCCTCGATCTCCGCTATCACCGATCTAGAAAGCCGCCGTTTTGCCGATCAGGCTCTGGCATGGTGGGATCGCCATTTCAGCTGGAATGCGCAAGGATGCAATGTCCTCACCGATGAAAACGGTAACCATGTATGCTATCTCTTCGGAAAAATCGACCGCTACAGCGAATATCTCACCATCTATAACCTCTTTACCCCTTTGATTGAACAGCGCCAGGGATATGCCCATGAGTTATTGGGATCGGTCATCGAAGATGCATTGAAACGCTATACACGGCGGATTACCTTCTCATCGGTTTCCGATTCTCTTGATTTTTACACGGCACTGGGATTTATCTTTTGGGGGATTAACGATATCGGAAATTATCACTGTGATTTGCCGATTCCGAAAGAGGGATTAGACGGGTTCAGCGAAATGACGCAAACAGTAGAATCAAAAGTTTTGCTTGGAGAAAAAATAGAGAAAATCTACACAAAAGTGAATGATAATGAGAAGAATCTCACGGAAAAGCAACAATTTCGTGTGAATGCGGATCGTATCCGATTAGCCGAAAAATGGAATTTCGAAGAGCTGCAGGAGTGTAAAGCGCAAAGGGCAGCTACGATTTAGACTGAGCGATAATCAACGAAACACGAACCGCAGCTTTAAAAGCTTTCATTTTCTCTTGGGTGATGATCGCCATCGCCGCTTCACGCTCTTTTTTGATGCGTGCATAGAGTGAGGCGCTAGGGGACTTTCGGGTTTCAAGAATCAAATCGTGAACCGAATTATCAAAAATTGCACTCGTATACGAAGGGCGTGCATCATAGAGTGACATAAAAACAGCACGCTGTTCATCATCCATTTTACACGAGTCATCCGTAATTTTGAGCGCGACCGTCACGGCACAATCCAGACCGAAAGGATCCAGATCGGCTGCAACCTTGGCAAAAGGATTCACATTATCCCACTTCTTCGAGATTCTCTGGCTCTTCTTGAACGAAATGACCGACGCCGCGCATCTCATTCGGAATATCTTTACGGTATTTTTTCTCTCTAAATGCCGGAGATTTAGGAACACCGTTTTTCTCTCCGAGTTTATAGATCTCTCCGTTCAAGAAATGAGCATCAAACTCTTTGGTATACGGCATATCCCATGTAATACATCCGATACTTGGGCAAATCGCCGCACATTGAGGGTCATCGAATACACCGACACACTCGATACACTTCTCCGGCTGAACGTAGTAGCGTTTATTACCGGTAGGGTTGTTCATATCATCCACGATCGCATTGACCGGACATTGTTGCAAACACGCATCGCAAGTGATGCAGGTATCATCAATAATTACAGACATTAGAGTATTTCCTTATCTTTTGAAGTGTGAACAATACGCTGTAACCACGGCGGCGGATTGCCCAGTAACAGCTCTTGGAGTTTAACGATCGTCTCATCGATTCGATCATTTTCCCCAGAGCGCATCGGATATATTTTCGACGCCAACACCATTTTGGAAGCGGTTGGCCCGATCTGTGAGCAGTACATGATGTCTGCTTCTTTGACCGTACTGATTTTATAGGCAAGTTTTTCGTGCTCGTCTTCAATCGCATCTTGCGAACTGTCCAATGTTTTGACAAATTCGGCACTCTCTTCGGTGATACGATAGAGTTCAAAACTCTTCGACCATCCAAAATGCTGATTGACAGTGACACCATCCGATGAAGCGAACGCGATTAACATGTTTATCCTTTTAGATACGAATTAGACCGCTACCGCTTCACGCGCTTCGCGAGCAGCAATAGAGATATCATCACGGAATGTTTGCGGAGAAACTTCCGGTGTCAAAACACCCCGTTTTTTGCTTGAACCGATGACATACTCAGAACTGTTGACATAATAGTCATTGAACTCTGCCGTATACGGCATATCCCATACGATACACCCTTCAGTAGGACATTCCGCTGCACACGCAGGTGTTTCCGCATGACCGACACACTCGATACATTTTTCCGGTTTGACATAGGTATATTCCCAATCATCACGCGGTGAATCGCCTTCGCTCGCAATAGCTCCTACCGGGCATACTTCGACGCAAGCGTCACAGTTGATACATAAATCGTTGATTAATACAGCCATAATAAGCTCCTTCTTGTTTTATTACGCCATCGGAACAAGTCCCGATTGGCTACGTTAACACTTGGTTCCCTTCGGCAGGGAGCCCGCGCACGCTTGCGTGCGTTTCAAATTCAGTTTTGAACTTGATACAATTTCTCTTTGCATTTTTCATACGAGGTTGAATCCAATACGGGGAGAAGTTTGATATCCACCGCTTTGAGCAGCAAGGTAACCGAACACCCCTCACAAAGTTCCATCCGTTCAAATGCATCGGTTGTTATGAGCGAATTCATCACACCGCAGGGGGTATCCACACTCACTTCACTGAGAACCACACCCTTACGAAAATGTTGCAGTTCGCCGCTCAGATGATTTTCGATCGACACACTCCCCTCTTTACTTCCCGTACAGATCGCAATCGCCGCTTCTTGGATACGGCATTCGACCTCATCACCGATACGCAGCCATTTCGGGGCTTCGGTTTTCAGCAGTTTGAGGGCAGTGTCTTTTACCCGTATCGTGATACAGCTAAAAAACTCATCGCTCTTGATATCTTCAACTCGTGCAACCATTGCATTCATGACGTTCTCCTACCAAAGATAGATAACTATTCTTTTATCAATTACATTTTCAAACTGTTCTAGTATCATCCCCGCCGTGGAAGTCGGCCCGAGATGACATCCCGAACACGCACCCAAATATCGGAGCCAGATCTCAGGGGCATCACCGCTTACATAATTGACCAACTCTACTCCGCCGCCGTCGCTTGCGAGGATCGGAGCAAGATTTTCGGCGATGACCATTTCCACTTTCGCACGTTGAGACGATTCATCCATCATGCGGAATGCGACATTTATGTCAGTTGCCTGGCTCTGGTTGCTGACATACGTGAGAAGTGAATGCGCTTGGGCTTCTCCGGAATGAGCGGCTTTAATCATCCATTTCATAGAGGTCAATACATCATCATTTCGGAGTAAAATCCCCGCTTTCAGTTGTGCGGTTCCCATACCCGCTTCGGCCGCAACGGTATAATAATGGATTGATTTTTCCAAGTTAGCCTCTACCCCGATGCCGTTTTCATACATTCCGCCCAGATAAAACGATGCGACTTCATGTCCCATGGATGCCGCACGATCAAACAAATCATATGCGGTATGAATATTTTTAGCAACACCGAAACCTTTGACATACATTGTTCCCAGATTCACCATGGCATCACTGTTGGTTCCGCTTAATGACTCCCAAATCGCTTTGGCATTCATATAGTCTTTCTTATCGTATGCCGCTATAGCAGTCTCCATCAATGATTCAGCTTCCATTGTTTTCTCCTCATTTCGTTTTAAATTTCTTCGTAAATCCGACATTGCTTCATCATAGGTATCTCCATACCCTTTGACTTCCGGAAAATCGCAGCTATAGATTTCATAACCGTCCCCCTCTTCATTGCTGAAATAGTGATAATGGGTTCTGAGATTATCCATCGCATACTCTTTTTTAGAAAGATACTTTGCAATTGCCGTTCTAAAGTAGGGAATAAAATATGCATAGTCGTATTGAATTACACACAAAGGAACAGCAATGATCGCAATCCCTGTGGAAACCGACAATGGAACCCCTATGAGTACCAAACTCTTCGGTAACGCTAAATTTTTTGCCTTGGTTGAACCCAAGAGCAAGGACTACACCATCATCCCTAACGAAGGGTGCGGCAACGGTATCCAAACCGCTAACTATTTGTTAGAACAAGGTGCCTCATCCGCTCTATACGGTTTTTTAGGAGACGGCCCCTTTCATGTCATGGTTCGCGGCGGTATGAATGTATACTGGCTCGGCAAAGAGACAATGCCTTTGGACCAAGCCATCGATACCGCTCTCTCTGAGACTCTGGTACACGTTACGACGGAAAATGCCTCCCTTTATCTCGATCCGGGCACCGCTGCGGGCGCGTGCGAATGCGGGTGCAGCCATGACTGAGATTATTACTAACGAAATGGCGGAAATACGCCGTTTGATCGCCGAAACCGTCGCCAAACGCAATGCTATCAAACTGGAGATGCAGCAATGGTACGAAAGCAATTCAAAACGGTTTCACCGTACGAATGAGCTGATTACCGTTGACTCCACCCTCTCGGAGCTTGACAGCCACTACAAACGTTTGTGGGATTATCATAACGGCCGCACAAGAGCGTCATGAGCAGTTTTTCCGGTTCCGCCCGTCTGTTGACCGACATCACCGAGATCGAACAATACAAACGGATTCTGGACAGCGATACGATCAAAAGCGGTGAACCGCATTGGGCAAGTATGGGGAAAAATACCATCACCCTCTTTCAGGTACTGATTGATCAGGATCTGACCCATCTGGTAATGGTTTTGCACCATTACCCCAAATATATCGAAGCGGTATGTGAACATTTTCGCTATGCCTACAGCTACAGCGAGAATATCGCCGATATCGATGCGGCATCCGAACTTTTGGAAATGGGTGAGCCCTATTTCACAAAACAATTTGTCCGCAATGTCATGCGCAAACTCCCTCGGATCGAGAGCGATGATCGGGATGCGTTACAAAGCTTTATTGACCGTCTTAATGAAAATCAGGAGCGGTGGCATCCGATCATTACGATGCATTATCGTAATATGATTAAACACTCGATCCATCAATCGCTCCTCCATCCGCTGCAGAGGATCGTTCTGGAGAAAAAAATTGCCTCGATACGCGAAGTGATTACCTATGATTACGAAGCAAGTGATCGGGATTCGAATCTTGATATACCGTATATGACCTAATACGTTCAATCTAAAAACAGGAGTCTATTATGAATGAAAATCTACGCAGTGAAGTCCTCAAACACGCCCGTGCAGCCTTTGAACGAGCCTGTACCTTACGTGAAGACGAAAGAATCGAAGTCTATCTCTATGAGGGTGCGATCAAAACATCCGATGTCCTAAGCGAAGAAGAAAAAATCGTTTACGGCCCGAATCGTGTGTTGTGCTATCAAGTATGGGGACACGATTATCTCGAAGAAGAAATCCGTGCATGGATCGATCACGCCCGCTTGGAAATCTCCCCGAAACCTCTCGAAGAGAGTATCATCGAAACACTGAACAACATTGCCGCTTCCAAAGGGGTCAGCAAAGAAGAAGTGAGCTCGTACGAAGTGTTTGCAAACCTCCGCATGGAGCAGATCGAACAGATCGAACATGCCATCATCGAATACTGGTGGGATAACAAAGAGATCGAAAATGCCAAATCTTTGGCGCTGGAGCAAATTACCGATGCATTGCGGAGTATGGAGGGATGATCCTCACCCTCTGCTCACCGGAACAAACCGTTCACATCGAAATCACCATGGAGCAATTCAAACGGCTTCGTCATCCCGATATCGCATCCGGTGAGATTGAATCGATTGCGGTTGAAGCCGCTGTCGATCCGCAGCTTCTCTACAATTATGTAGAGGATTTAAAACATTCGATCCGTGAAATGATCGAAATTGACAGCTCATGCGACTATACTGATCAATTATAAACAAACATAATCCCGCGCCACCGATAGGCTACATTTTTGTCGTTTGGTTTACTGCGCTTGAAGATCACTTTCACCCGTAAAAATAACATATTTGTTTTTACCCGACAGTTTCGCCTGATACATGGCCTGATCCGCTTGTTTAATCACCTGTTTCGTCTCTATTTCATTTTCCTGCGGATAAAATGTCACGCCGATACTGGCGGAGACATTGATCAGCAAGGTATCAATAGAAATAGGTTCCGCTACCAGATGAAGCAGCCGTTCGAGAAAAGAGTTAATCGATATTCGATCAACGATATCAACCAGCAGTACCAAAAACTCATCCCCTCCGACACGGGAAACCGTATCACCGTCACGAAGCAGATTCCTCATTTTTTCCGATAGCAATACCAGTAATTTGTCTCCGATATCATGTCCGTAAGTGTCGTTGACCTGTTTAAATCCGTCAATGTCTATATATACAACGGCGAGGAGCTGTTGTCTTCGCATAACCTGAGCACTCGCTTGCTGCAGACGATCTGCGAACAAGGTGCGATTCGGCAAATTGGTCAAACCGTCATAATGTGCTCTGTGTTCCAGTTCTTGTTCATATTGCTTTTGTTGGGTAATATCGGTAAAAATGGCCACATAGTTTCGAACGATATTGTTATCATCATACACGGCATTTATCGTCGTGTTTTCAACATATTCCTCTCCATTTTTTTTATGATTCCACAATTCGCCTTTCCAAACGCCCTCTTTTTGCAGTAAATTCCAAAGTTCTGTATAAAAAGCTTCGTCGTTTCGTCCCGATTGGAGGATTTTTGGATTTTTGCCCACTACTTCGGCACGTGTGTAACCGGTTATTTCACTAAAGGCTTCATTGACATCAATAATCTTATTATCGGTATCCGTGATAATAATTCCTTCATGCGTAGAGGTAAATACGCTGGCTAAAAGCTTCAGTCTTTCCGCTGATTCTTTATCCTTTGTGATGTCTCGGGCAAAGCCTACTGTCGCAAAAACATTTCCGTAATCGTCAAAAATAGGGGCTTTATAGGTTTGAAACCATTTGCGCTTGCCATTTTCTGCGATCTCTTCTTCTAATTCTTTTTTTTCTAATAATGCCATCACCAGTTGATCATCATTTCGGTAAGCTTCTGCCAAATCTTCCGGAAAAAAATCCAAATCATTTTTGCCGATCAAATCGGATGGATTTTCACGTCCGGCGGCTTTTGCAAAGGCCTTATTGACAGCTAAAAAATTACTCTTCCTATCTTTCAGCCAAATAAGAAAAGGAAAACTGTCTAAAAGTGCCCGCTGATAACGCTCACTTTTTTTGAGTTTCTCTTCTATCTCACGCTGAAGAGATATGACCCTGTCTTTTTCATCTTGTGACATTTTCAAATAACGGATAATCAAAGCCATCAATACCGAAACAATGAATCCGTTAATAATGGAAATCGTTGAACCGGCTATTAAGAGGTTTTTATCAATAAATTCACCCGATAATATGTAGCTGTGTATGATTACCAGAAAATCCGAAAAGATGATTGCGAGCAGCGTAAAAATGAGAACAAACGGCCAAAACCCAAGCTTGGCAAAAAAGGTAATAATATATTTCATAGTCAGTTACTCTTTCAGAAGTGAACTTATATTCAATTATAACTAAAGCGTATCACAATAGAATAACAATGAAATTGAAAAAATTTATCTAACTATTTAGAAAAACAGCCAAATCAACAATGCCGTACCGATTCCGAGATTGATCCAGCTTCCGCCGTCTTCAAAAAGCATCACGAGAAGGTCAAAGTAATATTTTTCAAGCGTTGACGAGGCATGAATCAACTGTTCTTTCGCATACGCTGTGATCTCAACTCCCCAAATAAATGCAATGATTTCAGGAGCAATTAAAAACAGAACAATTCCTAAAAATCCCCACATTGATTTTTCAGGTTTCATGGAAGCTAATGCTTTTTGAGTCGTCGGATTTTGGGCTATTTGCCCCACTTTGGTTTTTATTTTATGTTTCATGGATTCTTCATATCAGGTTTTGTGATTGAAAACTTAACCAAATATTCCTTAACACCCTCTCGCTATCCGGTATTCTTAGCTAAAAATCACCAATCCCCGTCCAAACGGTACTTTCGCTTTTCGCGATAGTGCCCATAACACTTCGTAATTGGGCGGGATCCGTGGATAGGAACCCTCTCCGTCGGTAAAATAAAGGAGCATTGTCGTCATCGGAAGATTAGCTTCGACATAATCGAACGTCGGGCGGTAGTCGGTTCCCCCTCCCCCTTTAAGCCGAAAGTCCATCCGCTCTCCGCCTTGAAAGGTGTGGTGGGCATGGACTTTGGCATCGGCGATGATCAGTTCGATCTTGACCGAGGGGAAGTTTTGCATGATGATCTTAAACTCCTCCATAAATGCCCCCAAAAGCTGATCGTCGATCGACCCGCTGGTATCGATGGCGACGCAAAGGCTCAAGGTATCGCTGGTCAGCGACGGAAGTGCGATGCCGCGATGAATATGTTTTTTGTTCGGAGGCATAAAAGCGTAGTTGTTTCGCATATGGCGGTTGACGGCATTATAAAGTTCAAAACGCCAGTCCACATCGCTGGGCTTGACCTTTTTCCCCAACCGTTCCAAACCTAAAGGCATAGAGCCTTTTTTCTGGGCGACTTCCTGTGCGATCGATGCAGCGTATTGCCATTGCAGTTCATCTGAGGTATCGAGTTCTTCCGCGATACCGTCGATATTGCTGAAACTCTGCTGATCATCCCCCTCTTGTTCCATCATTGCATTTTCCGGCGGTGTATCGCCGCTTTCTCCGAAAGCATCCCCTGAATCGCCGAAAAATTCCTCTTTCAGTGCATCATAGATCTCTTCGGCATACATCCCCTCGTAATCTTTGTTGTAGTTTGCCCCCTGGGGAATAACCAAACCGTTTTTGGCGAGGAGATTGTTGATCGCATAATCGGTCGAGAGCTGCCATAATTTACCCCGGCGGTTCAATTTCCGTTGTTGATGCGAGAGGACATGATGCATAACGGCATTCGTCAGGATAAACATCACCTCCTCGACACTGCGCCGTTCCAGAAATTCCGGGTTGTAGATGAATCGTACTCCGTTACTCGCATAGCCTGAGAGCACATCACTCGGTTCATGTTTAAGCCGCGATGCGAGCATCCCGAAATAAGGATATTTGACCGTTAGAAGACTCTTTGCTCTGAGCAGAAGTTCTTCGTGAGACATTATCGTAGCAACGTATTGAACTGGCGCATCCACAGAGGCCAGCTCTCGACATGGTCAAGCTCGATTTTTCGCGTTCGAAGGTCTTGAATGATCATGACCGCAAACTCACCCGGCAGTTTGAGGGAATAGGCTATGAGATTATTGAGTTTTTTGCTTCCCGTATAATCATTAACCCGCATTGTCAGCGCCGTGCAGAGAATATGCAGCGCAGAAGGATCACTCGGAACATCCGTACAGGTTCCCTCCATGATCGCATCCAGATCCGGCAGCTGCGACGCTACCAGACGAAACCCCAGATACGATGCCGCCAGCTCTTCCCCGATAGCGCCTGAAACCATTGCCATAATAAGATCGTCTTCAGGGTTCGAGGCGATAATGTCATGGACATACTGCCATGTTCGCGGTGTCGCAAAAGAGCGGCTCTCGGAATTAAAGACGAAAAGCGCATCCGGACGATGCGAAATATAGGCGATGATGGAGGGATCGATTTCTGAGCTTATCGCCCATGTTCGCCAATCCTCTACATTGGCCTCCATTTCCAGGTGGACAAATCGGTTCGCCAAAGGAGCCGCCATCCGAAATACCACACCGCGGTCGCTCTCGCGGTTTCCTGCGGCAACGATAGCCCAACCGTCCGGAAGACGGTATTCTCCGATCTTGCGGTCTAAGATTAATTGGTATGCAGATGCCTGAACCATCGGTGCCGCCGTATTCAGTTCATCCAGAAACAAGATCCCCCGTTCTTCTTTTCCATCCGGTAGAAAAGCCGGAGGTGCCCAGATAGCCGTGTCATTTTTGGAATTAAAAAACGGAATACCGCGCAGATCCGTCGGATCGAGCAAGGAGAGACGCAAGTCGATAAAACCGATCCCGGCTTCTTTGGCAATCTGAGCGACAATGGAAGATTTACCGATACCGGGAGGGCCCCACAAAAAAACAGGGACTTTACGTTCACATAAATGAGCTAATGAGCGTTTGGCACTCTGAGGGTTCATTACAATTCCTTCGCATTACAAATTTTCTGCCTCGCAAGAGGCGCTTAGGTGCCATAGCAGCAAGCGCAGCCAATCGGGATGTATTCCGATGGCATTCATAATCGAAGCATTGCATTTATCATGCGAAATAGGTAGAACAATAATTGTATTGCGATAGGTACACAACACTTAAGGAACCCACATGTCTATCCAAAGCTACATTGCCGACAACAAACTCGAATGGATGATCGTTTACAACGCGCCAACCGATTCTTACAAATATGCGTATCGTGGATGCCTTATCGTTACTGAAGGAAAAGTAATCACTGCCGATAAAAGTCTCCCTCCGAAAGATATCGTCAAACAAGTCATCCTCACAACCAACAGTGACACAATTGATTTCATGGCGCTTGAGCTCCAGTCTTTGGATCTATTTGAACCATTCGTTGCCAAATACAAAGAGTATTTGACACCTGAGGGAAAATATCTCCTTTTCGTCTCTGATATTATCGGAAAAGGGACATTCGTTTATGAAGGAATTACCTTCAATACATTTGCATTGGATGAAAGTTCAGTATGGAACGACCTCCTCGACATCGCCGATCTTTCAAAAGGTGATCTCAAAAAGATGTCTGACAAAGAGAAAATTGATGCAGTAGCCAAAGAGATTCTACGCAGTAATCTCCGATTGAGTGAAAAAACGTATGAAGATATCAAAGCATTGCAACGCGGCGGAAAAGCTTCATTCGGAGCGGTATAATCAAAAATAGATTTTCCTCGTACATGAGGAAAATCATCCTTCATCCTATCACCCTCAGCTAATACTTCCTTAACACTCTTTCATTAAACTTTTGACATCTTTAAAAGATAAAGGAGATTCCATGAAAAAAATAACAGCCATTTTACTAATGATCGGAGCTTTAGCTTCCAGTGCTTCTGCACATCATATGGCACAATCCGATACAGCTGGGATTCATATTATTGAATGGTCGCCACATTTGTTGATGGAGTTTTAATCCGACTTTATCCTCTCGTCAAACACTCTCATGAAAAAAAAGGTGCAGGATATTTTTAATTCTGCATCCTCTTCTCCAAACACCCTTTTTCCATACAGTTGATTTTCGGCATCTCTTCGACATAGCGATCCAATACTTCCGATACTTTCACCGCATCAAATCCGCACAGTTTTTCCGTTCCGATAATCATCAAAGGGCGGCGGATCAGGATAGGGTTGGACATCAGAAGGGCTATAGCTTCCTCTTCATTCAACATTTCAGGTGTGATCTCACCGTTTTTGATCGTGGGAGCGGCAGGATTAAACCATTCGGGAACGGCTTTGCCGTCCATAAAACTCCGAAGCGTATCGCTATCTAATCCGTGTTCGAGAAGATTGCGTTCGATGAGGGTACAGCCGCTTTGTCGCAGTATCTGCTTTTGCTTGGCATTCGCCGCACAAAAAGGTTTTTCATAAAATACGACTAACTTTACCATCATTCTATTCCGATCACCGCACGCCCACGACGGTTGAGATAAAATGTCTCATATCCGTCATCTCCGATACTCATACACTCACCTAAATATCCTTCGTCATAAAGTTCAGACATAATATTTTTGACCTCGGTTTTATCCATTTGAGCATATTCAGCGATATCATCCGATTCGTAGATGTTGTATTCCCACTCATCACTTAGATTAAAGATGGTCTTCATCACTTTGAGTTTGTTTTCAGACATGGGGTTCCTTCAATAGAGCTATTTGCTTTTGAAGTACAATCATTTGAAGAGGATGAAGCTTCTCGGTCCGCATCCACTGCTCAAATTCGTGCACGTAATGCTCTTTGATCTCTAAATGCAACTTCTGTACTTGACCTACCAGCTCGGCCAACAGTGCTTTAGCCTCGTCAAATGTCTGGTTTTTAAGGGGACGAAGGCGGCGGATTACCCCATCTACCAGTTTGTCATTGAGATACTCATCCGCCAGTTCTAAAAACTGCGATGCCCGAAGCGCCGAAGCGTAATGTTCATTCCAGATCCGCCCGTTAATCATCTGATCGCACGCCTGATCGATAAAGACGGGAGCAAAAGCCAAAACCTCTAACAATTCACTAAAATCGTTGTCCACGAGGGCACGGAAAAGCATCCGGCTCCGGTTGCGGATATGACGGCGCAGGTCAGGGTCTTCGATGACGGAGGGGTTGAGTTTTGTAAAGCGCTCGTATGCACCGAGACGGGAGTGATTAAACGCCATGATGGCCACGTCCGTGTTACGATCACTTACTTGATGGGGATGCGATCCGCTGGGGCGGTGAAAGGCCCAAAGCAGACGGGCCTCGTCATCTTCGTGATTCAGATAGATGGCATCCCCCTGCTCTTCAAAATCCAGTTCATCTTTAAGCGTTTCGATATGTTCTCTATAGGTCAAAGTAGACGACGTCTCCATAGCGTTCAAACCTTCTCAAATTTTTTTTCTCACTCAATAAAAACAGGGTCTGCATTGCGGGAGCTTTGTCGATAGTAAAATACCCGTCACTGAGAATGACCGCGAGATTTTTCTCACCCGCGTGCAGATTAAGATACTCCAAAACAGGGTCAAACTGCGTTCCGCCGTTTCCTTTGGCGAACCGTATACTCGGCAATATCCCTTGTGCATCATAACTGACCACTTCCTCATCGGCTACGCGCTCATCAAAGGGAATGACACTCACCTCGAAATCATGACTCATGCGCACAATCGTGTCGATTATCCCCAAAAAGCGGGAAAACACCTCATGGGTAATGCTCATGGATCGATCCAGAAAAATAAAAAAACTCAAACGGTTACGGTCATATCGATATCCCGGAAGATAAAGCCCTTGATGAATAAAACGGCGGTTCGGATGGGAAAAGTCAGACTCTTTGTCAAAAAAACTCTCCGACATATAAGCATGCAAAAGGGTGTGCAGATCGATGGAGGGTTTCGTGATCTCATCAAACATCTCCAGCAACGAGGAGGGAAGATTCCCCTGTTTGCGTGCGGCACCCATCGCTTGGATGATCAGGGCATCAAGCTCTTCCTCCGCGACCTGAGTATCCCCTTCGTTTTCAAGTATGTCCATTTTTTGTTCGGTCGGGTTTTCATCACTGGGCTGTCCTTCCCCGTCTTCGCTCTCACGATAGAGGGTGTTGTAGACTTCTTCGACACTTTTGTCGCGAAATGACTCAATTATGATCGCCTCTTCATCCGCAGAACCGACCCGCTGAAAATCACTGAGCAGCAATCCGATCACAATATCGCAGCTGCGATTCCAGGTAGGCTTGTCGCGTCCGCGCATCCGAAAAGGGTGTTTGAGGAGAATATGCAGCAGTACGTGCGCGTAGAGATATTTCAAACGGGCATCATCCACACCGCCGAGTTTGGTCTCGTCGACGCGGATACTTACCCCGTCAGTCTCGAAAAGCATATGGGTATTCTGCTGATGTTTATGGGGGATGGAGAGTGCCAGAACACTCAAAAACGGATGGTCAAAGAGAAACTGAACTCTTATCTTCTCCAGTTGGTTACTAAAATTTGATGACGGCTGCAACTTGTTACATCCGTCTACGCTGGCCGCTATGGCACTGAAGCTTGCCACTAAAGTGGCAGAATTTAAAGGATATAGTCGCCATAGCGCTCAATCCATGTGTCAAATTCAGCACACTCGGCAATCGAAGCATCTTTGACAATCGCATCTTTGATCAGCATCACGCCAAACTCGGTCGGCAGGAGCTGTGCAAATGCGAACAGATGCTTGGACGCTTCATCACCGCCACGATAGAGTTCTACCAGAGCCGAAACCAATGCGTAGAGCAATGCCGGTTCACTCTTATCGATACTCGGGTATTCGCCGCGGTAAATCGCCTGTACATCGGGAAGTTTTTCGTACACTTTGACATACGACAAAAATTCGATTCCCGCACCGTATCCGATCAATCCGTAGATGATGGGAGCCAACGAGGAGGTATTGTCGTTGTGTTTAAGAATGGAGGAGAGCATGTGATAGCTGCGCGGAGTTGCAAATGCGGGATTGCTGTCATCTTCACTGACCGGTTCCGAGGTGAGAAGATCGGGACGGAATCCCAAAAAACCGATGATAAAAGAGTGAAGCCCCTCACGAATGGCAAAAAGTTTAAAATCCTCAAATCGTGCTTCCACACTCAAATGAACCATACGGTTTGCCAGCGGTGTCGGAAGACGAAACACGACACCCCGATCGGAGATGCGATTTCCGGCACAGATAATACGCCAGCCGCGAGGCAGTTCATACTCCCCCATTTTACGGTTCAGCACCAGCTGATAGATCGCAGCCTGCACCGAGGGGGGTGCGGAGTTGAGCTCGTCCAAAAACAAAATGCCGCTGGAATCCGGATCACGCGGGAAAAATACCGGAGCCATCCATACCGTCTGTTCATCCCGTATAGCAGGGACTCCGCGCAAATCGACCGGATCCATCTGGGAGAGGCGGACATCGGCCAATTCGAGATTATGTTTCGCCGCGATATCCGCGACGATATACGATTTCCCGATTCCGGGAGAACCGTGGATAAATACGGGAATATCCGCCATGATAAGGGTATCGAGATAGCGATAGAGTTCGGTGGTCGTAATCGAAGGTGTCTTCACGCACTGGCCTCCGCGAGAATACAGGTAAAGCAGTGTTCTTGGTCGTTGCACGTCGCACACGCCGGAGCAACTTTACCGATCGCATCATAAAGGAATTTTTTCCAGAGTTTCTCTTTGGGTTTCAACCGTGCCAGTCCCGGAAAATGTTCACTCATGTAAGCGCCCATCTGCGTACGGCTTTTAAAGCCTAAATCTTGATAAAGATGGTTCATCTCCAGTGATTTTTTAGCAATCAGCGGGGCGATGACATAACGCGCTTCATCATCCATGGCATATTTTTTAAGATAGTTCTCAATCTCGTGACACATCACATCAAGCTCACTCATGGCGTTCCTCCTAAAATATACTCATAGAGTGCAATTTATATTCGCACTAAGGTCAGTACTTACCCAAAAAAAATGATTAAATTATAAGCATACAAAAGTTTTTTTTATGTCTACAAAGTATTCAAATTATTGATATATTGTTATCCGAACAATGGTGCGGTCACTTAGGTAAGAATTGACTTTTCTCCAATTGATGATTAGCAATTTAAAATAAATGGTGATGCATAATGGATACGACTAAATTTCTGGACCTTTTCCCCTTTATACGCAGCAGTGTCGAACTTTTTGATGACCAGAACCGATTCTTGAAAAAAGTCATCCTCACGGGTAAAATCAGCGCGCTGGATAAAGCCGCCAACCTTTTTTCGTTTACCGAAAAAACCATTGAAACCTTTAGCGGTCTCAAAGAGGAACTCATACCTCTTTTAATTCGGGAAAATTTAAAAAAATACACGGAAGAATTGAATTCAAAAGCACAGATCAGCATCGATATTCTGATCCGTAATTTGTTCGAGAGGATTGCCGATGTCGGTTTTTTGGCGACGGACAATATTATCATCGATTTTTTAAAAGGCCAAGAATCAGCGGAGAGGCTTCGCCAACGTCTTATCGAATACACGATGAAATACAGCGTCTATAACGAAATCATTATTGCGGATGCAGAAGGAAACATTCGGCTGAATATCAATGAATCCAATCACCTCACGTCGGCTTCTGATCCGATTATCCAAAATGCCTTGCAAACAGACGGCTACATCGAATGCTTTTCCAAAACGGATCTCTTTCCTTCGCAACCCAAAACACTCCTTTTCGCCCAAAAAATTATGGACAATAACCGAGCGATAGGTGTTTTGATCTTATGTTTTCGGTTTGATGACGAAATGGACCGCATTTTCGCATCCCTCTTAGACCCTTCAGAGCATATCGTTTTGACAGACGGCAAAGAGGTCATCATTTCTTCCTCAACGGAGTCGGCAAAAATCACCAGAGAACTGAAGCAGCTTTATACGAGTGAAGAGATTGCCTACCGCAACGGCTATTTGTTGGTCTCAGCAAAAACAAAAGGGTATGAGGGATATTACGGGTCACCTTGGAAAAGTGTCGCCTATATCAATGCCAAAAAGTGTTCCAAGAAAGCTCCGTTAAAAGATCCCATCAGTGCAAAATGCACCTTAGATGATAATATCAAATCGATTATCCGTAAATCCGATGACGTTATCGAAGATCTCAGCGATGTTATTATCAACGGTGAGCTAATCGCATCCAAAGAACGGGTATACGTGCTGACCCCGGTACTCGACAACCTGCGTACCGTGAGTTCTTCCATTCTCAATACGATCAAAGAGACGGTAAGCAATCTTGAAAACATCATTATGGAAGGTTTGATTTACGATGTTCAGGCTTCCAGCAAACTTGCTATCGATATTATGGACAGAAATCTCTACGAGCGGGCCAATGACTGTCGATGGTGGGCGATAACACCGATTTTTGAAGAAGAACTGACCAAAGAAATACCCGATATCAAGAAGATCACCGATGTTTTACACTATATCAACACTCTTTATACCGTTTATACCAATATTTTTATCTATGATCAAAATGCCACCATCATTGCAGCCTCCAATGACCCGGCTATCCTCGGAAAAAAAGTTTTAGGGGATTACGTCACTAAAACACTCAATAATCATGAGAGCCAACACTATTTTGTCAGCAATTTTGACAATACACCGTTTTATGATGACCGATCCACCTATATTTACAGTGCTTCCATCTGCAAAAATAACAAAACATGGGGAGGGATAGGGATCGTATTTGATGCATATCCGCAGTTTCAAGCCATGCTGAACGATAGTTTTCCAATCTCTAAAAATGGTTTTTCAATCTTTGTCGATCGGAAAGGGACCATCATTTCAACGACCCACCCTCATCTGCGCCCTACCGAGCGTATCGATTTGGATGATGAGATTCTACGTTACAACGACCAGAAGGCATCCCATCGATTTACGACCTATGACGGGAAGAAATATTTAGTCGGAATCGCGCTTTCCAAAGGATATAGAGAATATAAATTACAGGATAACTATAAAAACGATCTTCTATCGCTGACTTTTATTGAATATTGATTTCTACAGTTCCATCTCGATCATTTTTCCCATCGCGATCTCCGAAGCCTCGCGGCCGAATGCTACACATGCTTCGAGCTCTTCCTCGGTAGGGATCAGCTTGACTTTCAGCGGTGCGAGCGGAAGGCGGAACTTCAGCCCTTTTAGCCGTTCATGCAGCATTTCCGGCGCTTCTCCCGTCCATCCGTAAGAACCGAATGTCGCACCGATCTTTCCCGTACGCTCCAGATAGGCCATGCAGGAGAGGAGGTCCCATGCCGGTTTTACCGCATCGCCGTTAATCGTCGGTGAACCGATCAATATTGCATCCGACTCTTCCAGCAGCGTTATCATGTTGGATTCATCCAAAGATGCGAGATCGTACATACTCGCCCGTATTCCCTCCACCTCATCGGCTCCCTGCGTTATTTTTTCTGCCATTTTATGAGTATTGTCATAACTGGAAATATAAAAAACGGAGAGCATCTTGGTTCCGAACTCGTTTTTACGGAAACGGGCTTCAGAACTCCATGAGGCATATTTGTTAATATAGCTTTGGGGATTGCTGCGCAGAATCGGACCGTGCAAAGGGGCGATCAGATCAATATCGAACTTGGAGTAGAGTTTGAGTGCCTGAAGGACATATTGTTTGAACGGGCGCATGATATGGTCGTAATAATAGTGAAATGCATACGAGAAATCACCGACGAGATCATCAAAAAGACGTTCGTCATAGTAATGGCTTCCGAACACGTCACCGCTAAAGAGGAGCTTTTCCTCATGCAGATAACTGCTCATCGTATCCGGCCAATGCAAGAACGGGGTCATGATAAATTCGATCGTTTTATTGCCCAGTGAAATCGTTTTGCCCGCCGTGGCGATCTCGTAAGGAATATCGGTTTTAATGATCCCTTTGAGCATCATCACCGCGCGTCCTGAAATAATGAGCTGTGCTTCCGGTGCACGTTTCATAAGTTCGATCAATGCGCCCGAATGGTCGGGTTCGAGATGGTGTAAAACGATGTAGTGAATCTCATCATAACTACAGACGCGCTCCAATCGGGCGAAAAATTCATCGCTAAACTCTTTTTTCACGGTGTCCATAACCGCCACGCCTTCGCTTCCGCGGACGACATAACTGTTATACGAACTGCCGTTAGCGGTTTTCATAATAATATCAAATGTACGGATTTTCGGGTCAAAAGCGCCTGTGAAGTAGACGTCGGGTTTTATTTCGACGATAGCGGGGAGCATTAGCATCCTTGTAGAATTTTATAGATATGAATGCATAATGTATTCGAGACAGCCCTCGGTATGCTGTAGGAAACGATGATTTTAGTTTGAAAGCTCTACAATCAGCTCATTCGGCAATTCATCCTTATCTCCCGCTTCAACCGGAAACTCACCCATCAAAATCGTACCGCACTCTTGGATCGCTTCGAGATACCCTTCTGCCACATTTTTACTGCTCAGACTGATGCGAAACTTCTCAATCACCGCTTGCCATGTTTCCTGAGGTATTTTCGCATCGATTCCGATATCGGTGATAATCTCGACATATTTCTCATCGAGTGAGACGAAAAACAAGATTGCCCGCCGTTTCGATGTCCGATACAATCCGAATTTTCGAAAACTCTGCTGTGCGACCAAAGCCGCATGACGATGTTTGACCGACGATGGGACCAAAGCATTCGTGACCACGGATAATTGGGTGAGGATCATCAATAAAATAAAAGAAGTTATCTGCAACTGAAATATTTTTTCAATACTGAACCAATCGCTTAGCCAAAAAATAAAATGGGGGATCAGCAGTGCACTTAATGCCGCAACGAAAAAAGCATAAATTTTATAATCACCGCTTTTTTGTGTAATCACTGCGACAAACTCGCACGAGCTTTGGCGTTCGGCATTCTCAATCGCCTCTTTGATCTGCCCTTTTAGGGTATCATTTAACTGTTTCATAGCATCTCCTGAAATTTACCAACTGCCACTCGCTCCACCTCCGCCGAAACTGCCGCCCCCACCGCTGAAAATATCAAAGGAATCATGCTTCATCGAACCGGGCAAATTATCCATCGTATCGATTATCGAACCGAAATCAGAATTTTTATCGGAAAAATAGGTCACCAGAAAAACAATCACTCCGATAATTCCGCTGATCAGCAAGATATGGCTTATAAACCATACGAGTGTACCCGATATCCCTCCCAACAAAAGAGAACTTCCTACTTTTTTGACGGTATGGGTTTGCTTCTTTTCATCACGATATTTAGAGCGAACTGCCATAATCCAAAAAGGGATAAAAGCAATTGCGATCCAGTAAAATCGATTACTCTCCTCTGCTTTGCCGGGATGAGAATCACTCGTATACTCTTGTGAAAGCATTAGCTTGATCTCATCCATCGTCTTTTTAATACCGCCGTAAATGTCTTTTTGTTTAAAGTGGGGAATCAGCTGCGACTGAATCCATTCATGGGACTGTGCATCGGTAATAAATCCTTCCAGACCGTATCCGACCTCGATACGCACTTTGCGCTCATACGGAGCGATAATGATGAGAAGGCCGTTATCTTTTCCCTTCTGCCCTATTTTCCAATAGCGCCCGAGCTGATAGCCGTAATCGGCGATATCGTATCCCTCCAGAGATTTGAGGGTAACGACGACAACCTGAGCCGTGCTGTTATCTTCGATGGATTTAGAGAGTTCTGAGAGAGATCGTTCCTGATCGGGGGTGAGTAATCCGGCCTGATCGACAACACGACCGCTAAGCTCCGGAAATGTCGGAGCCGCCCATACGGAAACTCCGACAAAAAACAGAAGAGAAAGAATAAAACGTATCATTGTCTAGAACGATACGGTTGGCACTTTTTGGCTCTGCGGTTCGGCACTAAACGTCTCTTTGACCGTTGCATCGGGATAGAGAATCGCTGCTACCCATCGACCCGGAACGGTACGCAATTCGAGGTTGTATTGTTTGACGGTATCAATGTAATCACGGCGTGCGACACTGATACGGTTTTCGGTCCCTTCCAGCTGCGATTGCAATGCCATAAAGTTTTTATCGGCTTTGAGATCGGGATAGCGTTCACTGACCATCATCAGACGAGAAAGTGCACTGCTCAGTTCCCCTTGCGCTTTTTCAAAGGCTTTAAAGGCTTCGGGATTGTTCAATACTTCCGGAGTGATCGTCATCTGCCCTACTTTGGCACGCGCTTCGGTCACTTGGGTCAATACCTCTTTTTCATGCGACGCGTATCCTTTGACCGTTGCGACGAGGTTCGGGATCAAATCAGCCCGTCTCTGGTACTGGTTTTGGACTTGTCCCCATGAGGCTTTGACCGATTCGTCCAGTTTTGGAACATTGTTCATATGTCCTACAAACATCATCACTATCGCCCCGATAATCACTGCCGCTAAAATTCCGACGATTGCTTTCATTGTACCCTCTGTCTTATGGTTTGTGATAAATTGTAACTGTTTTTTGTTTAAAAAAACTATTTATTTGGGGTAATGAAATCTAAGGCGCAGGTGAAAAGAGTGAAGCGGAGCGAAAGAAACTCAAAAAGTCTATCCTACTCTGAGCTTCGTCCGTCCCGTAAAGAGTTTCAAAAAATCATAAATATCACTGAGGAAAAAGGCTCGGGTATCTTGGTGTTCGAACCGCTGCAGCCATGCGCGTTCTTTGTTCAGTATCCCGCGACAGGGGATCACAAACTCTTCACGCGGCAAGAGGGGTTTTAACATCCCGCAATCATTGATCGCATGCACGACGGCATCAAACAATTCATCGAGGCGGTCATCTTCGTCATAATGATAAAGCTTTCCATCCATTTTGTAAAAACGGTAGATCGCTAATATCTCATGTGCTTTATCGATTTCATTCATACTACAGCCTTATACGTCATTCCATGCGCTATTGCCACCGCTTCGTTGGTAACGTCACCTGCATAGGTGTTAAGAGCACCCAGATAGATTTCATCTTTCAAGAGTACGTTTAACGGGGTTGACGCAATTTTTAGTGCATACGACAACGTCGCATTCGTCAAGGCGATCGTCGACGTTCGAGGATACATTCCCGGCATATTGGCGACGCAGTAATGAACGATACCGTCCACATCAAACGTCGGATGCGAGTGGGTAGTGGCATGTGAGGTCTCAAAACATCCCCCCTGGTCAATCGACACATCGACCAACACCGACCCTTTTTTCATCAAAGAGAGCATATCACGGGTAATCAGTTTAGGGGCTTTTGCACCGGCGACCAAAACGGTTCCGACAATAAGATCGGCATCTTTGATCGAATTGACAATCGTATCATGCGTCGAATAGAGCATGGATACATTCGGAGCCATAACATCGCGTAGATACGTGAGCCTCTCAAGGTTTATGTCAAGCATAGTCACCTTAGCACCCAGTCCTGCCGCAGCATCCGCAGCTGATTTTCCCGCAACACCCGCTCCGAGTACGACCACATGATTGCGTTCCACACCGACGGCACCGCCGAGCAGCTGCCCGCTTCCGCCGTTGTAGCGCCCCAGATGAACGGCACCGAAAAGTGTCGCCATCCGCCCGGCAATCTCGCTCATCGGTTCCAGCAGCGGCAGCCGCCGGCCTAAACGAAGCGTCTCATAGGCCAATGCGGTAATTTTTTTCGCACACAGAACTTCCGTCAAAGCTTTATCCGCAGCGAGATGAAGGTAGGTAAAAAGGATTTGCCCCTCACGAAGCCGACTATATTCCACCTCTATCGGTTCTTTGACCTTGAGGATCATATCCGCACCCGCATAAATATCATCGGCAGTGTTCAGGATTATTGCTCCTGCATCGCTGTATAAACGATCTTCGAATCCGCTCCCCACACCTGCATTTTGTTCGATCAATACATTGTGTCCGGCTTTGATCAATTCCAGTACACCCGAGGGTGTCATACCGACTCTGAATTCATCCGTTTTAATCTCTTTAGGAATACCGATAATCATATTCTTCCCCCTATTGCCACTGCATAAAGCAGTGCCTTGCCGGTCCAGCGTGAAGCCTCTTCATCATAGAAAGCTCCGATCCCGCTGCATCCGACCTCGTGATGTTCACACGCCATATAGAGATTCTGTGCATAAATTCCCGCCTCGATATGGGTCTTTGCACAAAAATCCTCCGTTGTGATTAATACTACCATATTTGCACCTGCGATAAAACGCTGTTCCAAAAGTAAATGAAGTATTTCAGAGATAAAATTACCGCTCACGGCACATTTTCCGTTTCGATATACACCGTAATGCATAGCGTGTGCCTGCATCACAACCGTTAGAATCTCAAGCGACGGGTCTGCTGATATTCTCATCAATTCCTGAATAACCGCATCACTCATCGCATTCGGGGTAAAATCCCGTGCACTCCGCCGTCTACCGTTATAGGTTTTAAATCCTTCATACGATAATGTATCCGGGATGTCAACATAGAAGGGTGTCTCTTGTATCGCCGAGTGCAAAGCTGCATGATACAACGTATAATCCGTCGGCTGTACCCGCATCAAAGGTTCGTGTAATGGTTTGACCGGACGCGGTGACATTTCTCCGACACCGTAGACGGCAGCGATCATCTCATCCTCACCCATCCCCATAATCGCATTTAACCCTTTTTGAGGAGACATTATTGTAGCTTCCTGTCCAAAATGTCGCATAGAGGTGATGAGTGCACCGATCTGATGCCCTAAATCGAGATAAAGATAGCGCCAGGCACGCAAGCCGTATTTCCATCCGGAACGAAACGGTACCAGAGAGAGCATGACGATCATCCCGCTATAACGCTTATCCAATCCCAAAAACGGTTCACACCCTTCCCCCGCTATCTCGGCTATCATGACCAACTCTTCCGCTAAGACATCCAGATGGTAAATTCCGCTCAACAGCCCTGAGACGTTACGGATCTGAACATAGATTTCAATCGGATGGAGATTACCGGCAGAGGGGACATTGAGCCGCCGATAAGGTTTATGGGCAACGATACGTTCATCGGTAATTTTTCGTGAATGGAGAAGCCATAGGAGTGAGGGATGCTCATTCAAGGGCACACGATAACAAAAATCGGGATAGTGCTTAAAGAGTGAGGGCTGCGTATCCCAATCCAAATAGGATCGTTGCTCGGCAACCCCTTTAGGAGTCAGAAGGGTTTCTTCACGCACTGCGCAGTTGGTTAAAAACGTCGCGGTTACTGGTCAGTTCTATCGCGCTGAAACCGTCTTCATTATGAAGTTTGACATCCGCACCGAGACTCAGCAGCATTTTGACGCACTCAACGCGCGAAGCGGATGCGGCATACATCAATGCCGTTGTCCCCTCTTCGTTCGTATCATTGATATCGGCACCCGCTTCGACCAATGTCCGAATCACATCGGGAGTATTGGCAAAACAGGCATTGAACAATACGCCGTTAAAATCATCATTGATCGCATACAAATCCGCCCCCGCTTCAATCAGACGGGAAACCATCATGGCATTCCCTTCCAATGCGGCAAGAAGCAGCGGTGTATTGCCGTTAAAGCCTCGATATTCGAGGTCATCGGGATGAAATCCTCTGTCATTTAACCAGGTTATGTATTGCTCTACCATGACGTGCTCCTCTATCAGACACCCATCCAATTTTCGTGGTCGTGCCCTTTTTTCTTGAAGTTTGCCGCTTTGTCGACAGCTTCGATACATTTGTCATAATCAACTTCATCGGTAATTTCGGCAACAACCTCTTTATAACTGATCATCCCCTCTTGGTCGATGACAAAAACAGCTCGGGCAAGACGATCTTTGAGTTTCCCCTCCGTGATCAGAAGACCGAATTTTTTTGCAAAATCGCGTGCAGTATCGATCACGATCTCCGCACTGTCAATCCCCTCACGCGCGACAAAATCGTTAACAAATTCGGCATCATCCGTTGTAATCATGACCGTTTTGAGTTTTTTAAACTGTTTAATCAGGTCATTGAACTTTTTAGCCCCCAATGAACATACTTCCGTTTTAAGCGAAGGAATAGCAATTAGAAGCTGTGCCGTCGGTGCAATCATCCCGATAACATTTTGGCTTCCATCGAGGTTGCTTACTCTGGCGGCCGGCGCTTCACGCCAAATAGTCATCTCTTTTCCCTCTAAAGGTGTCGGTGTTCCATGAACGGTAATTTGCATTTTGTCTCCTTATTGGATCATTTTGTCAATGTAGTGCAAATACAGTTCTATAAATTGCCTATTTTTTATCCACATGAATGTCAGTTCATTGTCATGTTTTGTACTACAATTACCTTACAATTTATAGACAAAGATACTGAAATGATGACATTTGAAGCAAACATTCCCAATCGTGAAGAGTGCCAGACCTGTCCGCTTACCTTTGCGTATAAGGAGATAAACCTCCTGTATGAAGTTGCCGTAATGCTCACCAGCACGTCTGACATCAATGAGAATATTGAAAAAGCGATGCGCCGCCTTAAGCAGCATAGCTACCTTGAACGATGTGCCCTCTTTCGTAAAAAAGATGAGGCGAATGAACTTGAGCTGCTCGCCTCTATCGATCTGGAACCCTATCAGAAAAAAATGGCTTCATACCGTTTCGGCGAAGGAGCTACGGGGTTAGCGGCAAAAAGCCGTGAACCGATCGTCATCGAAAATATTCATAACAATATCAACTACCTTAATAAAATGGGGAATATTTCGACCCAAATGGTTTCGTATGTCGCCGTACCGCTTCTCCAGGATGAAGAAGTCATCGGCGTCATTTCGGCCAATCTTGGTAAAAACAGCCCTCTCAATTTTGACGAGATTGTCCGGATGCTCACGATCGTCGGCTCTCTCTTCGTCGGAGCGCTGAAAGTGCAACAAAAGATAACCAAGGAAAAAGAGTCTCTCTCTGAGCTCAAAACCTATTATCAAGAAGAGATGCAAAAAGACTACAAATTTGAAAACATTATCGGCCACTCGACAAAAATGCAGCAGGTTTTTGGAATGATCAATACGGTAGCACCGACCGATGCCACGATCTTGATCCGGGGAGAAACGGGAACCGGTAAAGAACTGATCGCCACTGCGGTACACAACCTCAGCCGCCGCCAAAACGGACCGTTTATCAAGCTTAACTGTGCCGCAATCAGCGAAACATTGTTGGAATCTGAGCTTTTCGGACATGAAAAAGGGGCATTTACCGATGCCCGTGAAATGCGCAAGGGTCGGTTTGAACTGGCTGACGGCGGAACATTGTTTCTCGATGAGATCGGGGATATTACCCCGTCGCTCCAGGTCAAACTGCTCCGTATTTTGCAAGAGCAGGAGTTCGAACGTGTCGGCGGAAATAAAACGATCAAAACGAACGTCCGTCTCGTCGCCGCAACCAATCGCAATTTGGAGGAGATGGTACGCAAGGGAGAGTTTCGTGAAGACCTGTTTTACCGTCTCAACGTTATCCCCATCAACTTGCCGCCGCTGCGTGAGCGTTATGAGGATGTGAAGCTTTTGATCGAACACTATCTCCACCGTTTTATGAAAGAGCATCGTAAAAATATGCATTTTACCAAAGGGGCGATGGAGCTTTTACTCGATTACCCATGGCCGGGTAATATTCGTGAGTTGCAAAATACGATGGAGCGGATCGTCCTGATTTGCCCGGACGGAGAAATTCAACCGGAGATGCTCAGCCATGTATTGCCGTTTAACTATCAAAAGCTTTATATGCAGTCATCCGAAGCACCTGCACCTATGAGTGCTCCCGCAACGGCATACGCAGCACCAAGCTCGCAGCCTCCCCCGGCACCCGGAGGCCCCGTAACGCGGAAAAGTCTTCAGGAACTCGAACGTGAATCGATCATTCAGGCCTTGATCGATTCCCACGGAATCCAAACCAAAGCGGCTCGCACCTTAGGGATGAGCGCGCGGCAGATCGGATATAAAATCAAACAGTACGGAATCGAACTCTAAACGATTTCGGCACGGACGGTATTTTTTCCGTCCTTCTTAGCTTGATAAAGCGCTTGATCGGCACGCTCGATTACCCCTTCCAGAGTATCGCCGATATTAACGGACGTCAGACCGAAGCTGCAAGTCACATGAACATTTTTCTCAAAACAATGGGTCTCGATTCTCGCACGAATCTGTTCGGCTATTTTTAACACATTGATAGAATCCGAGTTGCGAAGCAAGATGGCAAACTCTTCTCCCCCCCAACGGATGAAAATATCCGATTTTCGAATGGATTTACTGACAATCTCGGTAAGGGTTTTGAGTACCGCATCACCGATATTATGACCGTAAGTATCATTGATACTTTTAAAGTCATCGATATCAAACATCAAAAGATAAACATTGATGCCGTAGCGTTCTCCGAGATGCTGATGGGCGTTAAATACCTCTTCGAGCAATCTGCGGTTTCCGATTCCGGTCAGGGTATCGGTTGTTGCCATTTTCAACAACTTTCTTTCCCCTTCTCCGACAAGTCCCATCATCGATTGGATCATATTGTATTCATGTTTGATAAGCGGAGTGAGCTGCGTATAACACAACGCGAGAAGATGCCGTCTGTCGATCACCCCGACTAGCTCGTCGGTATCATGGGTTACTACAATCTTTTCATAACGGGCATCGTTCATGGTATCAAGGACATCCGCGATACTCATATTCGAATAAAATGTATGCAAAGGAGCCGTCATAAACTCTTTAACCGGACGGGAAAGATTATTGCTGTCATTGATTGCACGTATCATATCTTTAAGAGTAAGGATACCGATCGACAACGCCTGATCGACAATAATGACGACATCCGTCGAATAAGTGGAAAAATGATTCAATACTTCTTCTAATAAAACATCGCTTTCAAAAGTAGAAATTACCCGTTCATGACTAAAAAGATTTCCGATCGGCGTCGAGTGATTTACCGCCTGTGCTTCTGTAATCTTCATGATACTCTAAATCGCCGTTTCGATATTGCAGTGGTATAAAAACTGCATTAATTCGGGGGATTGACGCTTCATCCTTTGAATATCGTTGAGATATTGTTTGAGCGGAACACCGTAAAGACGTTTAAAGTCATTTAAAAAATGGGATTGGTCATAATAACCGTTTTCACGCACACTTAAAGAGTCATAATTGTCTTCATAAATACTCTGAACCATTTTCTTCCGCTTGATCGTAATGATGTACGTCGACAGATTGATACCCAGATATTTTTTAAAATAACGGCGCAGCGAACTCTCCGAAATTCCGAAATGTTCGGCTACCGCTTTGGTCGCATTGCTGGGGAGATGGGCAAAATTGGCATTAACGTACTTCACGATTTCTCTGGTGAGGACATACGATGGATGATGAGATTTTTCATTCAGAAGATTGTCTACCAACTGAATGTATTGTTCACTTCTTTGCTCGTTATCGACTCGAATATCGATGATGGATCCCGGAGCGACATGATTGACCATCGATACCATCGGTGCTGAAGTAAGTCTGAACATGCCGCACGAACTCAAACGGATAATCGTCAGCTTCCGGCAGGATTTTTTAAAAAGAATTTTGATTTTAGGCGCTTGGGTAAATTTACCGCACACGACATCACCTTCAAATGTGTACTCTTTTCCGTTTAGTTCAAACGAAATAACCGCACAATTGTCATTTAGGATAATGTGTTCGTGGATGGACGGAGCACCCATAAACTTAAACTCGGTATTTTCATTATACTGATGAGTAGGAATATGATAAACGGAATGGATAAAAGGGTTTTGATGACAAATAATTTTCATAAATAAGTGATCCTTGACGACATCATAAATTATAATAAACAATAATAAAAATGTATTGTAAAATTCCGTCAAGAGCACAATAATTGCAGTATATGAGAAGTTTTGGGAGTGTTCTGTAATCAAAGGGAGATAAATACCCATTCGTCGAGTGAATGGGTGTGGAAGAATACTATTCGTCTATCCGTCTAGCCATAACTTCGGCAGGGAATTTTTTGATTCCCGGCTCGATAAACCATGTCTCACCATTGCTGAGTTTGACCTCACCGCCCCATTTGTCTTCGCTATCAAATTCAGAGCTCAAAATCGTCTCTTCCATATCTTTTTTAGCGACATAAAAAGAGATTGCCCCTTTTGAATCGTAACGCAGCATAACTTTTGCCATTGTGTTTCCTTTTTAATTTGATTGACGTATATTTACATTTGCCCTTACCCTGTCAAATGGGTGAGCGGTTCATGGTTCGACGAGCTCACCATAAACAAAAACCTTTTTTAAATTCATAGCCCTATTGGGCGTGAAAAAACTGCCGTATCCGATGCCACCAGTCCGATGAGAGGTGGCCTTCGAATGTAATCCGTAAAAATGTCCCGGCAAGACGGCGAATAATTGTATTCACTTCGTAATTGCGATCATCGGTTTGAGGAAAATCATCTCGGTAATGGACCCCTCTGCTCTCTTCACGCGCCAATGCACTCATCAGCATGGCTTCAGAAACAGTCAGAGCGTTACGAAACTCGATAATCGACATCAGTTCGACATTATCGCTGCGCTCTTTATTGACGCAGCACAGACCGGATGACATTTTCATCAAATAATGGACATATTCGAGTGCATTGGCAAGAGAATCATGGGTCCGAAAGACCCCTGCATTTTTATAGAGGTTATTCCCCAGATTTCGACGCATCGTATTGATATTAAAGCGGCTTTCACCTTCCAAAATAGTCTCGACATAACGCGACTCTTTGTCTACCAATGCATAATCGATCGGGTGGAACTCCCCTTTTTTTGCCGCACGGGACGCCTCAATACCGGCCAGACGGCCGAAATAGGCCGCTTCAAGCAAACTGTTTCCCCCTAGCCGATTGGCTCCATGTACTCCGTTATGGGCACATTCTCCGCAGGCAAATACATTGGGTATGTCGGTCGACGTATCGTTGCGGCTCCAGATTCCCCCCATCGTATAATGTGCGGACGGAGTGATCGGCAAAAGCTCACTCAAGATATCGATTCCCGCACCGTTGAGTGCATGTTTACGAGCTGAAGGGAGTTTTTTATCAATCAGTTCTTCGCCCAAATGACGGAAATCGAGGTAGACCGTATGACCTGCCATTTGATGACGTACAATATCGCGTGATAGCTTATCCCGCGTTTGAAGCTCATCCGTAAAACGTTCCCCCGTCTCATCCACGATATAGGCACCTTCACCGCGTGCCGCTTCGCTGATCAGAGTCCCGCTGTTTAAAAGTGTCGTCGGATGAAACTGAACAAACTCCATATTCGCCAAACGCATTTTAGCTCTCAATGCTATGGCGATTACATCGCCGCTGGATTCTTGAGAATTGGTGGAGTGACCGCGATAGATACCGGCAAAACCCCCTCCGGCTAAGATTAACGATTTACAGGCAAAAGCAATTACTTGAGAATCACGTCGGCGCAATACGGTGATTCCCGAAAGCTGGTTTTTAAAGGTTGCGATTGAGAGCATCTGATGGCTGGGGAAGAGTTTGACCCCTTCTTTACGGCACTGAACCAAAAGCGTTTGGGTGATTGCAGCACCGGTACGATCGGCGATATAACAGGTGCGCTTAGCCTTCGTCCCTCCGAAAGGGCGCTGCGCCACATTGCCTTCCTCATTACAATCAAATGCGACACCCATTGCCTGAAGCTCGTTAATGATCTCTTCGGCACCGGTGACCATCGCACTGACAGCCGAAAAACGCCCCAGTTTATCCGCCCCTTTGAGGGTATCGGCAATGTGTTCGCGTGAGGAATCATGGCGCGTCGTTTTCAGTACCGCATTGATTCCTCCGGAAGCTACGGCAGAGTTGGAACGCAGAGGATTGCTTTTACAGACCAGTGCGACATTCAATCCCGAACGACGCGCATAGAGTGCCGCATACAATCCCGAGATACCGCTGCCGACGACAATCACATCATACAGCATAGGCACCTTTCATCAATGTATTCACCGCTTTTGGTGAAGCTTCCGGCAAATAAGCCAAAACCGCATTATCAATTACATGTGCCGGATCAACGGCACCGAATATCGCACAAATCCCTCCGGCACTGCGGGCGAATTGCAAAGCGCTGGCAATATCGCTCAAATCACCGGTATTCATTAACTCTGCGACATTCGGGGCAAATGCTCTTTTAAAAAGATTTTTTTGGAGCAGCGGAGAGGAACCGATATACGTCAACCCGTAATGGGCGCATACATGCATCAGCGGGTAAAACATACCGTCACTGCTTTGTTGATTCGCATAACCGTAGGCATGCGGTTTTGCCAGATTAAAAGGACTTTGTATGTATTTGAATCCATGATTTTTTCCGCCGATACGCTGTGCGATCTCAACTACTTTACCTAAAGAGACATACTCAATATGATCTGATTCGTATAAAAAGCCGTTCCATGCCGCAATTCCGTAAGAGACGATTTTCCCCTCACTGCGTAATTCTTCAAAGAGGGTGAATGCTGCCTCGATACGTTCATAAAACGTCTCTTGATCAACATAGCCCAATTGTGTTTCAGGGTTGTGAAGGAAAAAAATATCGATGGTCTCAATCTCCAGATTACGCAGTGACTGCTCACAGCTCCAGCGTAAATACGCGGGTGACATACAGTGCTGATCGATAACGATCTCCTCTTTACTCGCCAATCCGGCATCAAGAATATTCTCTTGTATCCAGCCGTACGGATTATCGGGGAAAGGAAAATCCAAAGGGATAAAACCCGCTTTTGAGGCGATAATCACCTCTTCGCGTGTTATCTCTTTCTCTGCAAACATAACATTCAAGGCTTCCGCGATCTCCCGCTCAGACATCTGATAACGGTAGTTGATCGCGGTATCGATAAAATTGATCCCGCGGCGAAGAGCCGTTTTGATCGCTTCGGCGTAGTTGATAATGTAGTTATCTTCTTTATAAGGCTCAGCCTTATACGTTCCGATCCCCAAAGAAGGAAAAAAGAGTTCTCCGTTAAAACGGTAAAAATCTTTGGAATAGTTACCGAATTTTTTAAGATATCCGAATGTCCCCTCTTTTGTTGCGCGTGACATTAGACCACCATCACTCTTAGATTGGATTTAAGTTTGAAATTCAACATATCCTGCATACCGGCAAGCGTTGTTGTCGTATTCATCGAACAGCTCATACACTCACCCTTGTACTGGATGTAGAGTTCATGCCCTTCTTCGACCTCTTTGAGATCGATTACTTCAACGTCACCGTTATCGGCTTTGAGTGTAGGACGGATATACTCTTCAAGAATCGATTCAATACTGCGCAGTTTTTGTACCAGGCTCATCGCACTGAAATTACCGTCACCTTTGGCTTCTTTGATCTTTTTACTGATCGCTTCTTTGGTCAATTCAGCTTGGATTTCTGCCAACATATCGACGAGATAGACATCTTTTTTCTCATGTCCGCCCGGTTTGATACATGATTTACAGAATCCGCCCGCTTTCGTATAGTCGGTGATTTGTTCGATCGATTCGAGTTTGTTAAGACGGATCACCTCTTTGAGCGTATCAAGGCTGACACGAGCACATTCACAAACAATATATTCGGTCTCAAACTCCGACATATCGACCCCTTTATAGATCGATGCCGCTTTTTTGATGACATCATAGGCCATAACCGAACAGTGCATTTTTTGCCCAGGAACCGCAGGAATGTCTTCTTCGTCACGGAGCGCTTTTTCAACATCAATATTGGTGATTTTCAACGCTTCGTCAACGGTTTTATCCATACAGAGTTCTGCCATCATATCCGAGCTGGCAATCGCCGTCCCGCATCCGAAACTTTTAAATCGGCTTTTAACGATCGTGTCATTTTTTGGATCAATCATCCAATAAAGTCGTACCGCATCTCCGCAGCTCTCTGCACCGAAATCGGCAATAATCAATTGTTTTTCTGCCGCATCTGCTTCTTCTTGAGTGATCTCTCCCATATTGATCGGATCATTCATCCGTCGTTGTACTTCGAGAGAATATTCCTCCCATAACGCTCCGCCGATTAATGTGTCTCGTGCCATTGATTACTCCTTGATGGATGATAGTTGTTGAGGAGATTGCAAGAGGTGTTCTACAAGAAATATGACATTTTTGTCATCTTTAAGAACTAGAATAATAAATGCAAGAAATAAATATTACGTTAGTGTATACGCGAATTTGCGTTGCCTATTTAATAAGCAATTCATTTATCTTTGAGTGTTCGTATTCCAATATAATAACGTATTATTAAAAGGGGTTCACCATGTTTCAAATTACTGCTGTATTTAACCGCCACTGCCTAAACGATGTATTACGAGAGCTGTTTGATAACGGAATAGAAGGGGTAACCGTTACGGATGTCATTGGAAAAGGATCCCTCGGAATTGCTGAAAAGAACAATGCACCCGATTTGTATCCAAAAGTTATGCTCTTTATCGTTGTATCGGATGAGAAGCATAAAACAACGGCGATGGAGTGTATTCGATCGCACACGCAGGATTTGGGACACGGCGCCGGTAAAATCTGGATCACTCCGGTATTAGAGGTTGAACGTATCCGTACCGGCGAAAAAGACGATTCCGCCCTTTCACAACCGACTCCGCGTACTACACCTAAAAGCAATACTTTCTTCACCGCTGTCGATACGCCGTCGAGTTAATCTCTCTTTTCCGTAATCTCTTACGGAGAAGTAGATTCCTCGTCGTATTCGTTAGCGTTTCTTATTCGACCGCTATTCTTTCCCCGTGTTCAATTTTTTCTTTTCTCTTATAACTTTTTATCTGTTTTTTGATCTCTTGCTTCAACTCTTTTTTAAGCAAATTCTTGACTTGCTTTTTGACGATTTTTTTGATTTTACTACTCATTGAATATCCTTTGGTTTAACTTAGGACAATCATAGAGCAGATACCCTTGTTGCAATATTAAACGATAAATTACAACAGAAGAAGATATAGAGACAGAAAGAAGTTTAGAGAAGTTCGAGCTTATAGAGAAACTGCCGCTCTTTATACGAAGGGATGTCGAGTTCCTGACGGTATTTAGCGATGACACGGCGTACCATCTTCACTCCGAAACGCTCTTCTATCATTTCATGAAGTGTTTTGTCGCTAAACGGGTCATCTTTGTTTTCGCTCGTCACAAGACGTTTGAGAAAATGTTTGATCTCCGACGTCGATACTTCACCGATCGAGTTGGAGAAAAAATCTTTGAACGCATACAATCCGCGCTCCGTTTGGATGTACTTATCGGCAATAGCGCGGGAAATGGTCGATTCATTAAAACCCAGCTCATCCGCAACATCCTGAAGACGGAGGGGTTTAAGCTCTCCGCCCATAAAAAAGGAATACTGCTTTTCTATCAAGACCAAGGCGACATTGTAGAGCGTTGCTTTGCGCAAATCCAGAAGCTTGACCAGTTCCCGGGCCTCTTTGAATTTTTGTTTCGCGAACGTATCGTATTTGTCGATCATGTTGACCTGTAAATCGGGGTAAAACGCATGATTGATCCGGATATTCAGCTCAGAACCGGCAAACTCGACAAACAAATCCGGGGTGATTTGGGTTTCCGGCTCCATATATTCCAATGCCGGAGGATTTCTCAGATGCTGCAATACGTGCTTGGCGTCATGGAGTCTCGGATGATTGATGAATTTTTCCATCTTGTCAAACTGTAAGATCATCGCTCCCAGCAAAATACTGAGTTCATCGTCCAGATCATGATCACTAAGCTGAAACAAAAATGACTCTTTATAATCCACGGCACCGACTCCCGAAGGTTCCAAATGGGCAAATCGCTGTCGTACCCGTTCTACCGCATGGGCATCCGTGTCGCATTGCTCGGCAACCTCTTCGACACTCCCCTCGAAATACCCTTCGTCATTGATGTAATAAATAATTTGGCGGGCAATTTTTTGAGATATCGGGGTCGGAAACAAAGGGGCCACAATCTGTTCATCCAGTTTCTCGTACAACGAGGTTGAAGAGATACTGAGCCATTCGATTTGTTCACTGGAAGCATTGGAAACATAGTTTTGAAATGCACCGTAGGCTGATGTTCCGCCGGATTGGGCATTGGACTCTTCAAATCCCGATTTTACTTCCAGACATGGGTTCTCATTGGTAATCACCTGAAGATGCTTTTCGAGATCGTTTAACGAACATTGAAGCAGCGGTAACCACGTCTGCATCGAAAGTCTTGGCAGTTGCTTTTGTTTATAGGATAAAGATGTTTGCATAATAAGCCACCTAAAAAAATACACACTTTATGCTATGAAATGCATATTTTGTTCTTCTTAAAATTATAGGCTTTTATTAGGCAGAGTATTGATTAAAAATGAGGCAACTCAGCCAAAGCTGAGTTGTTATGAGGGTTTAGTATTTAATACGTACCAATCCGTTTGGTGCGACGACTTTCATCTGACAAGCAAGACGGGCTTTAGGGCTAGTTTCACCGACAGTTTTGAGAACAGCTTTCTCTTTGTCATTGATTTCACTCATGTATTCCATACCTGATTCGATCATTACGACACAAGTACCGCACTCACCGTCACGGCATCCGAATGGAAGTGCACTTCCAGAAGCTTCTACGATATCTTGGATCGTTTTGCCCGGGTGGACATTGATCGCCAAAAAGTCATTCATAATTTCTACGCGTGTTGTCATCCCAACTCCTTGTATATTATATTTTTGTAAATACTTCATGAGTAAAAGCTCATAAAGCCGCCATGAATCAGTTAAAAGGTTTAACTAATATTGAAGTGTTTTTGAGCGCACATTGACAAGCTAAACGAACCGGTGTCGGACGATTAAATTGTTGAGCGATTTCAGCTTCTTTTTTATTAATAGCACCCATTTGAATCAAAGTTTCAAGCTCTTTATCATCCATATAAACCGCTTGGCCCTTGGATGAATAATCTTCAACTGTTGAATCAATTGTTTCATCATTTGAAATTTCTTCAACACGTACTGCACAACTGCCGCACATTCCATCTTTACAATCGGAAGGAATAGTAATGCCGTTGCTTTGGGCAACACGTAGCAATACGTCACCGGTTTTAGCGAAAACACGTTTGTCCTGTTTTTCACCAAAGCCGCAAAAAATCACACTGACCATCTTAAACCTCCTCATAATTCCCGCACGATATACTCATGACTTTATATCAAATACGGTATGCACAAATCTCAAAAAGTGTAGATTACTCCCCCTCTTCTTGAGATTGCGCCGCTTTTTCGGCAGCTCTTTGGGCGCGATGTTCTTTGAGCCATTTCAACTCTTCGGCAACTTCGTCGTATCCGTCATCTTCGAGTGCATTTTCCAGCTCCGCCTCGCGGCAGCCGAACGTCAACCCTTCTTCGATAAAATTGACTTCATAAACACGAATTGTCTGCAAAAAATCGCCGATTTTTCGAACGTAGCCTTCCGAACCAGCTTCAACAAGAACATCCCCTACTTTTGCATGCGGATAGGTTCCGTCGTTTCGGATAGCTTTGACGAGCCGTACTCGTTGCCCGACTCTGAAAACGGAGAGAATCTCGTCTTTGGTCGACATTTTGTAGAGATTCGTTTTCCGTGCTTCATTATTGATCGGCATTGCTTCGCTGTCGCGTTCATAGGACTCTAAGCCGGCTTGTGCCGAATCAGCCGTTTTTTCTAAAAAATCAGAAGCTGATGGTTGCTTGGCTTGTACAGGCGTGGACTCCATGACTGACCTCCTCTACATCATTACAGCTGCTCGAGGTCGAACAGGTTCCGCATGCGCTCGGTTTATCGAACATTTCCCAGACATCTGCGGCGGATGGGCTATAGCCGTTCTCAAAGTTTTTATAGACCGTGATAAGGGCGAATTTATAAAACTCCAGCAATTTTGCATCGCTTCCCATATCATGCCCTTTCGATTTATCAACCAGCTCACCAAATTTTTTCATGATATGAAACCGTTTTGCGTTCACGAGACGCTCATCGTATTCCAAATCGAAAAAATCAAAGAAATCTTCGGTATCGGTAATTTTTTGAAATTCGGCTAATGTTCCCATCGTATGCTCCTTATATCTCTTAATGCAATTTTGACTCTACAGTCCCATTTCACTTTTTAGTTGACTCGCCCAGCCTTTGACACGATCTTCGGTCAAATCTTCTTGGTTGACGTCATCAAACGCCAATCCGCAAAATTTTCCGTCACGCTCAGCCAGTGAGTATTTATAGTCAAACCCCTCTGTCGAGGTAAATCCGTATGCACTCGCCCCTAATGATGTGAAAAGATCATGCATTTTCCCTAAAGCGCTGACGAAATGTTCGCCATGAGTTTTTTGATCCCCTGCACCGAAAAATGCCACTTTTTTGCCCTCAAGATCAGGACGGTCATTGCTCAAATCATAGAGCGGATCAACCCAGTCACGTTGAGGATCGCCTTGTCCCCAGGTAGAAGAACCGATCAATAAGACATCGAAATCTTCAAATTGTTCGATACCGTCAAAATCTTCTTCCATATCAATGAGCTCGGCACCCGAAAATTGTTCTTCCAACAATTCTGCCGCTCCTCGTGTTACTCCGCTGCTGCTTCCGAAAAAAATACCGATTTTAGACATGTGTAGGCTCCTTATCCTATTTTGTTACAAGGTTTATATTGTTCGTACGTTGCCATTGCATTGGCCAGGTGCTTATCACCGTCTTCAAACAACGCTTCAAGAGTACGGAACCCGAAACGGTGTGCGTCTTTAAAATACTTGTCCACGATACAGATACGATCCGCGATTACCGCACATCGTCCGAATCCTTCGTGACTCATCTCCATAATAACGTTGCAGACGACACCGGTTTGACGTTCAAATGCCAAAGCAAGCGCTTTGTAAATCATTTTGATGTCATTAGTGAGCATCTCATCAATATCAGCGATCAGAGGGATATTTTTAAGATCCTCTTTTGTTTTGACATATTTTTTGATCAATAGTTCTTCATCACTGGTTTTTGCCCAGTTGCCGAATTGATCGAGTGCACGAATTTGACGTATCAATTCTGTGCCGAAAGGGTTCATTGTTGTTTTTTCTGCTTCCATGTTATTCTCCTTCTGCCCATCTGTCTTGTCTTACGTCATGTTCTGTTTGCATTTGAATGATATTTTTAATCCACGGTGGCGGATTTCCATTGATCATCTGCACTAAACTTTTGAGGACGTCTTCGATTAATGTCGGCTCATTTACTTTCATTGGGTGGATACCAGAACGGATGACTTTTGCCGCCGCCGTACCGCCGATGCTTTCGCAATACATGATGTTGATCCCTTTAAGAGCGCGAACCCGAAAATCGGTTTTGTCATCATCTTCAATATCGTTCGTATCCGTTTTAATCACCTCGGAGAGGGAAAATCCGTCTTTGGAAACGTTATAGACAACAAATTCTCTCGCACCGCCGAAATGGGCGTTGATCTCTTCCATATCTTTTGTTGCAAAAGCAACTTTCATTGCATTATCCATGGTTCCATTCCCCTCTATTGTGATTTTAGTGTTCATGTTTAACCTTTCTCAATTCGTTAGCGATTTCAAACAAAAAGTACGTGCTTCCCTCGTACAGCTGATCGTTTTTGAGCTGATTCCCCAACTCTTCATAATTGGGGAATCCTCGGATAACGAGTGCCGTATGATGGTAAGAGTGCAAGATTCGTTCTGCATGAAAATTACTGATGACCATATCCGCATTTTCGAAGAAACCGCGTCCGTCTTCCAAGTCTCCGACGAACACTTTTTCGGCCTCAATCGTATGGAGAACATCGCTAAATGTCGTAGATATCGCGGCATCGATCGTTCCGCCGACACTACGGATCAATGCACAGATTCCTACTAGCATATCCGGCTCTCCCGTCACGACAAAATGGGAACTTCCGATCAAAAAATGGGCATCCAGCATTGCATCTTGCAGACGTGCGCGCCATCGTTTCATCAGAGGTTTAGGATCGGTATGTCGGATTTCCATAAGGGAGCTTACAAAATTGTCGCACCCATCCAATCCCATCAGATGATCAAAATGCAGATGCTGGATTTGAGGGTTCTTTTTGAGCAGAGCGAGGGCCGATTTTTTCATCGACGCACCGATACTGACCACGACCGAAGAATTTGCCAGATCACGAATCTGATCCACCGTGATTCCGCCATTGGCCAGTTTCCCCTGCCCCTCTTCCCAATACCCGTCCAATGAGGTGGAGAGATCCGGAAGCGCATAGGTCTCAAATCCGAAATCCTCACACAGACATTTGATTTTTTCTACCTCGATAGGCTGCATGCTCAGATGAGGCAAAAAGACAAGCTTGTTCGTTTTTATTTCGGTCGAAGCTTCACTCAGCTGGTCGATCATTGCCGTTACCGTCAATGCCCAGCCGCTCTCCATCCCACCCTCGTAATCGGGAGTATTGACATAGACATAAGGGATCTCGATGTGCATCCCTACTCCGCGCACATCATCGCCCTTAGTCTCGGTGAGTCCCGTCGTGTGCAGACCGATCATGGAAGGTTTCAAATTTTTTTCTTTGTTCTGGATGTTTTCGATCGCCATCAGAATCGAATAGTCTCCCCCATCAAGTACCGCAGTAATATCGCTCACCGACGTATTGCGAACGGCTATAGGCTCATTAAAATGGCGGGTAAAAAAGACTTTCGTATACGAGGCGCACCCCTGTGCGCTGTGCATCAGCGGCATACAATCCTTGACACCCAGATACGCGAGTGTCGCCCCCATCGGCTGGGAATGCTTGATCGGATTGACTTGAAGCGGTTTGTGTTCATGATGTGAAAGGGAGAATTCCATGACAACTCCTTGATGAAAAGGAGTATTGCAAGAAGTGTGCGAGAAGAAATAATTATATATTTTACATATCAGTATTAAAATGGTTCCGTTTTCATATTTCTGGATAACCAACTGGATACTTGAGCATATCCTATCCCTTCACGTAAAGCTTGTCGAGTCAGTCCAACATGTGTATAAAAAACACCATTGGCAATACGTTGCTCTGAATCTTCATTTGCACCATATATAGTCTGACTTTCAACTTCTACTCTCTCTACTTCCATAATGGCATTCATATTCGTTTGAATAATGTTTTTTAACTCTTCTGCAGTATTGATTTCAAAATGAAATAAATCATCCAATAATTCAGAATAATTTTCATCCTCATCTTTATTATTTGCTGGAAATAATTCAGTGAGTATAGATTGTACTATATCAACATTCAGAGGCTCTTTAGGGTCAAGGTTTTCTATTACGTTTTCAACATACAGTTTACGTTCATTAAGTATACGTTCAAACTCTAAATCAGCTGTTTCTAAAAGTGCTGATACACGGTTAATAGCTCTACGAAGTGGAGGCGGGACATTGTCTTCATGTTTATATTGCAATTTATGTGAAGCTGCTGCCCAAATGTGTTGAGCTAAAGTGCGAACTTGAATTTCAAACTTAAAATTTCCAAGATGAGAAAAACTGGGGATACTTGTCCAAGCTGATGGAATTTTTAAAATATAATGCTGAGACTGATATCCAAATTGATTCTCACTCAAACGACTTGCTGTATCTTCAACACTTAAAATATCAAAAGTTGAACGTAATAATGCATCAACGCGTTGTAAATCTGGGAGAAACAATAATATTACTCGTATTCCAATAAAATCATCAAGTTCATCTATTTTTTGTAAAGTTAATATCTTACGTTCAATTTTATCAGCAATAGACACCCACGACTTAACTCGTCCTTCCATTGGGACACCAAGGCTTATATTATTTGTAGTAAATAAATTATGTAATTGTTCTAATATAGCACTTTTAAGTTTCGATGCATTTTCAACTTGTAAATCAAAATCTTTTCGAAGGATTTCATTTGTATTTTTCACGGTTCACCTTATTATACAAAGCTTAAATTTAATAAAAATTCTGCTCATTATAGTAAAAATCAACTCATTTCATCTCTCTAACCGTATAATAAACGCCTCTTCCGCTTCCATGTCTCTCCAACACCCCATAATCAAACAATTTTTTAATACGATTCAGTCCTTTAATCGTATCAGAAACTGAAATGATTTCTCCGTATCACATCATAATATAACATGAAATAAAAATTCTAATCTCCCATTTACCGTAGCGGAGTACAATCCCTGTAATATCCCAATGCTAGGAAGACTATTATGAGAAACATCCTCCTCCTCAACCTCCATCAAAAATACGAAGGGTTCGCCAACGGCAACCTGAACCATGACCTCATCAGCGAAGCGAAAAAGTTTTTTACGGACCACGGCTATTCAGTCAAGGAAACGGTCATCGACGAAGGGTACGACGTCGCCGAAGAGCTCGAAAAGTTCCAATGGGCTGATGTCTTCTTCGTCCAGTCTCCGGTTTACTGGATGGGACTGCCGTGGCTGGCTAAAAAATATATCGATGAAATCTTTTCCGGCGGAAACGGTACGGTTACATTTATGAATGACGGACGCTCAAACGGCGGAGTTTACGGCAGCGGCGGATTAATGCAGGAGAAAGAGTACATGCTCAGTTTTACCTATAACTGTCCGCGAAGCGAGTTTGACAACCTTAACGGATTTTTTGACGGAATGAGTATCGATCAGGCGAATGTCGCTTTGCACAAGACATTCCAATTTTGCGGAGCCCACCCGTTAAAAAGCTACTCCGTTCATGATGTCTACAAACCGGGCTTTGATATCGAAGCTGCCCTCCAGAATTTGAACCGGACTCTTGTAGAAAACTTTTCGGCCTAAAAGCTGCCTCTACGCAACCGGGTTTTGCCCATAGAGATGAATATCTCTTTGCGGGTATGGGATTGTGACCTTCGCATCATTGAGCGCTTTGTAGACTGCCAAATTAACTTCATACTGGGTTTTGAAATAATTACGCGTAGGAACCCAGTACCGCATCCCGATCTCTACCGCGTTGTCTCCGAAATTTTGTATCCCCACAATCGATTTATTATCCCCCGAGAGGTTCTCAAATCCGTCGATGACATTTTTGATGAGGGCAATCGTCTTTTCGGCATCGTCATGGTACGAAATACCGACACTCGATTCCACGATCCGATAATCATAGGAGTTGACGATCACCTCTCCGATCATGTTCTTGTTGGGAACGGTGATCATCTCTTCATCTTCGGTACGCAGCGTCGTGTAGGCGAGCTTGATCTCTTCGACTATCCCATAGATATTGTTCACCGAAATCGTATCGCCGATTTTAAACGGACGGCTGATAACCAGCGAGATTCCCGCCGCAAAATTGGCGACCGTCCCTTGTAGCGCCAAACCTGCGGTCAAGAAGATGGCTCCGACGGCAGCGAGGAAAGGGGCGATGGAGATACCGAGTTTGCCGATAGCAACGATCACCATCGCACCGAAAACCAGTATCCGGATCCCGTTGGCGACAAATTTTCCGAGTGTCACATCAAAATCGTGTGTCGAGAAAAATCTGATCAATAGATTAAAAATGTATTTGGAAAAAAACCATCCGATAACGACAATGATCAGAGCACCGATGATTTGAAAACTGTAATTTGTCAAAAACTCGATCGTCAGCTCATAAAACTGTTGGACATAATGCAATTCCTGATTCATAGAATCTCCTTAACAACCGTATCGGTCTCAATAAAGCATATTATGCCCTATTCTGCAGCGATACGATTCCTAAAAAAGGTTCTTCAACAGTATTATTTTTCCCAAGGCGCCGCTTTGCCGACATTGGCGAATACGGGATTACGAAACGCATATTTGAGGTCTTCGGCGAGATTGAGCAATCCGCCGTAACCGCCGTAACTCGTTTTTTTCTCCTGATTTACGTCAATGAAAGAGATCTTCTTCTTGATCGCGGTATAGAGGCTGCGTCCACCGGCGAGAAGGATATGCGCTCCCGTCTGATCAATGATTTTCCCCTGCTCGGAAGCAGGCGTTTTCATCAAGACACCGTTTTCGCCCAGATATTCGCGTGCTTTGTCGATATCATCCTGCGTCGATTTGGCGATACTGGTCGCAACCACTTCGATCCCCAGATCCTGCAATCCCGAAGCAATCGACCATGCTTTGTTCCCTCCGGTGTTGAGTACCGCTTTTTTTCCGGCGAACAGTTTCCGATAGGGGATAAGGCTCGCTTCCAGCTCGGCTTCGGCTTCGGCGATCACCGCTTCGGCACGCTCTATCAGTTCAGGATCGCCCAAAGCATTCACGATCTCACGAATCGCAAATGTCGTATCCCGTTTGCCGTAAAACGAGACGGAGATCCACGGTATGCCGTACTGCTCCTGCATCTTGCGCGTCAAGGTGATCAGTGATTTCGCACAAACGATAACATTGAGCTTTGCACGATGGGCACATCGGATATCACCGACACGGCCGTCTCCGCTCATCGAACTCAGTACTCGGATACCGATCTTCTCAAAGAGAGGAAGATACTGCCACATATCTCCCGTGACGTTGTAATCGCCGATGAGATTGATGTCATATGGAGTCGTTACTTCGGGTTCTTTGGTTCCGATGAGATGTTCCAATACCGCTTCTCCGGCCAAACGTGACCCGAGGTTTTTACTCCCGACAAATCCTGCGGCATGGACGGGAACGACGGGAACGCCGTGCTTTTCGCTTCCGAGTTTGCAGGTCATATCGATATCATCACCCATCAGTGCGGTGACACAGGTCGAATAAACGAAGATTGCTTCGGGTTTGTAATGTTCCATGACATAATCGATCGATTCGCCCAGCCGTTTATCCCCGCCGAAGATGACATCGTTGGTATTGATCCCCGTCGTGAACCCCATTTGTGTATGATCGCGTCCGTTATACGACGTTTTTGTCTCACGGGTTTCCCACGATGATCCTAAACACGTCTGGGGTCCATGGACCAAATGGACGGCATCGGCGTAGGGAAACAGAGAAATCTGGGCACCGTCAAATGCACATCCTCCGGCGGCAAGCCCCGGTTTAGGCTTATCACATCCCTCCCCCGGCTTTTTGTCTTTGCTGTGAGAGCAGGCACTCTCGTTCATAAGTTCTTTAATTTTAGCGCGACTGACCATGGAATACTCCTAAGAGTGAATTAAAATCATAGATGCAAGAAGTGTACGAGTCGGCATGATTAACCTGAAGTATTGCTAAGTATGTGTACAATTCGCACAGCAAACACAATCACCACACCAAAGAGATACTTATGAGTTTTACCCCTGAAAAATTACAGCAGATCAAAGAGTCTACCGAGACCTACAAACATGAAATCGAAACGCTCAATACGCTGATCTACAAAGAGTCAGATGATACCCGCCTCGATATGCTCTACAATCTTCGGGCCCTCTCCACCATAGAACACTGCAGCCGTATCGGACTGTTCGGCAGCGATGAGACGCCGGAGAGTGAAGCCGAAGCGATCAGTCGGGAAGTTTCACGCTACTTTCCGCACAAAGACGATGCAGAATTGTTTGATGATCTCGCTATTTTGGAAGACGAGGTCCGAAACCGTTATTTCGATGATCCCGACGGTTCCAAAAAAACATTATTGGATGCATTAAAAATCACCCTCTAACGTTTGAGTGCACTTCGTGTTTATGATGGCGGTACATCTTTCATTATCGATTAATGGATAAACTACCGCTTTATATTTTTAAAGGACTTTCCATGACGCAAATTTTGCTTTTGATTTTCGTGATCGCCGTTTTTTACTGGATATCCAAGGGATCAGCACGTAATCAGGCCGTCTATTCAAGACGCCAATTTCAAAGTTTCGTTCTCACAAAAGAGCACCTGGAACAAAGCGAACTGGGTCTTTTTGTAGCGTTGGCGGCAAAAATAGCAAAAGCCGACGGCCGTGTCGATGAACTCGAAGCGGAACTTATCAGCAATATGTTCAACGATATCAGCACTCTCTTTCCCGATCCCGAGGCAACCAAAAATCTCCTCAAACAAATCTTTGATGAAGAGAAACAAAGTGCGGAAAATCTTGATAGAATTGCCCAAAACCTCTATCGGGTACTCCAAAACGATCCCCAAAAACGTCAAAAAATGGTGGAATTTCTCGTCAATCTTTCCTATATTGACGGAACGCTCTCTGAAAGCGAAGAGGCTATGCTCCGCATCATTGCAGGACATTTGCACATCGCGCCCGACGCACTTGCATCCATGCTGAGCCGGTTCGGGTCATACCATCGACACAGCGTCAAAGAGAGTTCAGTCACACAGGCCTATGCCCTTTTGGGTCTGAATGCGGATGCGACAAATGACGCCGTGAAAAAAGCTTACCGTTCATTGGTGCGGGAGTATCATCCGGACATCATCAAAGCTCAAGGTGCTTCCGATGAATATCTCAAAACGGCTACCGAAAAGGTGCAGGAGATCAATGCGGCCTACGAGATGATCAAAAAAACGCGGGGGATGTAGCAAAAGAGCTAGTAGCTCCCTTCCCCAACGGTAATAACGTAGTTGTCATCCACTTCGACAACGCCGAACGAATGCTGGCCGCAAAAGCTTTCATTCATCTCTTGCGCCCATGCACGGGCTATTCTCATCGCATTTTCTTTGTCATCAAACGTTTTGATCTGAGGCATATTTTTCCGAATTGCACATTTGCACAATTTCTCAACGACAACATGATGTTCCATAATTTCTCCCTTTAATGATCTGATTTGCAGCCGCAGCCGCCGCCAACCATACCGATGACAAAATTGTCATTCACTTCAACCAACTGAAACGTATGTTTACCGCAAAAATTTCCGTTCATGTGCGCAAGCTGTGTTTCTGCCGCTTCATACGCGGCATCTTTGCCATCAAAAGTAGCAATTTGGGATAATCCCTCTTTTTTGGCGCAGCTGCACAATTTTTCGATAACGACGTGATGTTCCATGATACAGTCCTTGTTAATTGATTTAATGACATCTGCATAGAGTGTTCCAGAACAGCCTTATTGTGCCTAAAGCACCCAAAATGATGTGATCTTAGCCCGAAATTTCCCCATTTCAATGCTATGCGCGATCGCCTAGAAAGACATCTCGTCTTTTTAATCGACACCTTTTCAGATAAGAGTGTTATAATATTTGCCTATAAAAGAGGTGGCCATGGAAAGCAAAGATATCCAAAGTTTTAAAAATGCTTTACAAATCTCTATTGTCTACCTCATTTTCGGAGTATTGTGGATTTATTTTTCCGATAGTGCCGTTGAACTGATAGCATCGAGAGATGTCCGTCAGATCACCCGTCTGCAAATGTACAAAGGGTGGTTCTTCATCGGAGTGACGGCGTGTTTGCTCTTTTTTCTGAGCTACCGGATTCTGCGCAAACAATTTCTCGAATACAAACGGCGTATTTTCGAGCAAGCAATGGCTCAGATCAAACTTGAGCACCACGAAGCCCTCCTCAATACGATTGTCAACAGTTCACCCGATGCCATATTTGCCAAAGACTTAGAGGGTAACTATCTTCTATTCAATACCGGAGCCGGTCATCTCGTCGATGCCTCTCCTGAAAAAGTGATCGGCCATACCGATGCTGTTCTTTTTTCTCCGGAAGCTGCAGATCAGGTACAAGAAATAGACCGTTCGATTATTGCCGGCAAGCGGATTCTCAATCATGAGGAGAAGCTGACAACTGCGGCAGGACAAGAAAAAATATTTTGGGTAACCAAAGGACCGTTATTTACCGAGGAAGGAGAAATTTTCGGCCTCTTCGGTATTTCTCGGGATATTACGGAATATAAAATGATTCAAACTCGTTTGGAACAGCAAAACGCTCTTTTAAATTCACTGATCAACAGTTCTCCTGATGCCATTGTCATCAAAGGGGTGGATAAACGCTATATTGTTTTTAATGAAGCGGCCGCACAGTATGCAGGGGTTCCGACAGATTTTGCGATAGGAAAAACTGCGGATGAAATTTTCCCTCCGGAAACAGCACAGATCATTAACAAACTGGATAATGAACTCTTAGAAAAAAAATCTTTTACAGAACATGAAGAATCCATGCTTATGGCTAATGGGGCTACGTATATCTATTGGGTGACGAAAGGGCTGCTTACCACCGATCAAGGTGAAACATTCGGTATCTATGGAATCTATCGAGACATTACGAAAGCCAGAGAAAATGAACAAGCGATCATAGATGCAAAAGAACATTTTGATGATATGGCCCATCACGATCCCCTCACCAAACTCCCTAATCGTCTCAGTTTAGTCGAAACACTGGAAATCAAAACATACCAGAAGGAAGATCATCCGTTTGCCCTGTTCTTTCTCGACTTGGACGGGTTTAAAGAGATAAATGATTCTTACGGACACCGATTCGGAGATGAACTTTTAATCCTTGTTACCCAATTATTGAGGAGTATATTTCCGCAGGATACCTTTATCGCCCGCACCGGAGGTGATGAGTTCGTAATGCTGTTGTCCTGTCAAAAAAATAAAGATGAAATCCATCATATTATGCAACGTCTTATCGATACCCTCAACCACCCATTTAATATCGACGAAACAGAAGTCTATATCACTTCCAGTATCGGCATCGCTATGTATCCGGGGGATACCACCAATGCAGAAGAGCTCCTTCAAAAAGCTGATGCGGCAATGTACAATGCGAAAAAGATGGGTAAAAATACCTACAGTTTCTATCATCCGAAATTCACTGAAAATGCCCTGCAGCGTACTACCGTCTCTACTCAGTTGAAAAAAGCGCTTCACAACAACGAATTAAAGCTCTATTTTCAGCCGCAAGTGGATGTTCATACAGGCAGTATTATCGGGGCAGAAGTATTGTTGCGCTGGCCGACGCCGGAAGGGATGATTTCTCCTTCACTGTTTATCCCGATCGCCGAAGAGAGCGGATTGATTCTGGAGGTGGGTGAATTTGTCCTGTCAAAGGGGTGCCAAATCGCGGCTCAATGGTCAAAAGAGGGGATATTGCATGGACGTATCGCGATCAATGTATCGGCACGCCAACTGACGCATATCAATTTTGTGACAACCCTGGATCGTATCATCCAGGAAACGCAGTGCGATCCCAAACAGATCGAGCTTGAAATTACGGAAACCTCGATTCTCGAAAACCCGAATAAAATGATCTCACTTCTAACGCTGATCAAAGCCAAAGGATTTAACATCTCGATCGATGATTTCGGAACAGGGTACTCATCGCTCTCTTATCTTAAAAACCTTCCGATTGACAAACTTAAAATCGATCAATCCTTTGTCCGAAACGTCACCCATGAACCCAAGAATCAAACCATTGTCAAAACGATTATCGCATTATCCAAAGGGTTAAATATGAGTGTCCTTGCCGAAGGGGTAGAGACTAAAGATGAGCTTGAATTTTTACGCCAAAGCGGAGTAGATTCCATCCAAGGATTTTATTTCTATAAGCCGATGCTTCCCGAAGAACTGGAAAGATTGCTTTCCCGATAAAAAAAGGATTCTACAATTGAAAGATATAAAAATAATCGATCTATTTTATGTCTGTTTTAGAGTATTCAAAGGGTACAGGGACTACAATCAATTAACAAATATCAAAAGCATTGGGAAAAAATGAAAAATCTGCAAGAAGAGCATATTGAAATTACCAATGAAGTAAAACAAGCGATTCAACATCTCAAAATTGTCTTTCCGGCACATTATGGAAAACTCTATTATGAAGCGGCCCATACACGTGACATCGAGCTCAAACCGGATGAACTGTTGACACGTGAAATGTTAGATGAAAAAATCGTGCGCCATATCATCACGCTTGCCGATTGTGCCGACCAGGCAATCATAGCGATTGAGAATAAAAACCAAGCCATCTTAAATACTATTTTATTAGAAACAAAAAAACTTCAAGAAGAGATCCAAGAACTCCAGAAAGTCGTTTATGAAGACAGTCTCACCAAAAGCTATAACCGAAAATGGTTCGACGATACGATACTCGACCATGACAAACTTTCACTCCGTGATAACGGTACCATTGTCATGGTTGATTTGAATAAATTCAAAGAAATCAATGACAAATTTGGTCATATTGTCGGCGATCAGGTTCTAATCCACGTCACTGCCAAACTTAAAGAGAGCAAGGGCCGTGTCGTCCGTTACGGAGGAGATGAGTTTATCGTTATTTTTGATGCACACTCAACGTCATTGGAAATCAAAGAAAAAATGGAGACGATTCTCCACTATTTTGAAAAAGTCCATTTTAAATTTGAAAAAGAATCATTCAAGATCAGCTTTGCCTACGGCCTGGCACCGTTTACCCGCGGCGCAGATATCTTGCATGTCGTAGAATCTGCCGATAAATCCATGTATAAGCACAAACACTCCCAATACTCAGCAAACTAGAGGTTGATGTGTTTCGTTAATGAATCTCCCAATTTATCCAAAGGCATCTTTTCTTTCTCGCTCGCAGGAATCTTGCTGACGTTCTTTTCATGTTCTACCGTCTGTACGACAGGTGCAGGTACGATAGGCGCAGGTTCATCCTGCTGAACCGTTTCTACGGAAGCATTGCCTTCCGACGCTGCTCTTTCTTCCAGATATTCATCCAAAAAAAAGGCTTTAAAAATCAATAAAGCAATAACAAAGATGATTAAGTATGTAAAACGCTGCATAGTATTTCTCCATTTAAAACAACGATATCATAGCGTAGCTTTTTAAACGAATGTTGCAAGAACCCCTCATGGGAGGAATGTACCGATAATATCGGCCATTTTTCCCAAAACTGCTTCTTTCATTAGCAAATTCAAGATACAATTCCCAACATTGCACACGATCGTGCCTTATCTAAATATTTTTTGAGACTATGAAGCGAACCCAATCTTTTTCTCTTTACGCATTGTTAATCGCTTTGTTAGTGCATTTAATCATTATATTATTGCTTGTTCTATTGAATCAGATCAAACCGAAACTCCCCCCGCAAACCAAACCTCCGGAACCGAAAGAAGAGCGTTTCAGACTCTCGCTCAAAGAACTTCCGAATGTCAAAAAAGAGGCGATTATCAAGAATGATATTCCAAAACCGCCGACCAAACGACCGATTCCCAAAGGGGAGCAGATGATTAAAGATGCTCAGCCCTTAACCAAAGCGCAGACCCCTAAAGCTGCCGCGCCGGCAGTCAAGTCCACCCCGGAAGAGAGTAAACCGATTACGGAACCCAAAAAAGCCTTCGAGCGCCATGTCGCGAAACCTGTTGCAACAATCGAACGTCAAAGTATCCCTAAAAAAGAGCCCGGACTCTATGATATTCTCTCCAAAGCCGACGATTCGGCTCAGGAAAAACCAACCCAGCGCTCCACCAAACTTGCCGATAGCATTCAGCGCCTTTACGGCGATAAATTTAATGAACTCTCCGAAGGGGAACAAAAATATATCCTCGATAACCAAGAAGTCATGCGCCGCATTACCCAAGGGGTTCTGGATCGATACGGCCGTTCACGCATACCGGATAACATCCGCACCAACGATACCAACATGATCGAGTTTTATCTCCATCCTGATGGCAGTATCTCCGATCTCCATTTTCTCAAAAACAGCCAGCTCTCCATTTTGGACGACACCACCAAAGAGGTCATCGAGCTTGCCTATTCCAAGTATCCGCACCCTGAGCAAAAGACCCTTATCCGTTATCGCGTCTGGTATAATCTGACCGGATATTAGCATTTTACAAATAGATTAAAAAATTATAAAAATCTATAATTCCTACAGTATAATATATAAATCTCTCATTTTAGCTCAGGAATATTATGCTTCATAAAAATTTTAGAGTTATGTTTACAATTTATTTTGTCATATTCGGCATTGTCATAGCACTTTTCGGATCGCTGATCGGCTACAAAATCCAAATGATCAATATTAAAGATCGCATTGAGCGAAATGCGGAAGAAGTAGCTTTCAATAAAAGAATCAACACCTTGGCTCCCCGTATAGAGAAGATGGACAGTATGGTTTTGGCACTTGCAACCAACAAAATCCTTCAAGAGTATCTCCAACAGCCAACTCAAAAAAACAAAGAAAATGTAAGCAATTTATTTTATGCAATCGCCATGTCTGACAACCTTATCATGCAGACACGATATATTGACGAAACGGGCCAAGAAAAAATACGGATTGATCGAATCAACGATTCAAGCAACCCGTTTGTCATAGAGAACTCAAAACTTCAAGACAAAAGCAGCCGAGACTATTTTCAAGCTGTAAGCAAGATGAAACCTGAACAAATATGGCATTCAAAACTGGATCTAAATATCGAAAACAATAAGGTAGAAATCCCTTACAAACCTACTATTCGCGTTGCAACACCCATTTATATCAAAGACAAATATAAAGGTATTGTTATTATCAATATTCTGACAACAAAGATTTTAGCAAATTTGCGCTCATCACCCGTATTTGACCACTATATAATCGATAAAGAGGGAAATATCATCCTCCATCCCGATGACAAACTTTCATGGTCAAAATATACCGATTCTAATGCAAAACTCGTCGATGATTTTCCTATCGAAGCTTCCAAAATAATCGCCGGTGTTCGAAAAGGGGAAGATTTTTATGCGTATCCTCTGGATGATATTTTACATAACGAAGACGGTGCCATTTTAATACTGAAACCAAAGACAGAGTATAAACAATCGCTTGTAGCATCTAATATAGAATCCGCTTTGTTTGTCATCATTTTAAGTATCTTATTGAGTATTCCTCTCGCATTATATGCATCGCTTACACCATCAAAAGTTCAAAAAGCCCTTTGGTATTCCAACCGTGATCTTAAAAGATTTGCCGATATCATCGATCGATACGTGATCACCGTTACCACCAAAACAAACAGTATCATTACGACGGCAAGTTCCGCTTTTGCAAAAGCTTCCGGATATACAAAAGAGGAACTCATCGGTCAAAAAATCAATATTATCAAACATCCTGAAACACCGAAAAAAGTTTATCAAGAACTTTGGAAGACAATCGAACAGGGCAAAGAGTGGCAAGGCGAAATTAGAAATATGAACAAGCAAGGAAATGCCTATTGGCTGGAGGAAACCATCATACCGGTTAAAGAAGAAAATAATGAGATCACATCCTATATTACGGTCGGTATCGATATAAGTGCAAAAAAAGAGTTGGAAATTATCTCAACCATAGACCGCTTAACCGCAATCTTCAATCGAAGAAAACTTGATGAATCACTCCATTATGAGATCGAAAAAGCAAAACGCTATACAAGAGATTTAACCTTGCTAATGATTGATATTGACCATTTTAAACGCGTGAATGATACCTATGGCCATCAAACCGGAGATTATGCATTATCCACCGTTGCCAAAATACTATCGACTCATATACGTGAAAGCGATATTCTAGGCAGGTACGGCGGAGAAGAATTTATGATAATATGCCCTGAGACAGACCAAAATGCAGCCTTTAATCTCGGAGAAAAACTTCGTAATGCGATATCCGATTATACGTTCAACACCATTGGACACCTCACTATAAGTATCGGTGTAGGCGGATTCGAAACGGATGACAGCACCCAAGAAGAAGCCATCCGAAAAGCCGATAACGCCTTATACAAAGCAAAAGAGAGAGGAAGAAATCAAGTCGTAATCGGAGAGTAATTGCAATGGGCAAGAACTGTCTTTGCCCCCTTATAGATCGGTTCATCAATAAATCCGTACCGTTCATCCGTAAAACCGCTGATTCCCTTGGCCGCATGCTCTTCAAACAATTTGACAATCTCTCGGCATCGGGCAATTTCATTCTCACTATATCCCAATGCTTCATGGATGAGATCAACCTGAGCCGGAGAGATACACCCTTTGGCATCAAACCCCATCAATTTTTCCAATTCCAGCCAATTACGCAATCCGTCACTGTTTTGGTAATCTTGATAGACAAAAGAGACCGGTTTGATCCCGCAAGCGCGTGAGGTCAATAAAAAATGAGAAAGCATATGCAGTACTGTCGGATTTTCCGGTGTTAACAGGCTCTGAGAAAGCCCTAAATCGGCGAAAAGATCGAGAACCCCTAGATAATACACTTTGATTCGCGGATCAATGGATAGCTGTGCGAGTGCCAACCATGCCTCTTTCGTCTCAATCGAGAGATGCACTTCTATCTCTTCATGGACTAACGTCAGTATTCGGCGAACGTCAGCGACAGAACGGATTTTGGGAACACGGATAGCATCCGGCATAAAGGGGTTGAGAAAAAGGATCTCCTCCGCTCCCCCCTCGTCCAGCGGATTAACGCGGACAACCAATTTTTTATCGCATTGGGGATTGGATGCCAACGCCATCGCACACAGTGCCAGCGCATAAGGTTTTTGTTCAGGACTTACTCCGTCTTCGAGATTGAGCATCAAACATTCGGCATTCAACTCTTGGATCTTGGAAAGATGTTTGAGATTATGGGTCGAGAGCATTAAGCACGAGCGGAACGATTGCGTTTGGTTTAGATGGCGTCTAACCGGAATGGCCAATGCTTTTAAGCCTGCACTGTCGCCTGAAGTGATCAGATCATTTAGTTTTTCGGCGTTGTTGAGCGGCACGTTGAAACTCCTCTCTATGAAGATAATAGTAAAGTGTTTGGATCTCAGTATCGGTGAGATAATAGCGGGGCATCCCAAGAATTCGGCTGTTCAGCTGAATATAAAACTCCCGGAAAGGGAGCTTTTGAATCGCTGCACCCGCAAAAATTTTCTTTTCGCCTTTGTCTTTATAGCGAGCGATCAGTTTCCCCTCACCGCTCTCGCCATGACATAAATGGCACCCTACACCTCTGGGATTATGATAGAGTCCCGCGGCGTATTCCTCTTTCGTAATGAAAGACTCAGCATGAGAAAAAACGAATGCCAAAAATAGAATAAAAACCCCGCGCACCTGATCCCTTTAACCAATTATTAGTCTTTTATCGCTATCATACCCAAAAACAATTTGACGGTGATTAAATGCAGATTCTTGACGGTAAAACGCTCGCAAAAAAAATCGAAGAAAAAGTCTCCTTGGGGGCCAAAGAACTTAAATCTCAAACCGGGAGAGTCCCGGGGTTGGCAGTTATTTTAGTCGGGCATGATCCAGCGAGCCAAGCGTACGTCGGAATGAAAAAAAAGGCATGTGACCGCGCAGGTTTTTACTCGGTCACCCACGAAATGCCCGATGACATTTCTCAGGATGCGATTATTAAAACCATCGAGATGATGAACCTCAATCCCAATATTGACGGTATTTTGATCCAGCTTCCCCTCCCTGGCCATATCGATACCACCAAAATCCTCGAAGTAGTCGCACCGACCAAGGACGTTGACGGTTTCCACCCCTACAATGTCGGACGGCTCGCGACTGGGCTGGACGGATTCGTCCCTTGTACACCGCTTGGGGTCATGGAACTTTTAGCGGAATACAACATCGATCCCAAAGGCAAAAACTGCTGTGTAGTCGGCGCATCCAACATCGTCGGAAAGCCGATGGCCGCTTTGCTGCTCAATGCAAATGCGACCGTTGAAATCTGCCATATTTTCACGGATGACCTTAAAAAGCACACCCTTGCGGCCGACATTATCCTTGTCGGCGCGGGAGTCATCAACCTGATCAAAGAGGAAATGGTGCGCCCCGAAGCCATCGTCATCGATATCGGAATCAACCGCGCACCGGATGGCCGTCTCGTCGGTGACGTCGACTATGATGCCGTTGCACCGAAAACATCCTACATCACTCCGGTTCCCGGCGGTGTGGGTCCGATGACGATCGCTATGCTCCTTTCCAATACCCTTAAAGCCGCCAAAATTCATGCAGAAGAAGAGAAATAAACTTTGAAGAAAAAAATAGTCAGCGCCGCACATTCAGCATACCGTTTTTCCAACTCCTGGACAGGTACGATTATTATCGTCTTGTTCGTCATCTTTTTTGTTGCTCAGGCGTTTCGTATCCCCAGCGGCTCAATGAAAGACTCATTGCTTGTGGGAGATCATCTTTTTGCTAAAAAATTTGCCTACGGTATCTCAACACCCCATATCCCGTTTCTTGAAATTCCCCTGATTCCGGGTACAGACGGACATATCATTAACGGTGCCGAGCCATCACGCGGGGATATCGTCATTTTCCGTTACCCGAACAATACGCAGCTGCACTATGTCAAACGCTGTGTCGCATTGCCGGGGGATGAACTGTTTTTGAAAGACAAAATCCTTTATCTGCACCCTCGTGAGGGGGATGAGTATGCCCAAAAAGCATTTCCGGGCTATGAACTTATCGAGCAAGACGGCAAATTATGGGTCAAAGACCCGTATACAAAAGAGCACCCGGGTATCCATCATGATGAGCGTGTCATACGTGACACCCCTGATTTTGCAATGATCCAAAACGGTGAATACATTTTTGATTTTCCTCCGACAATCGTTCCGGATGGTCAATACTTCATGATGGGAGACAACCGTGACCACTCCAATGACAGCCGATTTTGGGGAGCGGTTCCCTATGGCCTGATCGAGGGGACTCCATGGTTTGTCTATTTCAGTCTGGATGCCAACTACGAAGTTCGATGGGACCGCATCGGTAAAACACCTTATGATTTAGAGCAAAAAGACCCTCTGAGCCGTGCTGCAGCAGAGAGAATACGCGAAGACGCAGCCAGTTATGAACTCTATTGATCTTCTCGAAATCGCTGCGGCGATCATTGCACTGCTCGTTGCCATTATCGGGCATGAGATCATGCATGGCTGGGTAGCGTATAAATACGGCGATCATACGGCAAAAAATCAAGGCCGTCTGAGTATTAATCCCCTTATCCACATCGATCCTTTCGGCTCCGTCCTTGTTCCCCTGATGACTTATTTTCTTCCGATGCTGCTGGGTGCTTCCAGCGGCTTTTTGTTCGGATGGGCCAAACCGGTACCGGTGAATACCCAGACGGTCATCCGCAACGGCGGGTACAATGCCGCTATGCAGGTGAGCTTGGCCGGGATTGCCTACAACCTTTTTTTAGCAACGCTCTCCTCGGTTATACTTGTTTCCCTGGCTCAGCCGACTGAAGCCGACAGCATATTGTATATTTTCGGCTATTTGCTCATCATGAAGCTTCTTTTGATCAACGTCGTTCTTGCCGTCTTCAATCTTCTCCCGATTCCCGGCTTTGACGGCGCACATTTCATCATTTATCTCTCTCTGAAATATAAGATTCGGTCCATTGCCGAATTTTTCGCCAAAGCCGAACCTTATGGAATGATTGTTATCATCATCATATTGGTTACACCGCTTAAAACGCCATTGGTAATGTGGCCGATCCAAGCACTATTAAATCTTTTATTGAATTAAGGGGAGTTATGAAATTTTACATCGCAACCGATCATGCCGGCATTGATTTGAAAGACTTTACCGTCGAGCTTCTCCGTACAAAAGGTCATGAAGTGATTGATTTAGGACCGTTTTCCAAAGAGAGAGTCGATTACCCCGATTATGCCGTCAAAGTATGTGAAGATGTCCTTGCCGATCCGGCTTCACAAGGAATTCTCATCTGCGGTTCGGGGATCGGAATGAGCATCGCGGCAAACCGTTTCCACGGTATCCGCGCTGCACTCTGCCACGATGCCTATACCGCAACCGTCGCGCGGGGACATAATGATGCCAATGTCCTCTGTTTTGGAGAACGTATCGTGGGTCAAGGGGTTGCCGAATCGATTCTTGATGCATGGTGTGCCGGAAAATTCGAAGGTGGACGCCATTGCGGCCGGGTCGAAAAACTAGAGGCCATCAAAGGATAATAAATGTTTTTGGAATGGTCATTACTCACGGTTGTCACTCTGGGGGCAATATTCTTTTTGGTCAAAATGTTTTACTTTCGCAGTATCACGGTTAAAGAACAACGCAGCAGTGAAATGATGAAACTGACCCTTAAAGAGGCAGAAGTATTAATCCGAAAATATCAAATTCAGCTTCAGCGGGCATTGGGAAATGTTGATATCCTCAGCGAAGAGCTCAATAATTTGCGCAATGAACTCAAATCACTTAAACAACGCAATTCCAAGCACCGTTCTGAAACGGATCGGCTCCAAAATAAAATCAAAGAGCTTGAAGGGCGTATCGACGCACTTATATAAAAATTTATCAAGGAAGATTTATGAGCCTCAGTATCAGCGACAGAGCAATCTTAATCAACGCTATTCGGGATATCCCCGATTTCCCAAAGCCGGGAATCGTCTTTAAAGATATCACGACACTCCTTTCCGACAAAGAGGCATTCAGAGTCTTGATGGGCCATTTGGCAAAACGCTACGCTACCTATGACCTTACGCATATCGCAGGAATCGATGCACGCGGATTTATCTTCGGTGCCGCACTCGCTCAAATGCTGAATGTCGGATTCGTCCCCATTCGTAAAAAAGGGAAACTCCCGTATACAACCGTCTCCGAAAAATATTCGCTTGAGTATGGCGTGGATGAAGTAGAAATCCATATCGACGCCTTTTCAGGAGTCGAAAAACCCCGCGTATTGTTGATCGATGATTTGATTGCAACGGGAGGAACCGCATTTGCCGCTGCCAATCTGATCAACAAAGTCGGAGCCGAATGTGTCGAAGCGTGTTTTATAATGGGGCTTGATTTTTTAAGCGGTCAATCCAAACTCCGTGATCTTGTTGAAGTCTATACTGTGATTGGAGTCGATTAATGTATATCCCTACCCCCTCGAAATTTGACCCGGTTGAAGGGCATTTCGGTATCTTCGGAGGACGTTATGTCCCTGAAACCCTGATGCCTGCTTTGCTTGAACTTGAAGAAGCCTATAAAGAACTCCGTTTTGACAAAGATTTTTGGACTGAGGTAGACGGTTATCTTACCGATTATGTCGGACGTCCGAGTCCCCTGTACTATGCCGCCAACCTTTCTGCGGAACTAGGGGCGAAAATCTATCTCAAACGTGAAGATTTGAATCATACCGGAGCGCACAAGGTCAATAATGTCATTGCCCAAGGGTTAATGGCAAAACGGCTTGGAAAGAAAAAAGTAATCGCGGAAACCGGTGCGGGACAGCATGGTGTGGCGACAGCGACCATCGCCGCACTGTTGGGATTAGAGTGTGAAATCTTTATGGGTGCCAAAGACGTAGCACGCCAAGAGCTCAACGTCTTTCGGATGAAACTCCTCGGAGCCAAAGTCCATGCAGTCGAGAGCGGTTCCAAAACCCTCAAAGATGCAATGAACGACGCAATCCGCCACTGGGTCACCCATGCGCGTGATACGTTTTATATTATCGGAACCGTTGCCGGACCTCATCCGTATCCGATGATGGTACGTGATTTTCAGGCGATCATCGGGTGCGAAGCACGCGCTCAGATCCTTGAAAAAGAAAATCGCCTTCCCGATTACGTCATTGCCTGCATCGGCGGCGGTTCCAATGCTATCGGAACGTTTCAACACTTCCTCGAAGACAAGGAAGTCCGCTGTATCGGAATCGAAGCGGGAGGGTTGGGAGTCGATACCGACAAACACGGCTGTTCTCTTCTCAAAGGACGCCCGGGGGTACTGCACGGTCAAATGAGCTATCTTCTCCAGGATGAAGACGGACAGATTCTCGAAGCCCACTCCATTTCTGCCGGTCTGGATTATCCCGGAATCGGGCCGGAACACTCCTTTCACAAAGAAAACGATACGGTAAGCTATGATAATATTACCGATGCCGAAGCACTTGATGCATTCGTCTGGTTGAGCCGTGCAGAGGGAATCATTCCTGCATTTGAAACCGCACATGCCGTTGCTTATCTCAAAAAATTAACGGATATCGAAGGTAAACTCATCATCGTCAATCTCTCCGGCCGCGGAGATAAAGATATGATTCAGGCAAAACAAATTTTGAATTTCGATAATTAAGGCTATCCGTGGAAGATCTGTTAATTGGGTGGCTTAGAGAATACGGCTACATCGTCCTCTTTTTTTGGAGTATTTTAGAAGGGGAAATGGGGCTGATTATGGCCGGTATCTTTTCTCATATGGGGGATATGTCTCTGCCTATCGCGATAGCAGTCGGCGGATTCGGCGGATTTATCGGTGATCAGATCTATTTCTATATCGGGCGATTTAACAAACGCTATATTCATAACAAACTTCGTTCCCAGCGCCGTAAATTTGCCATCGCCCACCTCTTACTCAAAAAATACGGATGGCCGGTCATCTTTGTACAGCGCTACATGTACGGAATGCGAACCGTTATCCCTATGGCGATCGGTCTGACTCAATATTCCAGCCGTCAATTTGCGATTATCAATTTTATCAGTGCCATTTTCTGGGCGGCTATCACTATCATCCCCGCCTATTTCTACGGTGCGGAGATTTTAGAGATCCTCAAATGGATCAAAGCCCATTGGTATTTTGCAATCCCTATGATTGCTTTAATCATCTGGGCAATCACCTTCAGTATGAATCGACTTGAAAAAAATCTTTTGGAGAAACGCCGTGAACGTCAAACTTTATAATCAACCGCTCGAACAGATCGATGCTGATCTAACCTTAGAATTTGTAACACCGAAACAATTTGAAACTCACCCGCACCATGGGCTCTTAAGCAAAGCAGGCTTCAAGGCCGAAGCCGATCAGCTCTGCACCTTGCACGAACACCGTTTGCTCGTCTGTGCGATTGCGGATGATGCATCCGATGAACTTTATCGCAGCTGTATGGCAAGTGCAATCAAAACGGCAATGAACTATGCCTATACCTCTCTTAAAATCGCACAATATACACCGGGGCATTTTAAAGCGCTTATCGAGGGGGCATTGTTGGGAAGCTACCGTTTTGAAGCTTATAAGTCAGAACCTAAACCCTCTTCGCTCTTGGACGTCATCTTTAGCAATACAAACCATGACGGAAGCGTCAATGATATCGACGCCTTGGAATCGATACTCGCGCAAACAACGGTGATAGCAAAAGCGACTAACTTTGTCCGTGATTTGGTCAACCAGACACCTTATGATATGACTCCTCAGGCTATGGCGGTTACGGCTGAAATTCTTTCGCAATCGAATAACCTTGAGTGTACCATCCTCGATGTCAACGGCCTTGAAGATGAGAAAATGTTTGCAATGCTCAGCGTCGGACGGGCTTCCAGTAACCCTCCCCGCCTTATCCATCTCGCCTACAAACCGGAAAATCCGAAAAAAGTGATTACCCTTGTCGGAAAAGGTCTCACCTACGACAGCGGCGGATTAAGCCTTAAAGGGGCTACATCCATGGTAACCATGAAAATGGACAAAGCCGGAGGGTGTGCCGTAATGGGGATCATCAAAGCAGTCAGCGAACTCAAACTGGATATCGAAGTGCATGCTTTTGTCGGAGCCGTTGAAAATATGATCGGCGGAAATGCCTACAAACCCGACGATGTCCTCCGTGCCAAAAACGGAAAAACGATCGAAGTACGCAACACCGATGCCGAAGGGCGTCTCGTCCTTGCAGACGTACTCGGATATGCACAAGAATATGTCAAAAGCGATTATATTTTCGATTATGCGACCCTCACCGGTGCTTGTATGGTAGCTCTAGGGCCGTACACGACGGGCGTAATGGGGCATAATGAATCACTCAAACAAGAGTGGCTCACTGCGGCGGAACAAAGCGGCGAATACTGCGGTAATCTGCCGTTTAACCGTCATCTCAAAAAACTGATCAAAAGCGATCTTGCCGATGTCAGCAACGTCTCTTCCAAACCCTACGGCGGAGCGATCACGGCGGCACTCTTTCTCGATAATTTTATCGATGACAACATGAAAGAAAAATGGGTCCATTTCGACATCGCAGGCTCAGCCTACACCGAAAGCGCATGGGATGTCCACACCTACGGCGGAACGGGTGCCGGTGTACGTATGACGCTCAACTGGCTTTTAGAACATTGTAAATAAAGCTTCTTTTTTCCCGATTTTAATCGGGAAAGCACCCTCTCAATTTCCCTCTCAGTCGGCTATCAACAACTATGGTTTATAATGGCGCCAATTAAATAGCAATCGTATAATAATCAAGGAAACACGCAATGGGCTTATCAATCGGACTCGTAGGATTACCAAACGTCGGAAAATCGACCACTTTTAACGCGCTTACCAAAGCACAAAATGCCGAAGCGGCCAACTATCCGTTCTGTACGATCGAACCGAACAAAGCAACCGTTCCCGTTCCGGATATCCGTTTGGATGCATTGGCTAAAATCGTTAATCCTGAGCGTATCCAACATTCGACGCTCGATTTCGTCGATATTGCAGGTCTTGTCAAAGGGGCGAGCAAAGGAGAGGGATTGGGGAATAAATTTCTCTCCAATATCCGCGAAACGGAAGTAATCTTACAAATCGTCCGTTGTTTTGAAGATGACAACATCGTCCACACCGAAGGACGTATCGACCCCCTTCTCGACGTTGAAATCATCGAAAACGAGCTTATTCTAGCCGATATCGAAGTATTGACCAACCGTATCGAGAGACTTAAAAAACAGGCGAAAAATGAGAAAGATGCGGCAGCAATGCTAGTATTTGCCGAAGAATTATCCGAATTTTTAGCGGAAGGAAACCTCGCCCTCAACTTCCCGAAAGCCGATACGGAAATGTATGAAAAACTGATGAGTGAAACTCGACTCCTTAGTGCCAAAGAGATCATGTACGGTGCCAATGTCGATGAAGACGGCCTCACGGAAGACAATGAATACGTTCAGCGCCTTCGTGAACACGCGGCGAAACACGGCTGTGAAGTCATCAAACTCTGCGCCAAAATCGAAGAAGAATTGGTCGGTATGGAAGATGACGAGCGCGACGAGTTCCTACGTGATATGGGTGTCGAAGAGTCAGGATTGGAGCAAATCATCCGCAAAGGGTTTGATAAACTGGGACTTATGAGCTACTTCACCGCCGGAGTCAAAGAGGTGCGTGCGTGGACGATCCACAAAAACACCACCGCACCCAAAGCGGCTGCCGTCATCCACAACGACTTTGAAAAAGGGTTTATCCGCGCCGAAGTAATCGCCTACAAAGACTTTGTAGAGTGCGGCGGAGAAGCAAAATCCAAAGAAGCCGGTAAAATGCGTTTAGAAGGAAAAGAGTATATTGTGCAAGACGGTGATATCATGCACTTTAGATTCAACGTATAACCAAGGAACGATCCATGCCGCTTCACTATGCCGGTCCAAAACCGATGATCTCCCAAACGGGGATCGAGTTTGACCACAACAAAGAAGATAAATTTGTCTACATGAGTTTTGTTGCAGAGCTGATCAAAGCATTGGATCACCCTTATATCAACGATAAACGTTACATTTATACGCCAGCCAAGGCCATTACCGATACCGATGTTATTCTGGATCTTTTTAAAACCTATGATCCTTCGCTCCCAAACGAAATCGAAGATCGAAAAAAAATGACGGAAGCGGAAATAGATAATGAAGTCGAGCGGGAGAAAAACAACCGCCTCCTTCTGCCGGAAGAGCGTGAAATATATGTCAAAAACATTCAACTGCTTCGTCAATACCGCATCAACCGCGCTATTAACAAAACCGTTTATTACAGCGGTGTCTTTTCACTGGCAAACATCATACACCGTGGACACATCTCATTTATCACGGCACCGATGCTTCCGGTCCATTTCCATGTTTTCCATTCGATTCAGGGAACTTTGTCAAAACTCCATCCGCCCATGTCAAGCAATATTACGATTTATGAAGAGAGCGGTCATCTCTACACCCGTTTAGAGATCGGCTCTAATTAATACGGGCGATCGTCTGAGCAAAACGGACGTTATGTCCGGCAGAGATTCCTAATTCAATCATCCCATTCTCACAAAGCATAACGATCGTAGAACCCATCCGGAAACAGCCGAAATCGTCCCCTTTGCTCAAATAAAGATCTTTATAGCTGTATTGGCTCGGGGTAATGTCCTTGTTCGTTCGGATACGGGGTTCAAAACTCACCTCCATCTCACCGACATTAAGCGCACCGACCAAAATCAGGAAAAACCGTTTGCCCTGAGCACTTAAACATTCCAAAACAACCCGTTCGTTTTCGATAAAAAGATTCACCTGCTTTTTGAGTGAAGGGATATTGACGGGATACAGTTTGCCGGGAATATGTACTGCATGAAGTACCTGCATATCGATCGGAGCATGATAGCGGTGATAATCACGCGGAGAGAGATAAAAATTGACAAAGGTTCCGTTATGGACACTTTTTTTCGAATCGCTCGAAATTCCATCGCCCAGTACTCCGTCGATACTGTAACTCATCCCTTTGATTTGCAGTGCCAAATCATCTTCGATCTCTCCGCATTCGGTAATCAAAGAATCACAAGGGCTGATCATATCCTGAGGATCAAGAGAAAACGAACGCTTATGAGAAAACTTTCGGGTAAAAAGGGCATTGAGTGTCGGATACGATTCGGGAGGATTAAAATCACTCATATCCAATCCCATCATCCGGACATAGGATTTATTAATAATATTTTGGAAAAATCTCCCATGTTCTTTGGAAGCAAAACGGCCAAAAGTTTGGGATAATGCAGAGGTGAAATGTTGTTTCAAAGGCTACTCCTGTTCTTCATCGGTTTGTATTGGGCGTTTGGCGATCTCTTCAATCAGCACGGTGGCATAGCACCCTTTTGGAAGGGTAAAATGAAGTTCAAACCAGGCATCATTCTCTTTATATTCCCCCTCAATCTCTTCAGGGAAGATCCAGCCGTAACGGCGCGCGCCATCAATCCCCTCCGTAATGGTGTCATACTCTTTTTCGATTGTCTCTGCCAATCCGACAGCACGTGTTGCACGTTTCCCGCTCAGCAGTCCGCTGACCGAAATATCATGTTTAAAAAATCGCTCGATCTCATCACTGCTCTCATAATGAAACAGTTTTCCGTAAGGATAATGCATCATCACATCGCCGTGTATCAGTTTAAAAGGATGCTGTTGCGCTTTCATCGCTTCAAGCTCTTCTTTGGGAAACGGCAAAACTGCACTCAGTTCATCGATACTGAACCCCTCCACAAGTTTGGAAATTTCGATACGGCGGCTCAACCAACCGTTAAAGAGGTAACTCTGATACGAATTGATATAAAACTGGGACAATTTTTTATTCCGTTCTTTTAACGTACCGGCTAAAATCGCTTCCCCTTTTTTATAATTCTCTCCATCCAATCCAAATCGCTGGAATCCGAAATAGTTCGGCATCCCCTGCTTTTTGATCAGCCTTAAAGCCTGCGTGATTTTCGTAGCTGCCACGGGAGTCACTTTTTTAAGACGGATAAAAAAACGGTTTCCTTTGAGGTGTCCCATACGGATTTTATTATTATGGTAGACACGCTCCAGGATTTTTATCCCTTCATGCTCAAAATTTTCCAATGCAGATTCATATTTTTTCGGCAGTGAAATATACTGTTTCGTTTGCGCATTTTTATCTTTTAAACCGGCATAGCCGATATCGCGCGCTTTAATCCCCAAATGATTACTGAAAATATCGATCATTTGCCAGGTAGAGAGGTTTTTTTTCCGCACATGAAGTACCAGATGTTCCCCCTCCCCGCTAAACGGGTACAATGGAATTTCATCTACGACGAAATCACGAGCGGATTGGCGAAAATGAAATTCGATTGGACTGTGTGGAAGATAATATTGACGTTCCATGAAACTCCTAAAAATGATGAGACTTACAGCGATTGCTATAGTTTCCGCGTACAGCATACGCAACGGGGGTAATTGTTGTTCGGGTACGTGAGGCAATACGGCGAATCGTTTTCAGACGGTTCGGAGAAAAAGCGATCAGCATTTCATACTCTTCGCCGCTGCATCCGATCTTCTTCGCTATTTTTCGATCAAATCGTATACCCAGCCGGTTTGCCCGACATAGCTTTTCTATATCACTGAAAAGACCGTCCGATATATCCATCCCGCAACGTAAATAACGTCGTGTTCGGGTCACAAAAGATTGACGTAAAACAGGAGCGACAAAACGGCTTTTGGAATGTACTTTCCCGCCGCTCATTAGATAGCGCAGCTCTCTCACCGATTTTCCGATCGTACCCGTATGCGCGATAATATCACCGGCTTTTAATCCCCGGCGCAACAATGGTTCCGCCGTTTCGGAAATAATGGTAATAGAGAGATCAAGCTTGGAATTACTGATCGTATCCCCGCCGATAATCTCGATACCGTATTCCGCAGCGGCAGCCTGAATTCCGGACGAAAGTTCATCCATCTCATGAAGGCTCATCGAACGCGGCATTGCGACTCCGAGCAGCGCATATTTAGGAGTCGCATTCATGGCAATCGCATCCGAGATGTTCACGATCATCGCTTTATAGCCGATTTGATAAGAGCTCAGCCATGAGCGTTTAAAATGGACATTTTCGAAAAAAACATCTTTGCTGTAAACCCATCGGCCGATACACGCTCCATCATCTCCGATGTGCGTACGGACAGAACGAAAAGTAGAAATAAAATAGTTTTCCGTATTCACGCCCTCTGTCCATTCCAAAACCGTTGTATATTACTATTATAGACGAAAACAGATTATGGTTGTGTTAAATTTCTGTCGCTTTAATCATTTTGTGATAGAATGTGTTTAATTAATTTATATAACTTTTAGTATAAAAGGATAACTATGCATATTTCTATCCGAAAAGTTTTTATGAATCTGAAAATCGGATTGCTGGTTCTCGGAATCGGTGTAACCTTACTCTGCGCACAACTGTTTCATGTATCCCAGTACTCAGAACGTTTGGGTGCCCTCAAAAATCAGCATCTGTTGATCGATAAAATTATCAATACGAATTTGAATGATCCCAAAATGGCCTCAATCCTCATCAACGGTGCTCTCTCTGAGATTGAATTGTCCGTTAAACTCTCAGGACAAGAAGCTCTTTTGGACTCTTTCGTAACTTCAAACGAAGAACAGGCTTCCCTCTTACGCTCTTTAAAAATTTCCTCTGAAGCCTTCCGGGATAATGTACTCATCTGGTCAGAATCCCTCACGATTTCCCAAAATTCCACCCATACCCTGATGATGAACGCACGCAGTGCTTATTTGGCCGATATTGACCGCATGATGGATTACCAAATCCATATCATCAGCGAGTCTATCGCCACTGCCAAAATGACGGCTATCTTGGTCTTTTTTGCCGGTTTGTTTATCTTTCTTTTCTATCGCCAGCGTCTTAATACGATCTACCGTGATCTTCATAAAGCATGTTCAATCGATACTGACGGGATCCCAAAAGTTGTCTCTACCCAAGAAGTTGATTTTATCCTCAAAAGGTTGTTACGCAAGTCGTCTCAACATTCACAGAATCCAAGTCTGATCCATAACCTAAGCGGTCTGAACAATGTAAAAGGGCTTATCAGCAGTTTTAATGCCAAAAAAGCGGGTAAAGGGGGGAACAACGTCTTTCTTGCTTTGTTTGAAATCGATAACTATACGTCACTTGTCAAGACCCTCTCCGATGAAGATATGGAAAATTTATTCAAAAAAATTGCCGGCATACTCTCCATGTATGAACAACCGCAAGATGTTACTGCCCATATTGATGAGGATCGTTTTATTTTTCTAATGTCCCGCAGCAGCAAACAACTCGCGATCCAAGAAGCTGAACAAATTGTTGCATCCGTTGGAGAATCCAGTTTCAATACGGCACAGGCATCGATCAACATCACCTTAAGCGGAGGTTTTTTACTTAAACCGCCGGCTAAATCACTCGATGAAGCGATCAAAGAAGCCATTGAATTGATTGAAAAAGCAAAAGAAACCGGCGGAAACCGTGTTGCCCAAAGGCGTGAACGCTTCGCTAGCACACGCTAAACCTGCTTCAAAGTGTAACTTTTCAACTCATATTCCCTGGTTACAATCTTATAGTTGTTACTATTTTGGACAACAATAGCTACTTTCAATCTACAGACTCTCCTATAAACCTTTTTAATCTTGCCCAAGGAGTGGCGCGCTATAATCATCCACAGATTTTATCAACAAGGAAGGCGTATGAGTATTCCCATTTATACTTATGATGCGGTTATTGTCGGAGCTGGTTTAGCAGGATGTGCGGCAGCTCGCGAGTTGCAAAAAGCCGGTAAAAAAGTGGCCGTTGTCACGAAGTTACATCCATTGCGTAGTCACTCCGGTGCAGCGCAAGGGGGGATCAATGCAGCATTCAGTGATGCAGACAGCGTTGAGCTTCATGAATTTGATACCGTTAAAGGGTCTGATTATCTTGCCGACCAGGATGTTGTGCAGTTCATGTGTGAAAAAGCACCGGAAACAATCCGTTGGATTGAGCGTATGGGTGCGGCATTCAGCCGTAACGAAGACGGAACGATCGCCCAACGGCCATTCGGCGGACAATCTTCGCCGCGTGCCTGTTTCGCGAAAGACCGTACCGGACTGACACTGCTTCAGACTATTTATGAACAAGCATTCCGTGAGGGAGTAGAGTTCTGGGATGAGTGGTATGTGGCTGATCTTTTGTATAACGAAGGAAAAGTATACGGAGTAAGCGCGTATAACATCCGTAACAGTGAAAAAGCGATTTTCAATGCCAAAGCGGTCATGTTTGCGACCGGCGGATACGCCCGTGCATTCAAAATCAACTCAAATGCTCATGCAAATACCGGTGACGGTCTTTCACTCGTAGCACGTCACGGTCTTCCGTTGGAAGATATGGAATTCGTACAATTCCATCCGTCAGGACTTTCCGGAAACGGTGTTCTGATTTCCGAAGCGGCTCGCGGTGAGGGGGGAAAACTCCTTAACTCACTGGGTGAGCGCTTTATGGAAAAATACGCTCCGAATGCAATGGAACTCGCATCTCGCGACGTTGTTGCCCGCGCAATTATCCAAGAAATCCGTGAAGGGCGCGGTGTCGGCCCTCGCAAAGATGCCGTTTACATCGATCTTGTCCACTTAGGCAAAGAAAAAATCATGGAACGCCTGCCGGAACTTCGCGACCTCGCGATCACTTTCCTCGGCCTTGACATGATTAAAGAACCGATCTTGATCTCTGCAACCGCGCACTATTCGATGGGCGGTATCCCGATGGACAAACACGGACATGTCCGTAAAAACAATAACGAATTCGTCGAAGGATTCTATGCAGCAGGCGAATGTTCATGTTCATCCGTCCACGGTGCGAACCGTCTCGGTGCGAACTCCGTCCTTGAGGCATTGCTGTTCGGCCGTTTTGTCGGTAAAACAATGGTCGATGAAATCGATACTCTTTCATTGCACCGTGCAACGGAAGCCGATGCGACGCGTATGATTGAAGAGATGAACTGGGTACTGAACAACAACGGTCAAGAGTCGGTATCAGTTCTGCGCAATGAGCTCCAACAGTCAATGACCGATAATGCGGGTGTTTTCCGCAGTGCCGAAACGCTAAAAGCGCAAATGGAGATTTTAAAAGATTTGCGCAACCGTTATCAGCATATCCGTATTGCCGATAAATCGAAAATCTTTAATACCGAGCTCCAAGAGGCGATCGAATTCGGCCACATGCTCGATTATTCCGTCTTTATCGTTGCCAGCGCATTGGATCGTCAAGAGAGCCGCGGTGCCCACTTCCGTGAAGATTTCCCGACGCGTGATGATGAAAAATTCTTGAAACATACTATGGCTTACATGGATGAGAACGGGAATATCACACTTGATTACATGGACGTTACCCTCGGTCGCCATGAACTCAAAGCACGATCATATTAAGGAAGAGACTATGGATACGATAAAATCGCAACAAGTAACGTTTAAAGTTTTCCGTTTCAATGAAGAGACCGATTACCTTCCTTACTATAATACCTATGTTTTAGATGTAACACATGAAGAGGTAGTCCTCGACATCCTCAACCGAATCAAATGGGATCATGACGGAAGTCTATCCTACCGTCGCAGCTGCCGTCACGGTATCTGCGGTGTTTGTTCGATTAAAGTGAACGGCAAAGGGATTTTGGCGTGTAAATCACGTCTTTTTGATCTCATCAATGTGTTTGGAAGCGAACTCACGATTGAGCCGCTAAGTACCAAACGTGTCGTTAAAGACCTTATCATTGATAAAAAAGATTTTTGGGACAAACATGCCGCCATCCAGCCATTCCTGGTCAGTGATATCGAAGAACATCCGGCGCAAGAGCATCTCGTAAGCCCGCATGATGCCGAAAAGCTTCTCGAAGCCGATTACTGTATCCAATGCGGGGCCTGCCACTACTCGTGTCCGGCACTTGCGATCAATGAAGAGTTTATCGGACCTGCAGCCTTTGCAGCGGCATACCGATTCTCTGCCGATGTCCGTGATGATGCATCGATTGAACGTTTGCATACCGTCAACCAAGAAGCACAAGGTGTTTGGGATTGTGTCAAATGTATGGAGTGTGCGGAAGTTTGTCCTAAAGACGTCAATCCGATCGAAAAGATCACGAAACTTCATAACATGATTTTCGAAGCAAACATTGCGAAAAACAATGTTGCAACGCGCCATGCTGTCGGATTCGCCCATTCGATTCAAAAACACGGTCTGCTTGATGAAGGAGAACTCGTCCGTTATTCCGAAGGCAACATCGGTGTAATGAAACATCTCCCTGAAGCGATTGCGATGTTCCGAAACGGAAAAATCGTTATGCCGTGGAATATGCCGAAATCAAAAAATCTTGATGAAGTGAAAAAATTGATCCAATCTTCATCTACCGTGAAATTTTAGGAGGAAGCCATGGAAAAACTTAAATACGCCCTCTACACAGGATGTACGGCTCGAGAAAGTACACCAGAACTTCTCAAATCAACCTTAGCGGTTGCCGACAAACTCGGTATTGAACTTATATTGTTGGATGAAGCGACGTGCTGCGGTGCATCACACCTTCAAGATTATGACGATTTCCTCTCTTTGGTACTCAATGCCCGCAACATCTGTTATGCGGAGAAATTGGGGCTTACCATGGTGACAATCTGTAATACATGCCAACTCAATACAGCAATGACAAAACATCGCCTGGATACAAATCCTGAGCTTAAAGCAAAGGTCAATGCAAAATTGGCCGAAGTAGGTTTGGAGTACAAAGGGACATCGGAAGTAACGCACTTCCTTTACGCTCTTGTCCAAGATTTCGGTTTGGAAAATTTGGCTAAACAGGTACAAGTGCCTCTCAGCCAATTCAACATTGCACCATTCTACGGATGTCACAATATCCGCCCTTCAGAGCTTCAAAACCTCAGTAACGGCGGAGAAAACCCGTACAATCCTACCTCACTTGATGATCTTATCATCGCATGCGGCGGCGTGAATGTCGATTACGCAGAGAAAAATAAATGCTGCGGTTTCCATGCGGAGCTTCAATCACCTCGTACAGCCGCTATCTTGACCGGTAATGCGATTGCGGGTGCGATGGATGCCAATGCAGACTGGATGGTAACACCGTGTCCTCTGTGCCATCTCAAACTCGACGTACAGCACCATAGCGCTTCCAAAGCCCTCGGACGAGACGTAAAACTTCCTGTCTTGCACATGCCACAAATGGTAGGTCTTGCTCTGGGATGTACATCTGCGGAACTTGGACTCAACCACCACGTTACCAAAGTCGATTTCGTTTAATTTTTTTGCTCTTTTTGGAGGATTTCCTCCAAAAACATTCTACAAATCCCCTGTAACCTCCATAAGATAAATTAATATTTTTTTAATCTATATTAACCTATAGTATAAACAAGCTAATTATAAGGAGTTTTCATGGGTAAAAGATTTGTAATAAGTGTCATCGCAGTTTTAGCATTTTCCACAGCGGCAACAGCTGCAGCAACAGGTCCATATGATTTAAAAGATAATATGCTAAAGCTTAATACGTATATGAAAGCGATGCAGGCTGGTTTTATTGAAGGGGATAAGAAAAAAGCACTTCAAGCCGCTGAAGTACTTGGCATAGAGAGTGAAAAGCTCTTTGGCAATGAAGAAATGATGCGGAACAAGCTTCCAAAAGAGAAAGCTCATCAAGCACGTATTGCAACAACATCCGCCCATTTGATTTCCGATAATGTCGAGATTATTAAATCGAGTATGGATAATATGCGCCGTGAAACTGCCCAAAATGCCTACCTTGATATTCAACGCGCCTGTATGCGCTGTCATAACCTCGTACGCGATTGGTAAAAAGGATGCGGCTTACGCCGTATCGTACCGTCCCCCTTATTCCCCTATATCTTCATTCCAGAGAATCGGATTTTCACGGATAAACTTTTTCATCATTTCGATACATTTTTCGTCATTAATGACATCGAGAGTGACGCCGCGTGATCGCAACAATTCTTCTTCTCCGACAAAATTTTCGTTTTCACCGACGATGACGCGCGGGATTCCATAAAGAGAAATAGCGCCTGAGCACATTGGGCACGGAGAGAGAGTCGTATAGAGGGTACAGTTTTTATAGATAGAAGCGCTCAAACGTCCCGCATTTTCGAGAGCATCCATCTCACCGTGCAAAATGGTACTCCCGTTTTGGATACGGCGGTTATGCCCTCGACCGATAATCTGCCCGTCATAAACCAATACCGCCCCGATAGGGATTCCCCCCTCTTCCAGCCCTTTTTCGGCTTCACGAATCGCTTCTTGCATAAATACATCCATCGCTAACTCCTTTAATTACTGTTTAGGTCTAAATGCCTTGATGACCTCTGGATTGCACTCCAAATACGGCCCTTCGATCAAATCGATACAATACGGAACGGCGGGGAATACGGCATCCAGACATTCGCGAATCGATTTCGGTTTACCCGGAAGATTGATAATCAGCGATTTACCGCGAATCCCCGCTGTTTGGCGAGACAGAATCGCCGTAGGGACGTATTGCAGGCTTACCTGACGCATCAATTCTCCGAATCCCGGCATCATCTTCTCGCAGACGTTTTCCGTCGCTTCAGGGGTAACGTCGCGCAATGCGGGGCCCGTTCCACCGGTCGTGACGACGAGACAGCATCCCTCACGGTCGCACAATTCGATCATCGTCGCTTCGATAGTCGATTGGACGTCAGGGATACAGCGATAGACAATTTCGTGTTCAGAGGTCAAATAGTCTTTCATCGTATCCTGAATCGCTACCCCGGATATATCTTCGTAAATCCCTGCACTCGCACGGTCTGATGCGGTAATAACACCTATTTTAATCATAAAAAAAATCCTTTTATTTTAATATACAATCGAAGCAAAGCCCCGATTACCTACGCTAACGCTGAGTTCTACCCACAAGGGGCACAATGTCTTCGGCAGAGTGCCCAGCATACCTATGTGCTTTCATTCTTGTAAAAAATGGTTAGCTCTTTTGATCGAGGTGACGGTAGCATAAGGGAGAAAAAACTCTCGCGCACCTTCAACATCGATTACTTGGTCTTCAAGCCCCAAATAGACTTCAATCCGTATCCCTTTGGCTCGGATCGTTTCCATCAAGGCTTCTGACCACTCAAAATAGAGCAACTCCTGCAACTCTTCGGCATTGTTGTTTCCCAATGAGATCGGGGCTAAAGGAAAGGGAGAAAAACAGCGGGTTAAAAATCCCTCAAGATAGCGCTCGGTATCTTTGAAATATCCGCTCATCTGCAGACGGCGGAAAGACTCTTTTTTGGTTTGGAAAAAAGCCGGGGAAAAAAGCTGCAGGGTATCGATCCGCTCATCTGCTTCAGAGGCATATTGTGCCGCCCTGATCGCACCGTAGCTAAATCCGGCAACGGTATAATCGCTCTCTTTTAAATAGAGATCAAAAAAATGCTGATCCCCACAGAGGGCAAAGCCGCTATAGAATCTCATTCATCGTTGCTTTGGCTAGGGCTTTGGAGATATGCTCATATTCATCTAGAATCGCTTCAAACTTTGTAACAATCTTTTCATGACGTTCCAAGAGACTGCTCATCTCCGAATAGAGACGATCCGTGAGTTTCGCTTCATCTTCCGATGTCGGTTGGATCGTGCTTCCCATACCGTATTCATAGACCATGGCATGGACTAAATTTTTGGCAACGGCCAAGTCGTGTGAAGCATTGCTCGCATGCTCACCGAAACGGAGATGCGAAGATGCTATTCCGGCCAAATGAACGCGAATATGCGCTTCGATCTCATGGCGCAGCTGAGGCTCGGCCGTCGGAGGGGTAATCGCGTCGTTGGTAAGCGTAATCTTCTCATACGGCAGGTCAAACCATGTTGCGGCAAATACTTTTCCGGCTTGGTAGCGAACCTGATAACGGCGCTGTTCTTCGCTGAGCATCGCTATTTTCTTTTTACCGAACATCACTTTGTCTTTAACCGCCAAAAAGTGTTCAGCCCGTACTTGTATCTCGTTTTGACGCATGCATAGCAGTGCCGCTTCATTGACCAGTGCTGCAAGTGAAGCACCGTTAAATCCGACCGTCATTTTGGCGATTTCGGCAATCGAGAGATCATGAGGGATATGACGGAGATATTTTTGCAAGATCGCTTCACGCTCGGTTGCGGTAGGGAGTTCCACGAAAATACGGCGGTCAAACCGTCCGGCACGAAGCAGTGCCGCATCCATGACATCGATATTATTCGTCGCGGCAATCACAACGATACCGCTCGTCTCTTCAAATCCGTCCATCTCGGTCAGGAGCTGATTGAGGGTCCCTTCGCGTTCGTCGTTTCGTCCCCCCTCACGTTTTTTACCGACCGCATCGATCTCATCGATAAAAATAATGGCCGGTGCATTTTTCTTGGCGGCTGAAAACAGCTCGGAAACCCGTTTTGCCCCCATACCGACATAAATCTGAACAAAGGAGGCTCCGCTTTGGTAGAAAAACGGAACATCTGCTTCGGCAGCAACGGCTTTGGCAATCATCGTTTTCCCGACGCCCGGAGGGCCTACCAGTAAAACTCCCCGCGGCATTCGCGCACCGAAACTGTAATAGCGTTTGGGATTGCGTAAAAAGTCGATGATCTCTTCCAGCTCTTCTTTAACGTCACCGATACCGCCGATATCACTAAAACGAACCGTTGATTTCACCGCAGAAACATTGGATGAGGGAGCTTCAGGCTCAGCTGAGGCTTTAACAACCGGAACTTCCGGCGGAATATCGTCTTCAAACCCGAGACGGCTTTTCCATGCCCAGAACCCGGCTCCGCCTATCAGGGCAAAAAAGAAGAAAAACCATACCCAACCATTTCCCCCTTTGGGCTCAATCACAAGATCAGCCGTAAGTTCAGGAGGCAACTGCGAGGAAGAGATTTTGACGATACCATTTTCTTTTGTCGATAAATAGGTAAACCCGTTATCCCGAAATGCTTTCTCGATTTGGTCATTTTCGATCAGTCTGGTCGCCTCTTTCAAAGTAACCGTCTCACCGCTGTCACGCAACAGTGCAAACAAAAGCAAGAGCAGAATAATCCCGCCCGATACAATAAGAATGAGCTGATTACGGTTAAAATTTGGCCATGTTACATTCATCGTGTACCTCATACTGTTCCAGCGTGATCCAGTCACCGCTGAGATCTTCGCTGCTTTCGATTATTACTTTATTGTAAAACTGATCATATCCGACATTACGGTTTCCATCGCAAGACTCGATCAACACGTCCAACGGTATCGGACGCATCTTTTCACGAAAAGCACGGTTATTGGATTCAATAAGAAGGTTGAGCTCACTCATCCTTTTTGCGGACAGTGTTCCGTTAACTTCAGGTTTCATCGTCGCACTCGGCGTTCCGTCACGCTTGGAGTACGTAAAAGGATGGATATGGGTAAGATGAAGTTCTTGAATATTTCGCATCGCTTCTTCCCAAATCGACTCGCTCTCTCCAGGGTGGCCGACAATAAAATCGGTTCCGAGGGCAAACCCTTTGGCATTCAGTATACCGAACAATTCTACATCATTGGCAAATCGGTTGCGGCGGTTCATCAGTCGAAGCATCGCATCCGAGCTGTGTTGAATCGCGATGTGCAGATGACGTTCAAGCCAAGGCTCATCCAAAATCTCCCGAAACGACTCATTGATTTGTATCGGTTCGAGTGATCCGACACGGATACGGCGGACTCCACGGATCAACGACATTTTTTTCATCAGGTCTGCGATATTGCGCCCTTCCCCCTGTCCGTAGCTGCCGACATTGGTTCCGGTCAGGACGAATTCGCCGAAACCGTTACTCGCCAGGCGTGAAATCTGCTCCAGTATTTTTGATTCGTCCATACTTCGCGCATCACCGCGTACAAAAGGGATAATACAGTAACTGCAGCGGAAATTGCACCCTTCCTGAATCTTGATAAAGGCTCGCGATTTTCCGACGAACTCATCCACGATCGCATCGTCGATATAGTTCAAATCACCGATCTCATAAAAACGGCTCTCCTGGGAGATAAGGGTATTGATCTTCATTTTTTCAGATGGGCCGAATACACCCTGTACTTTTCCGGTACTAAAGAGGCTTTCCCCTTTGGTATGGGCTCCGCATCCCGTCAGAAAAAGCTTTTTTCCCTGTTTCTCGATCTGATTGATATAGCCTCGGACACTGACATCCGCACCGTTAGTTACCGTGCAGGAATTGACGATGACAATATCGGCTTGGGCTTCATTTTCCGTCACCTCATAATCTTTGAGCGCACTCATCATCACCTGTGAGTCAAATACATTGGTTCGGCATCCGAAGGTTTTGAAATAGACTTTCGGCTTCATGCGTTCTCCATCGGAGGTTCTGATCGCGGCGGGATATGTCCGGTATAGATTGTTTGTGTCGGATAAGCGATCGTAATGTCAGATTCAGCATTAAAAGCATCTACGATTTCGGCAGAAATAGTGCTGCGCAACGTCAGCGTCGCATAGGCATTCGTGAGATACCATGCACTCACTTTCATCCCGTTCGGCTCAATAAAGGTAAAGATACGGGGTTCGACATTCGTATTTTTCAAACTGTACCGGTCGCGGAGTTTATTAAGCTGTTTGCGGGTGATATCGGTATAGCCTTTGGCATATTTACGGCAGATCTCTTTTGCGAGGTGCGCCGCTTTTTTGTGGTTGGAGTCAAAAGTGATAATGATATCGATCCCGTCCCAAACCGTTTTGAGCGCTCCGTGGGTATAGTTTGCGATCAACGAGGTGAAGATATAATTGTTCGGGACAAATATAATCCGTCCTCCCCGGCGGTTATGCATTACCGTCGTCAACGTCACGTCTTCCAACAGGGTAATTCGCTGCAATGAAATATCCAATACGTCCCCCAGATAAATCATCCCGTCTTTTTCAACCCGGATGCGGTCTCCGACATGAATAGCGCCTCCGACAATAATGACCAGCCATCCCAATGCACTCATGAACCAGTCGCGCATCGCAATGGCAAGACCCGCTGATGCGAATCCCAAGACCGTTGCAAGGTAGCCGACATTGTCGATGTAGCTGAACAAGACAATCAAGATGATAAGAGTTACATTGATAAACGTAACGATCTTATTGGCGGTGTAAAATCGCTCATTGTCGGTGATATACCGTTTGGCTATCCGTTTCAAAAGGAGTGAGAATCCGAAAAGAACCAAAATTACGACACCGATATTTAACAATTTATACAGTTGATCTTTGATCTCTTTGTTGATTTTTGCTTCCGTCGACTCAATCCGTTTTTCATATAGGCTTGCCGTTGAAATCAACGTTTCAAGGGCCAACTTAAACTTTTCAACCTGCAGCAGCGTGGCATCCAGTTCTACCTCATAATCCCCTTTTGGGTTCAGGCGCATCATGTCTTTATAAAGGCCGACTTGACGTTCCAATAGGGAAATGATTTCCTGGAGTTCCTCTTCGCGCAGTACATAGTCTTTGTACTGACTGTTAATCCGTTTCACATAAGAGAGTCCGGTCACGATCTCAAAAGGATTGGTGATCGTCGGAAGTTCACCCGCTTCATCAGGCTTCAGCAAGGATACAAACGGGGATGTCCCCTGCGCTTTGAGCAGTTCAATCTGATCGGTCAAAACTTTGTGCTTGGCCTGCAATGCTTCGATTTCGAGTTTACGTTCTACGTTTGGAGTCCATCCCTGCAACTGATTGATTCGATATTGAACCTCTCTGAGGCTTTTTCGGGATTCCTGATAGGCCATATACGAGTTATAGCTTTTGAGCCAAATGCTGTTGCCCCGGGCAAGCTCTTTCTGTATTTTGGAGAGCTCTTCCTGGACATTTTGGATTTCAACCTCTTTGGGGATCGTTACTGTTTGTTCCTGAGGAGCCTTTTCTTCTTTGACGGCACCACTGAGGGCTAAACCCGTCAACAGAAAGATTGCTAGTAAAAACCGGTAGTGTTTCACGCCATAATCCCCTGAAATTTTGATAATGTCTTTTTCACGAGCGCGGGTTCAATGGCATCGGTAATCTCAACGCCTCCGATTCCACGGGGGAGAATAAAGGTAATCGCACTGTCGGCACTTTTTTTATCCAGAAAAAATGCTTGATAGAATCGCTCCACATCACGGATCGGATAACTAAGAGGAAGATCATAACGGCCCAAAAGCGCCTTGACACGCTCTGCCTCATCAACACTCATCAGTCCTGCTCCACAGGCCAAATCATTCGCCATCACCATACCGATCGCGACACTTTCACCGTGCAGATACGCAGTGTACGCCGTTTCATTTTCAATCACATGCCCAAACGTATGCCCATAGTTTAAAGCGGCACGAAGTCCCTGCTCTTTTTCGTCTTCTTCAACGACACGTGCTTTTGTCTCGACGGCTTTTGCAATGGCATGCTGAAGATTATCACCCTCGCGCAGGTCATTATTCTCCAACCACTCAAAAAACGGTGCATTGAAGGTCACCGCCATCTTAACGATCTCCGCTACACCTGCTCCAAATTCACGGGAAGGGAGTGTTTGCAAAAAACTCGGATCGATGTAGACGGCACGAGGCTGATGAAATGCACCGATCAGGTTTTTTCCGTATCGGTTGTTGATCCCCGTTTTTCCTCCGACACTTGCATCTACCTGAGAAAGAAGTGTGGTCGGAATCTGGATAAAATCGATCCCGCGGTTATAAAGGCTTGCCGTGAAACCGCCCATGTCGCCGATTACTCCGCCGCCGAATGCGATTAAAAGTGATTTGCGGTTCAAGCGGTGATCAAACATCCTCTCCAGCACAAATTCGATATTTTGAAATGTTTTATACTGCTCGCCGTCAGGGATAGTGATAATATAAACTTCTTTTGCTTTTAGACGGGAAAGAAGTGTTTGCAAATGGAGGCCTGAAACTTTCGGGTTGGTTAGAACAGCGACCTTTCCATCGAAGTTTATCTCCGGCAAAGAGCCGATATGGATAGGATAAGAATCATCGATAACACGTTTAAGATTGATAGAAATCGTCATAAAAAAACCTGATGGATTAAGTTGTTGCGTAATGAGATATATATTACAGAAATATGACTTAAACCCTCTTGACGAGGGTTAAATTTGCGTAGGGATAAAAAGCTGGTGATAACGGTCTAACTTGCGGTAGAGGACTTCAGGATCGGTGGAAATATAGACATTGAAGGGGTTCATAAACATCTTGGATGTAAACGGCAAAACATGAAGAAAATTTTCCCTTTCGCGTAACACACGTATAGGATTTTCTTCTTCCTCAGAAACATGGATCGATTTGGAAAAAATAGCAGCTAAGTTATTAAAATGGTCAATCACTTCGTGTTTGTGTGATCCCTCTTCGTTGACATAATCAATCAATTCCAAATTAAAACCGAACTGGGAGGAGACGTCAAAAATCGTAGTTGAGATGTTCTCGATATGCCCCTCTTCGCTCAAAATCACTACACTTTCGCGTAATGAAGCGAATGAACGATCGGCCAGCTTTAACACAGGGACATTTCCGGCGTAAAGCTTTTTGCGAATAGAAGAAATCGAAAAAATAGTGTGAGAGACTAAAAACAGGCCGATATGAAACGTTTTGATATCATCTAAAATCATCGCTTCATTCGGTTTTGAATCATAACAGATATCGACAACAGTATCCTCTTGGGCTGAGGCTTTAATCATACGAAGTACGTCAATATCACCGGGATTGATCACTTTGATAATAAGAGGCTGACGGAGCTTTTTTTGTATGTAGACACTGCGTCTGACCAATGCCATAATCGCAGAAGCTTTTTCAATGCGCATATCGATGTAGAGGTAAATTTTAGATCCGAACGGAGCCGGAAACTGGCCGAGTTCTCGTTTAATCGCCCGATAAATAGAGCGTAATACGGCCGGATCGCCGACCAATACCAGCGTATCGTTGGGCTGAATCATTTTATTGTCGCTGGGGATGATCAGCTGCCTGTTTCGGTAGATAGCAGCAATTTTCCAGTTTTTTTGCTCAATCGAACCGATGTGACGATAGACGAAAGAACTTCCAAAGGGGACCAGAACTTCCATGATCTCACCCGAACCTAAACCGATATTTTTGGCGAGAACCGGGATATTGGGGAGGTAGTCAATTAAATTTGCGGCAATGAGTTCTTGCATATTGACCCACTCGATATCATCACAGGGGCTTTCAGCATTCCATAAATCAAGTGCAATAATTCGAATGCCGGGCTTATAGGAACGTATATTTTTAATCGTATGTTCCAAATCACTCTGATTTTCAATCACCAAAATGACCTGCCAAAAATCCATTTTCAGCAGATTGGAAATTTTATAAAAACTGGTTGGATCAAATTGAAAAAATTTGAAGCGCGCAGGATTGTATCCTTGAAAACCGTTTTCCTGCGTTTGGACGACATAATATAGATTTTCACTGGTATATGTACCGATAACACGCTCTATATAGTGGTGTCCGATAGCGCCGTCACTGACGATTAAAATTTTTTTCATTAACCTGCAAACTTCTTATGTCGTTTAATTTTAGGATGTGATTGTACCACATTTGTATTATAGGCCATAAAAGGAGACCGATAGGTTGATGGATGTTATTGTTTTTGATTACCGGATTTATCCGTACCGAGGAGATCTTTCATCCTATCCATAGTATCAGCGCAGTCTATTCAAAAAGGCAGCAGCTTCTCCTGCCCGATACGATAAAGGGCAAAGTCATATTTAAGAGGGTCCTTCGGATCGAATTTTTTAAGGGTTTCCGTCAACTCGATTGCAGCTCGCATATCACACTGTTTGCGGTTTAAAAGGCCTAAGCGGCGCGAGATATTAAAAGTATGCGTGTCAAGCGGCATGATCAGATCACTGGTGCTCACCCCGCTCCATAATCCCATATCAAGTTCGCTTTTGCGTACCATCCACCGCAAATACATCATCCATCGTTTCATTGCCGAACTCTTCGCAATAGAGACGATGGGTTTGCCGATCAAAAATTCATACCCTTGTGAACGATAGGGATTAAGCTCATAAAGTTGAGAGATCAAAGAGGATATCCCTCCCGTAATCCCATCGGAAACATACCCTTCTTTAAAGAGCTTTTCTGCTCCGCCACACGCTTTGAGTCCCTCCAGAGTAAGAAACCATTGGACGATGTCCTCAGTATTCTGAAATCGGTAGTATTTCCCTGCCAATCGATGACGCAAAGAAGATTCATCCGCAGCACCGGATCCCAAATTGAGTGAAGATAAAAAAGCGACTATGGATTTGGCACTCCCGTAAGCGAACAATGCACATGTCAGGGCATGGTGTTCATCCATATAGTCTCTGGCGATCATTAGCGGATCAGGGCGTTCACTAGACAATTCGTCCCTATGGTCGCGCGCTTCTGCCGCTGCATCCAAATAGGCTTGAATCTCCTTCAAGAACGCCCTAGGAGATAAAGCTGCTTGCGTTCGGACGATCCGGCGATATTGAGCTGTTTGCGATATTTGGCAATCGTACGGCGTACCATGGTAATTTTAAATTTATCTTGGATCAACTCGAGGAGCTTCATATCACTCAACGGCTTTTTATGTGACTCGTTTTTCACCAACTCGCTCACATACTCCTTGATCGCGGCATTGGAGACATCCTCATCGATTGCGGTCGTGAAGAAATCTTTCATCGGGTAGATACCCCGATCACAGGCAATATATTTGTTGGCGATAGCACGTGAAATGGTCGAAGGATTATGTCCGAATTCATCGGCCAATGTTTTAAGGGTGAGCGGTTTAATCGCACCGCCGGTAAAGAAATCGTACTGATACTCTACAATCATCAGCCCTACTTTGTATAACGTCGCTTTTCGCATTTCCAACGCATCCACCAAACTTTTGGCCTCTTTGAGTTTATCACGGACAAACGGATGGTCAACACCATATTCGGCATCGATTGTAATTGAGGGATAATACCGATCATTTAGCTTTACTTCAATCCCCGTCTCGGAATCATTATGGATCATCAGATCCGGTATCACCTGCTGTGAGTCTTCCATAAAATCGATTGCCGGAGGATTTCTAAAGCTGCCGATGACACGCATTGCTTCCTCAAAAACACTCTCTTTTCGATAACGTCCCAGTTCATCAAGATGGGTAATCATCTCGCATGCGAGAGTATACCCCGCATCACTGATCTCCGCCGATTCAAGCTGGAATAAAAAAGATTCGCTGACATTTCGCGCGCCGATACCGATCGGTTCAACATGGATAAATCGTAAACGAATTTTTTCAAATTGTTCCAGATCAATCCCATGGGAGGTACAGAAGGCTTCGCATTCACCCTCATAATAACCGCCCTCATCAAGATTTTCGATAATATGGGTCGCGACGCTGCGCGATATAGGGGTTGGAAACAATGAGCTGTCTATCTGCTCTTCGAGTACCTCAAACAATCCTTTTTGCTGAACGGTAAGGGCTTCAATCGCTTCGCTGTGAGAATTTTGGACATAGCCGTATTGGATTTTTTTCGGAATTCTCGACTCGAAAGATTCTTCATACCCTGATTTGATATCAATGAGGGGATTGCTTTCGATAAACGGTGCCATCGCTTCACCCAAATCGCTCAGGCTCGATTGGAGAATCGGCAGCCAGTTACGAAGAGTATTGGAAAGTTTGTTTTTTAGCTCGACAGACGTTTTTACCCGTAGCATGGTCGTTAAAACTTGAACGATTCACCGAGATAGTGTTGACGCACGTCAGGGTTATGGGCAATTTCATCACTGCTTCCCGAAGCTAATAATGAACCGCTTTTGATAACATAGGCACGATCGCATACCGCCAACGTTTCACGGACATTATGATCGGTAATCAATACGCCGATACCATACTCTACCAGTTGAGAGATAACCCCCTGGATATCCATGACCGCGATCGGATCGACTCCGGCAAACGGTTCATCCAAGAGCAGGAAACGAGGTTTATTGACAAGAGCTCGGGCAATCTCGGCACGTCGGCGCTCGCCGCCGCTGAGATTGATCCCTCTGCGGTTGCGAATCGGTTCGATGTTAAACATCTCCAGTAATTCTTCAATCCGTTTTTCTGCCGTCTCTTTATCCAAATTTCCGGCTTGTGCCGCAATAATGAGATTCTCTTCGACCGTAAGGTCTTTAAAAATTGAGGCTTCCTGCGGCAAATAACCGATCCCCAGTCTGGATCGCTGATGCAGCGGCAGATTGGATACATCTACCCCATCAATAAAGACCTTTCCGCCTGTCGCTTCGATCAAACCGCACACCATATAAAACGTCGTCGTTTTCCCCGCACCGTTAGGCCCGAGCAGCCCTACTACTTCTCCGGTACGGAGCTCCATACTGATGCCACGGACAATTTCATGGTTTTTGATCGTTTTAACTAAGTTTTCAATTTTTAATTCATGCACGCTGCACCTCGTAATATCGCGACTCATCATCGCATTTGGTAATTTTCAAAATAAGACAATCGATTCCGCATCGTTTCAGTAAATCTATCAGAGAATCATCTCCCCATTCCACCAAATGATACCCTTCCCGCTCCAATTCTTCCATCATCCCCAGACTCAGAAATTTCTCAAAACCATAGTTATAAAGATCATAATGGTAAAGCTTGTCACCATAACGCTGCTGCAGCGAAAAAGTAGGTGAGGTCACCGCATCTTCCATACCAAGATAACGGGCAAAGCCTTGGGTCAACGTTGTTTTGCCGCTGGCTAGATCCCCTTGCAAAATAACCACGCCGCCATGTGGAAGCTCAGCGGTAATACGCGCACATACTTGCGGTAATTCATCAAGAGAAAGTTTCATCATAGCTTGGAAGATACCGATACGATTTGTTTTAATTTTTGCGCGGCCTTACCGCTTTTCAACGTATCTCTGGCGATCTCAAGCCCTTCTTGAACATCACGGGCCATTCCCTCAGCGATCAGTGCATACGCAGCATTGATAAGAACCATGTCCCGCTGCGCCTCCGAAGAGCGATTATTCAAAATATCGGTCAGAATCTGAGCATTTTGCTCCGCTTCTCCTCCGAGAATCGCTTCAAAAGGGGCTTTTTTGATCCCTACCATCTGCGGATCGATCTCAAAATAATCGATCACACCGTTTTGCAGGTGTCCCGCATAGGTAATGTCGCTGATACTGATCTCATCCATCTTTTCACGGGAGCTTACCACGATGGCTGATTGCATTCCCAACGTACGCGCCGCTTCCGCCATTTTCGGAACGAATACCTCGTCAAACACCCCTAGAAGTATTTTGGAAAGTCCTACGGGATTGGTCAGCGGGCCTAAAATATTAAAGATCGTTTTTTCAGGAATACTGCGACGGACCGGCATAATAAACTTCATCGCCGGATGATGGTACTGCGCGAACAAAAAGGTGAACCCGCACTCTTGGAGCAGTGTTGCACTTTGCTCCAACGTAAGATCGAGTTTCACCCCCAGATATTCGAGAACATCGGCACTTCCCGATTTGGAGGTTATCGAGCGATTTCCATGCTTGGCAACATACGCTCCCGAAGCAGCAAGAACCAGTGCAACAGTCGAACTCACATTGAAACTGCCGCTTTTATCTCCGCCTGTTCCGACCACATCGATTAGCTTGGGTCTGAGTTCCGGCGGGACTTCTAAAATGATTGAGTGGCGGCGCATCACCTCAGCGGCAGTTGCGATCATCTCCGGAGAAGTCTCTTCATTGAGGGTAAGAGAAAGCAAAAACTCGCGCATTTCCCCATCGCTCATCCGATGTTCAAACAATGCCTCGAAATCGGATTTTGTACCGTTCATGAGAGTTCCTTGACATAGAGATGTTGTTGCGATTTCGGAGTGGATTTCAGTGTAGGAATCGCTAATACCTCATAACGCATCTGTTTTTCCAGATAGACAAGGGTTATAATATCTCCTACGACAACATTTTTAGCAGGCTTAACCGCTTTATCATTGATGTAGACGACACCTTCGCCAATCATATCCTGAGCGACAGTACGGCGTTTGGTCAGATTGACCGCATTTAAAAATTTATCGATTCTCAAAAAAAAGTTCCATAATGTTGAAATTGAAGTGTTTATTGTAGAGAATTGAAGCTAAAAGAGAGGTAAGAGCGCAAAAATTGTTCCACAATTTTTCAGGTTATGCTTTAACTCGCAAAACCGCTTTTAAACGAGTCTTTGGCAACAACGATCTGTTTTTGCTTCTCTTTGCGGGCCGTATCTTTCTCGACAAAGATTTTCTTGCGGGTAGCAGGATCCATCTCCGTGTAGTACATCACGGCCGAATACGTCCCCGGTGTCGGGGTAAACACCTGTGCCTGTTCCGGATTCATCTTGAGTTCATCCGTCGTAAAACGCTTTAAATCGTGCATATCTTTCTCGGTGCACCCCGGATGGGCGGCAATCAGATAGTAGGTCAAAAACTGCTTTTTACCCTCTTCCCGATTTAATTGGTCATACAGCTTTTTAAAATCGACGAGTGTCTGTTTTCCCGGTTTATTCATCAGATGGAGAACATGATCCGAGGTGTGTTCCGGAGCGACTTTCATCTGTCCGGAAATGTGATGTTTCACCATCTCTTTGAGATACTCATATCCTTGGCGTTTGTCCTCATTGATCAGATCATAACGGACACCGGAAGCAACAAATGCTTTTTTAATCCCCCGTACTTCCCGAAGACGACGCAAAAGGTTAATAACGCGGGTGTGATCGACTTTCATCGATTTGCACAGATGGGTATCATCGACACAACGCTGATGATCGCAGGTTCCGTGTTTGAGCTTTTTATTGCACTCATATCCGTACATATTGGCCGTAGGACCCCCCACGTCACTGATGATCCCTTTGAAATCTTTGTACTCGGTAAACTGCGCCGCCTCTTTTAGGATCGATTCTTCGCTGCGGGTACGGATGGTACGCCCCTGATGAACGCCGATCGCACAAAAGTTACACTCTCCCCAACATCCCTGATGGGTCATGATCGAAAATTTGATCGTCTCCAGACACTTGACGGCACCTTTCGGACGATGATAGGGGTGAAGCTCGCGGGTAAAGGGAAGCGCGCTGACCGCATCCATCTCGTTTTCATCCAAATAATCTGCAGGAGGATTTTGAATACTGTAGCGTCCGTCCACTTCCTGACATAGCCCTTTTGCCGAAATGGGGTCGTTATGATTGTAAAACAGATCAAACAGATCGATATATTTCTCTTTATCCGCCAAACACTCCGCGTGAGAGGGCAATGTCAAATATTCCTCGCGCGGCTCTTTGGCGATATAACACACCCCGCGGATATCCTGCGGAGATTTTCCCTCTTCGAGCGCTTTCGGAAGAGCGATGATTGCCCCTTCCCCCATGCCGTAGATCAAATAATCGGCTTTGGAATCAAACAAAATCGGTTTGCGCAGTTTGTTAGTCCAATAATCATAATGACTCACCCGGCGCAAACTCGCTTCAATCCCGCCCAGAACAATGGGAACGGTGTTTTTAAAATATTTGCGAATAAGATTGGTATACACCAGTACCGCACGATCCGGGCGGGCATTATTGACACCGCCCGGGGTATAGTCGTCACTGTTGCGGAATTTTTTCGTAGCCGTATAATTCGAAACCATCGAATCGACACTTCCGCCGCTCACCCCCCAAAACAAACGGGGTTCGCCCAGACGCATCACATCATCCGTCGTAATATCGGGCTGTCCGATTATCCCGACACGGTATCCTTCTCGTTCCAATATACGTCCCACAACCGCTACACCGATAAACGGGGAGTCGATATAGGCATCTCCGGAGATGAGGATGATGTCGCACTGCTGCCATCCCAATGCATCCATTTCGTCACGGGTCGTAGGAAGGTATCGTAAAGTTTCTGGGTTAATTGTTTTCATTAACGGATTGTACGGTGAAATCTCTTACAAGGGGCTATGAGGTACGGTATAATTAAATTATGGAAAATAATCTAAATCAAGAGATCATCGAGCATCTTATGCATCCCAAAAATTATGGTCCCCTCGAAAATCCGACCGGAGTCGGTGTCGGGCATAGTGAAGCAAGCGGCGAATTCGTCATTTTTTACATTCAGAGTGAAAACGATATTCTCCATTCCGTCGGTTATGCGACGAACGGCTGTCACGATACTGTCGTATTGGGATCGATGTTCACCGAAATGATCAAAGGTGAAAGTCTCGAATATGCTCAAAAAGCGGCGATAAAACTTCAGGAAAAAGTTGCTCTCGGCCCGCTCAAACAGCAAGCATGCGCCCAAATGGTTCTGAGCGCTTTTAAAGCAGCCAAGATTCATGAACATCAACGAAAAGAAGGCTCAAACGAAGAGCTGCATACAATCGAAATCGGGTTGAAATGTGAGGTGGAAGAATGATAGATGCTGCCCTTTTTCGACAAAAACATCAGCTTTGGCTCCGATTAGCCTTTATATCGTTTTCCGTAAGCGATCCTTGGGTCAAAAGCCGTTTATATGAATTTTCCCAAATCGAATTTCGTCATCTTAAATGGCTCGCACAGACTCTTTATGAAAATGACTCATATTATGATTATGAACGAGACCATCATTTTACGATCGAAAGCGACTCCTTTTTTACATTACTCCAAACTGCAATCGATGAAATTCAATCGATCCGGCTTCTCTATCGTGATACCCCGCTCTGCCAACGGATGCATCATGATGAAAAATATATTCTTTCCACCCTCACCGCGTATCTGGATAAACTTACACTGGATGAACCGCTCAGTGCATTCAACCGCGCTCGGGAATGGCCCGATGCTCTTTTGAATGCATCCGAAACCGATGCGCTGACTCTGTTTTTATTTGAAGAGCTTTATAAAGAATATGAACTGATCATGGTCTATTTTTATCGGCAAATTCGTGCCGATACCCCGGCGCAGGTGACTCATTTTCAAGATCTGATCGATGAATCGCACTTTCATCTCCGCTCTTTTGGCGAGATGATGGCGAAAATGGGGATATTGGCCCTTCCAAGAACCCTCCATCCCCGAACCTATGAAATTACCGATATGGGGAAATTTCTCCATAATGGAATACTCGAAGAAGAAAATGCAAAAGAGGAGTGCCGTCGTCTCTCTTCCTCCATCACCGATGAAAAACTCTCGACGTTTTTTGAATTTATCAATTACCAAGAGAGCTATCACATTGAAATTATGAAAAAATTATTAGGAGAAATAAATGGTTGAACAAGGTAATATTTTTATACTGCTGGCCGTCGTGGCACTTTTTGCATTCGTACTTACCCGTAAAAAAGGGTAAGTTACTGGAGTAAGGCTACCGGGGCGATATGTGATCCCTGGAATCTTTCAATACCGAGGGCTTTGAGGCTCTCTACATCTTTGGCCTCTTCAATATTGATTGCGATCACCGAAATACCGAGACTTCGGATTACATTGTTAAAACTCTCCCGACTTTTCCCCGTCTCTTTATCAAAGAGCATATCTTGCAAGTATGCGCTGTTCGCTTTTATGTAATCAGGCCGAATGGCTTGGAGATAATAGGCTCCCGCTTCCGGGATAGCAAAATGATCGATACCAAAATGATATCCGAACATTTTGACCATCGAACTGATGGCCGATACCGCTTCCAATTCATGCAGAGCCGTCGTGTTACTCACCTCGAACCACAAGATCAAATCGCTTTGTCGCTGGAATGTCTCTAGTTGTACTCGAAGCCACTGGATATTGGCATATTTTTTGACAAAGTCACCGCTGAGATTCAACGCTAACGGCGTTATGGGGTTATGTTCTTTGATATGTTTAAAGACTTTTTCGATCATATAGCGATCAAGGGTATCGATTAGCCCCAAGCTTGTTGCAACAGGGATAAAATAGCCTGCCGAATGAATCGTCCCCTCACGATCCAATAATCGTAAAAATATCTCTTCATGAAGAACATTCATCTCTTCTCCACGCTGTTCTACAGCGCTTTGGAAAGCCAACATCATCCGTGATTCATCCAAACTTTTGAGCAATTCTTCCCGCCATTCTTCACGTCCCAAGACCAAGGTTTCATTTTCTTCTTGATTGATATCAATCGTAAAATTTCCCCGTAATTTTGCCTGAGTCACCGCATGATCGGCGCGTGAAAAGAGGGATTTCAGGCTATCGTTTTCACTGTAAGAACCTATTCCGCAACCGATAATCAAATAGTCCAAAACCTCTTTGTCTATTTCGGTGATCACACTTCGCATTTGGGCCATAAGGTTTTCAACCGGATGTGTGACCGCACTTATTTCACAGGCAGGAATAGCCACAAAGAAATCACTCTCATTCAGTCTTGCACTCAGTGCATGCCGAAAAGAGCCGACATAAGCATTGAGTGCTTCCGCCAGTGCCGTAATAACGATCGTATAGCGGTCATACCCTTTTTCTCGTTTCAATCGATCGATCTCATCAACGCTTATCATGACGTATACTCCCGATGAGAGCGAAGCATCCGATTGCAGATAATCCGGAAGTTTTGCCGTGAGATAGCGGCGGTTATGCAGTTTGGTTTCCGAATCTTTGTAGAGCAGTTCATGATAACGGCGAAGCGTTTCATTTTCCCGCTCAAAAATATCTTTGACTTTGGCGACCATAGCATTCATCGCAGTAGTAACGGAGCGGAATTCCGTCGTAAAAGGGATCTTGGTCTCGATGATAAATTCATTGTCAATAATTGCTTTGGCTTGATCGCGGATCCGTTGAAGCGATTTAAGGCTCCAGGAAAGCAAGAGATACAGCGCCATAAAGACGACAATGCCGATCAGCAAAAAGGTTTCCATCAAATCGATCAGTGTCGAATAGAGCTGGCGATAGGCATTTCCCGTATGCCCGCTTACTTCGAGGGTTCCGAATCGGCTCCATCCGATCATAATATCACTGGTCACACTGACATTATGAATCGGAACATTTTTAATAAACCATTCAGGGACATCGCTGACACGGACGTCGCTTTCACGGACATATATTTCTTTGCCTTCGATATCGACAAGACGGATACGCTGATAATATCCGCTGTCATAAATAGCATTGATCATCGTCTCCATCGTCGAGGTATCACTCGGATCAGCGACTTTGGAAAGCGAAAGCCCCAAAGAGTGTGCCGTATTCTTTGCATCCGTATAAAGCTGATTTTGGACAAACTCTGTTGCCGATCTAAAGTTCAGCATCATAACCGATACGAGAATCACTCCTAAAAAGAGGCTTAACATTATTACCAGTTGTTTAAATAGACTCATCACTAATCCTTTTGTCGTGTTATAACCAGCTCGTCCCACGGACGCTTCTGTCTCGTCGCCGCCGGAACCATTTTTCCGATTTGGGCTTGTTTGGCATTAAAGAGTTCATCCCCGCTGAAACTATAGATCGGAATCAAATCATCCCGTACCGTTGCAGGGAGAATTTTAAAATTGTAATTATCGAGTACCAGAGGCACCGATTTAGGAGTTTCATAGTAGGTCAGAACCAAATGGGCAGTTTTATATCGAATGGATTTCGCGTAGGTCATATAAAGCTTCGAGGTGGGAACTCCGAGCTCTTTGAGGGTGAAATATTTTGCTATGACATAATCTTCGCAGTCGGCTTTGTCTTTACCGATAACTTCCAGTCTGGTTGCCCAGTAATCGCTTATGCCCCATGTCGTTTTGTCCGAAGCATAGGGAGTTTGATTGAAAAAATCGTTAACCGCTTCCATCTTTCCCATTTCATCAAGGTCTCTCGCATCATTCATCATCTGGACCAAAGCAACCGCACGCCGCAAAGCAAACGGACCATACTCTTTTTCGATTTTATTCAGAAATTTTTTGGCAATGGAAAATTCGGGAGTGCTGAAGAGGATGGCGGCCAACGCCGCCAAAATGAAGAAAAGGGAGAACGTCTTTTTCATACCCTTATTTTATCGTAATTAAATCGTATCAGTGATAGCTTGTTCCACTTTCAACGTTACGGTAGGATCGATCGCATTATCTACGTATACATCAAATGTATGAGATTGACCGTTAATGATTTCCGTCGATGTCTCTGTTGTTTTAGACAACGTACTGTCAACAGTTACTTTATCCAATGAATCACCAATAATATAAAGTTCATTATGGCTATCTGTCATACTCACAACATCATTCAATGAAAGTGTAATATCGCCATTTACACCATTTTTCGTCATATCAATCGCTTCAATATTTGTGACAGGATTACTCAACAATGCCGTAAAGTCAATGGTTGCACTTGTTGCCAGCATCAAGGTATCAAAACCTGTACCGCCGTCAATTAAAGTATCTGTAGCATCGAATACAAGTGTATCATTACCGTTGCCTCCATTAATCATATGATAAGCATTACCGCCATCAATATAATCATTTCCATCGGTGCCGATTAATACTTCATTACCCTGATCAATTGTTCCACCCACAATAGTCTGAGCTGTATTAATACCATCTTGAGTCGTTACGACCACGGTTGGTTCAAAAATAACTCCATTACTATCTGTAGCTAATTGTCCGGTTGTTGTCATATATAGTGAAGATAGGTTAGCCGATGAGATAGTCCATGTTCCATCATTATTATCGATAACTCCAACACCAAATAAATCTGCATTTGTCGGTAAGTCTTTTATGAGTATAGAACTAATATTTTCACTTCCATCAGTATCAACTAAGCTCAAGCTAACCGCGATTGGATAAGTATATGTCGTTGCATTTGTAACATTAGTAGTTATAGAAAACAGTGAATACCCTGTAGCATCCCCCATTAATTCAAGTTTATTAAACGGTACAGTATTCATAACATCGACTTCTATAGCCCCATTATTTCCTGAGCTAGCGATTGTTTGAATGGTTGTATGCCCTTCAATATCAGTAACTTTTACTTGAATAGTATCTGCGGAAGTATTTTTCAAAATTAAAGCCAAACTTGTTACGTAAGTTGGCAGATTTAATAATAAACTTTCTCCAGTTTCAATACGATTCGTAGCATCATGACTAGCACTAACATTTGTTCTATCGACTCCTATCCCGTTACCTGCATTCCATGTCAAGTTTTGGGTACTACTAGCAGGAGAAATAATTATTCCACCTGCATTAATAGTACCATTTGAGATACTCCAATCACTACTAGATGTTGTAATCGTTGTAGGTGTTCCAACATCAACACTAAGATTCCCACTCGGCAATAATGCATCGGCGACAGGAGTTACTACGATTGAAAGAGTTGAAATGTCTGTGCTCTCGCCATTGCTTACGGTATAGGTTGCCGTTGGAACAGTACCACTATAGTTTGCTACTGGAGCAAATGTATAAGAACCATTTGAATTAATCGTTAATGAACCTACATTTGCAATGACTAAAGCTGAACCAACGGTTCCAATTTGACTGCCAACACTAAACGCCGTAACACTTAATGCTAAGCCGTTCGTATCAATCGTATTTTCAAGAACCGTTCCAGTTTGAATGGTGTCCTCAAGTAGGGAAACTGTCTCACTTGCATCGGTAAATTTATCAACTTGAGGAAGAACCGTCAAATAAACACGTGCAGTATCACTTCCTCCATTGTTATCACTAATAGTGTAGTCAAAAAATGCAGCACCGTTATAATTTGGCGTTGGAGTAAATACCACATTACCATTACTATCCAAAGTGACAGTTCCACCATTCGGATTTGAAACAGAAATAATGCTTAGAGCATCCCCCTCTGCATCTGTATCATTTGCAAGAATCGTTTGCGGATCAATCGTCAATGCTGTATCTTCAGGTGTTACAAAAGATTGTGTACCGCTCGCAACATTTAGAATATTGTAAGAGGCCCCTCCATCGTTGCTGATTTCTGCTTTAAATTGATACTGCCCACCTTGATCCCAGTAAATAATCTCGATTGAATGCTCACCACCTGTAAGAACCTCAAATGGAGCATGGATTGTTACTGTCGGACTTTGAATTTTATCTACGACTGTGACAGGAATACCGTCAATTAATATAGTATAGCCATCATCCGCAGTGACTTTAAAGTTATAAGTACCGGCATCAAGTGTTATAAATCCATTCATATGGATGATCGCATCGCTAGTAGAGACAGGATCAGCACTCAGAGATAATGCATCAGCCCCTAAGAAAGTTTGTAAATTCGTACCACTTCCTAAATTACCTGATCCAAGAGCATAATTTATTGATGTAGGTGTAAAAATAGCATCCGGTATATTCGCAGACATAAACGTACGAATTTGGAAAATACTGGTCAAGTTAGCACCATCAGGCCCTTCTTGATAACCATAATATTCTGCACGAACTCCACTCATTTTGTAATCATCTACAGCAACCGGTGCGTCATTGACGGCGGTAACCGACGGATCAACATTGGCAGGAGTTCCGTTGATCGTTCCGTCATTTGGAGTCAGGGTAAATGCAGGAAGATCCGCTCCGCTGTTTACCAGTGCAAGACCCGCTGCCGTGAGCGTCACGTTTCCAGCTCCGTCAAGTGCATAGTTGGTCGTATCGCTGAGAGTGACCGTGACCAGACTTCCTTCTTCGTCATACGTCGTATAACTCGCAACAACCGAACCTACTGCGTTTGCAGGAACATCTTCGGTGAAGTTGTTTTGTGCCGTGATCGTAATCGTCGGAGCATCGTTTTGAGTATTGTATGCAGGTGTAACGCTATCATCCGTCGCTGTCAAGCCGCCGCTATCTGTAGCAGTAAGGCTGATTGCCGGAAGCGTTGTGCCCGCATTGACCGCAGCCACACCCAATGAAGTCAAGACCACAGTGTTGCCGCTGATCGCGTAGTATCCTTCAGTGTTTGTACCGGCTGTAAAGTCAACGCCTGGTGTTCCGTCTTCCTCATCGCTCGCCGTGAAGTTCGCAACCACGGTAGAAGTAGTCGCACTGTTCTCATCAAACGCCGCCACTCCCGTCACATCGATCGTCGGAGCATCGTTAACCGGAATTACAGGTATTGTAACGGTAGCTGTACTTTCTCCGCCATGTCCATCACTGATCGTATAGGTAAATGTTGCATTTCCATTAAAATTTGCATCTGGTGTAAATTGTATTGTATCGCCAACAACCGTAGCACTGCCGTTGACTGCATTTTGAATACTCGAAATAAAGAGAGTATCGCCTTCGATATCAGTGTCATTACTTAACAGATAAGACATAGGAATAGAAATTGTCCCGTCTTCCAATGTTTGAATCGGAGTTGTAATGGTTGTCAATGCTGCATTGGATGCTCCATTGGTACTCAAACTCCACGTCCCGCCACTTTCAGATACGCTGCCTAAACTGCTTGTCGATACAACATAATCCGTTGAAAGATTACTTACAGTCAAATAAGAGTTGACTCCAGTATCGCCGGCATCTGAAACGCCAATAACAATTTGATGGGCACCTGCAGTTCCGAAGGTATAATTAAAAGATTGCAGACCTGAGTTACCTCCGTCTCCTACGGTAGCGACATTGCTCAACAGGGATACGGACTGTCCATCAATTTGGGCAAAAGCAAAGTCGTTAAATGGAAGATAATCTGTTGTACCAAACTCCCAATTAAACGATACGCTTTGATTCGGAGCAGTCGTCAAGAGTGTAATCACCATAGCCGAACCGTCTGTCGCCGAAGAAGCAACTACACCTGCTGATACAGAGTAATTATCATTAACCGCAACTGGAGCATCATTAACCGGTGTAATATCGAGTGTCGCACTGCCCTGAACCGATAATGGATCAGAAACTCCGTTCGTCGTACCATTATCAGTAATCGTATAGCTAAAGCTCACGGATGTATCATCATTCGCTGCTGGTGTATATGTCCATGTACCGTTATTATTGTTTACCAATGACCCATTTCCGCTGCTAATCACCACATCGCTGATCGAAAGGGCATCATTCTCGACATCTCCTGCATTCCCAAGCAATTCAGCTGTTGTAATGAGTCGTGTACCGTCTTCTACCATCGCATCAAGTGCCACCGGTGTTGTTGTCGGTGCATCATTGACCGGTCTAATATCGAGTGTCGCACTGCCTGCAGCGGTTTTGTCACCGTCGGTGACCGTGTAACTGAAGCTAACAGATGTATCATCATTCGCTGCTGGTGTATATGTCCATGTGCCGTTACCGTTGTCCAGCAATGATCCGTTTCCGCTGCTGATTGTGAGACCTGTTACCGTAAGATTCGTGCTGTCGATATCCCCTGCGTTCGCAAGAAGCTCTGCTTGGGTAATGAGGCGTACTCCGCTGTCTTCTGCAATCACGTCAAGTGTCACTGGTGTTGTTGTCGGTGCATCGTTGGTACCGGTCACGGTCAAGGTAACGGTTTTTGGTGCACTGACTGCATTTGCAGCCCCTGAATCATCGGTTGCCGTGTATTGGAAGGTGACTGTCGCTGTCTCTCCCGCTGCCAATGCGTCGAAATTTCCATTTACGGTATAAGTGCCGTCTGCGGCAACAACTACGCCCAAGTCCGTTATAACTGCTCCACCGCTTGTAAGTACCGATGGTGTTCCGCTAAGTTGGAAGCTATGGGTATCGGTCGTATCCAAATCGCTTGTAAGGGCCAATACTCCAGTGTAAACTGTTTCTATACCATTTGTCTCGTAGATTACTGCTACATTCGAATTATGAATAGTTATATCATGATTTGCACTGAATAATAAAGTTATCTCACCAACTTGATTTTCATTATTTATACCCGTGATAACTTCATCTAGACCTAAATAAAAATCACCGACTGCTGCAATATATTCTCCCGGTTCTAAGGTTATCGTAAGATATGAATTAAGCCCAGGCCCGCTATCATCATTTCTAGTTATATAATCATCCGTCGATAAAGTACCATCATTTCTTAATATATACAAATAGCTATCAATAAAGTTACTGCCTGTTGTATTTGCTGCAATTGACACGGTTGTTATTTCAGAAATGGTGAAATGTGTATATCCGACTGATCCCACACCGTTAGCTGCAATACTGTGAACATCAGAAAGCTGTGTAGCTGTACTTGACGTACTTCTATCATTTACATCTACATCTGAAACAATCGGCTGATCGTTGGTTCCGGTAATAGTAATGACCAAGTTTGCAGTATTCGAAGCCGCACTATTGATATCGGTTGCAGTATAAGGGATAGTGAGAACCAACGGCTCTCCTGCGGCAAGTGAATCGTAGCTGCTCGCATCAAAGCTATAGCTTCCGTCGGTATTAAATGTCAAACCAGTCGGTGCCGAATTCACAAGTGCATAGGTCAAGGTTGCCGTCTCGCCTGCATCTGCGTCTGTCGCAGTCACGTTGCCCGTAATCGTAGCATCTTCATTGACTCCGTTTACTGCCGCTTCCGCAACCGGAACATCATTGGTTCCGGTTACTGTCAATGTCACTGTCTTAGGCTCACTGACTGCATTTGCAGTACCTGAATCATCCGTCGCAGTGTATTGGAAGGTGACTGTTGCTGTCTCTCCGTCTGCTAATGCATCGAAGTTGCCATTAACACTGTATGAACCATTTGCATTTACAACTACTGCTAAATCAGTTATTACTGCTGCGCTGGCTGTTGTAACTTCTGCACTATTTGTAACTAATTGGAATGTATGTGTATCAGTTATGTCTAGGTCTGTTGTAAGAACCAATTGTCCTGCGAAGATCTCCTGAACGCCATTTGTTTCAGAAATAATATCATTAGTAACGATAGTCAGATTATCGATTCCCCATGACTCATCAGAGATGCCTTGGTCGAGTGTTGTGCCAAAGCCAAGTTTGACCTGGCCATTTGCATCTACTGTTGCAACTAATGAATAATGGTGAATATCTTCAGCACCCCACCCAGCAAATACGTTTGCAGATGTAGTAGTTCCACCATCATGCTCCCCATAGTAAGGATCAACCCACATTTGAGTACTTGACACTTCTGTGCCATTGACAAATACTTTAAATGCTTCTCCATCCCAGCTGTCTATCTCGTACATATCGAAATTTATAGTAACAGTTTTACCAGCGAACTCAGTTCCTATATCAAATGTTTTGGATATTCCTTCATTTCCGCCTGTACCAGCGAATCTACCCAAGAAGTTAGTCAATTCACCGCCATTGGTTGTTGTATTATTGCTCCATCCTTGCGCACCGTTTTCAAAGTTTTCTGAAATTGAAACACTCATGCCACGGTTAACATCTGAAACAATCGGCTGATCGTTGGTACCGGTTACTGTCAATGTCACTGTCTTAGGCGCACTGACTGCGTTTGAAGTACCTGAATCATCCGTTGCTGTATAAGTGAATGTTACTGTCGCTGTCTCTCCCGCCGCCAATGCATCGAAGTTTCCGTTTACGGTATAGGTACCGTCAGTCGCTACAGATACTGCCAAATCGGTTACAGCTGCACCGCTGCTTGTACTAACAGCTGCACTCCCTGTTTGTTGGAAGGTATGGGTATCGGTAGTGTCTAGGTCTGTTGTAAGTGCCAATTGTCCTGTATAGATTGTCTCTAGTCCATTTGTCTCTGTCGCTGCAACTGATACATCCGAAACAACCGGCTGATCGTTGGTACCGGTCACGGTCAAGGTAACGGTTTTTGGTGCACTGACTGCATTTGAAGTGCCTGAATCATCGGTTGCCGTGTATTGGAAGGTGACTGTCGCTGTCTCTCCCGCTGCCAATACGTCGAAATTTCCATTTACGGTATAAGTGCCGTCTGCTGCTACAGTTACTGCCAAATCAGTTACGACTGCTCCGCTGCTTGTCGTAACGGTTGCAGTCCCTGTTTGCTGGAAGGTATGGGTATCGGTAGTATCCAGATCGGTAGTAAGTGCCAATTGACCGCTATAAATTGTCTCTAGGCCGTTCGATTCGTAAACAGCAGTTCCGCTTGCAGTATCAAGGATCATTGACCATGAAAGAAGTGTGCCTGAATCAGCACCATATTGATCGTAGATTTTGAGTGTCCATGTCCCCTGCATATCGATACCATCTAGTATAGACAATGCGCCATCAGGTCTGAATGTCCCTGTAAAAGGAGCCGTAGCAGAAGCTATTGATGTCATAGCTTCATCATCAAAAACAGTATTACTATAGTTATTAGCACTACCACCATGACTTATACTTAATGGGATTTCCGTTCCATTCGGTCCAATAAGTGAAATCAATAGATCCGCATCATATGTATGGTTAAGATTGATCTGTACATTTAGGTCTTGAATAGTACCGCTGTCTGTAATTTCTATCGTCGAAAGCGTCGTGTTATAATCAGAAATACCGAAATCAGTCTCATTAGACAAGGTGGATATTCCTCCAGTAACTTCTCCAATTGATACATCTGATACAATCGGCTGATCATTAGTTCCGGTGACGGTCAAGATAACCGTTTTAGGCTCACTGACTGCGCTTGCCGTTCCTGAATCATCCGTAGCCGTATAGGTAAAGGTAACGGTTGCCGTCTCTCCCTCTGCCAATGCATCAAAATTTCCATCAACGGTATAGGTACCATCCGCTGCCACAGCTACGGCCAAATCGGTTACAGCGGCTCCGCTGTTTGTAGTAACGGCAGCAGTCCCTGTTTGCTGGAAGGTATGGGTATCGGTTGTATCCAGATCGGTTGTAAGGGCCAATTGACCTGTATAGATTGTTTCCAAACCGTTCGATTCTGCCGCTGCTACTGATACATCTGATACTATCGGCTGATCGTTGGTTCCGGTGACGGTCAATGTTACTATTTTTGGTGCACTGACGGCATTTGAAGCGCCTGAATCATCGGTTGCCGTATAGGTAAAGGT
>NZ_JBASYM010000012.1:0-52084 GCF_049277495.1 Sulfuricurvum sp. | reverse complement strand
ACGCAAACCCTACTGTGACGGATCCCATCAGCAAGGCGGCTAAAGCAGCCGCTCCAGCACATACGCAATCAACGGCAGCGTTACCAAAGCGGCAATAATTCCGTAACCGACCAATGCCGCACTGAGTGCGGGGGCGAACCCCGAGGCGATAGCCAAAGCACCGGCGGTAATCATCGAAGGCATCCCCGATTCCAAAACCGCCGTTTTCAGCGCAAGCGGTTCAATCCCGGCCGCAAACAATAACCCAAAGGCCAGCAGCGGCATCACGATCAGTTTTAGAGTCAACGCTTTAGTAAATAACGGATAATCGACCTCTCCCCCCAACCGCATCGAAGCACCCACCGAGACCAGCGCCAACGGTACCAATGTAGACGAGAGCAGCTGTAGATAAGGCTGTGCAGACAAAGGCATCTCTCCGAAGCAAAGGGCAATGATAAGGGTGACAAACGGCGGGAAAAAGAGCAGCTTTTTCAGGATCAGCCGTTTATGAAACGCTCCCGTTTCATAGCGTGCAATCACGGCTGCCCCGTACAGTGAGAGCATCAAAAACGTTCCGAATTGATCATACATCAAAACATAAGGAATTGCCGCTTCACCCAAAAGAGTATGGATAATCGGTATCCCGACAAAGGACGTATTCCCCAGCGGTAAAACAAGCAATAATGCCGCACGGACATGAGGCGGGTGATTTTTTGTCATCGCGATCACGATAGCAACAACGATCGGAAGCAAAATCCACGGGATGAGTATCACGCTGAGTGCGGAAAGGTCCAAATGGATTTTCGGCAATTGAATCAGCACCGTGGCGGGAAGGGAGACGTAGATAACGAAAAAATTAAGACTTTTCGAAAAATCGGCTGGCGCATCGGCTTTTTGTAAGATCATACCGATCAACATCAATACGATAATAAAAGCAAACTGCTCCAAAACTATTCCCTCATTTCTGCCTCAAAGAGGCAAGCTTCAGTGCCTTAGCGGCAAGCGTAGCAATCGGAGCTTGCTTCGGTTGCGTGCAAAATAAAATGGTAATACTATTCTACTCCCCCTTGTAATCCTCTAAAGAAAAAGTTCTTCTCAACAACACTGATATTCGCAGTTTTTCATTAACTCCAACCCCGCTTCATGCGCGCTCTCTTCAAACAGTTCTTCGATATAGAAAACAGAAGCACATACGTGATAAAGAACTTTTTCATCCGATTGATGCTCGTAATAGCATTGCGGTATTTTCGCTTTAAACGCTTCCCAAAATAGATTGGTATACTGCTTGTCTGCGGTTACTTCCAATATGCATCCGATGACGTCGGAGGCATGCTGATAACAGTCGATATTCATAAAAGAGACATATCGGTCAACGTTCGCATTCGTGCTGTCCATATTCTTCCTTTCCTGCCATTTACGCTATTGTATACCAGAAAAGACGGGGATTATCCCCTTTTTTCTCTATATTACGGCGGTTTTATGGATAAAAAAAGAGCAGGTTGACGCAATCGTTTCTGAGATTTAATCCTCCTGAGGTACAATTGAAGACAAAAAAAGAGGGAGCGGCATGGCACATCGGTATACTTCTCCCCGACTTTCGCTTCTGAGTATTTTCAAGTGGCAGCTCTCCAAACGTTTTAGACGGCGCAAATCCTCAGAGGTCCTACCGATGGTGATCGATCATCACAACAGCCTTCCCGAAGGCGAATGTATTCTATGGCTCGGGCATGCATCGCTCTGGGCCCGTATCGGTTCAACGACCCTTATCATCGACCCTATATTTGCCAACATTCCGTTTTACCGTCGTCAAACCCCGCTGCCGATCCCCAAAGAGGTGCTATCGGCCGATGTGCTGCTCATAACCCATGCCCATTACGATCACTATGACAAAGCTTCTGTTGCATACCTCCTGAAACAAAACCCTGAAGTGATTATCGTTGCCCCAGCAGGCTTTTGGCGTTATCTAAAAGGGAAAATTGACCGTGAGCGATGCTTTGAGCTGGAATGGTGGGAATCGGTCATGGTCGGAGGACTTTTTATCACGTTCGTCCCTGCAAAACATTGGAGCAATCGAATCCAATTTGATATCAATAAAGCACTTTGGGGCGGATATATCATCCAAAACAGCGACCATACGATCTATCACTCAGGCGATACGGCGATGGGAGATCATTTTAAAGAGATCGGTGAACGTTTCGATATTGATGAAGCGTTTCTCCCGATAGGAGCCTACCGTCCCGAAGAGATCATGCGCCATGTCCACACAGACCCCAGCGAAGCAATCCAAGCATGTCGCGATCTCGGTGCAAAAACACTGATTCCGATTCACTACGGCACGTTTCAACTCTCCGATGAACCGCTTGATGAGCCGCTCATCTGGTTTTCTCAGTTGATAGGGCAAAAGCCCCACCCCTTTGATACCAAAATACTCCATATCGGTGAAATTTACCGTTTTAATACCGGAAAAACCGCCTAAATCATATTAATTTTATTATGCATGGCAATTAACGCAGCCGTCTATAGTAAAATACCTTTTTTTTACATACTTTATCTCTAAAATTTCGAGTGCCAGATTGAGGATCCTATGCAAATAAAATCAAATCGACTGATACCGATTGGGACATTTTTCCTCTTTTTACTTGCTGTCGTCTTATTTAGCTACTACGAATACAATCAGAACAAAACTAAACTTTATCAACAAATCGACGAAAAACTTATAACGTCAGCGCAAGGTGCCGCGTTGATTCTCCCCTATGGGTTTCATGACCGTGCGGTTGATGCTTCTTCTATTTCCCAAGCCGATGATGATATCAATATTGACCGTTTGAGCCGGTTCGCTAAAAATATGCATGTCGTTTATCTTTATACGATGATCCTAAAAGACGGAATAATCCATTTTACTGCCTCCAGCGCTACCGATGAAGAACGCAAAAGCGGAATCAATCTAACCCGTTATTTTGATATCTATGAAGATGATTTCAGTGGCAACGTGAAAAAAGTTTTCCAAACCAATAAACCGATCTTCGAAAACAGTACCGACCGGTGGGGCTCTTTTAGAAGTGTTATGATTCCGATGAAAAGTCCGGGCGGCAACGTCTATGTGGCTGGAGCCGATATCAAAATCGATACAATAAACCACATCCTCAAAGAAGAAGCCATCGCACTCTTCATCCGTCTTTTGATTCTTATTGGACTAAGTCTCCCTTTCCTGACCTGGCGTCTGCGGGAAATAAATCGTAATCTGCAAAATGAACTTGAAAAAGGAGAAAAAAATCTCAAACAAAGCCATCTGGAGATTCAAGCCATTCTTGACGCAACGCTGGAAAGTATTTTCTTATTGGATAAAAACGGCATTGTTATAAGCATCAACAAGACTGCCGCGAGCAGGCTTCATAAAGAACCCTCAGAGCTGATCGGCCGCCGTATTTACGATTTTTTCCCTCCGGAAGTGGCCTATCGGCGTAAAAGCAATATCGAAAATATTTTTGCTACCGGAAAAATGCTCAGTGTGGAAGACCGCCGCGATGACATGTATTTTGCTCTGAACTATTACCCGGTATTTGACGAAAACAATATGGTCATTTCCGTGGCTATTTTTGCACAAGAAATTACTGAGCGCAAAAAAGCGGAAGAACATATCCATCTTCTCACTAACTTCGATCCTCTTACCGGACTGCCGAACCGTCAAAAACTGCTGATTGATTTAGAAGAGCATCAACCCACATCATGTGCAATATTTAATGTTGACAATTTCAAGGAAATAAACGATTTTTTCGGTATCAATGCCGGGGATTCACTGCTGTATAGCGTAGGTCAGTGGTTTAAAGAAATGGGATGTTTTGCCTACAGAATCGGAGGGGATGAATTTGCCATTTTATTTTATGAAACACTGACGCACGAGCAGCTGAATAATCGTATTGCCGCACTCCTCTCCGCGCTGGATGATGAGCGCTTCATCATCGAACATGAAACACTGGATATCCGGATGAATGTAGGGGCGGCAACAGGCAGCGACAAACTGATCACCCGTGCGGATATTGCATTGCATCGTGCAAAAGAGCGAAAAATACCGATTGCTTTTTATGAAGAATCCGAAAATGTCGAACAACAGTACCAGAAAAATATTGCGATGGCGAGCAGCATACGTAAAGCATTGGCAAACGGTCGTATTTTTTGCCATTATCAGCCAATACTCAATACTGTGACGGGAAAAATTGATAAATACGAGACGCTGGTTCGAATGATCGACGAAGAAGGCAGTATCATCGCGCCGATGCAATTTTTACCCATCGCTAAAAAAACAAAACTTTACCCTCGGATCACACTGGAAGTTCTTCATCAGGCATGCCGCCTCTTCAGCTCCCGCAATGAAGAGTTTTCGATCAATCTCTCTATTGATGATATCCATGACCCCTCAACCGTCCGGGAGATTCTTTCTACCATTGAACGAACCCATACGGCGTCACGTATCGTTTTCGAGATTTTAGAATCCGATGGCATCGAGAACTACGGCGAGGTTGCCCGATTTATTGATCAGGTCAAACAATTGGGAGCCAAGATCGCCATCGACGATTTTGGAACCGGGTATTCAAACTTTGAGCATATTCTCAAACTGAACGTGGACTACATTAAAATCGACGGCTCTCTGATCCGCGAAATCGCCGACAATCCCCGCCATCAAATCATCGTCGAGACCATCATCGATTTCGCCAAAAAAATGGGGGCAAAAACGATTGCCGAATTTGTCAGCGATGAGCGAATATTTAACGCCATCAAAACATACGGTATCGACTATTCACAGGGGTACTACACGGGAAAACCCGAACCCCTTTCATAAGCTTTTTTTGATTAGCGTTTGAGCGTAACGTCAACACTTAAATCGACTTGATCCCGTACTGTCAAAAACATCATTTTAATCGGTTTGATCCCATAATCGGTCATTTTGAGGCTGCTTTGGGCTTTAATGTGCAGCTTGTTCCCCTCTTCATTCATCGTCCCCTCAAAACTGAGCGGCTTCGTGACACCGTGCAGTGTCATCATCCCTTTTATAAGATACGTATCCGATCCCTTGGCGACAACCTCTTTGACGTCAAAAACCGCTTTGGGAAACAGTGAAGATTCCAATACTTCCTGCATATGTTCATCACGTTTTTTGTTATCACTGAAAAAATCGCTCATGCTGACATCGATGGATCCGCGCAGTGACATCAGAGTATCATCCAGCATCAAATGCGATGTGGCTTTTTTAAACATCGGATCGATCGTACTGTCACCGAATACTTCGGTATGCCCTTTAATCACTCCCGACTCAAAGGACAAGTTCCCCGCCATCAGCGAAGCGGCCAACAACAATGCCGTTATACTTAATTTCCCTATCATAAAGTCCTCCTAAAATAAAATGGATACAACAGGGCAAAAAGCCCTAAAACGATTGCTGCTATCCAAAGCTGATGCCCCAGCGCAATACCGTTGGCCGCGGATGCCGCGATCCATCCGACACCGACCATCGATAACCCGATCAGCCGTATATCTGCCAGACGTATCAATGCTTGAAATAACAGGACATTATAATATGAAATTACAATGGGATAGACAACCGCCAACACAATGGGTTTTTGTATCCAGTAGAGCAGGTAACTTAACGCAAAAAGCACCCAGATATGGCGCGTTTGGCGCATCAATTCTCCGCCATAGCGATACGCTAAAAAGACTCCCGCTAAATGAGAGGTGATGATCAGCAGCGTATACTCACTCCAAATATCCATATCACCCGAACGCGCAAGGGTCTCAAAAAGGGCAGAGTCGGCAAAAATCCAGAGCATCATTACCCCAAGAATCGCCCATGAAAACGGTTTTTTTGCACTCTCAAGCGTATTGGAGAGCTTAGAGAAGCGCAAGGCGGCAAGCGAAATCAGAGGAAGCACTATGGCAATATTTCCCCGCTGTTCAAACGGATAAGTATACAGCGTCGTTCCTACCGCATACGCGATCGCCAATCCGAGGGAAAGCTGCAGTTTGCTCTGAGACCGAAAAAGGTACAGCAGCAACGGGGTCGTATAGCCTACGACAAAACCGAGAACCAGCAAGATTCCAAGCGAATAATTCGGATAAAACCACGAAATCATCATCTGAATTCCGAATAAAAAGTAAAGCTCCTGCTTCAGGGAATGATGGCGCCATAACGCACTGATGATACTGCCAAGCACACCGCCGATGGGCAGGGTAAACAGATCATGAATATGGGAATGAAATACCCCGACAACTCCGGTCTGTGCTATCAAAAGATAGTAAAGAAGCTGTGAGGATAAAACGAAGACGAGCAGATTCAATGTTTACCCCGCAGCACCAGCCAATACAAAAGGGCGAATGTACCGTCATACAACGCAACCAAAAGGGCAAGGGTGTCTAATGTCCCGGCCATATACAGTGCGGCAAACACCGAAGCGACAAGTGTGCGTATCGTCGCACTCAGGGCTGCGAGACGCTCGCTATCTGCATGAAGGCCCATCCAATGAACCATCCCGGTCCCGATCATAAAAGCGAAAACGGTGTACTCATAGGTTCCGCTGAAACTAAATCCCAATAATGGAAAAAGTGCCGCTCCGGCGATCAAAAGCATTGCCCCTCCACCCGCATCGCTTAAAAAACCAGCTAGGTGATAGAGTTTTAATGGCGAATCGAGCGGAAAACGGAGCCGCTCATAAGCGATACGAAGCACCATTGCAACCAAAAATATTCCAATAAGAGCACGAAGCACCAAAAAGAGATCTGCCGATCCGTCAAAAACACCCGCTTCCATCAGCCCGGCGATACTCAAAACCAACGCCATAAGAATCATCAAGGCTGTCCATATCACCGCATAAATGCGCCGAAACAGCTGAGGCAAGAGGTGATGAACGATGGAAAGGGCCATAAATGCGACCCCGATCCCCATCGCGATATGGGCATGCCCGACGACCAGATCATTGCGGTGGATCAACGCCCTTATTTCGGGAATAAACAAAAAGTTGCCTTCCAGATCGACCAAGGCAAAGGCTCCGATCGAGAGAAGCAGATACGGATTGGTATGCCATCTCACCCCTGCATCACGCACCCATATCCACAACAACGGCAAATACAGCAAGGTGAGATATTGAAAGAACCACTCTTCGTTGTAGCTTAGACTGTGAAAAAAATTACGGATAATCAAAGAGACGACATACCCGGCCAACGGGACGATCCACAGCCAGTGCCAACGGGGTTTGAATTCAGCTGGCGCGGAGAGCTTGATCAACAGATAATAGATCGGGATCAGGGCAAAACTCATCCCTAACGTATTATCGCCGTGCGGTCCGACAAGGGTCTGCTCTACCTGCCCGTAATCGGGATTCATCAGTACCACGAGGGCTATCGGAGCGGCAACTGCGGCGATCAGTGAAACATTGACCCATAAAGGACGTTTTTCATAACGTCTCAGGGCATCGATGAGTGCGAGGAGATAAAAAATGCCGCTAAACGCAAGGAGAAAGTTGAGCTGATACGGAAAATCATAAAACGGCAGTCCGCGAATGTTTCCGAACAGCAAGGCCATACTCATAAAGAGTAAAAAGAAATTCCACACGATGAAATAACGGCGTAGATGGTCAATCGCCGTTTGCGACAAAACCCCCTCTTTCTCAAAAAGGGCAAAAGGCAACAGAGATAGCATCAGCGGGAAAAAACCGTACAGCATCTGCGAAATATGGAGCGATCGGGCCCTCTCCGGCGAAAAAAGGGTCATTGAACCGTCCAATCCCAATATTTCCAGCGCATAGATCAGCCCTGCAATCAGCCCCAGCGTCAACCAGACAAATGCGAGGGGAAGTTCATTATTGATGAATTTTTTTAACAATTCCATCCTCCATTTCGATAATTACATCGGCGTAATCCGCTATTTTCTTATCGTGCGAAGCCACCACAAACCCCGTCCCCTCATGAGCGAAACGACGGAACAGCTCATAGACCCCGAGAGCATTTTTCGTATCGAGATTTCCTGTCGGCTCATCGGCAAATACAACAGAGGGGCTGTTGATAAGAGCGCGGGCGATCGCGGCACGCTGACGCTCTCCTCCGGAGACCTCATCGCTGTAGCGTCCGCTCAAACGCTCGATGCCCAAATTCCCCAGTAGCGGGTCGATTTTTGCTTCATCCAATGCCGCCAAAGCAACATTTTCGCGCAAGGTAAGATACGAGATAAGATAGTGAAACTGAAACACGAATCCGATATTGTGCCGTCGAAACAAATCAATGTTGCCCAATTCTTGAAATGTTTTTCCATCGTACCGGACACTTCCGAATGAGGGTTGCATAAGAGTTGAGAGAATGGAGAGAAGGGTCGTTTTTCCGCTTCCGCTCTCACCGATGATCGCCGTAAAACTACGGGGTTCGATCGTTATATTCACCCCGTTCAGAACCTTTTCGTGTCCGTAGTAGTGTTCCAGTGCATGCGCTTCGATTTTCATGTGCCGCCTCGCTGAATCAAACTCATCGGATCAATACGGGAAGCATACACGGCAGGAAGAAGTGTTCCAATCAATGCCATCGAGACCGAGACGATCAACACATTGAACATCAGCGTCAGGGTAATCTCCCCATTGATGTAGCCTTGAAATTTATCGGCGTGCTTGATCAGTTCCAGTACCCCAAGCGATGTTGCAAGAGCCACCGCATATGCCGCAACCGCGATCACCAAGGTCTCACTTAACAGCTTGAAAATAATCGTTCCGGAAGAGAGCCCGATCGAACGCATGATCCCAAACTCCCCTTTACGGTCATTTACGACCATGCTCATCATACTCACAATCCCCAAAATCCCCATCAAAAACGCCATCGCGCCGATCACGTCCGAGCTCGTTTTAATAATCTTGAACTGATTGTAGGAATCGATAAAATTCTCGGTTGTTTTGGCTTCAATATCACCGCTTAAATGATTGATTTTCGCAACGATCTCCTCACTTTTACTCAAATCTTTCAGACTGATTAAAAAGATAGAAGCGCTTTTATGAAACAGCTCCCCCGCATCATTCAGATTCATCACCACTCCGCCATCTTCAAAACCGATACGGCTTTTAAACACGCCGCTCACGGCAAAAGGTTTTTTGGAGAGGACAATCACGGAAGGGTGTTTGAGGGTTTCATATATTTTAGACCCCAACATCACCTCCCCGGGTTTAGGGTAAGCGCCTTGTTTGAGGGAATAACTTTTGTAACGGTTTTCACTGACCCCGTATATCCCGACGATAGGGAGAGGATCAACGGGAGCAGCCCCTAAAATGAGTGCGGTTGATTCTTTCACCCCTTCAATCTTTGCAATGGGGATACTCAAAGAACGGTTAATATCACTGAAAAAGGTATCGGCGATCCCCTTTTGAGTGACGATAATATCGCCGTCGGTTTTGAGCATCGCGCTATACATGCTCACCACTCCCCCGGCGATTGCGCTGATCAAAAAAATAGCGGCAATCGACACCGTCATACTGATAAAGATCAGTGCGGTTTTAAACCGGTTTTTACGAAGTGCTTTGAGCGGAGTGATCACTTTTCAATCGCTGTTTTGAGTTCATCTGCGGTAGCAACATACTCGATGGATTTAATCATATTTCCCTCCATCCGAAGTATGGTGATTTTTCCCTCTTGTGCCGGGAACTTTAATCCGATCTCTTCATCGCGGATCAACAAAACAGTATAAGGATACTTTCGCATTTTCGGCAATGCAAAAGCTTCCGCTATAAACGACGGCATAGGGGAGATATCTGCGATATACGCCGCTTTATGCTCAGTGAGATACGTACCGTTTTGTTTGCCGAGACAATCATTGACCGTCGCGGAGGTCCCTTTTTCAAAGGCCATGACGAGGGTCTTCGGCATTGATTTTAGGACAATATGCTTATCGAACTGATCTTTGAGATCCAACGGCATAACCGACTGCCCAATTTTATACGGAGCGGCAAAAACACTCAATGCAACCAAAAGTGCACCTATAATTTTTTTCATCATAACCCTTTTTTTGTACTGTAAAAGTGTAGCCTAACATGCGTAAATGAATAATCTTTTTTTATGTGTATGGGTTACAATTATTTAGAAAGTTTCGATAGAAGCGGGGGCAAGAAACATGTCAGCAAAGACAGAGAGGCAAAAACTCTCTGTTAATGGGTTAGTTGATCGACTAATTTTTGAAGCTCTGCATGCTGTGCGAGGGTGTATGCAAAGTTTTCATCCATCACTTTTTCAAGATGGTTCATTTCCGTCAGAGTGATTCCGAACGGATCTTTTTTGGCCACCTTGCTCGACCCGGCACTAATGGTCACATTATCGAGCTTTTTAGACGCATGACGGATAAAATAGGTCAAAAAATAGCCGCCGGAGTGGTCTTTTTCAATTGCGACAACGACACGGGTTGCATTGCTTCCGTTCCAGCTGAGATCCGGCGCCAGCGTTTTAAAATCTTCTACCAAGAGGTAACCGACGTAAACCTTTGTATAGATATCATGGTAGCGCTGCGTCGCCCCGCGACGGAAAAAATCTACGTCGATCGGATTTTTTTCCCGTAATGAGCGCAACACCCACGAAAGAGTCGCATAGTATTTAAATGCCGCGATTTTCAGCTCTTCGGCATGCGCGATCTTAGCACTCTCGACACGTATCATCGGCGCACGCGAAGATTTCGTGCTGAGACGGTCTAAAATATGGCGTGCGCTGTAGGGTTTCGTCAGCCAAACCGATGCATACGGCGGAAGATCCGAGGTTCCCGTCGCCCCTTCGTTCAGTACCAAAAGCGCTTTGACGTTGTAGCGGGGGAAAAGAACTTCAAGCAGTGCCCGCTTCTTACGGAGCCTTTTTTTAAGATTGCTGACCGATTTGACCAGAGTCATCTCGACAAAATAGAGCTCTTTATCGGTAAATAGGAGACCGTCAAATTCTCCGATCTCTTTGTGGCGGGCGCGATAGATAATCTGCCCTTTCCAGCTTACCGACAAGGCATCACTCTGTGCGCGGGTACGATGTTTATGGGGACCTTTAATAATAAAGCTTTTGATTTGCGGTTCATTGGCTGCGAATCGGAGAAGTTTTTCATAAATATAGTTTTCATACACTTCCCCCTCAAATGAGCGGAATGCACTGATATATCCCTCGTCCTCCATCGTGAGGCCCTTCGCTTCGAGCGATAACAGATGGTCAATATTATAATCGTAGTATAAAAGGTTATCGCCGAGTTCGGCATCCCCATCGGGGATAACCGTTTCATTTATTGTGAGCATAAAACTCTTTTGTGTGCAAATTTAGGGTACTTTGCAAAATACCCGTCATTATTTTACCTTATTTTTGGTCTATTTTTGGTACGAACACTCAGCAATGCTCTATATCCGGTCTCAAACCCTCTATTTTATCCTCAAGGGTGCTAGAAAACAGACTCAGGGCAAAAGCCTGCCACCTACAAAGCACACTTTTTAAAGTCATTTTTTGATACAATAAAATATGCAACACAACAGACCGACCGAAGAACAGATCCGGGCCCAATTCGTCACTTCGCTGATGGAATATTTCAAAATCGAAGAGGATATTAACCTGCGCGCGCACGTCGCCGATTTGGTACGTTCTATCCACCCCTCCCAGTATCGTGAGTTCTTTCGACGTCTCTCATCGCGCGAGATGCCGTATAAAAGCGGTTTTGAAAAAATTGCCCTGATCGCCGAAGAGTTTGAGACACAGGCACTCACTCCGATCGATCGCGAAGCCTCCGAACGTGCCGAAACACTCTACCGTCTGATGTACGATCTTCACCGCGACATTAGTCTGAAACGCGACGGCGAAAAAAGTGCACTGGAGCGGTTTGAAGAGATCCGCTTTACCTCGATCAAACGTGTCGGCGAAGAGACTCCGCTGCTGGATGAAACCGATATCAATGTCGTCAAAACACTTACTAAGCGGTGGATTTACGACTATGTTTCACTCGATCGAAGCCTCTTTACGGCACGGGTCACACACGAATACCGTAATGAAATTCTCCGCCGCGAACGGGATAAGAATGAAGTTTTATCGGCTCCGATGAAAGCGAAACTTCTCCGATCGGTTAAACCCTCATGATAACCCTTCCCGCCTCTTTGATCGATCGCGAAGATCTCAGCCTTATGGAGCGTTCTCTCATTCCTCTCATCGCCCGCCATACCCAGCAGTGGGGAGACAAACCGGGCGACATCGATGCATCGACACTGGCCCAAGCACTCCGCCACAGTCCTCGAGAGGTGGTTGAAGCACTGGATGCCATGGTTAAAAAAGGTCTTCTCAAAACAATCCGCCGGAAAACCGATCAGGGGGTCATGATCCGGTACACCTTTGCCCCGGTAGAGACAATAACCGCGATAGCCGTTTCGACGGCTGCGGTCCAATACAGTGACAGCAACTATTATCTGAATCTCTCTAACGACGCCCATGCGGAGCTGCATGCGTTTGCTCTGGAATTATGTGATCGGGAGGGATTGCGGCAGGATATTTTTGAGGATTTCAATCTTTATCAGCGGAGCCAAAATCGCCGATCCTTCGACTGGTGTGCCGAGTTTGAACGGTGGGTACGCAAAGAGATTTCTGCGAATGTTCCCGTTGTCGCTTCAGAACAAGCCCTCGCCGAATCCAAACCGACCACCGAAGAGTTCGAAATGGCACAATATTTCATCCGCCATCTTTCCTCGATCGACCCTCAATTCGAGGAACCGTTTGATGTCATCAGCTGGGCCAAACAGATCCGTCTCCTCATCGAGACCGGAGGCTATAGCCTTCTCGATATCAAATCGGCCATTGACTGGCTCTTCAGCGCCAAAGGGGACTGGTTCCGCCCCAATGTCCCCGATGCCTATCACCTGCGCAAGCACTTCAAACGGCTTATTGCTCATACCCGCTCATTCCGCGACGGCAAGCCCCGTCTTCCGGACGGAGTCGATTTGTTCGACCTTTATGAGCAGATGTAACTAGTTTAAAATAAACTCAACCCGACGGTTTTTCGATCGTCCTTCTTGTGTATCATTGGAAGCAACCGGATTAGCATCCCCCATTCCGTTGACGGTAATGACACTCGGATCAATCCCTTGGGTTGATAAATATTCCGCAACCAATTTTCCCCGTGCTTCAGAAAGTATTTCATTCGTTGCGTACTGAGCTTTGAGACGCTGCGGCGGAATATTATCCGTGTAGGAGTTGATAATAATTGTTTTTTTGCCGCTGGCGATAAACTCTTTAGCCCACTCGCGCAAGCGCTCTTTTCCCGCATCATTGAGCTCGACGACACGATTGTCAAACAGCTGAAAATTGCGAAAATAAGCTGCCGGAGCAGAAGAGAAGGCTATCGGTTTGTCGATGGCCGGTTTTGAAACGATAGCAGGAGATACCGGTTCGATTTTCTCTGCTTTAGCTGTAGGGACAATTGCCGGCGCATTAATTTTTGTCACTGCTGCGGCAACTGCGGCCGGCTTGGGGTCGACGACCGGACGTGAAACTTCCTGGGCTTTGGATAAGGGTGCAGCTTCTGCGACTTTGATCGGCTCTGCCGGATTGACTACAGCGATCGGCGTTATTATTTGACCCGATTTCAATTTTTCAATCTCCATCATGACACATGCGCCTTTGACATCGCGTGCGATCAAACTGAATATATTCCCTTTTATCTGCCATTTTGGATTCTTGAGCGGCTTTAAATCTTGGTCGAGCCCCTGGTATTTGCGAACGCCATACCCTTTAGGGACGTTTACCGTCAGAATATTTTCTGCGGTAACACACGCAGGGCTCTCTTTGCAATCGCCTCCGCTGAGGAGAATTTTATAAACACCGTTCTCTTCGGAAACCAAGAAATCGTCTTTATACGCACGCTGTATATACGAATAACGGTCGGTATTGGCGAAGGAGAGCTTTACACTTCCGTCTTTTAACTTTTCAATGGTGTTGTTCTCGGGACGGACATACACAATGCGGCTGGGATCGAATCCTCGATCAAACATAAAACCGTAATTTTTATTTTTGGTGCCTTGATAATTAAAATGGAGAATAGCTTCCGAAAAATCGGCTTGCGGATAAAAAATCATCTCCGATACATCTGCGGCTGACTCAGCCCAGGTCAACCCTAATGTTAGTAGCCCGATTACTATTTTTTTTTGCATAATCACCTCACTGTAATAAAGGAATGATACACTATCACATACAAATCTTCGATTAACAGGAAGGTCCAATGAATCTATTGTCCCTGTATCTCGACAAACCTGTCAGTAAATCAACCATAGAGTACTCCCTCGATCTTACCCTCGTAAGAGGGGTCGAAAACGGCTATTACGGGCATAATCAGACGCTCCATGCCGTTTTGGCTCCCTTTGGTGTGTTGACACTGATTGCCAAAGAAAAAAAAGAGATTCTCAACGCCCTCTCAACCCTCGGAATAACCCTCGGTTCAGAGGAAGAAAATGCACTTATCACCCAAGATTATCCCATTCGAATCGATCCGGCACTCGTTTCTGCTTTTAATGTTACCAACGAGACCATTATTCTCAAATCGGCTTCGACCCACAATCTCAATATTATTGCTCTGGCAATCTCCCAAAGCGTAGGCTTGGAACACTATGAGAAACGGCTGAACACCCTCTTTCTCCAAAGCCGTCGTATCGTCGAATCGATCCAATCGTATTCGATTACACGCCGTGGGCACCTGATGCAGTTTGCCAAACGTCTCGCCCTCACCCGTCACGATATGGTAAGCAATCTGTTGTTGTTGGACAAACCCAATATCCTTTGGGACGATGCGGAAGCCGAAGCGCTCTACAACCGTCTGGCATTTATCCTCGAACTTTACGACCGCCACGAAACCGCTCTCTCGAAACTCTCTCAAATCAAAGAAGATGTAATGCTGGTGATGGATCTCATCAATCACAAAAAAAGCGAATTTTTGGAATGGATCATCATCATCCTCATCTTCGTTGAAATCATCATGGGGATTATGGAGATGCTCAAATAAATGTGCTACAATTAAACACAACACAAAGGAGCCTTGCTATGACAAAATACCTCTTGAGTTTTATGGTGTCCGTTCCTCTCGTCTACGGTGCTTCGGCGGGAATGAAAATTTACGGTCAAACATGTGTCGAATGCCACGGCGCTGACGGTAAAGAGGTCTCAATCGCAGGAAAAGCGATCGCAGGAAGCAGCGGAGCACTCGCCAAGCTTACCGGATACAAAAACGGCACCTACGGCGGGGATCAGAAAGCGGTCATGGAAGGCAACGTTGCGACTCTCAGCGATGCTGATATGAAAGCCGTTTCTGAATTCGTAGACACTCTCAAATAAGAACGAAAAAGGAAACTCCCTTTTCGCCGGCGGGGCGAAAGCCCTTCGCCTTCTATTCTGAACCTTTACATTAAGACAGCAGTGCCTCAAATTCTGACGCTCTCAGCGGCGGGCTTTTAAAATATCCTTGATACATGGTACAGCCGCGTGCTTCTAAAAACTCGATCTGTTCAATACGTTCCGTCCCCTCCGCGAGGACTTGAAACCCTAAAGCCTGCCCCATCGCGATAATCGCCGTTACAATCGCCATATCATCATTGTCAAACGGAAGATCATCGACAAAACTTTTATCGATTTTCAGCACATCGATCGGAAACCGTTTGAGATAGGATAGGGATGAGTACCCGGTCCCAAAATCATCAATCGCCAATCGTATCCCCATAGCACGCAGCGTGTGAAGCATGATCACCGTATCCTCCTGACGCTGCATCAGGGCACTTTCTGTCAGTTCAAGTTCGAGTTTATCGGCCGGGTACCCTGATCGTTTAAGGGCATTTTCAACCATTTCAGGAATATTTTGATGCCGGACCTGATGGGCGGAGAGATTTACCGCCAGCGTCAGCCGGTGCCCTCTGTCCAACCAAACCCTCCCCTGTCGACAAGTCTCATTCAGCACCCATTCGCCGATCGGTCCGATAAGTCCGGTATTCTCCGCGATCGGAATAAAATCCAGCGGCGATATAATCCCCAGCTGAGGATCATTCCAGCGGATCAAGGCTTCAGCCCCCACAATCCGTCCCGTCGCGATATGAACCTGAGGCTGATAATATACTTCGAATTCGCTGTTGGCAATAGCGCGTCGCAGACGTGTTTCGCCATCGATCCGCTTGCGTGCCAGATCGGTCAATTCATCCGTATAGTAGCGATATGTTGCACGCCCCTCCGATTTTGCCTTATACAGTGCCGCATCCGCATGCTGAAGAAGCTCAGAGGCATTGTCCCCATGACCGGGGAACAGGACGATGCCCACACTCATACCGATATGTATTTCTGCGCCTCCGGTGAGCTTGTAAGGGTTGCTTAAAGCAGCGATCATCTCTTGTGCTATCCGGCCTGCATCCTCGGGATGGGCGAGCTGTTCGAGAACGACGGCAAATTCATCACCTCCCAAACGGCTGATCATATCCCCATCGCGCAATCGTCCTCCAAGCCGCTGCGCGATCTGTTTTAACAGTTCATCCCCCGCACCGTGGCCAAAACTGTCATTAACGTCTTTAAATCGGTCTAAATCAAACATAAGAAGGGCTATCTGCGTTTTAAGCCGCTTTGCGTTCTCAATCGTACGGTGAAGATGCGAGGAAAGAAGGGCACGGTTTGCCAATCCCGTCAGCGGATCATAATTGGCCAATATTTCCAGCCGCTCTTCATAGTGTTTGTGGTCGGTAATATCCTGCGCGATCCCCAGGACACCTATAACTTTTCCCGCATAGTCTTTCATCGGCGTTTTGATCGTTTCAAAATATCCTTCTCTGCTCCCATCGGCAAAAACCAAATATTCTTCATTAATTCGAGGCTTATCCCCTTCTATCGCCAAACGGTCATTCTCCCGAAAAAATTCTGCCTGCTCGGAACTCACAAAATCAGAATCGGATTTTCCGATTATTTCAGACTCTTTCGCCCCAAAAAAACCTTCAAACATCTTATTGCACGCCACATATACCCCATCAGGGTCTTTCAACCATATCAGATTGGGGAGGGTGTTGACGAGAGTATCGAGCAGCGACGTTTTTTGGACCAGTTCAAGCTGGCGTTCATACAGACGGCGTTCGGTCTGTTTTGTCTCCGTAATGTCGCGATAAAGAGCAAGTACATAGGGATAACCGTCCAGTTCGAGAGAAACCACATTCACCCATACATCAAGGATCTCTCCGTTTTTTGTCCGATGACGCGTCTCAAAGCTGTCGCTTCCTCTTTCCATAATATTCTTCATCCGCGCTCTGATCTCTTCGGGAGACTCTATCACTTCATAATCGGGAATTTTTAGTCGGGAGAACTCTTCGGAGGTGTAGCCCAAGGTAATATAAGCCGCTATATTATATTCGATAGGGAGCATGGTGACGCTATCAATCAAAATAACACTGTCCGGAAGGGCTTCAAAAAGTTTTCGGAGCTTTAATTCATTTTTTTCAATAGAGGCTTTTTCGATTTTAAGCTCTTTTTTACGCTCCGCTATCTTGGTAATCGTCGCATTTTTTTGATTAATTACCCGGATCAAAAACTCAAAATAGGCACCATGAATGGCATGCAGTACATCATGACGGCTCAGCAATCCTACAAGATTTTCGCTCTCATCCACAACGATCAGCTGATGGATCCCGTGTTCTTCCATCATTTTTGCCGCATCTTGCAACGGAATATTTTTGGGGATAATACGAAAATCTCTATGAAGCAACGGTTCGACACTCGTATCACTGATCCCCTTTTTCTGGGCATACCGATGGGCAATGTCCCGTTCGGTAATGACGCCTGCGGGATGACTTCCATCAAGAACGACCGCATAATCAACTTTGCGTTCACGCATCAGGGATGCCGCTTCAGACAGCGGGGTATTCAATGAAACGATAAGCGGAGAGCGGCTCATCGCTTCCGAGACGATTTTGAATTTTCCCAATTCTTCAAATCCGATATGACGGAGAAAGTCCCCCTCGCTCATGACTCCGACAAACGCTCCTATCTCATCAACAACAACCAAATGGCGGTACCCTTTCTCTTCCATCAGCGCATACGCATCATGCAGATAAAGGGTCTCCGCAACACAAAAAGGATCGCGTGTCATCACTTCGCTTAAAGGATTTTCGATGTTGATAGCATCCGCTACCGCACGAAGAGCATCATGTTCGGTAAATATTCCGATAGGGCGATTGTCATCATTGACAATAATAATAGAGCTGATTGAACGCTCCGCCATCATTGCCAAAGCCTTCGCAATCGTTTGCGTAGCGTTCAATGTAAATGTGTGCTCCGAAACAATGGATTTAAGCATCATCTCTTTCATGAGCGTGCCTCACATGCCACGGTACGATTACGGCCGCTGTCTTTGGCCGCATACATCGCACTGTCCGCCCGTTCGATTGCACTATGAAGGGTATCATCCGCTAATATTTCAGTGATTCCGATGCTGCATGTCACTTGCCCGGCACCTTCAAACGATTCCAGTTCAAGAAGTACACGAATTTTTTCGCCGACCCCGTATGCTTCATCACACCCGGCATTTCGCAGCAGCAAAATAAATTCTTCCCCTCCCCAGCGGGCAAAGAGGTCTCCCTCCCGTACCGAAGACGTAACCAAAGAGGCAAACTGCTTGAGGACATAATCACCGATGTTATGCCCATAGGTGTCATTGATCTGCTTAAAATGGTCCAAATCAATCATCACCAGCGCCAGCTTGGTTGCATGACGTTTAAACTGCGACAGCTCTTTGGAAAACAATTCGGTAAACATATGGCGGTTATGGATCTCGGTGAGCGAATCTTTGGTCGCCAGCTGTGTCAAATGCTGGTTTTTTTGTTGCAAAATTTGGGTTATCTCTTCAAATTGCTTAAAATGGTCCTGCATCAATTGCGACCATTTAAGATACGTCCGTGCTATCAAATCCTGCTGCGTTACGATTCCGATGACATGATCATCATCATCGGTCACCACGATGCGTTTAAACGGACGGGAACGGAGATACTCAAGCCCTTCATTGATCGATGCTTTATGGTTCAGCGTCTCGACCGGAAAAGACATGAGTTTAGAAACCGGCATCGTATTATGAATATCATCACCGATAAACCCCAATATATCTTTAGAGGTGAGGATACCGACGGCTTCCCCCCCTTCTTGGATAATCACGCAGTCACTCAAGGAGTCCTTCATAAATTCTAAAACTTCCGACATCAATGTCTCGGGCGAAAAGCTCTTATACCCGTATTTTTTTTCAAAAATCGTCGAAATCTGGAGCGAATCCAAAATCACCTGCGGATCAACACTCGCTACGATATCACTGTTGGTCACCAGTCCATAGAGGCTCCCGTCGGCATTGCAGACACAGATATACTCATCATCATCATTCGTAAGATTCAGGGCATTAATAATATTGCTCTCTTTATCGAGCATCGGAGGGGAACGGAGCGATATTTGAGAAAAGGGGGTTGAAAAAGGTACCCCCTCGAGCTTAAGACGTATAATATCTTTTGTCGTAATAACATAATGCAATGTTTTGTTGATTACGATAATACTGCGATGATTATGCTGATGCATCTTATTGAGGGCATCTTGAATCGTATGATGGATATCTGCGGTTATGACATTCGTTGTCGCAATCAACCCAAGGGTAGGGAAAAACATAGACTTGCCTCCTTCTTCTTCTCTTTATTATATCGCTAGAAATATCAAATTAGAGCAAAATCATAAAAATCACTTAATGTTAAAATAATATATAACGCAATATAATCTCCAAAATCACCGAAGGATATCACCTGTTCCCATGAGTTCTCGTATGTTCTATCCGTATTGTATCAGTCGCACTGTCCCGCTGAACCTTATCGGTTTTTATTTCTTCCTGAATCTTTAATGGAATTTTTTGCAATCCCTTTACTCGCGATCATTTTAGCCCTCTGGGTTGCCCACTCGATCTTTCTAAACCGCCGTATCATCGACAATCAAAAACGCTATCACCAATTTTTCAACGACTCTCCCGTAGCGCTCATCGTTATCGATCGGCACTACCGTATCATCGAATGGAACCAAGCCGCCGAAGCGATTTTCGGATGGGAAAGTGATGAAGCGGAAGGGGAAGATATTATTGAGTTCATCGTCCCCAACTTCGATAAAGCACACGTAACCTCCATACTGCAAAAAGCTTCCGCCGAAGGGATCAGTTACTCCAAAAATTACAATGTCACGAAACATGCAAACGAAATTTTTTGCGAATGGCGCAATAGGCGGCTGGAAGGAAAGGAAGGGGAAATTTTGTGTATGGCGCAAGATATTACCGTCTCCAAAAAGAATCTGGATGAGCTCAATAAACGTTCCGCCGCCCTCGAAAGTGCCGGTGATGCTATTTTTTATACTGACGAAAAAGGGTTGATCGAATTTGCGAATCGAAGCTTTTTTCTCCTCGCCCTCAAAGATCAAAATGAACTCTACGGGATGCACATCGGTAAATATCTTTTTAAAGATCGGCTTACGTTCAATGCCCTTCTCCCCAAATTTGATACTGAGCATACCTGGAGAGGAACGATTAAAAAATCTTCCCTTTCAGAAGAAAAGATTCTCAGTGTCACCATCACCGCGATCTATCATCGCAACCGCCTGGTCAGCTATGTCGCCAATCTCCATGACATCACCCAAATCACGTGCCATGTTGATGCATTGACGCATCGTGCTCAGCACGATCCCCTGACCGGTGCTATCAACCGTGCGACCATGAACGACCGGCTCACCCATGCGATCAATCGATCGAAGCGGAATGAACAGCAAATCGCCCTCTTTTTTATCGACTTGAATGATTTTAAACTGGTCAATGACCGTCATGGACATGAAGCGGGAGACAGATTATTAAAAGATGTAGCGAAAAATATTTTGGCATGTCTGCGAAACAGTGATACGGTGTGCCGATACGGAGGGGATGAGTTTATCATCCTTATTGAAGACGTTAAAAGCGAAGAGCATCTGCAAACGATCCATTATGCCATCAATGCAGCTATCAACGAACCGATACGGCTGGATTCCAATATCGTTTTACGTCCCCATGCCAGTATCGGCGTAGCCCTTTATCCTGACCATGCCGCCGATGCGCAAAGCCTGATCAAAGCAGCCGATACGGCGATGTATCTCGTCAAAAAAGAGAAAAAAATTAACGAACCGGTACCAATACTCTGCGCTGACAGTCACAATCGCTAAAATAGACCCATTGCTCTTCATACACAGGTTGCGGGGAATAGACTACCGGAGCACTCCGAACATAGGTGACCGTCTCCTGTCTCGGACCGGATAGGGCATACCCCAAAAATCCGCCGATGACCAAAGGAACGACCCAATTGCCGCTATGATGGCCGTCATAACGGTTATAATTGGAAATCTTGACATGTCGAGGCGCTTCATATCGGCCGTTGCGGTCATGTCTATAATCTGCATTCGCCGACACGGAGAAAAGTAAAACGGCACTTAATAAAGCATTGATCGGATGAAATGTTTTCATAGGGAACTCCTAGATTTTAGGTAACGTAATCATGACATCTCTGTGTGAACCGATTGTGAACTATAAAACAATATTTTGTGCATTATTCGCTAAAATACTGTCCTATCAGGAGATATTAATGCAATTGATTAAAATTTCGAGTATTTTAACCCTTCTAGCGACCTTTTCATGGGCTAACCCCCAATGTTTTCTCCAAGGATACGGGGACCTCATCCGCTCTGCCGATGAGACGTCTCTTATCCTGAAAAACGGCACCGTACTCCCCTACCGTACCGCTGACGCCAAAGCTTCATGGGATGACAAAATCAACCATGCCGACCTCGCAACTCAAGTAGAACAGCGTTATGATGCAGGAGGACAAGAAACCCCGCCTCCGTACCTCTTTGATCCGGGACGTTTGCGCTATCAGCCTTTCTTCCAAGCCTTGTACGGTAAAGACAAAAAAGAGATTGAAAAAAATCTCGTAACGATCCTATGGCCGACCCTGAAAGGATCGGTCAAACTGCCTGTCAATAAAGTAGGCGGTGTGGATAAAAAACTTCTGCTCATTGGACAGGAGATTGCCAAACTCCCCAAAGCTGACCGCATCTGGGCGGAGGGGGCAACCACCTACTGCTACCGCGTCATCCAAGATACCGATCGCCTCTCGATGCACAGTTACGGCATTGCAGTTGATCTTGCCCCCACCAAAACCCAATACTGGAAAGATGAAGCCTCAAGCGAAACCGCCCATATCGGTTATAAAAACACGATGCCGATGTCGATTGTCAAAATCTTCGAAAAGCACGGATTTATCTGGGGAGGACGATGGTACCACTACGATACGATGCATTTCGAATACCGTCCCGAGCTTCTAGCCCCCTTGTGTACAGCACAACGATAATATCATGAACCGGTGGATGCAAATTGCCTACGAGGAAGCCCTGTCGGGAATGAGGGTAAACGACGGAGGCCCATTCGGTGCCGTCATCGTGCAAAATGATCAAATCATCTCCCAAACCCACAATGAAGTTCTCCGAACCAATGATCCTACCGCCCATGCCGAAATCAATGCCATCCGTGCCGCATCCCAAAAACTGGGACGGTTCGATCTCTCCGATTGTACCCTATACACCACCTGCTACCCGTGTCCGATGTGCATGGGTGCCATTTTATGGGCGAAGATTCCGATCGTCTATTACGGTGCCACTGAAGCCGATGCGACCAAGGGAGGCTTCAATGATGAGAACTTTCATGCCCATATCCGCAATCCCCAAGATGCCTTCGATCTTCGCCCTCTCGATCTGGAAAAGACACGGACGCTCTTCGATCAATGGCTGGAAAAAAGCGACCGTATTCTGTACTGATATTTTCTGTGACCGTAACGTAACCATAAAACTTTACACTTTTGCACTTTTTTTAAAGGGCATAAATGTCTACCCAAAAATCTCTGTCTCTACTTTCTCGACTTTCCATCCGAAAAAAAATCACTTTGATTGTCGTCCTAACGCAGCTTTTCGCAGTTATTGCAGTCGCCGTCGGTATTCTCGGAATGTTTTTATCCAACGAATCGCTGAATACCATTCACACCCAAAGCCTTCTCCCTCTCCAAAATCTCCGTTCATGCAAAAATGCGATTGACAATGAGATTCGTCGTACGGCTATCGACCTTTCTGAAGGGGTGGGAGACTTCGATACAGCTTCCAAAGTCGTTAAAACTTCCCATAAGAATCTCATGGACAAATGGAATATCTATCTTAAAGGCAAAATGACCGGGCAAGAAGCCCAATCCGTCCCGGAAGCCAAAGAGGCTATGGAGCGTGCGGAACGTTCTATCATCCTATTGGAAAAAGCAATCGATGAAAAGCAGCTTATGAGTATTCTTGATCTCGTCCAAAGCGATTTTCCCTACAGTTTGTCGCCGGCCGATGAACAGCTGGATAAGCTCATCGAACTCCAGATTGCCAATACCCAAACGCTTTATCTTAGCGCGCAGAAAGAGTTCAAACAAACCCTGATGCTGATCCTTTTGATTTTTCCGGCAGGGATGATAAGCGTCCATATTGTTTTACATTTCATCACGAAAGATCTGCTGGGGAAAATTGCCAATCTCACCCAAATCGCACAACATCTCCGCTCCGGCAATCTACTCCATAGAATCGACGCAAAAGGACAGGATGAACTCTCTGTCGCGGCCAATGATATGAACGGCTCCATGGAAGAACTTCAAAAAATGATCTCGAATATCAAATCTGCTTCCTCCCATAACATGGCCTCCGCCGAAAAAATGAACATGGTTTCGGCCGCGATCAAAGAAAAGCTCCAAACAAGCACTTCCCATGTTTCCGAGACACACACCCATATCGTCTCCTTACAGGAAATCGTCGTTAACTCCACCACCGCCGCACGCGATACCAATAATAAAATCAATGAGGCCAACACGAACCTCACTACCGCTAATTCTCAGATTTCCAATATCAACGGCAGTATCCAGTCTGTCGCTTCAACACAGCAGACCCTCTCGCAAGAACTCAATATTCTGGCTTCCGAAGCACAAAAAGTCAAAGGAGTTCTCGATATTATCGGCGACATTGCCGATCAGACCAATCTGCTCGCACTCAATGCCGCAATCGAAGCCGCACGCGCCGGGGAGCATGGTCGGGGGTTTGCCGTCGTTGCCGATGAAGTCCGAAAACTCGCTGAACGGACCCAAGAGAGCCTCTCTTTAATCAATAAAACCATTAATACCATTGTAGACGGGGTTACCGATACCAGTCAAAAAATGGATAAATCAACGACCTCTATCTTAGGCGTTTCCCGTGATTCCAATCTCATCCAAAAAATCATCGAAGCGTCCTCTTCCCTCATCTCATTGGCCGCATCAAGTGTCCACCATTCCAACGAACGGCTGCACGAACTGATGAACGGCATGGATTTTATCGGCTCCAAAATCAATGCTCTCAACCTTATCACTTCATCCAATGAAGCAAGTATTCAAGAGATCGCAGGAGTCACCGTCAGTCTCGATCAAAGCACAGCGGATCTAAACCACCAGCTCCAGAAATTTCGGACTTAATCCAAAAATTCAATCACTTTTTCGACCGGACGGCCGATAAGTGCCCGATTCTCCTCAATGAGGATCGGGCGCTCGATCAGTTTGGGATATTCTGCCAACGCATCGATCAGTTTTGCTTCTTCCGTTACCGCCGCAAGTCCCAATTCTTTATACACATCTTCTTTCGTACGCATCAATTCCCGTGCCGAAATCCCCAGCTTTTGCAAAAGATCCGCGATGGCTTGACGCGATGGTGTTGTTTCCAGATATTTGAATACTTCATAAGGCGTTCCCTTCTCTTCAAGAAGTTTAAGTGCTTCGCGCGATTTCGAACATTTCGGGTTGTGCCAGATCGTTATCATGATCATCTCCATTTTTTGCCGACATTATAACGCTTCTAGCGATCACGAAAAATCCCGTTTCTTTTGTCAATTTCATAATATTAATCTTAACTTACTTTGATAACTTAACACAAATGTAACACTTGTTCTTCATAATCGCACTCTTAATTCATAATTTTAAGGAAAAGCGATGTCAAAAACCCGTCGGATCTCTCACAGTATCTTCCTATCTGCCTTCCTTGCAACCGGATGCTTTGCAACTGAAAATCTTGGAATTATCAATATTGATTCAACGACGATCGATGACCGTTTCCACTCCGGCAAAACCGAAGTCTCCTCGACCGCCACGATCGACGGACAAACAGTGGATGAAGCCCATATCGAAAATCTCCAGCAGGTGCTTCAAACCATACCGGGCATCACGACCGAAATCAAAACAGGTGATACCTTGAAAATCCATATTCGGGGAGTTGAGAATCAGCGCTATATGGGTGAAAAACCGGGTGTTGCTGTCGTCATCGACGGGGTTCCTGTATTTGAGCGCACCGGGGCCGTCAACATCGATTTGGATAACATCGAATCGATCAAAGTCATCAAGGGAGGGGCATCGTATCTGTTCGGGGATGACGCTCTCGCCGGAGCCGTCATCATTACGACGAAAAAAGGGGCCGTCAACAAATCGATGCTTGCCTCAGAATTCGGCAGTTTCGGCTACCGAAAACTGCTGGCGGAGACTTCTTTTGCCAAAGACTCTTTTAACGGCCGCATTCAAGTCAGCGAACGCAAAGGGGACGGCTACTGGAAAGATTCGGACTATCTGGCACGCTATGCCAACGGCAAACTTCAGTACTACATCGATGATACCAGTGACCTCACTTTCGGCATCGAAGCCTCCCACCGCGAAAAAGATTCTCACGGAACGGTCGAGGGGATGACGCAGGCGCTTACCGATCCGACAAGCCAGGAGGGACGGGATTACACGCGGATGTATGATGTCGATCTCCTCAAACTCTTCCTGACCTACAGTAAAGATTTCGGCAATAACTCCAACCTTCTTCTCAATCTTTATCAATACGGAGATGATACCAAATTTGTCAGTTCACCCCAAAAATACAGCTCTACCGGAACGGTCGTTACCGCGGATGACGCCTACACCACCGGGAATGATTATCATCAGATTCAACGGGGGCTCAAAAGCGAATACCGCAGCAGCGGAGAATCTCTCGCCTATATGGTCGGTGCCGATATCCGCAACAATATCTATGAAAACAAGACGGTTTATCTCGTCGATTTTAAAACGAGCGCATTTTCCCCTACCGTCTACCATGCCGGAACCGTGACCGGAGACAATAAAACGACCGAGGAGGTCTACGCTCCGTATCTCGAGGTCAAAGTCCCTTTGAGCGAAGCTACGACACTCACACTGAATGGGCGCTACGACAATATTCGCCTCGATTATGAAGACCAATTGCATACGTTATCGCTTCAAAAAGATTTTAACGTTTACTCCCACCGCGTAGGGCTAACCCATGATCTCAGTGATTCGGCCACCCTGTTCGTAAGCCGCTCAACCGGTTTTCGCGCCCCCTCTATCGATCAGCTCTTTAACGGAACGATTTCTCTTGATTCGAAAGTACTCAACAACCCCGATCTTAAGCCGGAAGAGGCCGTCAATTACGATCTCGGGCTCCGAGGCACCATTCCGGCATTAGAGAATACTCTGAGCTATGAAGCAACCCTCTTTTTGCTCGATCGAAAAGATTATATTATGTCTTCCATCGGCCAATATACCGCCGCAACGGCGGCTAATCCGCAAAAATATGAAAATATCGGGGGAATGCGCAGCAAAGGGTTTGAACTCTCTCTCCAAAGCGATTCGAAAAAAACCTTCTCGTTTGATCTAGCCTATACCTATCTCGACGCTTATTTCACACAGTACGACAATTTCTATTTAGGTCTGGGGAGCCCCTATGTCACCAGCGGTCCCAATGCCTATACCCAAATCCATTATGACCTGACCGGAAACACTGTTCCTAGAACGTCTCGCCATACGTTAAACCTTATCGGAAATTATAACGTCAGCGACGCTACGACCCTCTCCGCCGAACTGACGGCGAAATCGAGCTACTACGCCGATGAGCTCAACCAACTCGAAATGCCCGGATACGAAGTCGTCAATCTCTTGGCGAAACATTCCGAAAAATGGAAAGGGTTCACCTTTGATATGTTTGTACGGATCGATAACGTCTTTGACAAATTCTATTTTAATACCGCTCGAAGCAGCGGAGATCGGGACTATAACAAAATATACAACCAAGAAGATCTCTCTTTGACCGTCAATCCGGGGCGTGTCTATACGGCAGGCTTATCCATCAAATTTTAAGGAGACACTATGAACAAAGGACTTGCAGCACTCTTTATCGCTTCCTCGCTTTGGGGTTACGGCGAAGGGACAGTTTATTGGACTCCGCACGGATGTGACGAAGGCAAAGCGGTCGCGTCCAAACACGGAGGTCACGGCAAGGGGGAGAGCGCCATGTTCGCTTTGATGAACAGCGAAGGAAACACTTCCGCTCATCTCGTCCTTCCCGATCTCACATCTCAGCCATTATCCTTTAAATTGAATACGATCATGCTCCCAAAACCTCCTATGGGTGGGTACTATGCGATGGTAGCAGAGGGCAATGGTACAAACGGCGTATACAGTGCCGTACGCTATCTCCCGCTCCAGGGGCGCCCTTCTAAAATATCTCCGACGAAGCTGACCGCACTTCCTAAAACAGCTTTGGAGATCGTACCGAATCCTCTACACCGCGAACACGACCGCTACACCGCATCCAAATCCTATCAGTTTCTACTCCGCTTTCACGATCAGGCACTGCCCGATACGGCTGTCTCATTGGAAACCCATAACACCCCGGCCCAAACCGTGATGACGGATAGCGAGGGGAAATTCACGATTACCCTCCCCAATGACTTTAAAAACGTACGGATCGGCAGAAACGAAAACAAACCCTCCGAATTTCTCCTTACCACCCAATACCGCGAAGGTGAAACCCTCTATCAAAGCACCCTCTCCATGCCCTACAGCCTCAATCCGAATGATTACTGGCAATCTCAGACCTACGGAGCCGGAGCCATTTTTATCGGGTTCTTAGGGGGTATATTTCTCTACCGCCGCAACAAAAAACAAGGAGCTTCCCGTGGATAAATTGTTAACGCTTACCGCCCTTCGACGGGTTATTCAGCTCACCGCCTTTGTTTTCTTCGTCTACGGGGCAACGATCTTCACCACTTTTTATACAGGAGACAAGCTGACCCAAAATCTTCCCGCCCTCTCGTGCGCTTATGACATGAAGGGAGGTGACTTCTGTGCCCTGATTCCGCTCCAGCATCAGATGGATCACCGGGTATCGAGCATCTTCACCCAGGGTGAAAAAGTATTGCCGGCATTGATGGGTACCCTTATCACGATCGCTACCGTAGCTGGGCTCATCTTGATTCTCAACAAAGCCTTTTGCGGCTGGCTCTGTCCGCTCGGCTTTTTCCAAGAGACAATCACGATGATCGGAACCAAACTCGGGCTCACTCAGCTGGGGAGCCTTTCGCGAGAAACCGTCAATAAGATCCGCCCGATCAAATGGTTTATTTTTCTCTTTTTGGTGTTAATTCTCCCTCTTTTGACCGGTATCGGCTTCCTCGGGCACGAATGGGGCAATCCATTTTGTTCTATCTGTCCCAGCCGTATCATGACAACTGCCATGGGGGGAGATATGTCTCAGATCTATATCTCTCAGGCTTCTTGGGGCTATTTTGCTCTCTCATTGATTGCAGATCTGATGTTCGGACTGATGATCGCTTTAGCACTGTTTGTCCGTCAGCCGTTCTGCCGTATCTGCCCGATACTTCCATTGCAGACTCTGTTCAAAAAAATCGGTCTGCTCCGTCTCGTCAAAAACGGAGCCTCCAGTTGCGAGTCGTGCGGAAACTGTGTCAAAGCATGCCCGATGGACATTTATGAGATCCAAGATTCTGCTGTCAATGAGAACATTACCCACAGCGATTGTACCTTGTGCGGCCGATGCATTGAATTCTGTCCGCATGATGGGGTCATGAACTTCAAATACGGTCCCGTTACGATCCTCTCTTCGTCCAAAGAATCGTTTAAAAAACGGACAAAAATCGACAAATGGTGGAAAGGCTGAGTCGATGGAGGCTATGACACTCTTTTCACTCTTTCTCGTCGCTCTCTCCTATGGAGCGACTGCCTGTATGCTCACCTGCATGCCGTTGCTATCGCCTATTTTATTGGCGAACAGCGCAACACGCCGGCAAAGTTTGAAAGTTCTCCTCCCGATCAGTCTCGGGCGTATCAGCGGCTATATATTTCTTTCCCTCATCGCCTATCTCGGGGCAGCAATGATAAAAGCACTCATCAGCGATACGACGTTGATGGGGTATCTTCTCGGCGGCGTTACCCTGATCCTCTCCGGGCGTTTATGGTTTTCTCTAAGAGCTTCGGCGTCATGCTGCACCTCATCACCCGATACCCCCCAAGGCAATATAGCCCTGTTTCTAACCGGAATGCTGTTATCGATGTCGGTATGCGCCCCGGTCGTCACCATGATGACGCTCAGTGCAACGTCCACATCATTTGCTTGGGCCATCGCCTACGGCGCAGCCTTTGGTCTGGGAGCGACACTGTTGTGGTTTCTCTTTTTCTCCGTGGTACTCACTCGGGTACTCCAAGAGAGTTTGAAACATCTCTCACAGTACCGGAATGTTTTACAGCACCTCGCCCCCCTGTTCCTCGCAGGTGTCGGCATCGCAATATTTGAAGGATGGATACGATTATGAACACTACTTCTAAAGCCTTCGGGGTTTCATTGGCATTTCACTCATTGATGGCACTTTTTGCTCTCTTGATCCTCAGTACCTTTCACACGCCAACTGTCCAAACCTTCGCACTGCCGATCAAACACATCACGATCGTTTCTCTGGCTCAACCCTCTAAAATCGTATCCCCTCCCGCCGAGGCGGCGCAGCCGCCCAAACATACACCGCTGAGTGAAGTACCCAAACCGAAAATGGCAGAGCCTCTGAAGCCGACTCCGGTTACCGTAAAACCTCTCCTCACTGCCCCTGTAGTCCAGAGCGTCGCAGCTCCGCTGCCGGAAGTGACCGCCCAACCGGCAGTCGAATCCAAACCGGTTATCTCGACCGCTGCGGTGCAATCACCCGCACAAAGTCCGATCAAATCGATTCCGAAAGTCGACACCAGTGCTGAGAGAAACTCCTTTTTTGCCTCTTTGCGTTCCAATATTCAGCGTCACTTACGCTACCCTTCGGCAGCCCGCCGCCGAGGAATGGAGGGGGATGTGAACGTACGTTTTACCCTCACAGATTCCGGAATGATACGAGATGTCACCGTTCGTCAGGGTGAGAGCATCTTTCACGAAGCGGCAAAACGCGCCGTGGCTTCCGCATCCGGGATCAAAGTCCCCGCCGCTTTATCAGGTTCTCTTCCGATGGAGATCGAGTTAACCCTTGAATTTACGTTAAACAATGATTCATAATTAATCCTTGAAATTATCTATATTGATTTAGTTTTTCTTATAATACATAAGGGTATCATTAACCTATCTCGGACAAGGAACTCTTTATGAAATCATTACTTATCGCCCTTAGTTTTTTTACCGCTGCGGCATTGGCCTGCGGCAACCCTTCCAATACTTGTAATAATACGCAGATCGGCTGCTGCCGCCAGGGGCAGACACCTCTGGTAGAGACGATCACCTATGCTCTCCAAGAGATGGGAATGGGAGAAAACTCTGATATCCGGACCGCACTCCATCTCTATAAAAAAGAGGTTCGGTCACTCTCTCCTATTGTTCCTGTCGAAGCATTTCAAGGAGGAAATTTTAGTCCGGGGGCCTACGCACTGAACTCTTCCGACGCAAAAGTGCTCAAAGCGCAAATCGATCTCTTTGAAACCATTTACCTCATTTTGAATGACGAGCAGAAAAAAGAGTTTCCTACCCTGATGGGGATGTATCAGCACCATATGAAATTTATCAATACCCAAAAAATGTGTGCCGGCGATCTGAGAGCCTATGAGAATTATAAAAACTCATCCTGCGGTTCTCAAAGTTGCGACGCCAAACTTAAAGAGATAAAGCGCACCCAAAAACGCTAAGACTCGGTGTGGTATAATCGCGCCATTAATTAGACCCTCTACAAGGTAACTCTTATGCGCCAAACCATTACTGAAAAAATATTCTCCGCTCATGTCGGTCGTACCGTCTATGCGGGAGAGATTGTCCGCTCACCGATCGACATGGTTATCGGGAACGATATTACGACCCCTATCTCGATCAAAGCATTCGAAGATTCGGGTGCGACGAAGCTTGCCAACCCTGATGGTTTCTCGATCGTCCTCGACCACTTCATCCCGGCCAAAGATATCGCATCGGCGAACCAAGCCCGTGTCAGCCGCGATTTCGCCAAAAAATATCAAATGAAACACTTTTTCGATGAAAAAGACATGGGGATCGAGCACGCATTGCTTCCTGAAAAAGGGCTTGTCGTACCGGGTGACGTCATTATCGGCGCAGACTCTCATACCTGTACCCACGGAGCGCTCGGTGCCTTCTCTACCGGAATGGGTTCAACCGACCTCGCGTTTGCGATGATCACCGGAGGAAACTGGTTCAAAGTCCCGGAGAGCATCAAAGTGGTTCTCAGCGGAAAACCGGGTAAATACACGACCGGAAAAGACATCATTCTTGAAGTCATCCGGATGATCGGTGTTGACGGCGCTCTTTACCGCACCCTCGAATTCACCGGCAGTACAATTGCGCACCTCAACATGGATGACCGTTTCAGTATGTGTAACATGGCCATCGAAGCGGGTGCTAAAAGCGGTATCGTAGCGTACGATGAGATCACAGCCGAATTCCTCGCCGATAAACCTCTTGCACGCGAACCGAAGATTTTCTATTCGGATGAAGATGCAACGTATGTCCAAGTATTGGAAATCGATGTCGCCAAACTCGAGCCGGTTATCGCCTATCCGTTCTTGCCGTCCAACGGACACAGCCTCAGCCAAGCCGTCAGCGACAAGATCAAAATCGATCAGGCATTCATCGGAAGCTGTACGAACGGCCGTTTGGGCGATCTTAAAATTGCCGCTGAAATCCTCAAAGGCAAACGTGTTCATCCGGACGTCCGTCTCATCGTCACTCCGGCAACACAGCGAATCGCTCGTGAAGCGACAAGAGCGGGTTACATGGATATCATCATCGATGCGGGCGGTGTCGTCTCTAATCCGACCTGCGGTGCATGTTTGGGCGGATACATGGGAATCTTGGGCGATAACGAAGTTGCTATTGCAACCACCAACCGTAACTTCGTCGGACGTATGGGATCACGCTCATCCAAAGTCTATTTGGCAAACTCTGCCGTCGCGGCCGCTTCGGCAATCACCGGCTATATCACCGATCCCGCAACGATAAAGTAACCTCTCTTTTGGGGTTACACCCCCGTATTACACGCTTCCAACGTCCCTTTATCAAACCCTCTTTTAAACCACTCCATCCGCATCGCCGATGTTCCGTGGGTAAATGCATCGGGAACGACATACCCTTGCGCCTGTTTTTGCAGCGTATCATCGCCGATCTGGCTGGCGGCGTTAAGGGCCTCTTCGATATCCCCCTCTTCGAGTACCGCCCTCTCTTTTTGGGTGTGGTATGCCCAGACTCCGGCGTAGCAATCGGCTTGAAGCTCCACTTTCACCTGTACGGCATTCCCTTTGGTCTTGTTTGATCTCTCTTGGACGCTGTGCGCCTTATCCAGTGTCCCGAGCTGATTTTGGACATGGTGCCCGATCTCATGGGCGATTACATACGCCTGGGCAAAATCTCCGGGTGCGTTATGACGTCGGGAGAGTTCATCGAAAAAGCTCAGATCCAAATACACTTTTTGATCCGCAGGACAGTAAAACGGTCCCACCTGAGCATCCGCATACCCGCAGCCGCTTCGGACACTTCCCCGAAACAGTACCAACTTCGGCTCGCGATACGTCTCCCCGTTTTGGGCATAGATACGGTTCCAAACCTCTTCGGTTTGGCCTAATACCGCTGAAACAAACTGTACCGATCTATCCTCCTCCACACTATTGACCGCACGGCTTGTTCCCGCAGAGGATCCCCCTTGATCCAGCAGGGTGAGAGGATTAAATCCCATAAAATACGCCACAACTCCCACAGCCAAAATGATTCGTCCGATCGTTGTCCCCATCAGTATCCGGATGATCGGAATCAGAAGATTCACCCCCCGTCCGCCGCCGAACCTGCCCCCGGAGCCTTGAGAACGCAGATCCTCGACATTCGTGCTCCGCTTTAAATCTTCCCATTTCATATCGCTGTCCCTCTATATTCTTTCATTATTCGAAAAACTTCCATATTATACTTTCCGTCCGTTATAATAAGGGAATTCTTTTTTGGAGATGACTATGCGTTCATTTACCCTTGCGGCTTTATTACTGTTGGTTTCCAACGCCAATGCATTTGATTTCGGTTCGTTAATGCAAACCGTCGCTCCGGTGGCACAAACGGCGGCTCCGATAGCCGACAGCGCTCTGACCTCTAACCCGCTCATCAAAAACCTCACGACTGCACTCGGTGTCACCCCGACCCAAGCGATCGGCGGAACGGCGGCAATCATCAATGATGCCAAAAGCAATATGAAACCGACCGACTTCACCGAACTTACCAAGCAGGTTCCTCAGGCGGGAACGCTTCTTAATGCTGCCCCTGCCGGTATGCTCGGACTGGGAAGTGTCGGATCGCAGTTTTCATTTTTAGGGATGGATGCTTCAATGGTTGATAAATTTTCACCTCTGGTCCTTCAGTATCTCCAAGACGGTGCCACGCCGGGAATGGACCAAATTCTCTCTGCGGCATTCGCCCAATAATTCTGTCGATTTTTGATCTCCCTCTTCTACCCAAGAGGAGATTGTCTTAGCCCTTCCAGCCTACACTATTGGCCATATTTCGTTACAATAGTTTTATGAGTACGATAATTTTATTTCCGTTAATCCTGACAACACTTTTTGGGATGATTCATTTTCTGGCCTACACCCGAGTAGTCAAACATTTACACATCAAATCCTCAACCCGCCAATTTTTAAAATATCTCTTAATCGCCAATATGGCCGCCGTTTTGGGCTACCTCGCAAGCCGCTATTTTCTCAATACCCCCAAACTTCTCTATTTCTTCCTCTCGCTCAGTATCGGCATCGGCTTTGTCCTGTTTATGGGAATCATCCTCTATGAGCTGCTTCATCTCCTGCAGCGGATTGCTCCGTTTAAAGAGGAGAAACGGATCTTTTTTAAACGCTCTAGCGATCTGGGATTTTTAGCGCTGGGCAGTGCTTTTGTGGGGGCTGGAGTGGTTGAGGGGGCGAAAAAACCTGTCGTCAACTATATTGATGTCAAACAAAACCGGTTTAACGGGAATCATTACACGATCGCCCAAATCAGCGATATTCATATCGGAGGATTGATCGATAAAGAGTTTGTCACCGAAAGTGTGGCGGCGATCAACCGTCTCAACCCTGACCTGATTGTCATTACAGGTGATTTGTCCGATGCCCATGTTGATAGTCTCAAAGAAGCGATCGATGAGCTGCAGCATCTTAAAAGCCGTTACGGGACCTATTATATTGTGGGGAACCATGAATATTTTCACTCGATAGAAGATACCATCGCCTATATGAAAAAAATCGGCGTCCATGTGTTGGAAAACAGTTCGATAAAAATCGACGATTTTTATATCGCCGGAGTCTATGACCTCTTCGGATACCGTGCCAAAACCCATATTCCCGATATTGATCAAGCCATGCGCGATATTCCATCCGATGCACCGACCCTTCTGCTGGCCCATCAGCCCAAGTATATTCAATACCTTCAAGACTACACCCCCTCGCTCATCCTCAGCGGTCATACCCACGGCGGACAGATTTGGCCTTTTGGGTATCTGGTCTCTCTGGCACAGCCTTATGTCAAAGGGCTCCATTCATTGGGCAACGACCGCCATATTTATGTCAACAGCGGTATCGGTTTTTGGGGGCCTCCGATGCGGCTCGGCTCACACGCCGAAATCACCTGCATCACATGGTCATGATACAATACTATTTTATTTTAGGAGTTGATTTTGTTTGATATGCACTGTGTTATCTTTGCCGGAGGCAAAAGTTCACGGATGGGAGAGGATAAGTCCCTCCTCCCTTTCGGCGGCTGTTCAACCCTCGCACAGTTCCAATACAACCGCCTGACTAAACTTTTCACCCATGTATCCGTCTCAACCAAATCTGCCGAAAAATTTGATTTCGAGGCTGATTTTCTGCTGGATCCAAAAGAGGTCGATTATGCCCCTACGGCAGGGTTCGTGAGTGCTTTTAGAAGTATTGGCGCAGAGCGGATCATCGTACTCAGTGTGGATACCCCATTTGTCAATGATACGGTTTTTCAATCCTTAATTGATGCGGATGAAAAAGGACTGGATGCGGTCATTGCCCGAACGGCAACAGGTTCACATCCCTTATGCGGAATCTATCACCGGTCGCTACTGGAAGAGTTCGAGAGGATGTTGCGCGAGGGAGATCACCGGCTCGGCAAACTCCTCGGATCAAGTAAAACCCGATACATCGAATTTGAGGACGAAGAGCTTTTTACCAATCTCAATCATCCACACGAATATCAAGAGGCTCTTTCTCGCTTTTACGGACAAGATAAATAAAGACCGCAAATACCAGCAACAAAAAGGCCAATGCGGCGATCAATGTCGATGCATAAGGCAAATCTTTGTAGTTGTGAATCGAAATTTTAAAGACGACCAGCAACGCTTCGATGAGCAATGCGATAATGATCGATACGGAGAAATTGAGCAATGTCTTCGCGTTGAAGGTATCACTTACATGCTGCGTACGCGGAAGAACTTCCTGCTCAAAAATCGTTTTACCCAAATCATAGACGGAAAGCCCGAGTGTCAGCGCGATGATCGGCTTAAAGACCGCATCGATATTCAGAGGCTCTTCCGCAACCAAATATCCTGCAAAGGTGTAAAATCCGTACAAAACGACAAAAACACCGAAAAAAAGCAACCCGCCGCCTATAATCGCATACGAAGATCGGTTCATATATTTGAATAAATTATTTTTTTCGATCAGATCAAACCGCTCCAGTAGTTTACGAAGGCGAAAATCCAAAAAGAGATATCCGTCTCCGACGGCATAAACCACGGTAATGCACAGATAACGCGTTGCGGTTGAAATGTAGGGATCACTGATGTAATACCCTTTCTCAATCGCGATTTCATCGATCAGATACGATCGGTCCACTCCGATATGATGCTGCTCTTCCCGATTGATATAGATATTGGGCGAATTTTGGACAAATCCCGCATCGCATTTATAAAGAAGTTCGAGACTCGGAAAAGTCTTATACAGACGCTCGACCAACTGAACGTTGAGGGTTTTTAGACTCACATTTCCCAAAGTAGTTAGAATAAATTTTTGAATTAGCGGGGCATTCGCATTGTAACTGCGTACTAAATCTTGCATATTTTCCCCCTCTTTTTATTTTTTATTGAATATCCCGCTTTCGCGGGCATTGACGAAACAAAACACGAGCACCTTGGACTTACCCGCTCTTTAGCGGCCCCAAAGTCTCATGGCAAAACTATAGCTCATTTTTTATTTCAAGTATGATTATTTTTTAACCACCTGAGAATTTACCCCCGCTTGCTATAATAATGAAAATAGACTAAAGAGATAACTTATGAACCTAACCCATTTAGATGAACGTGACCGGCCTAAAATGGTCGATGTGTCCGATAAAACTACCACATCGCGTGTCGCCGTCGCCAGCGGACTTATAACGATGAGTCAAAACGCCTATGATGCCGTCGTCAACCAAACGGCCAAAAAGGGGCCAGTACTCCAAACTGCCGTCATCGCCGCAATCATGGGGACTAAAAAAACCTCTGACCTCATCCCGATGTGCCATCCGCTCAACCTCAGCGGAGTCAACTGCGATATTGATGAACTCCCTGAATTACCGGGGTTCCGGCTCACTGTCACCGCGAAACTGAGCGGCCAGACAGGTGTTGAGATGGAAGCCCTCACAGGAACCAGCATCGGGTTGCTCACCATTTACGATATGCTCAAAGCGATTGATAAAGGGATGGTCATCGGTCCCATCCAGCTTGAAACCAAATCAGGAGGAAAAAGTGGTAATTATCAACGATGAAACCCAAAAACTAGAGCTCGTCTATCCTTGCAAATGGTGCTATAAAGTAGTTGCCTACGAACGTGCGGGCATCGAAATCGCAGCTATGGAGATATTTAGTGCACGAGAATATTCTTTAAACCCTTCCAATGTCAGCAAAGGCGGAAAATACATCAGCATGAACTTAGAATTGTTAGTCCATAATGAAGACGAACGAACCTATTTTTACGAAACGCTCAAAGCGCACCCTCACATTAAAATGGTGCTATAAATTTTGGAACGCCAAAGGAATACATCCCTTTGGCTACGCTAGCCGCTAAGGCACTGAAGCTTGCCTCTTTCGAGGCAGAAATGTCGTCTAAAATAACTTGTAGGAGAAATTTCATGAATCTCGAAACCTTTAAACGTGACATTAAGACTCGCTATAAATCCCTCGATGGTAACGATCTGGAATCCAAAATTGTTGCCATGATCGATGCCGTTCATACAGAATGGTCTCTAAAGCCGTCAGAACTCTCTTTGCCGGAACTAAAGGTTCTCACGACGTCGATTTTAAAAGAAGAGACCGTGTCACTTCACAACGATCTTGAAGATTTAATAGCGCAAAAAGAGCGTATCGAACGTCAGATTTCCCGAAAAAGTGATGAGCTCCAGCATTTCAAATACACCCTTTTCGATACTTTTGAAAAAACAATGGGGGATGAAGAGAGCACCTTGGAAAAACTTCATCAGATTAAAGTACAGTCGGTCGATTTGCTCGATATCCTCGAAGAGATGATTGAAAGTGCCATCATTACAACACTGGAAAAAGGCTCAGAAGTTGAAGATACTCTTCATGAAATTATCAAAGATATCTCTTATGAGACCTTGAATGCCAACGTTCTAAATGCCGTACGTATTCGCCGTATTTTGGCTAGTATACTCCAAAGTGCCATGAATGTCGCCGAAGCCACCCCTAATCAAGCCGAAGTTATTTTACGGGGAACGATGCTGGGTATCCGTACCGCACTAATCAAATCAATTGAAAAATTCCGTCAATACCTCCTCTATGTCCCCGAAGAGGTCAAAGCCCTCTACCGAGAAGAGTATAAAACGATTGAAGAAGAATTAGAGCATGTAGACACCCTTTTCACACAAGTGGTTCAATCGCTTCAACCGCATAATAATCATTCTTTAATCCAAAGATTAGAGTCAATCAGCCATGAGATTCGGTTTGATACCGAAGAGATCAAAGATCTTTCAAAAGAGACGGTAGAACTTCTACGCAGTCGCCTCTCTCAACTCAAACGCGGTGTATCGGAGCAAGGGAGCAAGCTTCTTAAATTCAAATCAGCACAAGAAGCTAAAGCAATGGGTGTACGAGCATGGAGTGTCGCCAAATCGACTATGGAAGGTGCGATTAAAGGGGCTAAAGAGGCAATGGATAAAAAATAACTTTTCCCCTGAGCTAGTCGAAAGACATTGATGCTTCGACAAGCTCACTATGAAGAGGGATTACATATCTTTGGCCAGAGTAAACATGTTGCTGAACTCTTTAATATAGCTCGAACAGCGGTCACAGATTGGATCGCCTCCTTTATACGGGAACGGGCAGCGGCATTCGTGACAGGTCACCATCTCATAGTGAACAAGCTGTTCTGCCCTCTCAAACGCAACACTCACCAAACTGAATCCCTCTTTCTTACTGATCGCATTCGGCTTGCAGATATCTTCACAAATACCACATCCAATACATTTTCCCTGAGCAAAAACGATCCCCTGTTTATCCGAAGTCGTAAAAAGGGCATCAGTCGGACAAAACTGGGTACAGTCTCCACAGTTCGTACAGCTTTGAAAGTCAATCTGTTTGTTAAAAAACAGAGGGCTGCTTTGGGTAAATTCCGTCGTTTCTAATCCCGGAATAATCTCTTTCAGAGAGTTTTTGAGCAATATCCGCTTCAGCGGCATTTTCACATCCGGACGCTTGTGATGAGCTGCTGTCATAGAAATATGAGCAACCGACTCTTCTGTGATAGACTCTTTGACTTTCTCAAACCCTTTTCTAAAGAGGGCACGACGATCATTCTCTTCGACTTTGACATCAATCGTTTCGATACGCTGAGGCGTTTGTATCATCTCTAAAAATCGGTTTGTCGCATCGATTTTTTCACGAATTGACTCCCCTAGTTTTCCGTTTTCATTTAAAACACAACCTTCGCAATGACTCAAATCACATACAACGCTTTTTTCACCGCGTAATGCCATCACGGTGTAGTGCTCGACATCAAAAATACCTAAACAAGGAGTTGATGTCTTACATGAAATGGTACTCTCGTTCTGATGTTGATACGATGCTGCAAAACCGTTAGGATCAAAACTTTCAATCTCGAACGCTTCCGTAGGACAGCTTCCGATACATCCGGCACACCCGACACACTCGTTCTCAAACAACGTCAGTTTGTTGCGTACGATATGAAAAGCCCCTTTAGGGCAAAGATCGATACAGATATGACAATCGTTATGGAAATATTCATTGCGAAGGCAGCGTGTCGCTGTGTAGCTAAAAAGATCGCTTTTTTGAATAAAATTGATATTACTCACTCTTTTGACCCCCAACACAATATTCGTAGTCGGCACATAAAAACTCAATCATGAAATCACTGATATCACGGTAAAACGGCGTTCCGGCCATACTTTTCATCCCCATCATATACGGGACAACCCATGGGATCAAATGCTGATCTAAAAACTCTAATTGCCCTTTCATTTCATTGCGATAGACCAGTGTCTGCATAAAGGCTAATTCGATGGAGAGATGATCCGGAGCCATTAATTCTGTCTGATCCATGTTCAGCTCAAATCCGTGCATAAAATAAAATGCCATAACCGGATTTTGCAATCCGACAAGGGTCTCATTTTTCGCATCCAAAACAAACGACTCTACCGGTTGTGTATTAAGGATATACATTGAAGAATAATCGATATTTAGAGCTTCATACAACTCCTCTTCATCGCTGTTTTCCATCCAGTTTTTCGTCTCTTCACCGATAATCTCAAGTAAATCATGATTATTTTTGAGGTCATGGATAAAACGACGATCCGGGATATTACTCATCACACGGGATAAAAATGCATAGATATAAAGTCGATATTCATTATTCATTATTTGTTCCTAAAAAAAGTATTGGATTGTGTCATATGAGGGCTTTGAGACAGCAAAGCTAAGAGAACTAAGATGGTTTTAACCCCCGTAAGGGTTAAAAGGATGTTATAAACACCCTTTGAAAAATGACTTTTTCGGTGGTGGTGGAGCTTTGAACTCGCTTGCAAGAATGGTATTGGTTGCGTCATCGAGTGTACCAATGATGACAACACCGTTTTTATTCATCCCTTCACCAAGTTCAGAGACTTTGAGTTTTGATACATCCACTTTATAGGTTTTACCCGTTGCATGTTGGAAAAGAGCAATATTCGGTTTCCCTCTTTCTCCTGCATCAATTTTTTTAAAACAACCGTCTGAACCACATGCATAGTTTTCTAAATAACAATCCGCAAATGCGCCTTGAGCGGCACATTCAGGAGTTGTCAGAATACCTTCATATTCTTGTCCTTCAGGCTCAGATGCAAACGCACTGAAAACCAGTGCGGCACAAAGCATTACAATCTTTTTCATTATTCTACCTCCGCTTTCAAGGTTTTGAGGTATGCAACAATGTCTTCAACCGTTTTCTTATCCAAGAAACTGTAATCCGTCATTGTAGAAATACGCTTACCTTTTTCTAAATTGTACCACGGTGTGTTTGAATGCGCATTACGATTAAAACCTGGTACAACAACCGCAGACGGTTTTAAGAGTGATTCACGTAGATACGCTGCAGTTGAATAACCACCAATATTTACAAGTGATGGCGCCATTGTTCCGGCAGGTACAGATTTATCCAACTGGTGACAACCGTTACATCCGTTAGCTTCTGCAGCCTCTTTACCTTTTGCGGCATCCCCTTTGGTTGCTTCAGTCGCTTCTGCTACGATAGCAGCATTTGCTTTTTGCCCCTCAAGATTAATAGCAACCCATGAAGAAAGGAGTTTCAATCCGTTACGTCCGTGTTTTGTACCATCCCATACTGCGATAGCAACCGGTACGGTTCCTGAAGCGTTCATGTAATCATCTTTGAGAGAACGTGATAACGCTCCACTCCACGCTTTGTCATTGTATTTCATTGAAGCATTTGATTTGACCGATTTATCTTTAATCTCTGTCAAAGAGCGAAATCCTTCTCCAACAAATACGCGCTCAAAATCGGTATTCGCCAAAGAAGCTACTTTTGCATCGAAATCAGCCAATTCTTTCTCGAATACTCCCGTCTGCTGGCGGTTGATCTGAGTTGAAACATCTTTGTTCCCGTTTGGCTCATATACTTTTTCGGTCGCTTTTTGGAGATGTACCACTACAGGACGTCCATCAGAACCCATTCCGATATACGGAAGAGGCTGAGCTTTTTTAGTTGCTCCGGCAAACTGTACGGCAAAACCGTCGCTGTAGGTATCAGTACATTTGATCCCCTGAACGTTTTTTGTTCCATCAGCCCATTTAACGAGAATTGCGATCTCTTTACCGTTATGGACCGCAGCTACTTGTGCTTTTTTCCCTTTGTTATCTTTGTTTGCTTCAATGGCCTCTTTGTCATTGAACTCAATCGCCGTTTGAGGATAAAGCACTACCGTTGCAAATTTAGCTTTGCTCCATACTGCAGAATCAACATTCACAGCATCAAGTTTATCGCTTACTTTAGCGGCTGTCAGACTCAAATCACCTGCAAGTGCCGCAGAAGCGGCAATACCCAATGAAAGAATAGTAGTCAATAGCTTTTTCATTAGTGGTGTCCTCCAGCTTTTGTAAACTTACCGGCAACATAACGCGTATCGACCGGAGCCAATGGACTGCGTTTGTTATCTTTTGCTACTTGCTGATAGTAGTTATTATCTAAACGGAACATATCAGAGTGTTGGTAAGCAATGAGTAAATCCATCAATTCGCTCTCACCGGTCTCTTTACGTTTTTTCATCTCAGCTTTTAGCGTTTTGATTGAATTGTGTACTTCCGGTCCAAATAATTTTTCAAGCTCTTCGATCGGAAGACGCGTTGAACCCTCAATGATTTTTCCTTCTGCATCAAATTTAGCAGGAGATTCGGTCGGAGGGATATAGTATACATTCGGGATCGTACCGTAGTCGCTACGAAGTCCTAGTGCTACTTTATATTTATGTACCAATTTGTAGACTTGTGATTCTTCATCATCCAAGAATCCAACGAAACGGATACGTCCGACACATTGTTGCGCACATGCCGGCGGCAAGCCCTGCTCAATACGTGGGAAACAAAGGATACATTTCTCTGATTTAGAGATTTTCGGATTGAAATAGATTTTTTTGTAAGGACATCCCGCGATACAGTAGCGGTACCCTTGACAACGATCCAAATCGACCAAAACAACACCGTCTTCTTCACGTTTGAAGATCGCGTCACGAGGACATGCGCTCAAACAGCCCGGATTTGTACAGTGGTTACAAATACGCGGAAGATAGAAAAAATAGTTGTCTTGTGGGAATACACCGGCACCTTCGTCTTCATCCCAGTTCGGTCCCCATGTCGGTTCTACATTCGGCTGAAAACTTGCTCCGCCCATTAGTGACTCATAGTTATAATCCCAAGGTACTCCGTAGTCGGCTTCAAGATTAGGAATCACACCTGGCTGAAGATCTCCTGCAGCGTCAAATCCGCCACCAAGCTCCATCCAGTTTTTTGGATAACCCGTACCCGGATAGGTTTCGACGTTATTCCAATACATATATTCACGACCGTTACGGTTCGTCCATTGTGTTTTACATGCTACGGTACATGTTTGGCACCCGATACATTTGTTCAGGTCCATTACCATTGCTAATTGTCGTTTAGACATCTATACCCCTTACAGCTTTGCTTTTTCGTAGTTAACAGCACCATCATATGCGTATTGGTTACCGTCCCAAAGACCACCAAATTTCAGGTGACCCCAGCCATCAGCCATTTCAAGAAGGTTCAATGCAGTTGGTACAACTTCATTGTGACCTTTGTTCATTTTGTACATATATGGCTCCCATCCGTGTTCCATAACCAGGCCATCAGCCGGTGCAGAAGAAGATAGTTTCGCCATAGCATAGAACTCACCGAGGGCATTGAAAATACGGATATTATCGCCGTCTTTGATCCCTTTGCTTTCTGCAACTACGCGATTCACTTGAATTGCCGGAACACCACGTTGAAGTCTCAACAACGTACGAGATGTTTTATAGTTCGAGTGAATTGACCAGCGGGCATGCGGAGTCATGAACACATACGGATAGTCTTTGCTTTTTGGGCGAATTCCTTCCATACCTGTATTCGTCGCAGCACCCATTTTGATATACATATCATGGTCGACATAGAATGTCTGACGACCGGATAGTGTCTCAAGACGCTCAAATTTATAAAGATGGAACTCCATAGAACTGTACGGACGGTCAGAGTACAATGGTGAAGATTTTGCCGCTTTTTCATTGATCAGCAAGAATCCGCCCACTTTGTACATTTTTTCCATTGTCCACGGCTCATATTGCTCACATTTTTCCAATGCAGCCTGTACCGCCATTTTGTCAGTACCGAGATACACTTCACCCGCACCTTCAGACTCGGCATCGGTATTCGTATACTCTTTGTGGAAAATCGTCAAATCATGGAAACCCGGTTTCGCATATTTCGGATGATCTTTGACTTTTGCTTTATCGATATTTTGCGGTCGGTTAGCGATCTCTTCCATTTTTTTGGCAAGGAACGTAAACATTGACCACTCATCCATCGCTTCACCGACATTTTTAATATTAGCTACCGGTTGTGCAAGATTTGTAAAACGGTGGTAACCCGGACTTGTACGAAGGTCATAAACTTCATAGTGTGATTTTGCCGGAAGCAAAATGTCGGCATATTGTGCCGCTTCAGACATACGGAAATCGACATATCCGAAGAATTTAGTTTTACTCAAAAACGCTTTACGGTATTCAGTGCCTTTGTTACGACGGAACTTAGAGTCAGCAACGATCAATGCACAATCAGGCTGCCACCATGGTTTATTCACGTTTCCGTGGTGTTGGTCCAGGTTAACCGTATTGTTTTTTCCTTGTCCGAGCATCTCAGAGACGACTGCCATATATTCTTTTTTAGACATTCCGTTTTGTGCACGTTTGACATCTTCATCATCGAAGTATTGATCAAATGTTTTCATACCGTCACCGAATACGAACTCACCGACAAAACCTGAACCGAAACGGGCATTGTATTTTCCAGAAAATCCAGAAAGTGCGCCAAGACCGGAGAGAGTAAACTCATTTTCAGTATTGAGCCCGCCGTATGGTCCCATACGTCCAGTAAGACCGCAGATAGATGAGATATTCCAGATCGACATAACCCCATTGAAATATTTATTCAACGAAAAGCCGGTTGTAATCTCAACAACTTTAGGCAATGCGATGTCACGTGCAAGCTGACGAACGGTATCCGGATGAACTCCAGTAATATCCTTAGTCGCTTCAGGAGCGAATTTGGCCGCTGACTTTTTAAGCATTTCGAATACAGTCGTCACTTCACGCTTGTCGCCATGTATATCCGTAATCGTCCATGTACCTTCAAGCTCAGGCTCAATTCCTTGTTCATCAAGACGAAGAGATTTGATCGCACTACCTTCGGTAGCCGGCATTAACGCCGGTTTGCCCGTCGCTTTATTCATGCTATAGAATTGCTCTTCAAACTTGATATGCTCTTCTTCATTCGCTGCGTGCTCCATATCGGAACGACGAATCATTTTTTGAGTTTTTGTATCTACCAGGAACGGAAGATCGGTAAATGTTTTCATAAATTCAGGTTTGTAAAGTTTTTCGTTCAAAATGATATTGATGACGCTCATCGCCAAAATATTGTCCGAACCTGCTTTTACCGGGATCCAAAGGTCAGCAGATTTTGCCGTTGCATTGAATTCAGGAGTAATAACGATGATTTTTGCACCGTTATATTTACCTTCCCATACGAAGTGAGCATCCGGGATACGTGAAACTGACGGATTTCCGCCCCACATAACGGCAGTATCGACGTTATACATGAAATCCCATGTACAGCCGACGTTACCCTCACCGTATGCGATCGCCGCACCCGAGAACATATCTCCGAGATAAGATGACGGATAAATACGGATTGCGCCAAGCTGAGTAGAGAAACGTAGAGGTGCACCACGACGACCTTCAGTAAGAAGACCGGTACCCGCATGAACCATCAATTTATCCGGTCCGCGTTCAGGATCCGTCATACAGTCAAAAATTTGCTGACATACGTGCTCAGCAGCTTCATCCCAACTGATACGTTTCCATTTACCTTCACCGCGTTCACCGACACGCTGCATCGGATAAAGGATACGGTCTTTTTGGTACATTACTTGAGAGTGCTGAACCCCTTTATTACATCCGCGAGGATTAAAGTCAGGGATTTTTGCATTGATGATCGGATAACGGGCTGATTGATTTTCACGGGTTACAACACCGTTGTGAGACCAAACTTCCCAAGCACAGTTACCTTGACAGTTAACACAGTGGTATGCGAAACCGTGCTCTTCTTTTTTACCGTATGTAAACGCAAATTCATTGCGGTACATATCTTCACTGTAGTTGGTGTTCGGATAATTCTCTTTACCGTTTTCAACCGACATTACATTTGTTTTAGCAAAAAGTGACCCTTGTGAAGCCACTAGTGCTGCCGTCATCCCTGATACTTTCAGGAAGTCACGGCGATTATTATTCATTACTTTTGTCATATTTTCCCCTCTCCCTTATCGTTTAATCGGAAGGTTCATGTCGTTACCCCAAACATCCCAGCTTCCTGTGAAGACTTTGACATTTTTGTAACCAAGAAGCTGAAGCGCTGTGATGTGTTCAGATCCGCGACCCGCACCTACTTGACAGTACGCATAAATCGTTTTTTCCGGAGTTACGCCATAAGACGCATATACTTTTTTCAACTCATCCGCTGATTTAAACGAGAGCTTGTTGTCTGCATCCGAAATATGGCTCCATTCGATAAATGTTGAACCTGGAATGTGCCCGCCTCGTGCGACATTATCCATTTTACGTTCACCAATAATTTCTGCAGTACCGCGAGAATCGATGATGACATATTTGGAGTCTTTACCTTTTTTGAGAATATCGTCCATCGCATGTTTGACTTCGATTTTGTCAGCAATAGCCGTATAATCGATTTTCTTAGGATCAATTTTATACTTTTTAGGACTATCTACTTCATCACCTTTTATAACGAGGAGTCGTTTTTCAACAGCATCCATCTTCGCTTTAAGATCTTTCATTCCGGCATCAGCTTTAGCAATAGACGCCGTAAGAGCAGCAGTATCGGCTCCCTCTTTTTTCAGAGCTTCTTTATCTGCTTTTTGAGTTTTTTTCAACTCTTTGAACTCTTTATTCAAAGCATCATACTCTTTTTGAGCAGGGTCAACCGCCATCATAGCTGAACGTCCGCCATTTAAAACTTTGACATTTTTATGACCGAAACTTTTGAAAAAAGAATAAACACCGGTAGCATTCGGTCCTTTAAAATCATCATATGCGATGATTGTCATATCATTAGTGATACCTTTGCCGCCGATGTATTTTTCTGCATCATCCGGGCAGCGATACAATGGTGCACAATGCATCTCTCCTGTGATCTCTGAATGATGAAGGTGGTGAGCGTACATCTCTACCGACCCTTTAATATGACCGAGTTTATAAATGTCTTCGCTATCACCCGATACGAACATCACTTTTGGATTACCAATCAACTTGACTGCTTCGTCAGCTGAAATAAGGATATTGTTGTTCACATACCCATCTGCTGCCAAAGCAGCTGATGCTGAAAGTGATGCTACAACACATAGTGTTTTTAGCAGTCTGTTCATCCGTGCTCCTTTTATTTATAGATGTGCACACAGTGGTGCGTTTATTTATGGAATTACCGTTTCCATTATAGGTGCAGGTCTCTTAATAAACGGTAAATTACTTTTTTTGATACACTTAAAGATTACAAAATGTTACATTATTATCACAAAATTGGAATAAAACATGATTAGACGTTATTTTACGTTTTCTTATACAGCCAACCCTTTTTTTACACTTACAATTGTGTATTAATTCTTACAATTTAATCACTTTTTGCTAGTATGACGAATATTAATATCACAAAGTAAAAAGGGAGCCTATGAGCGCCGAAATGATACAAAATGCTCTTGCACAATCTGATACTTCCGCACTGATTGAACTATTAGAAGATAAAACCCTTCCAATCGAAGAGGTACAATCCATATACAACGCTTTTAAATCTGATAAACTCTTGGTCGGCCAAGTTGCGATGAATCTTTCATTGCGTACATCCGTATATGAGCGTGATAAAGAATATAGCCCAATTATGGTCTCTCTTCTGATCGATATTGCCAGCAACCCTATTGATATGGGTGCCCGTTGGGCAGTTGCCAAAAATCCACATACTCCGACAGAAGTGTTGCGTCACCTTTCAAATGATTCTATCAATCTTGTACGTGCACTTGTTGCTGCCAATCCATCGACTCCGAGTGATGTATTGGAAAAATTTTTCAGCGATGAAAAAATCGTACGCGACGGCCTTTCCGGCAATCCAAATACACCGGTAAAACTGCTAAAAATTCTTACCGATGACAATGACAAGATGGTTCGTATGCGATTGGCTGAAAATCGCGCCGCACCTTCTGATATACTCAATAAACTGGTAAATGACAACGATCCGGATGTTAGCAAGGCTGCCAAGGCTAATTTGGGAGAACGCGGATGAAAAAACATCACCATGAGGAGAGAAGCCAGTTTGCTGCACTGGAAAATCACTTTCTTAACACCTTCTTTTCGGGTCTTTATCTCAGTGCAAGTGATTTTATCTCCGTCGGCCGCGCAAACGGACTCGATCTCAAAATGCATTCACGTGAAATGCTGATCAAGGATTTACTGAATGAATCGAATAAAATCGATACAATCAGCGGTGTCATCGCCTCTTTGAATGCGCTTATCGACGAACGAATCAGCACCTGCCATCGTCTCAGTCTCGAATATCCTGCGGCCCGTGTTCCACTCGCAAAATTAGCGCAAAAAGCCAATGGTACTAAAGCTCTACTAGCCCGTGAAGCAAGAGGAAATCCCTATGAACACTAAAGAATTAAACGATGCTCTATCCGCGCTCTCCTATCCAGGGCTTTCCCGAACACTTGGGGATCTTAAACTTATCTCTGATGTTAAAGTAAGTGACGGGAATGCTCTTATCGAACTCCTCACGGTGAGCGATGATTCGTACCTTACCGTAAAAGCAGCCATTGAGGCCACTTTTCGTAATGACTTCTCTTCCCTCAACATCACAAAAAAAGCAGCCGTTCAAAAAGACACAAACTACGGCAACAGTGCCTCCCCAAATAATCGTGCACCTTATGCCGCAAACGTTATTGCCGTAACCAGCGGTAAAGGGGGCGTCGGCAAAAGTACTGTAAGCGTCAACCTCGCGATAGCCCTTGCCCAAAAAGGGTACAAAGTTGGAATTCTCGATGCCGATGTTTACGGTCCGAATGTTCCCCGTCTTACCAATACCGATTTAGAAAAAATCCGATGGAATGATGATAATCAAATTATCCCCTGCGAAAACTATGGGATTAAAATCATGAGTGTTGCTCTCACAACACCGACCTCCGACACTCCGCTAGTATGGCGTTCATCCGTTGCGGTTTCAGCGCTGATTCAGTTCCTTGAAGATGTTGCATGGGGAGAACTGGATTTTATGGTTATCGATATGCCTCCGGGAACCGGTGATATCCAATTAACGATGGCTCAAGAACTTCCGATTACAGCGGGTGTTATCGTCACAACGCCTCAATTGGTCGCTTCTGATGATGTCAGTCGCGCTATCCGTATGTTTCAAGACATCCATGTTCCCATGGCTGGATTAGTTGAAAACATGAGTTATTTTGTCGCTCCCGATACCGGAACCCGTTACGACATTTTCGGCAGTGGCGGCGGAGCACGTCTTGCAGCGCGCTACAATATTCCGCTGCTCGGTCAAATCCCTCTTAATATGGACATACGAGAAGGTTCAGATAACGGTGAACCGCCGGTTGTCTTGGGATCAGATACCCTGAAAAGTTATTATAAAGAAATTGTAGAAGAAATGCTAAAAGCGGTGAAGTTTAAAATCTAAAAGGGGAAATAACGCGATTTCCGCGTTTTTGTCCTCTGCTGGATTGTACCTCTTATGGGTAGAACCCAGCATTAGAGCAACCGAATGGAGTTTAACTCCCTCGGCATGCAAAATTATTTGAAAATCTTTTTGAGATCGTTCTCGACAGCACCCGGTACAGTTGCAATCGTCATAAATTCTGACATTGTGAGCAACGGATAGCTGATCGCGATGAAATACTTAGCACTTAGTGCCTTAGCCTTGCCACCTTCGATCAATACTGCCCATGGAAGAATTTCCCCATTTTGAGTTCCGATTTTCTTAACAAAACCATTTGTACGGCGATCCAAACTTACAAATGCCACATAACGGTCATCTGAGAGTTTGACGACGGCAGTTGTACCTTTTGCGGCTTTTGCTTTTGCAACCAAATCAGCAGTTGCGCCTTCACCTACAACAGTCATATCTTCATAATATGGCATTCCAACCATAAAGTGATACCCTGCCAAACCATCAAATTCCCATTTATCAGCAGAATCTTTAGACGGACCAAAAGCTTTTTCTAAAGCAGACAATGAAGCTGCAGAAGTCGCGTGGTTGTACTCTTTTTGCATAAATGCTTTTCCGAAATAAATAGGGTTTGCAATGCTGATTTGCTTACGCTCATCATCAACCAACAAACGTCCTACTGCCGCAAGACCACGGTTCTCTTTATTAGCCATTGCTTTCATTTGCGCATTGGTATAAAGTACGGAAGTACCGGAATCTGTTTTATAAGTCCCGACAATCTCAAATCCAGCACCGGTCAGCTTTGATTTGGTACTTTCCAAATCACTGTAAGCGGCGATTTTATAGGTCGCTACTTCTTTTTCTACTTTCATCCCTGCTTCTGCAGCAGGAGTTGTCCCGGCACATCCGCAAAATGCGATCATAAACGCCGTAGCGATAAGTGTGTAGATTTTCTTCATAGTTCTTTTGCTCCAAGTTCCGTCATAATACCGATAATCTCTTTGTCAAGATTATGGATTGAGTCAACCATTTTCGGATCAGTGATCCCCATAACGGCACTCCAGTTTTCTAGGCGAGGCATACCGATCATCAGCTTGTTGGATCCTTTTTCAACATACATGTACATTGAACATGGTGCGAATGCACCCGCATCAGGACGGCCATTGTTGAAAATTCCCTCAGAGAAGCGGAAATGACACAGTGAATAGACCCAGTATGCATCATAACGGCCGAATTCGATATTAGAATCCGTCATTGACGCTTTGATGTCTTTGTATCCGGCGATAATATATTTATTGGCTTCAAATGCTTCTTCAAATTTCCCTTGGAAATCAGCGATAAAACTGTCCAAACTTTCTCCACGCTCAAACGGGACTTCAAACGTCATCATCGGCTTAGCCGGAAGAGCTGTATAATCAACAACTTTGACTTTGCTGCCGATCTCTTGTTCTACCATCTTATCCAATGGAACGAATGAAGCGATAAATTTGGCACGAACGTCTGCATCTTTAACGCCTGTGATATTAAGCATAGTTTCTGGATCAACGTGACCTACGTAAGTTTTATCTTCACCCTTTGTTTTCCATACATGAAGGTTAAACGGTGAAAAACCACCCAATGCAGGTTCTTTCATCAACAACGGTCCTACAACTGCATCATTAGTGATTGAGAAAAATCCGAGGTTATCCAATGTCTCTTTAAACGTTGGATCAAAATCAGGGTGTTTAACTTCTACCCCTTTTTCCGTCTTAAACTCTGTGCCCCATTTAGTTTTATAGGCATCATTAATACGCTCATGCGGGTCAGAAAGAACAAAACCGATCGTATTGATCTTTTCATTAACCATACTCATAAATACTTTTTCTTTATCGCCATCGCCGATATAGAATTTAGCCCCTTGGGCACCAAATGCCATTGAAGCGGCCAATGAAAGTGCAGCTGCACCCATTAATAGTCTATTAAACATATGATTCTCCTCTAAGTAATCGCTTTTGAGCCATGCGCCCTTTTTTGTTCGGGTTATATTTTATCACAAAGACATCAAATAAACGATAATAACAGCACAAGATTTTTGAACTCTTATTATCGCTGGGAAAAGTGAATGGATTGTGAACCTCTCCCGAGGGGAGAGAAAGATAATTTCCTAGAAATCGAAATTAAGCGCTAATGTTAACGCGTTTTGAGAATGTTTAGTAGTTACATTACCTGCTCCAACAGTTGCTGCACTTACAGTATCAGTTACTTCCGGAGTGTATGTAAATGCTGCGTCAATCGACATAGTCTTATCCAATGAATATCCTCCACCTATCGTATACGCAGACTCAACCGTTGCAGGGAACATTGCATAGTTGAAAAGATTCATAGTGTCACCATCTGTATTTGGAGCAAAACCTCCTGTAACATTAGTAGCATTTGTATTGTTTGGAATAGGATTTTTCCCATAGTTAAAACCGGCACCCAACCAAAAATCATCTGCACTGTATTTCACACCCAGAGCGTACACCGTTTGATCATCCCAACCAAAATCTTTATACCCTTTTGCATCAGACCATTTAATCTCTTTTACATCCATAGTATATGTCATAGCACCCATATTGTACGCAACTCCAATACCATACTCTTCTGGTTGTTCAAGATGAT
>NZ_JBASYM010000011.1:0-126155 GCF_049277495.1 Sulfuricurvum sp. | reverse complement strand
TCCCTTTAACAATCGGTTCGGGACCGAAGTCCCCGCCCATTGCATCAATTGCAATTCTAATCATCGATTATTTATACTCACCGGTTGTCGGGTTGACATAGTGAGACAATTTGTACGTGCCGTCTTTGTCTTTGACTGGACGAGCAAGAGAAATTTTATAGTGAGTTCTGCGTTTTGCGGCGCGAGAATGACTCACTCTTCTTTTAGGTACTGCCATCTTTTATAGTCCTTTCTATTTGGTTTTAGAACTCTCGGTCTAACGAGGTTCCTTCGCAGTTTTTGCAACAAAAATAGTCGCTTTTTATCAACTCGATTTCGGATTGTAGAAGTTCTTCCAAATCGATCATCGAGTTGTCGATTTCGACGACATCCAACTCATCGCTGTTGTCTTCGAATATCCCATCGCTAAGGTAGAAAGTAATCTCTTCGTTCAAAGATCGCTCTACCTCTTCGGCACATAGATCGCAGGGAATTGAAATACTCCCCGTAATTGTACCGTTTAATTGGGCAAGATTGCTTTTTTTCAGGATTAAGTCACCTGAAAAAAGGGCATTGTCACGATTTGCCTCAAAATGAAGCGGCTGTGATCCCAATTTTTTGAATGCTATTTTCATGATGGTTACGAAATTTCGCGACCTGAAAAGAAAAACGCGATTTCATTTTTAGCATTTTCAACTGAATCACTTCCGTGAACAGCGTTAGCATCGATGTTTTCAGCGAAATCAGCACGAATAGTTCCGGCTTCTGCTTCTTTTGGGTTAGTTGCACCCATTAAATCACGGTTACGTAGAACAGCGTTTTCGCCCTCTAGAACAGTGATAACAACCGGACCGCTTACCATAAAGTCAACGAGGTCGTTGAAGAAAGGGCGAGCAGCATGTACTGCATAGAATGCTTCAGCGTCTTGACGGCTAAGCTGAACTTTTTTCATGGCTGCGATTTTAAGACCATCAGTCTCAAAACGATCCAAAATTTTTCCAATGACACCTTTTGCTACGGCGTCAGGCTTGATGATTGACAACGTTTGTTCCATCAATGCTCCTGTTTTGTGTGTAAAAAATAGAACGGGATTATAGCCAAACAATAATTTAAGTAATATTAAGGATGAGAATATGTAAGAAAGGAAAAATGATTTTGTCTCAAAAAGACAAGTTTTGTAGCATAGCGGCTAGCGCAGCCAAAGGGGTAAGTCCCCTTTGGTGGTTTAAATGGAATTAATTTACGACGTTTGCTTTTGAAGAACGCATTTCAGCGGTAACATCATCACGGTGAGAAGGGCTTGCACCGATTTCATCCCAAGTGATACAACCCTCTGTCGGACAGGCTGTTGCACACGCAGGCTCATCATGGTGACCGACACATTCGACACATTTGTCAGCATAAACGTAATAGATCTCTTCACCCGTTGGGTTATCGTCCTCGTCTACGATCGCTTCTACCGGACACTCGTCAATACAAGCGCCGCAGTTAATACAGGTATCATTAATGATTACTGCCATAGGGTTCTCCTTGGTTAATAAATATGCGGTAACTATAACAGAAGAATTTTAAACCCACCTAAAAAAATAGGGGGTCTAATATAGATTATGGATAGAGTGTTACGGAAAGAGAATTAAAGGCCTAGATACTCGCGAATTGCGTCAACTTTGTCGGTTTTTTCCCATGTAAATTCGGGGAGTTCACGTCCGAAATGACCATATGCTGCAGTCTTACGGTAGATAGGACGCAATAAATCCAGAGACTCAATAATCCCTTTCGGTGTCAGGTTAAATAATTCTTTGACACAGCTTTCAAGTTTTTCTTCGGGGACAACAGCTGTTCCGTGTGCATTAACCATAATGGAAATAGGCTTGACGACACCGATTGCGTATGAGACTTGAATCGTTGCTTTCTCGCAGGCACCGGATGCAACCAGGTTTTTGGCCACATAGCGTGCCGCATAGGCAGCTGAACGGTCAACCTTGGTCGGGTCTTTACCGCTGAATGCTCCGCCGCCGTGCGGGCAGGCTCCGCCGTAGGTATCGACGATGATTTTTCGACCCGTCAGGCCGGCATCCCCTTGAGGACCACCGATGACGAATTTGCCGGTCGGATTGATATGATAGACAATATTCGGACTCATCAACTCTGCCGGGATAACATATTTAATGACCTCTTCGATGACATCGGCATGAAGTTTTTCTTGACTTACATCGGGTGCATGTTGAGTGGAGACTACAACCGTTTCGACAGAGACCGGTTTATCATCGACGTAACGGACGCTTACCTGCGTTTTTCCGTCTGGGCGCAAATAAGGGATAATCCCCTCTTTGCGTACTTGTGCCAAGCGCTCAGCAAGACGGTGAGAGAGGTAAATCGGCAACGGCATCAATACATCTGTCTCACGGCAGGCATAACCGAACATCAACCCCTGATCCCCGGCACCGATTTCACCGCTTGCCTGGTCGACTCCCTGATTGATATCGGGAGATTGCTCTCCGATTCCGTTGAGTACGGCGCATGAGCGGTAATCGAATCCGTAGGTTGCATCGGTATAGCCGATTTCACGGACGACCTGTCGGGCAATCTCTTGCATCGGTGCATACGAGGTGGTTTTCAGTTCTCCGGCAATGACACAAAATCCATTCGAGACAAGTGTTTCACATGCTACGCGTGCTTTAGGATCATGTTCGATAATATAATCCAAAATCGCGTCACTGATCTGGTCGGCCATCTTGTCCGGATGCCCCTCGGTAACCGATTCGGAGGTAAAAATATATTCTTTAGACATACAAAAAATCCTTATTTCAACATGATGATGTGAGGTAGTTGGGCGCGATTATAGCAAATCACTTTTTAAATAATCCCGTTCCCAGAAAAAATCGATCCAATCCGTGGCTTCGTGTAAGGAATAGTCCGGTTGGAGAAGTGCGGTGGATTTGGTAAAAAGGGCGACCGTTTTAAATTCACAATGTGGATACTCTGAGCGTAATTGAGGCATAAGCGAGGCCAGCGTCTGTCCGCTGTCAACAATATCATCGACAATTAAGATTCGGGAGGAGTCCAAAAAATCACATTTTCCCGAAACGGTGATCGTATCGCGTTGGCAGTCGCCGTCGTAGCTTTCTGCTCGAACGCTTTGTACATTACGAATATCTAAAGCCATGGCGAGTGCGTGCGCAAGAGTCATACCCCCTCTGGCAACGGCTACAATCGTGTCGGCTTGGAATTCTCTGCAGAGGCTGCTAAGGGTTTTGGCATCATTTTTAAAATGTTCATAATCATAGGCTATCATTTTGAAATCATACCCTAAGTGCAACTACGCTATAATAAAATATTGATATTGTGCACTCCAATGAGCAAAGCCCATTTTGAGTGGCAAGGGCAGGTTTGTCCTTTGCAATCCCCTGAAGCTACCCGCATAAATGCGGGAGAATATACAGCTAAATACAATTTTAGTACACAACTAATAGGAAGTCTATGAAAAAATTAGCGATTATCGGTCGTCCGAATGTCGGCAAAAGTTCTCTCTTTAACCGTTTGCTGAAGCAGCGTGATGCGATTACCTCTGAGCAGGCAGGTACGACGCGTGATGTTAAAAAACGGGTCGCCGTCGTGGTGGATAAAGAGGTTGAGATTCTCGATACGGGCGGACTCGATGAAGGGTGCGAACTCTTTGACCGGATTAAAGAAAAATCTCTCAAGGCGGCTCATGAAGCCGATATCATCTTGTTTATGGTGGATGGTAAAAGTCTCCCGGAAGAGGATGACAAAAAGCTTTTCTATGAGCTTGAATCCATGGGAAAAGCGATTGCTTTGGTCGTTAACAAAATCGATAACGATAAAATGCAAGAGAAACTTTGGGAATATTATGAGTTCGGAACAGACCGGATTTTCGGTATTTCGGTTTCCCACAACCGATCCGTTTTGCCGCTTCTGAACTGGATAGCTTCCGAACTTCCAGAATCGTCTATTGTCAAACCTGAAGCTGAAATTGCGGAAGGCGATGATCTGGACGGATTCGATGCGGCGTTGAAAGCTTCATCCGATGATGAAGAGTTCGAGGATGAGGAAGAGGACGACTCGGGATTTTTTATTCCCGAGGAGGATGACGAAGACGAAGAGGAAACATCGATCGAAGAACTCGAAGAGGCGTACCGCGGAATCGTCAAAGAGTACGAAGCCGGCGATGTCAATCAAATGAAAGTGGCTATTATCGGTCGCGTCAACGTCGGGAAAAGTTCACTCCTCAACGCATTGCTCGGAGAAGATCGCTCCGTCGTGAGCTCGGTTGCGGGGACAACGATTGACCCGATCGATGAGACGGTAGAGTATCAAGATAAACAGATCACCTTTATTGACACGGCAGGGATACGTAAACGGGGAAAAATTCTCGGCATCGAAAAATACGCTCTGATGCGTACCGAAGAGATGTTAGAGACGGCGGATATCGCATTGCTTGTACTCGATGCGTCACAGCCGTTTATGGACTTGGATGAGAAAATCGCGGGATTCGTCGATAAAAACCGTCTTGCGTGCCTGATCGTTCTCAATAAATGGGATATGGCTCCCAAAGAGGACTACGACAAAATCATCGCCGAAGTGCGGGATCGTTTTAAATTTTTGAGCTATGCTCCGATTGTCACGATCTCAGCACAAAGCAAACAGCGGGTCCATAAAATCTTTGATATGCTCCTCAAAATCAATGAGAACTATTCACAGCGTATTTCGACAGGGAAGCTGAATGAGGTGATCCAAGCGGCAATGCGCAAACATATCCTGCCGAGTATCAACGGGATGAATATCCGTCTTTATTTCGCGACACAGTACGATATTCGTCCTCCGCGTATTGCACTGATTATGAACAAACCGCAGGGACTTCACTTTAGTTACCGCCGATATTTGACGAATCAGTTACGGGAGCAGTTTGATTTTGAGGGGACTCCGGTACTCTTTAAAGCGAAAGCGAAAAACCAAAGCCGTAAGCCGAAAACGCATAAAACACGTTCGATGTGGTAATCTTCACTCCTCTACTTCGATAATTTCCCCGTTCGCCCTGAGCTTGTCGAAGGGTGAATATTCACATAGAAGTTCATGGTTCGACAAGCTCACCACGAACGAGAGAAAATGATCTCTAACCCGACTTCGCCAGTCTCGACACTTCTTTCCAATCTCCTCGAATCATTGCTTCTTTCTTTTTACGGCTCCACCCTTTTATCTGTTGTTCCGAAGCCAACGCTTCTTCACGAGTAGGAAATTCTTGTGAGAAAACGAGAGTGAGAGGGCGACGTTTGAAGGTGTAACAGCTCAGTATTGCACCATTCATATGTTCAGCGAGACGTTTTTCAAGATTATCGGTGTGACCTGTGTAGTAACTGTTATCGGAACAGTGGAGGATGTAGACGTGAAAAGGCATGATAATCCTTTATTATTCCGTTTACCCTTCGACAAGCTCAGGGCGAACGGAGAGAGACCTCGAATAAAGATTTTAAAAAGGTTTTACAATAACGAGGGCGACGATCACCATCAATAGCAGCGTCGGTATTTCATTATAGATACGAAAAAACTTCCCGCTTTTATAGGCGGTATTCTCTTTGAGTTTCAGACGGTAATGTCCGAGCGAGAAAAAGTAAGCGGTCAAAATGGCTACGAGAGTCAGCTTCGCATGCATCCAACCCCCCATCTGAAATACATTGACTCCGTTATAGTGCTGTGTTGAGAGGATAATCAATGCAACCCCCGACAGCAGCGTCGCCCAAAATGCCGGAACTCCGATATATTTATAAATCTTCATCTCCATCACTTCTATGACATCGATAAATCCTTGGTTCGTACCGTTTTCTACATGATAAACAAAAAGACGGGGAAGATAAAAGAGCACCGCGAACCACGAGACCATCGAGATTATATGAAACCAAAGCATCCAGCTGTACATGTATTATGTCCTCTAGTATAAATTAAACGGTAGGGTACCCTAAAAAGATTAATAACTAGAGGTGTTTTTTGACCCAGGCAATAATTTGAGGGGTCGGTAAAGCGCCGCTGAACTGATCAATGATACGGTTGTTCTTGAAGGCGATGACCGTCGGGATCGAGCGGACGGAAAAACGGGCTCCGAGATGCTGATGCTCTTCGGTGTTGATTTTGATAAATTGCGCTTTGAGGGGGAAATGGCGAGCCGCCTCTTCGAACGAGGGTGCCATGCTTCGGCACGGTCCGCACCACGGCGCCCAAAAATCGGCAATGATCAGCCGTTCGTCATTGAGCATTAACCGGTCAAAACTCTCAGCCGTTACGGAGATAGGTTTGGTATCGAGAAGAGAGGCTTTGCAATGCCCGCAGGCGGCTTTTTGATAGGAGTCTTTAACGGGGATAGCATTGACGCCCCCGCAGTGGGGGCAGACGACATTCATTTTGCTCATTGTCTTATTCTGCGGCTTCTTCGATCACTTCAATTTCTCGAAGCGAAGTAGCGTGGTGGTCTTTGACTTTGTCATGCAAACGGCGGAGAGCTTTATTAGCACGCTCGATGGCCATATCGATTGCAGTATCCAAATCTTCATCGAGATCGGAAATAACAACGGGTTGAGCATGGGCAATGTGCATATCGAACTCAACACCGACCCCTTTTTTCTCTTTGGTAATCATAACATTGACGGTCGTAATATCTAAATGGTAACGTTTGAAATTTTCAATAGCGGTAGCAATATGGTCGTTTAGATGTTGGGTAAGTTTGATCTCTTTGGAGCGAATTTGGACATTCATAATGAATCCTTTTGTATTGAACTATCGAAAAATATAGCATATCTTTTCTTAAGAGGAAGCTTAAGAGACTCTGCGGTAAAATTACTTTATGTTCAAGGAGTTATTGTGCGAGTTTTAACAGGTATTCAGCCATCAGGCGATTTACATATTGGAAATTATTTCGGTTCGATCAAAGAAATGATCGAATCACAAAACGATCATGAAGTATTTGCGTTTATTGCAAACTATCATGCGATGAGTTCACTGAGTGACGGTGAACGCCTGGCAACATTGACGATGCAGGCCGCAACGGACTTTTTGGCTTTGGGGATGGATCCGGAAAAAAGTACCTTTTGGGTACAGTCGGATGTCAAAGAGGTATTAGAACTCTATTGGGTGCTGTCGGGATTTACTCCGATGGGGCTTTTAGAGAGAGCGCACAGTTTCAAAGACAAAGTGGCCAAAGGGATTGCAAGCAATCACAGCCTCTTCTCATATCCTGTCTTGATGGCAGCCGATATTTTGCTGTTCGGTTCCGAAGTGATTCCGGTCGGAAAAGATCAGATTCAGCATGTCGAGATCGCGCGGGATATTGCGTTGAAGTTTAATAATCAGTATGGTGAGATCTTTACGCTGCCTGAATTCCGTGTGAATGAAAACGTCGCTACGGTACCCGGAATTGACGGACAGAAGATGTCCAAAAGTTACGGGAATACGATTCCCATTTTCTCAGAAGAGAAGATTCAGTCGAAAATCATCAAAAAGATCGTGACCGAAGCGGTTCCGATGGAAGAGCCTAAAGAGTTTGAAAACTGTAATGTTTACAATATCGCTAAACTCTTTCTGGATTATGAAGAGTGTGCGGCACTTCAGGACCGCTATAAAAAAGGGGGCGAAGGGCACGGGCACTTCAAACTTTATACTCACGATGTGATTTGGGAGTATTTTCGCCCTTACCGCGAACGACGCGAATATTATGCGGCGCATCAGGATGAGGTGCGTGAGATTTTGAAAGCCGGTGCGGCAAAGGCGAGTTCGGCGGCGCAGCCAATAATGGATAAAATTCGTTCCGTTACCGGTATCCGATATTAAAGGTAAACAATGAAAAATTATATTATCAAACAAATCGCTGATTCCGCGGCGACAAAACAGGCGATTTTAGAGAATGAACCTTTGTTGGATAGCATCGTAACCGTCGCAAAAGCCTGCGTTGAAGTATACCGACAAGGAAAAAAAACGATGTTGGCGGGTAACGGCGGTTCTGCTGCCGATGCGCAGCATATTGCGGCAGAATTGGTCGGACGTTACGGATTTGACCGCCCGTCTATCCCTTCGCTGGCATTGACGACGGATACGTCTAATCTCACGGCGATCGGAAACGATTACGGATACGATAAAGTATTCTCCCGTCAGTTAGAGGGGATGGCACAGGAGGGGGATCTTTTCATCGGGATCTCTACCTCGGGAAATTCGCAAAACATTATCAATGCGTTTGAATCAGCAAAAGATCGCGGAGTGACGACGGTGGCCCTCGTGGGACGTGATGGCGGTAAAATGGCGGCTATGGCAGATTACGCGATTATTATCCCCTCCAATGCCACTCCTCGGATTCAAGAATCCCATATTCTGATCGGGCATATCCTCTGCGATATTATTGAAAAAGAACTTTTCGGGGGCGGAGTAGCATAAGTGTCACAAAAAGCCCTTTTCCTCGACCGTGACGGTGTGGTTAACATCGAGAAAAACTATCTTCATAAAATTGAAGATTTTGAACTTATGACGGGGATTGTCGACGTATGCCGTATGTATCAAGAGCAAGGGTATTTGATCATTATCGTGACGAATCAATCGGGGATTTCGCGGGGATACTATACTGAGGAAGATTTTGCACATTTGAGCCGATGGATGATAAAACATTTTAAAGAGTTTGGTATTACGATCACCCATATTTATCACTGTCCTCATCATGAGAGTATTGACGGTGTATGCGAATGTCGTAAGCCGGAGCCGGGGATGTTCTTGTCTGCGCAACAAGAGTATGGCTTAGACATGGCCTCCTCGGTAATGATCGGTGATAATGAACGGGATATCGAAGCGGCTCTGAAAGCGGGGGTCGGTACGAATATTCTCCTCTCCTCCGAAGAGTCTTCTTCTAAAGCAAATAAAATCATTCACTCATTGCGGGAGCTTCTCTGATGCTGATACTCAATACGGGCGGCACGTTTAACAAACGGTATGATCCGATCAAAGGGGAACTGTTCGTTCCGAAGGATAATCGTGCCGTTGAACAAATTATAGAGTCATTGGCGATTTCAATCCCGGTTCAAGGGATACTTTACAAAGACTCATTGGAGATGGATAATCATGATCGCGCACTGCTGTCTCAGACCATCGCCCAGTCAGATGAAAACGTCATTATTGTCATTCACGGTACCGATACGATGGATTTGAGTGCCGCCTATGTTGCTAGTCTGGGGCTAGATAAACGTATCGTATTTACCGGAGCCATGGTACCGTTTTTCATTGACAGGATTGAAGCGACGGCCAACCTCTCTATGGCAATCGGCTACGCGGCAGGTGCTGCTTCCGGGGTTCACATCGTGATGCAAGGGGTGATGGGGCAATACGATCAGGTAAAGAAAAATAAAATGGCAGGGAAATTTGAATATGTCTAAAGTCAAATGCAACCACTGTCATTTGGAATTTAGTGATGATGTGATGATCCATGACGGAGAGTATCGCTTTTGCTGCAACGGCTGTCGCGGTATTTTTCATCTCCTCAAAGATGAGGGGTTGGAGAGCTTTTATTCCAAAATGGGAGACACGACCCTCTCTCCTCCAACAGAGCAGTTCGAAGCAAGCACTAATTTTGACACCCCCGCTTTTCATGAGCGGTTCGTAACGATAACCAAAGATGGCCTTTACCAAGTCTCTCTGGTCATCGAAGGGATCCATTGTGCCGCATGCGTATGGCTGAACGAAAAAGCCCTCCATAAAATGGAAGGGGTCATCGAAGCCCATATCAACTATACGAACAACAAAGCCCGTATTACCTGGAACCCTGAGAGCGTTAAGCTCTCTGCCATCATCGATATGATCCGAGCGATCGGCTATAACGCCTTTCCTTACGATGCATCGCTCCAAGAGGTACGTGCCAATAAAGAGCGCAAAGATTATTACCTTCGGATGGCAGTCGCGACATTTGCGACGATGAACATGATGTGGATCGCCGTCGCTCAGTATGCAGGCTATTTTACGGGGATTGATCAAGACGTCAAAACGATTCTCAATGTCGCGGAGTGGTTTTTAGCTACTCCGGTTCTTTTTTACAGCGGATGGATTTTTTATCGCGGAGCCTATTACGGATTGCGAAATCGTGCGGTTACAATGGACTTGCTCGTCGTGACAGGGTCAAGTCTGGCCTATCTTTATTCAATCTATATTACGGTGTTTGAAAAGGGCGAAGCCTATTTTGATTCGGTAGCGATGATTATTACATTTGTGTTGTTCGGAAAATTTTTGGAAGTCTTGAGCCGCAAAAATGCCGCTGATACTCTCGATATTATCGGCAAACATGTTCCGAGAGAAGTGAGCATCGTAGATGGGGAAGTGATCCGTTCTGTTGACGTGAATGAGGTCAAAGTTGGGGATGTGATCGTAATCCGCAGCGGTGAACGTTCGGCAATCGACGGGGAAGTGATCTCCGGGGAGGGGAGTTTTGATGAAAGCAATCTCACCGGAGAGTCGGAGCCGATTTTTAAACGTATCGGGGATAAGATCATCAGCGGTACAACGAGTATCGATGCTCTGATCCATTACCGCACGACCAAAGATTTTGCAAATTCGACTCTTTCGAACCTTGTCAATCTTTTAGAAAATGCGATGGCGCATAAGCCCTCGATTGAGCAGCTCGCGAATCGGCTGTCTCAGCATTTCTCGTCAACGATTTTATTTTTAGCCATTGCGACGTTTTGGGGATGGTATTTTTGGCCGCACACTTTCGATCGCTCGTTAATGGTGGGTATTTCCGTCATTATTATCGCCTGTCCCTGTGCCTTGGCACTGGCGACTCCGGTGGCGACCTTGGTAGGGTTGGCGCTGGGAGCCAAGCGGGGAATATTGTTTAAATCGGCTGCACAGATCGAGACGATGGCCAAAGCGACGATGGTCGTACTCGATAAGACCGGTACGATCACCCAAGGACGTCCTGAAGTGGTGTATGTCAGTGTTCATCACCCTTTCAATACCGATACGCTGCATACGCTTGTCTCTTCCTCCAAACATCCGATCAGCCGCGGTGTCATGGAGTATCTGGAGCGTACCGAAGAGGGGCATGATACCGGTACGATCGAAGAAGCACGTGAAATCCCTGCACGCGGTATGGTTGGGAGGGCAAACGGTGTGATGATCGCCGGAGGTAATGCATTATTAATGGAAGAACTTGGGATCGATGTGGATTCATCGAGCGACAAGAGCCTTTTTTACTATGCGGTGGACAATACATTGGTTGCTGTCTACGAGTTACGCGATCTTCCGAAAGAGAGAGCCTATGAATCGATAGAAGCTCTAAAAACATCAAACCTTCGTGTCGTAATGCTGACTGGGGATCATGAAGCGGCGGCGTTAAGAGTGGCAAAAGAAGTCGGAATTGATGAGGTGCACGCCCATTTGACTCCTCAGGAAAAAGCGGCCTTTATTGATCTTGTGCATACTCAGGGGCATATCGTCGTGATGGCTGGAGACGGTGTCAACGATCTTTTGGCACTTGCTGCCGCAGATATCGCGATCGCTATGGGCAATGGCAGTGATATCGCAATCGAGGTGAGTGATGTGGTGCTGATGAATGATTCGTTGACATCGTTGGCGGAAGCATTCGGAATCAGCCGCAAGACGTATGGATTGATCAAACAAAATCTGGGTGTGTCACTCGTCTATAATTCGATAACGATTCCCCTCGCGATGATGGGGTATGTTATTCCGCTGATTGCGGCAATCTCGATGTCGTTCAGTTCTCTTCTCGTTGTCGGCAATTCGATGCGGGTTCGCTGGCTTTATAAATGAGTATAGATCTCTCAAGCATCCATTAAAGCCACGCACGATGGCAGTAGTGCCAAAAGTTGCGTGAGCGTTTTGGTTGAGAGATGAGCTTCTTTTGTTTCTTTTCTTTGTGGTAAAGAAAAGAAAAAATAAATAAATAAAGGGATAAACATGGATTCTTGGGTGATAGCCATGATGCTTGGTGCATCGATCTTTTTGGGCGGTATTGCGTTAGCGGCTTTTTTGTGGGGAATCAAAAACGGTCAGTTTGATGATGAGACCAAAATGATGAATCAAGTGCAATATGATGATGAGAGTGAACTCAATGATGCGGCAAATCAGCAGCGCAAGCAGGAAGCAGCACGTAAAAAAGAGTATAAACCGGAATAAGTAGAGAAGATAAACGAAGAGAATAATTAAGTGCGGTTTACTGCACGTGGGCTTTCCGCCGAGGGAACCTCAGCGTTAGCGTAGCCAAAGGGATAAATTCCTTTGGAGTTAAATTACTTGATACCTGCGATATAAGTAGCAGCTGCTTTGATATCTGCATCAGACATTGTAGCAACTTGACCTTTCATCAATGCACCCATACCAGCTTTGTTTTGTGTACCAGCTTTGTATGCTTTCAAAGAAGCTTCGATAACTGCTACTGATTGGCCTTTTACGATTGCTGATTTACCAAGAGCAGCTTTTTCGAAAGAAGCACCATGGCAAGCAGCACATTTAGCAGTTAGGGCTTTACCATCGGCAGCCATCAAAGATACACCAGCGAATAACATTGCAAGAGCAATTTTTTTCATTTGTTTTCTCCATAAAAAATTTCGGCACCATTATAGTATTAGCAATCTTAAAAACGCGCTAACTGCTTAACCTTTAAACTATTGTTTGTTACAATATGATACTACCTTAATATAGGATTACTTATGCTGTACAGTGATGTTGATTTGAACTCTAAAACGATTTTAATAACGGGAGGAGCAGGTTTTATCGGTTCCAACCTTGCGTTTTATTTTCAGGAGAATTATCCGGATGCCCATGTCGTTGTATTGGATCTTTTTCGCTCAAATTTAACCCTCTCAAACGGTAATCTTAAAAGTTTCGGACATTTTAAAAATCTTCTCGGCTTTCGCGGTGAAGTGATCAGCGGTGACATTAACGACAAAGCGTTACTGGCGATACTGGAAAAAAACTACAAATTCGACTATATTTTTCACGAAGCGGCGATTTCCGATACGACGGCCTTGGAACAGGACCTAATGATTCAGACGAATGTCAATGCGTTCAAAGATCTGCTCGATATGGCTGTGGCACACGGCGCCAATATGATTTATGCCTCTTCGGGTGCGACGTATGGTGATGCAGCGTCCCCGCAGCGCGTCGGACGGGAAGCTCCTCAGAATGTATACGGTTTTTCCAAACTGATGATGGACCATTTAGCGCGTCAATATGCTCAAAAATTTAAAAACATTTCTATCGTCGGATTGCGCTATTTCAATGTTTACGGGCCGAGAGAATTTTTTAAAAACAAAACGGCATCGATGGTCGTGCAGTTCGGTCATCAGCTCTTATCGGGGAAAAATCCGAAACTCTTTGAAAATTCGGATCAAATTTTACGGGATTTTATCTACATCGAAGACATTGTTCAGGCCAATATACTCGCGATGCACCCTAAAGAAAACGGTGTGTTCAATGTCGGTACCGGCAAAGCGCGATCGTTTCAGTCGATGGTCGATATCTTGCAGCGCGAATTAGGGACATCGTATCCGTGCGAGTATATCCCCAATCCGTATGTGGGGCGTTATCAGTTTCATACGGAAGCGGATATCCAAACTACACGTGATGCGTTGGGGTATTCTCCGCGTTATGAATTCGAAGAGGGGATCGCGGCCTATGTTCCGGAGATCAAACGCACGTATGAGCAGGAACTATCATGAATCGGCTTCATAATGCCCATCCCCATATCCTCGTCATCGGGGATTTGATGATCGACCATTATTTATGGGGAGGATGTGAACGAATTTCTCCGGAAGCCCCGGTGCAGATCGTTGATATTGCACGTGAGACCACTGTTCTCGGAGGTGCGGGAAATGTGATCAATAACCTCGTCGCACTGGGAGCAGCGGTGAGTGTTGCAGGTGTGATCGGTGATGATGAAAACGGCGAAGAGTTGCGTGCAATGCTCAGTGATATCGGTGCCGACAGTAATGGACTGATCCGCCAATCGGAACGCAAAACATCGAAAAAGAGTCGCATTATCGCGTCTAATCAGCAGATTTTGCGGTATGACAAAGAATCCAAAGAGTCGATTGACAAAACCAGCGAACGTGCTATCGTCTCTTATGTGATCGAAGTAATCGACACCTGCGACATCATTATTCTTTCCGATTACGGCAAAGGGGTGATTACTGACGCCGTTGCCGGCGGAGTAATCGCTGCCGCAAAAGCGGCGGGGAAAAAAGTGCTCGTCGATCCCAAGGGGAAAGATTATCGCAAATACCGCGGAGCTTATTTGCTCACCCCTAATAAAAAAGAGGCTTCCGAAGCGACGGGTATTGCGATCAATGATGATAAAAGTCTCCAAAAAGCTCTTTTAAGTCTAAAAGAAACCTGTGCGTTAGAGTGCTCGATGATTACCCTCTCCGAAGACGGGATTGCAATCTATGATCAAAATATGCGCCGTTTTCCGACCGTTGCAAAAGAAGTTTATGATGTAACGGGCGCGGGAGATACGGTGATCGCATCACTCTCCTATGCCCTGAGCTGCGGACTGAGCATCGATGAAGCGGCTCCGTTTGCAAATCATGCCGCTGCTGTAGTCGTCGGCAAAATCGGTTCCGCCACGGTTACCTTGGGTGAGATCGAAATGTATGAATCGAGTCTGCACCAAAGCACGTCCGAGATGCACATCAAAACAGCGCAAGAGATAGCGGCTATTGCCGACCGGTTTAAAAAAGAGGGGAAAAAAGTCGTTTTCACCAACGGCTGTTTCGATATTCTCCACGTCGGTCATGTCAAATATCTCCAAGAGGCAAAAAGCTACGGCGATATTTTGATCGTCGGGCTGAATTCGGACAGTTCGGTACGAGAGCTGAAAGGGCCAACGCGTCCGGTGAATATCGAAGCGGATCGCGCCTATATTTTAGCGGCGCTCGAATCGGTCGATTATGTCGTATTGTTTAGCGAAGAGACTCCGCATGATTTGATCAAAAGTATCGCTCCCGATATTTTGGTCAAGGGCGGTGACTACGAGGGCAAAAGCGTCGTTGGAGCAGAATTTGCTAAGGAATTGCGACTGGTTCAGTTCGTTGATGGCAAAAGTACAACTTCCACAATAGAGAGAATAAATAAAGGAACATCATGTTAAAAAAATTACTGTTAAGTGCCTTGATCAGTACCGGAGCATTTGCCGCCCACGAGATTGAAGCGAATGTCAACGACCAAGAAGTTGAGGGTCAAATTCGCCTGGATATGGGACGTATGGGGAATGCGATGAGCAATACCTATATCGGAGCCCGTTTTTTGAACGGTGATAACAACAACAGCCATACTATCGCCGATCCTGATCCGTTGATGGAAGTCTCTTTTATGGTAATGCGTCCGGTTCAAGGTGTACGGGGATTAAAATTGGGTCTTGGGATGAAGGCGGAATATACAAAAATCGATGGTAATTCGTATGCAGCTGTTCCGTTGGGGGCAGAAGCGGAACTCCGTCTCCCTTTGAATACGCCGTTTCCTTTTTATCTCGGCGGCGCCCTTTATTATGCCCCTTCGGTTCTTACCTTTAAAGAAGGAGACGGGTATTTTGAAACCCGTATCCATTTGGATGCGGAACCGATTGAAAACGGCCGCCTTGAAGTGGGATATCGTCAGATCGATACCGATCTGAAAAGCCGCAATGTGACCTATAATGATGCGTGGTATTTTGGACTTCGATTAGATTTTTAAAATACTTTCTACTTTTTTGCCCCGTCAAAAAAGTAGGCAAAAAACCTCTATCCCCTAAGCAAATCGCTCACGCATCGTTTGGCACGTCTGCTACGAGTGCGGCTTTTTTGGATGGTTAGGGGATATTGATCTATTCTATCAGTGTTTTTATTGCTTCAATAACTTCTTGTGCTTCGATGCTCTTCATACACTCATGATGTCCGAGCGGGCATTCGCGCTTCATACAGGGTGCACACTCCATATCGTGACGTACAATAACACTTTTTTCATTCATCCACTGGGATGTTTCCAGATGGCGTGTCGGGCCGAAAATGGCTACGGTCGGAACCTGATAGGCTGCCGCAACGTGCATGGGGCCGCTGTCGTTTGTGATAAAGAGATTCAAACCGCCGATAAAACTGCATAGTTCCTGGATTGAGGTTCGTCCGGCCAGATTGGTGATATTGATCCCCTTTAGGCGTGACTCGATATCGTTTGCCATTCCCACTTCGTTGGGGCCGCCGAAGAGGATGATGTCATATCGGTCGGCATAAGCGCGAGCCACTTCGGCAAATTTTTCAGGATACCATCGTTTGGCACTTCCATAAGTAGCCCCCGGATTGATCCCCAAGGTCGGACGCAAATAGCGATGCGGCGGGAGATAAAGTTTGAGATGGCCGATACTCAGCGGCTCCTGTGTCAGGGATTGGGCGATATCAAGATATTGTTCTACCAGGTGGGAGGGATGTGAGGGCTTGATGCAATGGGTCAGCAATCTGCATGAATGCCAGCTTTTACGTCCTGCCGTGATCGGAGTTTGGGTGAACCGTAACAACAGCGAGGAGTGGAGCTGATTACGAAAGGTGATCGCCATATCATGGCGTCCGAGCTCTTGAGCAAACCGGTAGGTATTGAGGAAGCGATTTCCCCCTTTTTTGGTCTCATCAATATAGGAACGGACGCATTGGGGATGATGTTTGAGCGCTTCACAGCTCACATATGAGCCGACTATCGTTAGTTTGGCGTGCGGGTAGACACGGCACAGCGCTTCGATAGCGGGTGTCGCCATCACCGCATCGCCGAGCCAGTTGGGAAGTATGATCAGAAGGTTCATAGGTCGTCCAAGGAGGTGAAGTAATAGATCGGGGAAGGTGAGAGGGTAAGGGTATCGGCCGTGAATGCTTCACCGTCGCGAAAGGTTCCCTCGACGCTATGCGCAAGCGGAACTTCCAGCGTTCCGGATATCAGCCATTCGACGTGCAATAATCCCCGAGGAGTTTTGGCTAGGAAGGTATGGCGTCCTCTTTTCTCTCCGTATCCGATAAATTCCGCATCGCTTAAATGGCGGAACATCGTCTGATAAGCATTAAAGGCACTCCGCTTGCGCAGCGTTCCCTCACGGTTATCGACAAGGCCGTATCCGGGGGCAATCAGCTGATGCCAGTAGACACATGCGGCGTGTTGGGAAGCAAAAGCGAGGAGATGATAACGGACCATAAAGGAGGCATACGTCTCTTCGTCTACACACTCGGTTTCACTGGTCGGGGCATAAGGGGCGGTATTTTGGATCGGCCAGTTGGTTTCGGTGATGATCACCTCACCGCCGGTTTTGGAAGACATCTGGGCCAATACGGCAAGAAGGCGGATTTTTTCCACGAGGTTGAACCCCAGCTGGGTATTTTCCGGTGCACCGCGGCGATCGACATAGAGGAGACTTCCAAGCGCATCGTATCGGATTTTTTTGAGATTGAAGAGGGTGTGCGCACTAAAATGGTACTCAAAATCGATGACCTGAGAGCCGATGAGTTTCAGATGAGGAAAGCGCTCACATTTGAGATCATACGCAATGCTGTAAAAATCGAGATATTCGTTGACACTGAAGAATCCCCATTTGGCGCGGTTGATCGTACTTCCGATGATAAAGGTATGACACACTCCTTCAAGTGCTTCAAAAATCTGGATGAAATGGTCACGGCTCATGGAGGCACTCATGATATGCTCACGGTCTTGCAAAAGGGCAACGGTGATCTGTTTTCCCTCGAAGCTTCGGATAAAGGTGACATACTTGTCTAATTGTTCAATCTCCCACAGAGGAATGCGGATCAGGAGTTTTTGAACCCCCAATTCATTGAGGAGATAGGGGGTGACATGGGGTTCTTTGTCGAGATTGACCCCCATACCGAAAAACTCCTCTCCTTTGATGTCGCGACGCTGCAAAAAAGGGATGGCAAATACCGCTATCGGCAGGGTTAGGAGTCCGATCAAAAATGTTTTGATGAGTGAGGGGAGTGCGGAACGGCGCATTTTACGCTTTAGCGCACGGTCACGTATGATGGCAGGCTGATCGGAATAATGATCCCAGGCAAATGGTTCTTTCATGGGCGTATTGTATCGTTTTATCAACGTAAACTGGGTAAAATCATTCCAATGATACACAAGGGTTGGCAATGAATATACTGGTAGTACGTAACGATAAACTCGGAGATTTCATTACCGCTTTGCCGACCTTGTATGTTCTCAAACACCATGATCCTTCAAATCGCATCGTTGCCCTGGTCGCTCCCTTGAACCGCCGTCTTGCCGAAGCGTGTGATTTTATCGATGAGGTGATCGTCGATGAGGGGGCAGATATTTTAGAGCTTGCCTATAAAATCAAACAAGCCCATATTGACACTTCCATCACCCTCTTTTCCAATACCCGTGTGGCAATCGCACAGTGGGTTGCCAAAATTGCGCTCCGTATCGCCCCTGCGACCAAAATTGCCCAAATTTTTTATAACCGCCGAATCAAGCAGCGGCGCAGCGAAGTGAAGATGGCGGAGTATGAGTACAACCTGGAACTGGCCAAAGCTCTTTTTCCGGAGATCAGCCTCGATTTTCCGAAGCCGCTGCTGCATTTTGAAGAGAGTGCGAAAGCTTATGCAGAATTTTGCACTGAATTTGGGATTACGAAACCGGTCGTGGCATTTCATCCGGGTTTCGGAGGCTCATCGGATGCGAATTGGACACTCCGCGAATATATTGAGCTGGTTCGGATTGCGGAGGCGGTGGAACAAATCGATGTCGTCATGACGTTCGGTCCCGATGAAGGAAAACTTTATGAAGAAGCGAAAGACCTTTTAGGGGAGAGTCGGGTGATTTTGTACCGTTCGCAGGCGAGTGTGGTCGACTTTGCCAAACTTTTGAGCAGTTTTAAACTGTTTATTAGTACCTCTACGGGGACCTATCATCTTGCGAGTGCGGTGGGATGCGAAACGTTTACCTTTTTCGCCGATACCCTCTTCGCCTCTTCGGCGCGATGGAAAAGTATCGGTGAGAAACAGCGCCATTTTATGATTCCGCTGGATGCTTCGGGGAGAGCAGAGATGTTTGAACGGGTTAAGAGAGAGCTGAAAAATCGCCTTTCAGTATCCGTTTGAGTTTTTTCTTGAAATTTTTTATCTGTTTGTTTGCATCATTGTGACGTTTCATCTCTTCAATGGCTACCGTCTCATTTAATCCGCTCAAACGGGCGTATTCCCGTCCCATAATTTCCAGTTCTTCATCACTCGCCCAAAGTTTATTAAAATTCTCGCACCCTTCCAGAGGGGTGATCGGACGAAACTCCATTCGATTGATATCGACGATTGAAAACTGATATCCCTCATCCGTCCGCTTGATCAGGATGTTGCCCGGGGAATAGTCCAGATGCCATACCCCTTTTTGGTGGAGATCATAGGTATAGGCGGCAAAAGCGGTGAATATGGCTTCACGCTCTTCCAGGGGTTCGAGCAGGGGAGTCCGGATGGTAAAGTCGTATTCGAAATATTCGCTGATAAAAAAACTCTCTTTCAGTAATCCGGAGGAGAAAAATTCGATGAGGGCGATCGGTTGAGGGGTTGAAATGTTCAGCTCTAGAAGACGCAGGGCATTATGATACGATTTATGGGCTTTTCCTTCGCGAAGAAAAGTATAGACGATCCGGTTGAGCAAATGAGGAATTTTAAACGATTTCACAACCGTTTTGATCCCTTCCAACTCTATGATTTTTAGTTCGTTGCGCGCTTTGTGGATGGAGTGATCATCATGAGAAAAAATGGATTGAATATGTTCACATGTCGCTTGTAAATAGGCATATTGTGATGGAGACTCATATTGAAAATGCATATTGACCTTTGAGTAAGTGAGGGTATGATATGATACTTTATTATTCCTGAAACACTTCAAGAGGATGTGAATGCTTCCAGCCATAATGTACCATCATATTAATAGCGATGATTTGCCATTATCCAATACTGATGGGATGATGGAAGCCCATTTGAAACTTATATCCGAACGTTTTACCACGGTATTTCCAGGTGATGAACTCACCGGAAAGTCAATTTGCTTAACCTTTGATGACGGGTACTACGATTTTTACCATTACGTTTTCCCTCTGCTCAAAAAATACCATTTAAAAGCTGTCCTTGCCGTTCCGTCTGCCTATATAGTAGAGGATACCGATTTGCCTTCTGAACGTCGCTTATCCCTCAAACATCATGAAATATATCAACAAGAGAACTATCTCTCCTTTGCTCCGTTTTGTACATATACCGAATTGCGGGAGATGATTCAAAGTAAACATGTTACGGTCGCTTCACACTCTATGAATCATGTGAATCTGAGCGAAGCCGGGGTCGATCTGGAGGAAGAAATATTGGGTTCTAAAGCAGTCCTTGAAAAGAATCTCGGATATCGGGTTGAATCGTTTGTTTTGCCGTATGGAAAATACAATGATGCCGTGATTAAACTGGCCAAAGAACATTATCCGTATGTATTTCGGATCGGGAATGCGTTCAACCCATCGTGGGATGGTATCGGAGGGCTTCTTTACCGGATCAAAGGGGATGCGCTGCAAACTCCGGATGAACTATTCAAACCGCTCAAACAACTGGGTTTTTGGTTTAAAACGATAATAAAACTCGTAAAGGTGAAATGATGAACGTATCGGCAGTGATGATTGTTAAAAATGGGGCCCGTACGATCAAACGATCGCTAGAGAGCCTGAAAGAGTTTGACGATGTGATTGTATACGATAACGGTTCGACGGACGGAACGCAAACAATCGCGGGCGAATTTAAGAACGTTCGATTGATTGAGGGGGAGTTTGACGGGTTCGGGACAACCAAAAACCGTGCGGCAGGGTATGCCAAACACGATTGGATACTCATTATCGACAGTGACGAGGTCGTAGATGCCGAGTTGCTTAGTGCCCTTGCTACGAAGTCTTTCGATCCGCATACAATCTATGTCGTCAATTTCCTCGCCTATTACAAAGAGATACCGATCCGCCATTGCGGATGGAATAATCAAAAAATCCGTCGGTTATACAATAAAACCGTTACCCGTTTCAATGATAACTTCGTGCATGAAAATATCATGGATGAAGGGATGAAAAAAATGCCGATCGAGGGAAATATGAAGCATTACAGCTACATGAGCATTTCCGATTTTATTGTGAAGCTTGACCGCTATTCGACCCTTTTTGCGACGGACAATGTCGGCAAAAAATCTTCCTCTCCCGCCAAAGCCTTTTTTAACGGGCTTTACTCTTTCTTCCGTACCTATATTCTGAAACGGGGTTTTTTAGACGGCTATGCAGGACTTATCATCGCATTTTCACACATGGCGACGAATTTTTATAAATATATCAAACTCTATGAGATGAATTTGGAGCAGAAAAAATAAGTATTAAATCCAAGGAGGGCTTATTGTGCCCACTTGTTTTTTTCTAAAAGTTTTGCCTCTGCCACATCAACGGCGAATAGCTCTTTTTGAAGTTTTTGTGTTCCCTCTTGGGTGGCATTGCTTTCGACTATCGTTTTAAAATTGTATTTGATATACCCTTCTTTCCCGATATAACCGATCAAATCACCGGCATAAAAATAGACAAAACGGTTTTTGACCGATGTATCAAACAAGGAGTTCCCCATGACGGTATAGGGTTGTTTAAATCCTAATATGTCCAGAACGGTTGGGAAAATATCGTTTTGGGAGCCTAAGGTCTTAACTTCTTGCGGTTTAAAGATCTTGGGAGCATAGATAATCAGCGGGATTCTATTATGGTCAATGGACGCCAGCGGTTTGTCATTCGGCCGCAATTCTTGTCCGATAGGACAAAGGGCATTTCCTGAACCATGGTCGGCAGTAAAAATGAAGATTGTATTATCAAACCAAGGCTCTTTTTTGACACCTTCAATAAACCGTTCAATCGAATGGTCGGCATATATGAATGCATTTAATGAACCGTTGTAGTTTCGCAAATCATGGGGGTATCGCTCATATTTTTTAGAGGGAAGATGGAAATCGCTGTGGTTGGTCGAACTGAAGGCAAATCCGATAAACGGTTTTTTGGCGGCGTTGAGTTTTTGATGTAAAAAATCAAATAAATTATAATCATAGGTACCGGTATTCGGATGTCTCCCCGGCTCTACCTCTTCTACATTGGGCATATCTTCACCACCGTAATATTCGTCGAAGCCGGCAAGATAACTCACGGCATCGACTCGATAGGAACGACGGTTTCCACCCTGCATTGCAATGGTTTGGTACCCATTTTCTTTAGCGATTTGTCCAAGATAGCTTAGGCGGGAAAGTTCAAGACCGTCTCCGAGATAGGGGAATCCGGAAGGGAGTGTAATCCCGGTGAAAATAGAGGTGATGCCGTAGATGGAACGGTAGCCGTTCGCATAGAAGTTCGTAAATTTCAGACTTTCATTACTCAGCTTTTTAAAATACGGAGTAACATTCAGCTCTTTGTATCGGGTAAAACCGTCGACATGTTCGGCACCCCAGGATTCCATGAGAACGATGACAACATTATAAGGGTGTTTCGGGTTATTTTTAAAAGCACGTGCAAGCGGAACGTTTTCGTCCACGAAAGGGGCGTTTTTACTCTCAAGAAGAGTCTTTGCGATAGGGATGGATTCGTTTAAATCCATCTGATTGTGTCCGCTTCCCTTCTTACGGCTTACCGTACGGTAGACACAAAAAAAGCCGTTTAAGGCAAGATTGCCGGAACTCACTTTACTGACGGCATAAGCATCAGACAACCCAAATGATTTATGGCTGAATGAATTACGGATACCGATAAATAAGAGCAAGATGATGACGAGCAATCCGATCCAGCTTTTGCGGCTTATTTTTTCATGTTCCAGCGGGGCACTGAATATACGGTAAAAAAGGAGGGCTAAACCCAAAAAGAACAGTGCGGCGGAAATAGTGTAGTAAAGGTAAGAACCAAAGGCCATGTCCGTAATGAGATCCATGTCATTGGAGAGGGCGAATAATTCATTGGAAATATGCCGATGAATAAAATCGAAATACAAAACATCACTGAAAGAGATGAGCAGAATAACACTCAGAAAGGTACTCCAGACAAATCCCATACCGATACGAAATTTACGTTTGTGAACCCATTTGACCGGAAATGAGAGTAGAAGAATGGACAAAGACAAAAAGGTAAAAAGGGTGATCATATCAACGCGGAATCCCATTAAAAAGGATTGAACAAGTTCCAGAAGAGTCAAGTCGGAAAAATCTTCCGGGTACATTCCAAGCAAGGCTAGGCGGGGAATCATCATCGCAATAAAGCTTACTAAAAGTGCAGCATAAATTTGAGTATAGCGGGAACGAAATTTCATGAAGGTGGTCCTGAATCTTGGGTAATAGCGAATAAAAAGCGATCATTATATCATTTACTTAACAAACTTTGGATAGAATAAAATGAATAAACAGCGAAGATTAAATTTCGGATAAATGATTTAAATCCTAGAATTTTATTGGAATATTTTTACATTGGAGTTCGGCAATGAATGATATCTTAGGGCTTATCGGCCGAGATAAAGAGCTTTTTGCATCCGATATCAACCATCACGAAAAAGAATTGTCTGCAATCATCTCTTCTTCTACTTTTTTAGTGATCGGCGGAGCCGGATCGATCGGACAGGCCGTTACCAAAGAGATATTCAAACGCAATCCGAAAAAGCTGCATGTTGTCGATATCAGCGAAAACAATATGGTCGAACTGGTACGGGACATACGAAGTTCGTACGGTTACATCGACGGAGATTTTCAAACCTTCGCTCTGGATATCGGTTCGATTGAATACGATGCGTTTATCGAAGCGGACGGAGAATACGATTACGTCTTGAACCTTTCGGCGCTCAAGCACGTTCGCAGTGAAAAAGACCCTTTTACGCTGATGCGGATGTGTGACGTCAATATTTTTAATACCGACAAGACGCTGCAGCAATCGATCCGGAAAGGGACGAAAAAATACTTTTGCGTCTCCACCGACAAAGCGGCAAATCCGGTTAATATGATGGGAGCCAGCAAGCGTATTATGGAAATGTTCTTGATGCGCCGCAGCCGTGAGATTTCGATCTCGACGGCTCGTTTTGCCAACGTAGCTTTCAGTGACGGATCACTGCTCCACGGGTTTAATCAGCGTATTCAAAAGCGCCAGCCTATCGTCGCACCTAATGATATCAAGCGTTATTTCGTCACACCGAAGGAATCCGGTGAACTCTGTTTGATGTCCTGTATTTTCGGCGAAAATAGAGATATCTTTTTCCCAAAACTCAGTGAAGCGCTGCATTTGATCACGTTTGCCGATATCGCCGTAAAATATTTGGAAAATCTTGGATTTAAACCTTATTTGTGCGAGAGCGAAGATGAAGCGAGAGCTTTAGCGGCCACATTGCCCGATCAAGGAGAATGGCCATGTCTTTTTACCGCCAGCGATACGACGGGGGAAAAAGATTTTGAGGAGTTTTTTACGGAGAATGAAACGCTGGATATGGAGCGGTTCCACAATCTCGGTGTCATCAAAAATGAACCGGTATATGATGAGTCGAAACTTCAGCATTTCACCGAGACGATCGATCGGATGAAAGCGGCGCGGAAGTGGAGCAAAGATCAGATCGTCGAGCTGTTTTTTGAAATGATCCCCGATTTCGGCCATAAAGAGACCGGAAAATATCTTGATGGGAAGATGTAGATGTTGCAGGATACCGTAAAATTTATCCAAAACCTTTATAAAACGGAAGCGTTTATCCCTCTCCATGAACCGCGGTTTATCGGTAATGAAAAAAAGTATTTGAATGAATGCATTGATTCCACCTTTGTTTCGAGCGTGGGGAAATTTGTCGATCAGTTTGAGGCGGAATTCGCCCGGATGGTCGGAGCTAAATATGCTGTCGCTACGGTTAACGGCACGGCTGCGTTGCATATCTCTCTGATTTTGGCAGGGGTAGAGGGCGAGGATGAGGTGATCACCCAGCCGCTTACCTTTATCGCGACGGCGAATGCAATCAGCTATATCGGGGCCAAGCCGATCTTTTTGGACGTTGATCTCGATACCATGGGTCTTAGCCCCAAAGCACTAAGAGACTTTTTGGAAAAACATTGTGTCGTGACGGATGGAAAATGTCTCAACCGCTCAACCGGAAAGAGAGTAAAAGCGTGTGTTCCGATGCATACGTTCGGGCATCCGTGCCGGATCGATGAGATCAAAGCAATATGCGATAAATGGCATATTTCTTTGGTTGAAGATGCGGCAGAGTCTCTCGGAAGCTATTACAAAGAAAAGCATACCGGAACATTCGGATGCGTAGGGGCATTCAGTTTTAACGGGAACAAGATCATCACGAGCGGTGGCGGCGGAGTCATCGTCACCGATGACGAAGCGTTGGCCAAGCGGGCGAAACATATCACGACTACCGCTAAAGTCCCTCATAAATGGGAATATGTCCACGATGAGATCGGTTACAACTACCGTCTTCCGAATCTCAATGCGGCGCTTCTTTGTGCTCAGCTGGAACAGCTGGAAAGTTTTTTAGAAAATAAACGGATGTTAGCTGCTGAATATAAACAGTTTTTTACATCTCAAAACATCCGATTTGTCGAAGAACCTGCGGATGCGAGATCCAACTATTGGCTTAATGCCATTCTCTTGGAGGATGCCGGAGAACGGGACGCGTTTTTGGAATATACCAACAGCAACGCTGTTATGACCCGGCCGATCTGGGCACTGATGAACAAACTGGAAATGTTTAAAGAGTGCCAGTGCGGTAATCTCGAAAATTCCCTTTTTCTGGAAGAACGCGTTGTGAATATTCCGAGCAGTGTACGGCTATGAAACCGCAAATCATTTTAATCGGCGGCGGCGGTCATTGCAAATCGCTTATAGATGTGATTGAGATGGAAGGGTCTTTTGAAATCGCCGGAATTGTCGATCAAAAAAAATTTGTCGGCCAAAACGTGTTGGGGTACGAGATCATCGGCTGCGATGATGATCTAGAGGATCTTTTCCAAAAATACAAATATGCGATCGTTTCTGTCGGTCAGATCAAGTCTCCCGATTTACGTATCAAACTTTTTAATCATTTGAACGCAATCGGTTTCGAAACGCCTACAATCGTATCTCCCAGAGCCTATGTCTCGAAACACGCGTCGGTTGACAAAGGGACGGTGATACTGCATGATGCCCTTGTTAATGCCGAAGTCCGGATAGGGAAAAATTGTATTATCAATTCAAAAGCTCTGATCGAACACGATTGCAGGATCGGAGACCATTGCCACATCTCTACGGGCGCTGTCCTGAACGGGGGAACGAATATCGGTGAGGGGACTTTTTTTGGAAGCAATGCCGTTTCCAAAGAGTATTCGGTATTTGCGGAGAGAATGTTTATCAAAGCGGGGAGTATAGCCAAATGAGTATATTTATCATCGCTGAAGCCGGAGTCAATCACAACGGTTCGTTAGAGTTGGCCAAAGCACTGATAGATGTTGCCGCTGATGCCGGTGCCGATGCCGTTAAATTCCAAACTTTTAAAGCGGATAAACTGGTTTCCAAAACGGCGCAAAAAGCTCAGTACCAGAAACAGACGACCGATGCCGCCGAAACGCAGTATGAGATGATCAAAAAACTGGAACTGAATGCGGAAGCGCATCATGAACTGATGGCCCATTGCAAAACCAAAAACATCCTCTTCTTATCCACTCCGTTTGACCATGAGAGTATTGAATTGCTCCATGAATTGAAGATGGAAATTTTTAAAATCCCCAGCGGAGAGATAACCAATCTCCCCTATCTTCGTCATATCGGCTCACTTCGTAAAGAGGTGATCCTTTCTTCCGGCATGGCGGATTTGGGTGAAATCGAAGATGCCCTGGATGTTCTGATCGCATCGGGAACGCCGAAAGAGCAGATCACCGTGTTACATGCGACGACAGAGTATCCGTGCCCTATCGAAGATGTCAATCTTCGGGCGATGCAGACCATAGCGGGAGCCTTTGGGATACAAACAGGCTATTCGGATCATACTAACGGTATCGAAGTGCCTATCGCGGCAGCGGCGATGGGAGCGAGCGTCATCGAAAAACATTTTACGCTAGACAAAACGATGGACGGACCGGATCACAAAGCGAGCCTGGAACCGGAAGAACTTTATGCGATGGTGAGTGCTATCCGCAATATTGAAAAAGCGCTGGGGAACGGGGTGAAAAAGCCAAGCCCGAGCGAAGCTAAAAATATGAGTGTTGCCCGAAAATCGATTGTAGCGGCGCAACCGATTCAAAAAGGGGAGATATTGACCGAAATCAATCTGACGATCAAACGCCCCGGCAACGGGATCAGCCCGATGCGATTTGATGAGGTTGTCGGTACTGCGGCCCTTAAAGATTATTGCGAAGATGAATTGATATGAAAAAAATATGCGTCGTTACCGGAACCCGGGCAGAATACGGACTTCTTTATTGGCTGATGAAAGAGATAGATGCGGATCTAGATTTAGAACTGCAGATCATCGTAACGGGGATGCATCTCAGCCCTGAGTTCGGTCTGACCTACAAAGAGATCGAAAAAGATTTTGTGATTACTAAAAAAATCGAAATGCTCCTCTCCAGCGATACACCGGTCGGTATCTCAAAATCGATGGGATTGGCACAGATCTCTTTTGCGGAAGCGTATGATGAATTGAAGCCCGATATCGTCGTCGTTTTAGGTGATAGATACGAAATCTTCAGTGCCGTCAGCGCGGCGATGATCGCACGCATTCCGATCGCCCATTTGCACGGAGGCGAAACGACAGAGGGGGCATTTGACGAATCAATACGCCACAGTATTACCAAGATGAGCCATTTGCACTTTACCGCTGCCGAAGAGTACCGTCGTCGGGTCATACAGCTGGGTGAGCATCCGGATCGTGTTTACAATGTCGGCGGGATGGGGATAGAAAATATCAAACGTCTCAAACTCTTAGGCAAAGAAGGATTTGAAGAGAGCATTGATTTTAAACTCGGTGAGAAAAATGTGCTGGTCACCTTTCATCCGGTGACGTTGGAAAACTCTACCGCGGGACACCAGTTTCAAGAGCTTCTGAACGCGCTTGATACACAAAAAGATACGCATATCATTTTTACCAAAGCCAACAGCGACACGGACGGCCGTATTATCAATCAGATGATTGATGATTACGTTGCGCACAACCAAGACAAATCGATCGCTTTTACCTCTTTGGGGCAGTTGCGATATCTGAGTGCTCTTCAATTTATGGATGCCGCAGCAGGGAACAGTTCCAGCGGTTTACTGGAAGCGCCAAGTTTTAAAATAGGGACCGTCAATATCGGGGATCGACAGCTCGGGCGTCTGAAAGCGCAAAGCGTTATCGATTGCCAACCGGATCAAAAGAGCATAGAAGAAGCTTTTGAAAAATTGTATTCCGATGAATTTCAAAGGACTCTTGAAAATGTCAAAAATCCTTATGGCGAGGGGATGGCAAGCAAGCAAATTTTGGATGTTATTAAAACAATAGATCTTTCAAAACTGGTCAAAAAATCTTTTTACGATTTAGGAACGATATCATGAAATCGGTAGACAGTATTAAAATAACACCCCGTGCAACCATACGTGAAGCCCTTAAGATTATTGATAGCGGAGCAATGCAGATTGCTATCGTTGTGGACGAAAACGACCGATTGATCGGTACGCTTACCGACGGTGATATCCGCAGAGGGTTATTGAATAATCTCACCTTGGATGACGGTATCGAAAGTGTTATTTTTAAGACGCCGACTATCGCCACTCTACACGATACCAAAGAGGAAATCCTCCAAAAAGCCTTGGGGAAAAAGCTCCACCAGATACCGATTGTGGATGATGAACGCCGGGTAATCGGGATCAAAGAGATCGAAGAACTTGTCCGGCCTCACGTTAAACCGAATGCTGTCGTCTTAATGGTAGGCGGCCTTGGGAGCAGACTGCGTCCGCTGACTGAAGATACCCCCAAACCGATGCTGAAAGTCGGAAACAAACCGATCCTTCAGACCATTGTCGAGAAATTTGCTGAATACGGGTTCGTCAATATCGTGATGTGTGTAAACTATAAATCGCATATCATTCAGGATTATTTCGGAGACGGAAGCGGATTCGGGGTAAACATCGAATATGTTTTGGAAGAACAGCGCATGGGGACGGCAGGAGCCCTGAGCCTGCTTCGTTCGGCTCCGAAAGAGCCATTTTTCGTCATGAACGGAGATCTCCTTACCAATATTAATTTTGAGCATCTTTTGGACTACCACACTGCGCAAAACGCTATGGCGACGATGTGTGTACGCGAGTATGATTTTCAGGTTCCCTACGGGGTAGTCAATCTCGAGGGAAACCGTATCCTCTCGATCCAAGAAAAACCGGTGCATAAGTTTTTCGTCAGTGCCGGAATCTATATGCTCAGCCCTGAAACGCTTGCCATGATCCCCCAAGATCAATTCTATGATATGCCTACATTGTTCGAAGCACTTATCCAAGAGAGTAAAAAAACGGTCTCTTTTCCGATTCGCGAGTATTGGCTCGATATCGGACGGATGGAAGAATATGAGCGCGCCAACAGCGAGTATCACGGAGTATTTAGTTGAAAGTACTGTTGATCGGGTACGGATCGATCGGCAAGCGCCATTATGAAGTGCTCAGTGCGATTGATTCGGTGACACAAATCGATGTCGTAACCGCACAGACTCTGCCAGAATTGAGAACGTACGGATCGATGGAACAAGTCGAGGATTTGGAGAGTTACGGTTATATAGTGATCGCGTCTGAAACCTATAAACATTATGGGCAAATCGAGTATTTGGAAAACCATACAAACCATAAAATTATTTTGTGCGAGAAACCGCTTTTTGATACCTTTCGAGAAATCGACGTTAAAAATAATTCCGTATATGTAGGGTATGTTTTACGATTTCATCCTTTGTTGCAAAAAATACGCCTTCTGTTAAAAGGGGAAGAACTCCTAGCCGCACACATTCGATGCGGCTCTTATCTCCCCTCCTGGAGACCCGGGACAGATTACCGCAAAAGTTATAGCGCCTCTAAAGAACAAGGCGGCGGCGTATTACTCGATTTAAGCCATGAAATCGATTATATGCAATGGCTTTTCGGATCCGTTGAGTCCATTTTTGCTTATCAATCCAAAATATCGGATTTGGAAATTGATTCGGATGATATTGTCAGTGCAGCGGGAAAGACGGAAAAACAGGTGACTTTTACAATCTCTTTGGATTATATTAGTAAAATTCCCATGCGAGAAATTACGATCCATACGAATGACAAAACAATACAAGCAGACTTAATCTGCAATTCATTGAAGATCGCCTCAAAAGAGGGCGGTATTGAAATGATTGAAATCGAAAGTTTTGATCGAAATGATCTTTTTCGGAAAATGCACCTTTCAGCGTTAGGGGATAAAGAGAACCTGTGTACGCTGGCTGAAGGTTTAAACGTGATGAAAACAATATCTACGATTCAGGGGCAAAACAATGGCTAAAGTATTGTGTACGATATGTGCCAGAGGCGGCTCAAAAGGGGTCAAAAACAAGAACATCAAACTGCTTCACGGGAAACCTTTGATTGCATATACCATTGAGCAGGCAAAAGAATCCGGTTTGTTTGAACATATTGTCATTAGTACCGACTCCGACCTTATCGCAACCGTGGCACAGGAATATGGGGCGGAAGTGTTTTTCAAACGCTCCGAAGAGATGGCATCCGATACTGCCGGGAAATTAGAGGTTATCAAAGATGCCTTTGTGCGATCGGAAGAGTATTATCAAACGTCGTTTGATTATTTGGTCGATCTGGATGCCACGGCACCGCTTCGAAGTGTTCAGGACATTATTGGTGCGTATCAGCAGTTTTTGAAAGATGACAATGATAATCTTATCACCGCGATGCCCTCACGACGAAGCCCTTATTTTAATTTGGTAGAAGTCGATGCCTCGGGTAAAGTAGCACTGTCCAAAAAACTGAGCAGCAGTGTCGTACGAAGGCAAGATGCCCCCCAAAGCTATGACATGAATGCCTCAATATACATTTGGAAACGTGACATCATTTTGAATGAGAATTCTATCTTTTTGGAAAAAACAGGCCTTTATGTGATGCCGGAAGAGCGTTCGATCGACATAGATTCGGAGCTTGATTTTGAATTTGTAGAGTTTTTGATGAGGAAACAGGATGCTTAAAAACAAAGTAGTCGTTATTACCGGCGGTGCAGGGCTTATCGGCAAAGAGTTTGTCCATGCGGTTATTGAACAAAACGGTATCGCTATCATTGCGGACATTAATGAAGAGATAGGAAACAAAGTTAAAGAAGCTTTGTCCCAGGAGTTGAATACGCAGCAAATCGATTTTGTAAAGGTGGATATCACTTCGAAAGAATCATTGCAGCATGTCATAGCCTATCTGGACCAAAAATATGGAAAGATTGATGCTTTGGTCAACAATGCATATCCCCGCAACAAGAATTACGGGAAACATTTTTTTGATGTTGAGTATGAAGATTTTGCCGAAAATGTCAGTCTGAATCTCGGAGGATATTTTTTAACTTCGCAACAATTTGCACGGTATTTTCAGACACAAGGATATGGCAATATTGTCAACATATCATCTATCTATGGTGTTGCCGCTCCAAAATTTGAGATTTATGCAGATACCCCTATGACCATGCCGGTCGAGTATGCCGCCATAAAGTCGGGACTACTTCGTTTAACCCAATATATGGCAAAATATTTTAAAGGGATGAATATCCGTGTTAATGCATTAAGTCCGGGCGGTATTTTCGACCATCAGCCTGAACTTTTTCTGGAAAGTTATAAAAAGCAATGTCTTAATAAAGGGATGCTGGATAAAAGTGATCTCAAAGGGACTTTAGTTTATTTATTGAGTGATATGAGTCAGTATGTGAATGGACAAAATATCATTATTGATGATGGATTTACATTATAAGAAAAAAGGAACACAGTGAAAGTAGTACTTCTCGCAGGCGGATACGGGACACGTATCTCAGAAGAAACGGATCTCAAACCAAAACCCATGGTAGAAATTGGTGCTAAGCCGATTCTTTGGCATATTATGAAAATTTACAGTCATTACGGGTTTAATGATTTTGTTATCCTTCTTGGTTACAAGGGATACTATATCAAAGAGTATTTTGCAAATTATTTCCTTCACCAAAGCGATGTAACGATTGATATGCAAAACGGGAAAATGGAAGTTTTGAATAATTCAAGTGAGCCTTGGAAAGTGACACTTTTAGACACTGGGCTTGAAACGATGACGGGCGGCCGCGTAAAGCGGGCACAGAGTTTTATCGGGAATGAACCGTTTATGCTGACGTATGGCGATGGTGTGAGTGATATCAATATTACCGAACTTGTTCAATTCCATAAATCTCACGGAAAAATAATGACCATGAGCTCGGCACAGCCTGAAGGCCGCTTCGGCGCTTTGAATATCGAAGAAAACAATCAAGTCACCCATTTCCTTGAAAAACCTAAAGGAGACGGCGGCTGGATCAATGCCGGTTTCTTTGTCTGTGAACCAAAGGTTTTTGATTATATTTTAGAGGGTGACGGTACCGTATTTGAACAAAAGCCTTTGCAAACGTTAGCAAAAGAAGGTGAAATATTTACCTATAAACACAGCGGTTTTTGGAAGCCTATGGACAGTTTGAAAGATAAAAATGATCTGAACAAACTGTGGGAAACTCAAAAAGCCCCATGGAAAGTTTGGTAATGCGCAACCTGTTTGGCGGTATTTATAACAATAAAAAAGTGCTTGTAACGGGGCATACGGGGTTTAAAGGCTCTTGGCTGAGCTATTGGCTTACGCAGATGGGCGCCGATGTCGTCGGTTATTCCCTTGAAGCTCCGACGCACCCTAATCATATCGGTTTGCTTAATCTCCCGATAACCAATGTCATCGGTGATATCCGGGACCAAAATAAGCTGGATGAGACATTTGCCGTGCATCAGCCGGATATTGTGTTTCACCTTGCGGCACAACCTCTTGTCCGCCTCTCCTACGATGAGCCTGTCGAAACGTTTGAAACCAATGTGATCGGAACACTCAAAGTATTTGAAGCATGCCGAAAAACATCTTCGGTAAAGGCTATTGTCAATATTACCAGCGATAAGTGTTACGATAATAAAGAATGGGTTTGGGGTTACCGGGAAAACGATCCGATGGGGGGATATGACCCCTACAGCGCGAGTAAAGGATGTGCGGAACTGGTTGCGAACAGCTATCGAAATTCTTATTTCAATCTCAAAGAGTATAAAAAATCACATACGGTTTTACTGGCCAGCTGCCGAGCAGGAAATGTGATCGGCGGAGGGGATTGGGCGCAGGATCGGCTTATGACCGATATTATGCTTGCCGTCAGTCAGGGACGCAAGGTATCGATTCGAAATCCAAAAGCTACCCGTCCATGGCAGCATGTTCTTGAGCCTCTCTCCGGCTACCTTATGATCGGGCAAAAACTGCTCGAAGAGAGAACCGAATTTGCCGATGGCTGGAATTTCGGCCCAAGCGACGAAGGAAGTGTCACGGTTGAAGAAGTGGTACTGAATATCAAAAAACATTGGGACACGATCGATTATGAGATCAATCGCGATCCGAATCAGCTTCATGAGGCCAATCTGCTCAAACTTGATTGCTCCAAGGCTCATATTCTTTTGAAGTGGAAAGATGTCTGGGACACGGCGGAGACCTTTGAAAAAACGGTTCTGTGGTATAAAAACTTTTATAACACTCAGAGCGTTGATACAACGGCTGATCTGAATCAATACGTTTCGGATGCACAAAAGAAAAATTTGGAATGGACACGTTTATGAAAGCTTCGGATTATATTGTTCAGTTTTTAGTCGAAAAGAACATTGATAAAGTATTTGGCTACATCGGCGGTGCAGTTGCCCATTTTTACGATTCGTTGGATAAAAACGGGCAAATCGAGATCGTCAATACCATCCACGAACAAGGGGCAGGTTTCGCAGCCGAAGGATATGCCCGAATGACCGGAAAGACCGGGGTTGCAACAGCAACCAGCGGACCGGGTGCCACCAATTTGATTACGCCGATCGGAAGCTGTTTTTTCGATTCGGTCCCCACCTTGTTTATTACGGGGCAAGTGAATACCTATGAGTATAAGTATGATCAGCCGGTACGGCAGATAGGGTTTCAGGAAACAGATATCGTCAGTATAATCAAACCCATTACAAAATACGCCGTTATGGTAGATGATATAGCAAATCTAAGATATGAACTTGAAAAAGGATACTTTCTTTCTCAGGAAGGGAGAAAAGGTCCGGTGCTGATCGATATTCCTATGAATATCCAACGATCGGAATTTGATCTTGATCAACAAACTTCTTTTTATGAGAGTGCCGAATACCAAACTTATCTGGAAAAATCGGATATCAAAAACAATATACGCACCGCCGTTGAGATAATCAATGCCTCCAAACGTCCGATTGTTTTGGTCGGCGGCGGGGCACGACTATCGGATGCCGATGATGAACTCAACCGCTTATTGAATACCAATAACTTTCCGGTCGTTTACTCGCTCTTGGGGAAAGATCTTATCAAAGATGATTATACCTACAACCTTGGACTTATCGGAGCCTATGGCAACCGATACGGAAATATGGCATTGGCAAATGCCGATTTGATCTTGGTCTTAGGCTCCCGGCTGGATACCCGCCAAACGGGAACAGATCTAAAGACGTTTGCGAGAGAAGCCAAAATTATTCAGGTCGATATCGATAAAAATGAATTGGGATCCAAAATAAAAGCCGATCTTTTGATTCATTCGGATATCAAAAGTTTTGTTGAGTCGCTTCGCCAACATATCTTTACCAATGATATTACGTATTGGCAAGAGAAAGTGCTCTCCTATAAAGAAAAATACTCCTCCATTGTCGGAATCGACCAAAAAGAGAAAATACCGAATAAGATCATTCATAAAATAGCGCATCACCTAAACCCGCACGATTCGATATGCGTCGATGTTGGACAGCATCAGATGTGGGTCGCGCAATCGTTAGAAACCAAAGGTGAGCAAAGAGTATTGTTCTCCGGCGGAATGGGTGCGATGGGCTGTGCCTTACCGACGGCCATCGGTGCAACGCTCGGAACAGGACAACGATCAATTGTTATCGTCGGCGACGGCGGATTTCAGATGAATATTCAAGAGCTTGAAATCATAAAAAGACGCCATCTTCCGATCAAAATATTTATTATGAACAATACTAACCTTGGTATGGTTCGGCAATTCCAAGAGCTTTATTTTGACAAGAACTACGTAGGGACAAAGAAAGACTACAGTGTGCCCGATTTTGAAAAAATAGGAAATGCCTATGGCATCGCAAGCAGCACTGCACGGACGAATGAAGAGATTTATCAAAAGATTGAAGAAATGCTGGCTGATGATGAACCGGCAATTTTGGATATCCGATTGGCCGAACCGATGACAACGGTCGAGCCGAAGCTTATCGTCAATAAGCCGATCGAAGATATGTATCCCTTTTTGGAGCGTGATGAATTTACAGAGCAAATGATTATTAAGCCGCTGGATTCTTAAATGAAAATTCTGATCATCGGCGCGAATGGCTTTATCGGAAAACATTTGCGTGAACATTTTCTGAATGAGAGCAGTTATAGCCTCTTGAGCCCTGATAGCAAAACGTTGAATCTCATGGATGAAACAAGTGTCGATACCTATATCAGCATGATTCAACCGGATATCATTATCAACTGCGCCAACCGCGGTGGCGGACGGGATAGCGGGAATGAAAATATTATTCATGACAATCTGAGAATGTTTTTTAACATTGTCAAGCACTCCGATAAAGTCTCAAAGATCATCCATTTCGGAAGCGGAGCTGAGTACGGTAAACACAAGAGTATTGTTGATGTGAAGGAAGAAGATGCGGATCGGGCACTCCCTCTAGATGAATACGGATTTTATAAATCGGTTTGTTCAAAATTCATTGAAAAAAGTGATAATAATCTCAACTTACGGGTATTCGGGTGTTACGGTGAATTTGAAAACTACGAGTTCAAGTTTATTTCGAATGCTATCGTGAAGAATCTTTTACATTTGCCGATAACAATCAATAAGAATGTTTTTTTCGATTATATTTATATCGAAGATCTGGTAAAGATAGTCGATTATTTTCTGAAAAACAGTACCCGTCACAAAGTATACAATGTAACCACGGGGATGAAAATCGATTTACTCTCATTGGCCAAGCTGGTCAATGAAACAAGCGATTTTACTTCCGAGATCAAAGTAATCAACGAGGGCTTGAACAACGAATATACCTCCCTCAACGACAGGCTGATGGATGAGATCGGCGCGTTTGAATTTACACCGCATCGTGAAGCGATTATTCGGATGCGGAACTATTACCGATCCATTTTAGACCAGATCGACAGAAAAAAGATAGAAGCAGACCCCTATTTGCAATTATGCAGTACATTTTGGAACAAACACGAGGAGAAAGAATGACACAACAAGAAGTCCTGAAAAATGAAATTTTGGCTAAGACCAAAGAGTATTATGAGCTGGTTCATAAACCGATGCAAGACGCTTCCTTTGAAGCCGGAAAAAGCAGAGTCAATTATGCAGGACGCGTTTTTGACGAACATGAAATGATGAATCTTGTCGATAGCTCGCTCGATTTCTGGCTTACTTACGGCAGCTACTCCAAAACATTTGAAAAAAAACTGGCTGACTATCTCGGTGTACGATGGACCTTTCTCGTCAACAGCGGAAGCTCTGCAAACCTTCTTGCTTTTTATACGTTGACATCACCGCTTTTAGGCGATCGTCAAGTCAAACGCGGAGATGAAGTCATTACTGTTGCCGCCGGATTTCCGACGACGGTCGCACCGATCGTTCAGTACGGTGCGGTTCCTGTTTTCGTCGATATGGAACTGACCCATTTCAATATCGATACGACGCAGCTTGAAAAAGTGTTGAGTCCGAAAACCAAAGCCGTCATGATCGCCCACACGCTCGGAAATCCTTTTAATATACGTGCCGTCAAAGAGTTTTGTGATAAGCATAATCTCTGGCTCATTGAAGATAACTGTGATGCACTCGGCTCAGTCTATGAAGGGAAACCGACAGGGACATGGGGGGATATCGGTACGAGCAGTTTCTATCCGCCGCATCATATGACTATGGGAGAAGGCGGAGCGACTTACACCGATAACCCGCTTCTCAAAAAGATTATGCTTTCAATGCGTGACTGGGGACGTGACTGCTGGTGCGAAAGCGGAATAGACAACACCTGCGGATGCCGTTTTTCACAGAGTTTCGGGACATTGCCGAAGGGATATGATCACAAATATGTCTACTCTCATTTCGGGTTCAATCTGAAAGTCTCTGATATGCAAGCCGCCATCGGTGTAGCACAGCTCGAAAAATTCCCTAGTTTTGTCGAAAAACGGAAAGAAAATTTTACTAAACTTTATGAAGGGTTGCGAGGAATCAATGAGCTGATTCTCAATACTGCTACTCCCAACAGTGATCCGAGCTGGTTTGGCTTTATGATTACGCTCAAAGACGGGGTAAATTTTTCCCGCAATGCGCTGGTCGAACATCTCGAAAATGCCAATATTCAAACTCGAAACCTCTTTGCAGGAAACATGCTTCGCCATCCGATGTTCGACAGTATGGTTGAAGGTGTCGATTATCGTGTTGTCGGGGATCTGCCGAATACCGATAAGATCATGAACGACAGTTTCTGGATCGGCCTTTACCCGGGAATGGGTGACGATAAACTGGAGTATATGGTCCACACGATCAAAACGTATGTTAAAACGGCAAGTAATTAGATTTATAGCGGTGGGGGTAGTCAATACCCTCTTTGGCTACGGTATTTATGCATTATTGATATTTTTGGGACTGAATTATATGTATGCTGTGCTATTTGCAACGGTAGCGGGAGTATTATTTAATTTTAAGACCATTGGCCATTATGTATTTGAATCGACCGACCGAAGCTTGCTTCTGAAATTCTTTATGGTGTATGGGATCGTCTACGGGATCAATGTCGGCCTGATTCGCTTGTTCTCACTATGGAATATCGACTATTACACGGCAGGCTTTTTAGCGATAGTTCCGTGTGCCGCAGTGTCGTTTATCCTCAATAAACGGTTTGTGTTTCGAGAACAAAAGTTATAAATAAAAGGAAAAATATATGAAAAAGATCAGCATCGTCACCCCTTGCTATAACGAAGAAGACAATATCCAAGAATGCTACTCGCAGATTAAAAAAGTATTGAACGCATTGCCCCAATACGCCTATGAACATATTTTTATTGATAATGCTTCGACCGATAGTACTGTTTCCTTATTAAAAGAGATCGCACAGCAAGACAGCAATGTAAAAATCATTGTCAACAGCCGGAACTTTGGGCATATCCGTTCTCCGTATTACGGGATGCTGCAGGCAACCGGTGATTGCGTCATTTTATTTGTAGCCGATCTGCAAGACCCTCCGGCGATGATTCCGGACATGATTCAAAAATGGGAAGAAGGATATAAAAGTGTCGTCGGAGTCAAACGGACAAGTGAAGAATCATCCGTTATGTTTAAGATCCGTAAACTGTACTATAAAACGGTCAACAAACTCTCCAACATCAAACTGATCGATAACTTTACCGGATTCGGGCTCTATGATCGCAGAGTGATCGAGATCCTTAAAGAGATGGATGATCCGTATCCTTATTTTAGAGGGATGATTCCGGAAATCGGTTTAGAGATCTTCGAAATGCAATATGACCAGCCTGTACGCAAACGAGGGATTACCAAAAACAATTTTTATACCTTGTACGATATCGGGATGCTCGGTATTATCAGCCATTCGCAGGTTCCTTTGCGCATCGCAACTATGGCGGGATTTTTGGTGTCCATATTGAGCTTGACCGTTGCACTGGTTTATTTGATATTAAAGCTCTTTTTTTGGAGTACTTTTAGTATAGGGATGGCCCCGATAGTCATTGGTCTTTTCTTTTTTGGGTCCGTACAGCTTTTTTTTATCGGTATAATCGGAGAATATATCGGTTCAATTCATACCTATGCGAAACGCAGAAAACTTGTGATTGAAAAAGAGAGGATTAATTTTTGATTGAACTGCTGAAATCCAAAGAGTTTTATCTTTTTTTTGGACTTTATTTAGTTTCTAATATCTTTTTATTGCTGAATGTTGACGGACTGTATTGGGATGACTGGATAGGTTATCATCAGGACAATATAACATTGGCTGTTCTCTTCGGTCAGATTCAGCACGGGATAAAAGGGGATATATTCGTATTCTTTTCACATCTTTGGAATGGTATTTATGGATTTAGACTTTTTGTTTTTATTGCGACCTTTACCATGGGAATACTGGTTTATTTGATTCTTAAAAATATCAAAGAACTGGATAAAAATACCCTTTTTTTTCTAACGGCTTTTTTTTTAATCATACCAGTAAACAGTGCTAAAATATCCATTGCTGTTGTCCCATTTATCTTTCCTGTATTGCTTTTTTATCTGGCATTTTATTTTTTGACACTTTATTTAAAGCACCCGTTTTTTGTGGCTAGAATAGCAATTTTGGCACTTTTTTTTACTTCGTTTTCAACCAATTCGCTCTTGGTATTTTATTTCTCAATTTTTATGTATATTTATTATTTTTATTTTCACTTTTCATATGGGGATATCTTAGAGAAATTCAAATTTTTTCTTAAAAAATATTGGGATTTTTTACTTCTCCCTTTTGTTTATTTTATTTATAAATCATTTTATTTGAAGCCTTATGGAGTGTATGAAAATTATAATACAGTTTCTCTGAGCAGTTTGCCAAAAGCAATTATGTCAGTATTAAGAAATTTCGATAATTCGATGTTTGAAGTGATCGGCGAGTCTTTATACTCGATCACTTCAGTGTGGGTGATAGTTTTGGTATTGATCTATGCCTTAGTTAAACGAAACCAATATGGGATTGAAACAAAGTATAATCGGACCTTTTTAATGGTAGGAATCATTTTATTTTTTCTGGCTGTATTTCCTTACGCTATGGTAGGAAAAAATGCGGAATTTGAGAGTTGGAATTCCAGATTTCAAATCCTGACGCCGTTGGGATTGTCTTTTGTTTATTATTTTGGGGTTCAATTATTGGGTAAATATTTGCAATTAAAAGAAAAAATTATTTTAGCTCTGACATGGTTATTAGTTTTTTCGTTTGTAGGAAAAAATATTTCTGATCAGTATAAAGAACACATTGATTGGTTTTATAGCGTATCGATACGTGAAAATATCAAAGAGAATGATCTTATTCGTCAGCATACGACATTTATCGTGAACAACAATATTAAGGATATGCTATTTTATAAACGGGATATGATTTATTATGAATTAAACGGTATTTTTAAAAGTGCTTTCGGAGATGAAAAAAGATTGGCAATACGATATGATCATTATATAAATGATATCCAAAAAATTTCTAAATTGACGGCACAGAAGCAGTACAATTTTTCGCAATGGGAATCGGAACCGCTGTTGATGATTACTGTGTCGCATAATTATAAGTTTCATTCCGGACAGGATGAGTATCTTCGGATGATTTATCTTAATATAACGGATCATCAAAAATTTTTAGCAATGGCAAAAGATCTAACGACGATAACGGTCGACCCATTGCCGGAGGATCATGATGAAATATAATCTATTTTTAATAACGTCACCATTGCAGCTGATCAATGCTATAGAAGCAAAAGCACATTTCAAGCTAACGCTTAATATATTGGTCGTGATATTTACCGAGCACGAATCGAAAAATAAGAACCAAATATCCAGATTGATCAATGAGGATGAATGGGATAAGGTTATCCGTTTTGACCAGCGGTTAAAAAACAGCAAAACAACCTTTCTGCGACAAATCAAACTGGTTAGATTATTGCAAAAAGAATCGTACAATATGCTATTTTGCGGGGATTTCAGCAGTATTAACAAAATGATTATTGCAAATGTTCAGAAGAAAAAAGTCTATTTGATGGATGATGGTGCTGTCACTATCAACCGGTATTTGAATGAATTGGGAGTGAGGTACTCCGATCAGAAAATTCCCCTCAAGAAAAAAGTACGTCAATGGCGTTTCAACCTTTTTGGGCTCAAGACGATTCCGACCGATACGATCAATATGTTCACGTCTTATGAACTGACTCCGCATGGCAATGAGGAGATCGTACGGAATGAATTGAAATATTTTAAAGAGACTTTTTTAGCGCAGGCAATGATCGATAATACGGTTTATTTTTTAGGGCAGCCGCTCTCTGAAATCCATGTGATCAAGCGTGAGACCTATTTAGAATACATCCAAGCGATCAGAAACTATTATGATACGAAGATTGTCTATATTCCGCACCGTGCTGAGCATGTGATTGATGATATTATAGCTATGGAAGATGAACGGTTCAAAGTCGTCTATACCGATCTGCCGATTGAATTGGAATTTATTATGACGAACCGCTATCCGATGCAAATCGGTTCGTTTTTCTCTTCGGCACTTTTTACTCTGAATATTATCTATCCTGAGGCAACGATTATCGCGTTTGAGATCGAACACGATAAAATGATCACACCGCGCCCGGCTATCGATAATGTTTATAACTATATGGCTAAGAGCACTTCAATCAAAAAAGTACCCTTAGGCAGTTTGTAGTTTGACAATTCCGTTCGGGCAGATGATTTCACCGCGCTGCTGTTTATCACGCATATAGGCGACATTTTTATCATAAATATCTTGACGGTCATTTCGGGAATGATCAAGATGAAAAAGATTGGCACAGTATTTACAGGATTTCATCGTAACGCCGGAAGCTATAAAACGCCATTCTAAATCGGTGTCATCCACGCCAGGTCCGTCTTGCATTGACTCGTCACAGCCGTTGATGTATACGATGTCTGTTTTAAAACATGAAAAATTTGATCCGACCATGTGAATATTTTGGTCATGTCCGGCTAAATACTGTTGAATTATCCCGTTAGGTTTAAAACGCAGCCCTTGTTCGATATGACGTGTTTTGTCCTGGAGTAACTGGGGGAGAAAGCGCCATACGCGCTCAAGGTCGGTAGAACGTATCTCATGATGGCGCAAAGCATCCGACATCCTTTTTTCGAGATTGACACGACGGCCACACAATACTTTTTTAGGTTCTGCAAGGGCAACATGCGATTCGATAAATGTTGTATAGGGGATGGTATCGCCATCAATAAAAATAAGATATTCCCCTTCGCTCATACGTATGGATGCATTTCTGGCAATGGCTTTTCGCAAACCGATGTCTGCATGAAAATAATGTTTAATCGGAAAAAAAGCGTCTACGGATGCCAGATATTTTTTTACTTCATCCGAATCGTTATCTTCAGCGACGATCAATTCAAAATTTTTATAGGTCTGCTCTTTTAAGGCATCAACGATTAGGGATAAAGCTTCTATATCTTTATAGATAGCGACGAGAATACTGACATACATTACAGCTCCTTTAGGATTTGGGAAAGTTTTTCAAAATGGGCTTCGTTTGAAAATTGTTCACGGGCTTTGGTCTGACCGTTGGCCGCATATTTTTGATGCAACTGAGGGTTATCATAGAGAATTTTTATCTTTTCTGCCAGGCTGTCTGCCTGCATACTTTCAAATAACAAACCGGTAATATTATCATCGATGATTTCCAAAACTCCCCCGCGGTTACTCCCGATAACGGCAGTTCCGACTTGCATTGCTTCGATAAGAACCAAACCGAATGTTTCATGCTCTGTCGCCAATACAACGGCATCGCATGCCTGCATAAAAGGGTGGGGATCTTTCATAAATCCTAGAAAATGGATAGCATCTTCCAGATGTTGTTCCCGGATTTGTTGTGTAAGGGTTTCCAAATAATGTTCATTCATAGGATGGCCGACAAAAAAAGCTTTGACATTGATTCTCGTTTGGCGTAATTTCCGAATAGCTTCAATCAGGAGATATTGCCCTTTGGTCTCTTCTATGCGTCCGACAAGACCTATGGCAAAGCAATCGTCCATATGAAGCTTTTGGCGAAGTGCAATAATTTCTTCATGATTGAGTAGTTCAATTTTTTCGGTACCTATGTGGAGTGTTTGGACAATCGGACAGATGTCCGAAGGGATAAACTTACGGATTTGATCGGCGACTTGATGGGTGACCGCTAAAATCATGGCAATGTTTTTATAGAGAAAACGGTGATAAAAGTCATTTTTAAACCGTGTCATCGTCATATGGCGGGTTTGAATGATCTTAGGATTTTTTGAGGAGATTTTTTTGGCGAGAACGGCCAACGGGATATCTTTGGTCCAGTGAACATGGATAATATCAATGGCATTTTCATCGATTATTTTTGCCAATTTTTTAGCGGCACTGAACATAAAAATATTTGATTTTTTTTCAATAAAATCATAGCGGAGAGATGCCTCCTCATAGTATCGTGCAAGTTTCCCTTTCGGGTTGACAACACTGATAATATTGAAATTGTCATTTAACGCTTTTGCCGACCGCACCATATAAAGTTCAAGACCGCCAAGATCGGGTGAAAGACAAAGTTCTATAAGATTGATTTTTTTCACTTCTCCCCTTTGTCTAATTCGCTTCTTTGTTCTTCAAAAGATTTTCTTTCTTGGTATGGGTCCACTTGCCGCGCGGTTTGTCAATATATTGAAAATATTCATTGGTAAAACTGCCTTGTATACAAGTAATACGATTATGTCTATAATTAACGGTTTCATCTCCGATAGCTCTGTTTAATACGGTTGGACCGGTTAAATCGTATACACCGCTTCCGATATTCTTTTGTTCAATGTTATCGACAATAATCTTGATGGCTTTTTCTAAGTGCGGATTGCTTTTAGAAGATGCGATAAAGTAGTTGCTGTAATTGTGCTTGGTCATCAAAAACACCTCTTTATCATCAGGTTTGACTATTTTTGAGAGGGGCCATACCACATGCGCATCAATATCCATATAGACGCCGCCATAATAGTTCAATACAAAAAGTCTCCATAAATCTGCTTGGGATGCTCCATCCGTCAGTTGTTCGTATGCATTGGATATTTGATCGGATGCATGCGCTTTAATGAATTCTAAACGATCTTCGGTACTGACATATCGGTACTCCCAGTCTAATGTCAGAAGACGGTTGAATAAATAGTTTATATAGACGGGTAAACTGACATTATTGGTGTAATTGGTTTGCCATATGATCTTGGGAATCGTGTAAGATGTCTGAGTTTTAAAAAAAGCTTTTTTTTCTTTTGGAATGGTAAAACGTTTTTTTGGAAAAATAAAATGAAACGGATACGCTAATGTTTTTACTATAGCACCCAGTATTTTACTTAAACGATTGGTAAGAATGATCATCAAGGGCATTTCTATTCCTAATTACTGAATTTAGAGTTATTTAGGCCTCATTTTAGCAAAATTACATGCAGAAATTCTTCTTTGAGTATTATATAGTGTATTGGCTGAGCTCTTTATAGAGATGGATAATCATTTTTCCATCCTTTGCGAAGAAAGAGCGCTTGCAAGCGAAACAGCTGAAATAAAAACAAATAGAATAATCGGAAATTGCAATATCCAGAGCGGTTCGGCAATACAGCCGACGGTAAAAACGCTCAGACCGAGGAGACTGAATTCTTTGACCTCTTTATCTTGAATTTTGAGTCTAAAAAGTTCTGTCAGCAGCCATAGCATAAGGATGAAACCAATGAGCCCGCCTTGGGCTAAAATCATCAAATATTGATTATGGAAATGTGTGCTTTTACACCATTTGATGACATAAGGGCTGAAGCCATGATTATTTTTTTCCAATGCTTCAGCTGCGGCATGCTTGTAATCTCCGATGCCTGCGCCGATGAGAGGATGCTCTTGCAAAATATCTTTGGTGATGATCCAAAAAGCCGCCCGTTCTCCGAATGAGTTGCTAAAATTATTGGCTTGAATATTTCGAATGTCCTGCATCCCGGAGTCAATACGTTTGCTAAAGAGATCAAATGTGGAATATGCCAGCGTGAAAATAGCAAAACTAAATGAGATAAAAAGAAGAAATGATTTGAGTGTCAAACGGTAATGGATAATGATAGCAACTCCAAGGGCAATAAAAAAAGCCAACTGACCCGTTCTCCCGGTAGAGAACATCAGATTGCCTGTAGCCGTAAGAAAAAATATTAACATTAGTAACTTGATTTTCCAATGATAACGATTGGAGAGGATGCGGCTGAGCAGTATGATGGAGGTTGTCGCCAAAAATAAACTGTAGTGAATATGGGACATAAACGGGCTAGGATAGTCAGGTGTCCTCCCGTTGATGCTCCATAAGTCGAAGAAAATACCGTAAGCGAGTATTTCACTGACAAACATCCCTCCCAAAAAAGCGCTGATAATCGTGGGGAGCCACTCTTTTTTCAAAGTTACGGCGAGTATCGGGATAATGATCCAATAGCTGTAAAGACGCATTTGTTTGAGACCTGTATGAATATCGCTTGACCATAAAGTGGAGATAAACATAAAAGCTATAAATGCCCCCATTGCAACAAACGCACGGTTGGTTTTCAGTAATTCCCATGAGGTTCTATAGTCTCGACGCGCTATAAACAGTACGATAAACCACAGGATAAAAAAACTTATAGCGGCACGTGAAAGCGGAAGGATAAATGCAAACAGCAGTGCTGAAATATAAAAAATACGGTCTTGTTGAAGTTTTTGGAGAATACTCACTATTGATCCAAACTGTATTTATTCAAATACCATTCAACCGTTTTAACGATGCCGGTATCGAACGTTTCTTCTGCACGCCAACCCAGCTCGGTTTCGATTTTGGTGGCATCAATCGCATACCGTCTGTCATGCCCTGCACGGTCTTCGACGTAGGTAATCAGATTTTTATAGCTTATTCCATTTTCATTCGGTTTTATCGTATCGAGCAAGGTGCAGATACGTTCCGCGATCTGGTTATTGTTACGCTCATTGCGTCCGCCGATATTGTATACCTCTCCGCTTCTGCCGCTATGGTAAACCAGATCGATTCCTTTGCAGTGGTCCAGGACGTAGAGCCAGTCTCGGATATTCTTGCCATCCCCGTAGATGGGGATATTTTCGTTGTTAAGGGCTTTGCGAATAATGGTAGGGATCAGTTTTTCATCATGCTGTTTAGGTCCGTAGTTGTTAGAGCAGTTAGTGATCACCGTATCCATTCCATAGGTGTGGTGATAACTGCGGACGATCATGTCGCTTCCGGCTTTGGAGGCGCTGTATGGGCTGTTGGGAGCATAGGAGGTCTCTTCGGTAAACAATCCGGTTTCACCCAACGTTCCGTAGACTTCATCTGTACTGATATGGTGAAATCGGCACCCCTCATATCCCGGTTTGAAGACGAACGGTTTTTCCATCCAGTATTTATAGGCTACATCGATAAGGGTAAACGTTCCGTTAACATTGGTTTGGACGAATATACCGGGATTTTTAATGGAGTTGTCAACATGACTTTCTGCCGCGAAGTGAATAACTCCCCGAATATCATACTGGTTAAATAGAGATTCAACGAGAATACGGTCGCAGATATCTCCTTTGACAAAGATGTGTCGATCTCCCTCCGGAGCATCCGAGAGGTTTTTCAAATTTCCCGCATAGGTTAAAGAATCGAGATTGATCAGACGAATATCGGGATATTTGTCTAAAAAGTAGGGGACGAAATTACTCCCGATGAATCCGGCACATCCGGTGACTAATAGTGTTTTCATTGTTTTTCTCCTAATGAGTTCAAGCATTCTTTGAGGGAATCTCTCCAATACGGGATCGTGATTCCAAACTCATTTGTGATTTTAGTTTTGTTAAGCAGAGTGTAATACGGGCGTTTTGCCACAGTAAGGTATTGATCCGTAGTAATAGGATTTACTCTGCAGTTAACCCCTGAAAATTCGAATATCGCTTTGGCAAAATCATACCAACTCGCGGTACCTTCATTGGAATAGTGGTAGATCTGCGGTGCTGTATTGCTGATTTTTGGAAGGATATCCAGTATGACTTTTGCAAGATCTCGCGCATAAGTCGGGGTCCCTATCTGGTCGAAGATGACACCGAGACTATCACGCTCGCGTCCAAGACGAAGGATCGTTTTGACAAAGTTATTTCCGAAGTTGGAGTAGACCCATGAAGTACGAATGATGACAGCATTCTCAGGGGCAACGGAGAGAAGAGCGTTTTCACCATTGCATTTTGTTTGTCCATAAATGCCTTGTGGGTTAGTGGAATCAGTCTCTACGTAGGGACAATGATTCTTTCCGTCAAAGACATAATCGGTGGAGATATGAATCAGTGTGATTTTTTTTGCTTTAGATATTTTAGCCAGCATACTGACGAAGCGATGGTTGATCGTATCAGCAAGTTCTTCTTCGGATTCAGCTTTATCGACGGAGGTATACGCGGCACAGTTGATAATTGCATCAAATGATTTATCTTCGAAGTAATCTTCTAACTTACATAAAATGCTGAGATCGAGTGCTTTTCGCTCAGCAAAAGTAAAAGTATAGTGAGGGTAGGAAACACTGAGCGCACGAATTTCACTTCCCAGCTGCCCGTTAGCTCCGATGACAAGTATATTAGTCACGAAGACCCTTTAGAGAATAAAAGTTGTCCTCAAAAATAAAATGATCGGCATTTGCAAATGAAGGTTGTGTGGTGTCTTTAGCCGAGAGCTGAAGTTTTTCACGAGGTACTTTCCAATCGATCCCCAGTACGGCATCATCAAATGCAATCCCCCGGTCACATTCAGGGTTGTAATAATTATCGACTTTGTAGGTAAACGTACAGGTTTCGGAAAGTACGACATATCCGTGTGCGAATCCACTCGGGATTAACATTTGCCGTTTGTTCTCGCTGCTGAGTTCAACTGCTATATGTTGACCGAAAGTTGGGGAACCTTTGCGAATATCGACGGCAATATCCAAAACCGCTCCTTCGATAACCCGTATAAGTTTGGTTTGTGCATAAGGTGGAATCTGATAGTGCAGCCCGCGGAGAACACCATAACTGCTCGAAGATTCATTTTCTTGGCAAAACGGGATATCAAATCCTAAAAATTCAAAAAGTTTATCGGCACGAAATGTTTCGACAAAATAACCGCGTGCATCGCCATGAACTTTGGGATCGATGAGGATAATCTCAGGGATTAGAGTCCGGGTAAACGTCATTCGCCGATCTTCCCTTCACCCGCTCTGCGGATTAGGTATTGCCCATATTGGTTTTTAGAGAGAGGCTGTGCTAACTCTAAGAGTTTTTCTTTGGTAATGTAATTCATTTCATAGGCGATCTCTTCGATACAGGCAACTTTGAGTCCTTGGCGATTTTCGATCGTCTGTATGAACATACTTGCTTCGAGTAAGCTCTCATGCGTTCCCGTATCGAGCCATGCATATCCTCGACCCATAAGTTCAACTTTGAGTGCATTCTGGGCCAAATAAGCCTGATTGACAGTGGTAATCTCAAGTTCTCCGCGATCTGATGGTTTAATATTTTTGGCGATTTCGATAACATTATTGGGGTAAAAATACAGACCGACTACGGCATAGGAACTTTTAGGATACAACGGCTTTTCTTCGATTGAGAGAACGTTGCCTGAAGCGTCAAATTCAGCGACTCCATAACGTTCAGGATCTTTGACCCAGTAGCCGAATACCGTTGCTTTTCCTTCCTCTTTAACATTGCGTACCGATTGGGCAAGCATCTTTGTAAGACCGTGTCCATGGAAAATATTATCACCAAGGATAAGACATACGTCATCATTTCCGATAAAATCAGCTCCGAGAATAAACGCTTGGGCTAGACCATCGGGTGAAGGCTGGATACAGTATTCGAAGCGCATTCCGATATCGCTTCCATCTCCTAAAAGTTCTTCAAAACGGGGAAGATCATTGGGGGTTGAGATGATAAGCACTTCAGTAATACCGGCGAGCATTAAAACCGAAAGTGGATAATAAACCATTGGCTTATCGTAAATGGGGACCAATTGTTTGCTCACTCCTTTGGTAATCGGATAAAGGCGTGTTCCGCTGCCGCCGGCTAATATAATACCTTTCATCTGTCGTGCTCCTGTCCCCGTAATTTAATATCAACCACCTAATAACTCCCTTTGCGGCTGAGCACAACGATGATTGTTTTAATCAAAATATCAATATCGAGTTCTATCGACCAGTTTCGGACATACCAAACATCCAGCTGTACCCGCTCATCATAATCGAGGTCGTTACGGCCACTCACCTGCCATAATCCGGTGATTCCCGGTTTGACGGCGATGAAATAGTCATAGAATTCACCATATTTTTTGATCTCAGTATCCACAATCGGGCGAGGACCGATTAAAGACATTTCACCGTATAGAACGTTTATCAGTTGAGGCAATTCATCCAGAGATGTCTTACGCAAAAAATGACCTATTTTTGTCACGCGAGGGTCATCTTTAAGTTTAAAGTCTCTTTCCCACTCTTTTCTGCTCTCAGGACAAGTTTGAAGCAGTGTTCTCAACTTTTCATCTGCATCGATATCCATTGTCCGAAATTTCCATACTTGAAATTTTTTGCCTCTGTATCCGATTCGCTCGTGTGAAAAAAGCGGATGCCCGCGTGTTGCGATAAAAATGATTCCATAAAGTAAAATCAATAGCGGAGAAAAAAGGATAATCAGTACGAGTGCCATAATATAGTCGAATGCCTGTTTTAGATATCTGTCGGTCGTGCTGAGAAGGTTGTTTTTGATATAAAAAGCCATTCCTTTATGATGGATAGAACTGATTAGTTCCCCGTTGATCATTGGCATTTTGGATATCTGCGGGAGGATGATAACCCTATGGAGATTTTTTTGGATATGGTCGATTAAATCATTAGTCTCATATATGTCTGATCCATTGACGTCGATAATGGCTGCATGATATTTGCCTGATTTGATCAGTATTTCAATTTTATTGTGGATTAAAATCAGAGGCTCTTCATCAATATTTAAAGTGACTGTTATATCGTAGCCAAATGGATTTTCAGGAGCAAACCATTGTTGTATATTGTCGAGTCCTTTGCTATCGCAAATAACAAAAACGGGCTTGCGCATCCATCTAAAGGACATGGCTCTTTTTTTGATGATATACATCCACAATGGATTCAACCCATTGAGGATAAAATGGATGATAATTATGGTCCTAGAGACATTTTCACCAAGTTTGGCCAATGCTACAACAAAAAAGATAGCAAACAATGCAATGATATTTGATTTTAGGATAATGATCATTTCATTGGTTGTAACCATCCGCCGAGTAAAGAGTCTGTGTGTGTAATAGGTCAGCAGATAGATGGCGCTTACCCAGAGATAATCGAGGATATGGTGGGCTGTACTGTCTACAATGAATTTTTCGGCAATCATAAAGGCAAGAACAAGATTGGTCAAAACTATGAGGGAGAAAAAAAACAATCGAAATAAAATATAATTCAAAAAAACTCCAAAAAGCAACTATACTAATATAAGATTATAACCAATAGCTTCTAAATATAGGATTTAAAAGCGATATATTTAGTGATGGATATCATTATGGATTTAGGAATAGAGAGCGGAGCATGCTTAGATAAGTATTTAAGTTCTTCGATTGCTTGCATAATTCCTGTAGATTCAACTTTGCGGTAGCGTGCAATGCTCTCATGAATCCATGGATTACGAGAGAAGAATTTCCCGATTTCCCGATATCGCAACCAGATTTGTTTCAGCGTGAAATTATGGGAATGATATACTTTTCCTTCTGCGGAATATGCTATTTTTTTATTATTCAAAATGGCACGGGCCGCGAATTCCATGTCTTCATTTGTATTGAGTCCAGGGGTAAAGCCACCGACAGATCTGAAGTATTCTCCTTGATACATAGCACAGCTATTGGAAGCAAAAAAGGTTTTGACCCCCAGAGTCGCTAAATCTTTTTTCGATTTGACAATAGAATCTTCAGGATAGTTCTTATGGCGCGCAAAGATCTCGATTGTATCAGCATTCTGATAAGGGAGCTGCCGGGCATAAGTCACGACGACGTCGGTATCCTCAAACGATTTCAACAAGTTTTCAATTAAATATTCATCATAGGGAGTGGCATCCTGTGTCATAAATAGATAAAAGTCGGCCTGATAATTTAGGGAAAAATTTCGTGTATCGGCATGATTAAAGTTTTTTTGTTCAATAGTTAATATCTGATAATTCCCATCAGGAATTTTAGAACCAGAATTGATCAAGAGTATTTTTGGATGGACGGTTTGAGTCTCTAAATTAGGAAGAATATCATTGAAGAATGTCTTTTCAGGTGCTAAAATCGGGATAATAAGTTGAATATTCATGCAAAAACCATAAGTCCGAGATTACGAATAAATCCGTTTTTGAAGATTTTATATTTAATCAATACCTTACGTTTCTCAAACCAATTCATTTGATCAAGGCGAGAGATGGCATCCAGAATCTCAATGTGATCAGAAGTTAAATGACTACGATATTGTTCTAAAAATACTTTTGCCTGTGTGATATATTTCATTAACGACGGTTTTTTTAAAAACTGATTATACCCGTATCTCCAACCATACTTTTTCGCTCCGGTATCATTTCTGGCATGTTGACGGTAAAGTATCAGGGGTTCATTTATGTAACCAATTTGGCCGAATGTTGAGGCAACCATGGCAATCCACCAATCATGCATAATCGCTTCTTTAGGGATATTCTGTATTAGTCGAGCAAGATGAGAATTCAACATAGCGGTACATCCTGTAATATTATTGTCAACTATAAAATTATGCAAAGAACTTTTTTGAGGATCAATGTTTTGATATTTCCAGAAAGAATTATTTAAAAGATTCATGTCTTCGTCCACGACTGCTAGATCGGAGTGCACTAAAATCGGGAGATTCGGATATTGATTTTCCATTTCTTTCATTTTTAAGATAGTTTTTTCAATTTTGTCTTTTTTCCAAATATCATCTTGATCACAAAAGAGAATATATTCTCCCCCCATATCGAGTGCAGTATTCATAAGGAGTTCGAAGCTTTTTTTTACGCCCATATTGTTGCAATCAGTGAGTAATTTGACTTGAAGTGATGAGTTTAATGTAAACTGACGTAAAAACTCATAGCTTTCATCATCTGAACCATCATCGCGGCATAATAAAAGAAAATCGGAGTGATTGTAATCTTGATCTTCGAGTGATGAAAGCTGTTCTTGTAAAAACTGAATACCGTTGTATGTTGAAAGGCAAATAATAATCATATTTTTACAAGAGTTCATAATAGATTAAAATACTTGGAAAGTACATAGAGTTTTATCATTGACAGGTTGGATTTAATATATTTAAAATAAAGGATTATATTAAAAGGGAAGTCAAAATTTTTACGGTTTTGATGAGCTGTTTGCGCAATAGCTTTCAACATATTTACTCTATTAGACAATGTGGCATGGGCATTATTGTTATGTATTCGATAGGCAGATACTTTTATATCTTCAAATAATATCAATTTTTTTGCACTTGCACGAAGGTAAAAATCCCAATCTTCAATCGGAATATCGGTATCGTAGTAGCCGATTTGATCGTATATTCTTTTATCCATTATACAAATTGGACCGACACAAGACCAGTTTCGTACAATTTCACTTATCAATCCCTCTTCAGAAAAGAAATTGTTTTTATTTCCTCCGTATAATTCAAAATTCCCGCTTGCAAAAGTGATATCGTTATTCTCATTGACAACAATTGCATCATTGATCAACATGAGCTTCTCAGGATTATTTTTTAACACTTCAATACGATGTGATGTCATGTCATTAATCAGATAATCGTCGCTTGCTATAGGAATGATATATTGGCCCGAAGACATGGAAATTAATTCATTTAAGGTTCTGGTAATACCTTTATTTTCTCTCGATTTATACACTACAGTAATATCGTTTTCATGTATTTTCAGCCATGACTGAATCTTTTCATGGCAAGCATCTGTAGAACCATCATTGATGATGAGGATCTCTTTATTCGGATAAGTATCCAAAAGTATGCTGTCGAGTGTTTGCACTATATATTGCTCATGATTATAAACAGGAATAATATACGAAACGGTTGGAAATGAAATCATAGACATTTGGTATGGCCCTAAAAAATCATGTTATGCATATTGTTTATTTTTATTTTTTCTATGCAAGAACATTAATAGTATAAACATTGTTATGATCACAATTTTAGGAAAATAAAAATAACGAACTTCAAAATGCGCTATTGTAAAGATGATGAAGTATGTGGATAATATAGATACGTTAAACCACAGTAACAAAAGCCATAATTTGTCAGTTTTTAGCTTATAGTTGAGCAGGAAATATAGTATGGCGATAAGCATTCCCAATAAGGATCCATTTATTACTATATCTGATATTGTTGAAGCAACTCCGACTGTAACAAAATTTTGTATAGATGAAAACCAATATTTTCCTATGAGACCTAATTTAAGTGAATACCATTCCAAGGGGTGTTCTAGGAACGTTTTAATAAATAACTCTTTAGCATTAGCCGTATCTCCACATGCAGCAGGATTTATTCTGCAAACCAGATTACCGCCGCCGGCGACAACAAAACCGCCATGTACACTTTCAAGAAATTCGGATGATGATACGGCATTCCCGAAAGTTACAGAAACCGTGTAGACCCAAAGCGGACTCCCTTGATGAACCCAATGATATACTCTCCATGGAATGGTAACGGCATGTGCGACCAGAAGAATAACGCCTATCGTTTTAAGAGCTGATTTGATATTTGGAGATTGAAAACGGATGATTTTGGAAATAATAAATAATAATATACCCCAACCTGTTAGAATGATTAAAACAATCTCAAATTGAGAGCGAAAATATGCGGATAATGCTAAAAAGATTCCGGCATAGATTGCCTTACGGAATGAGTTCTGTACTACAGAACGGATAGACAACAAGATTGCTAGAAGAAAAAAACCGACGGAAAAGCTTTCTCCCAGAGAAATGCCGATCGGTTCCAATAAAAAAACTCTGGCAACAGGAAAAGCAAAAATCAGCAAAGGCAGAATGAGTGCAATTTTTTGATTAATATGTTCATTCAAAAATTCATAAAGCAACAGCAATACGACAGAAAATAGGGCAGAAGCCATGATCTGCAATACCAAGATGATTGGGGTGTCTATTCCGAATACTTTTATGATGAACGCTTCAAGTAAGACAAAGCCCGGCGGCCATAAATTTAAAATCCATTCATTTGCACTGCTGATCCATCCATTTTCGGCAATATCGATTGCAGCTGTAGCAAAACTTGCCGGATCTCCCATTACACTTACTTGAACAAGCTTTGAGATCGTTAAATCAAATGGATTGTATTGGTTCGGAATATCTCTGGCAAACAGTGCAATGCACAGTAGAATAACAAAATATGCTAATCCTACCCATATTCTTGTAGTGTATTGTAGTCGCATTGTTTTTACCCCTTGTAACTATTTACTGTATCAACGATCTGTTTTACATCATTGGGCGTCAAATGACTGCCGATTGGGAGACTTAACACTTCTTGATGTATTTTTTCACTTAGCGGGTATTTTTCACTATGCCACTCATGATAAGCATTTTGTTGATGCGGTGGAATCGGATAATGGATAAGCGTCTGTATGCCATCTCTAGAAAGATATTCTTGTAATTTATCTCTTTGTTCGGTACGTATTACAAACAGATGCCATACATGATTATTTTGTTTTAAAACTTCTGGCAAAATAATCAAGTCGTTCTGGATGTTTTCGAGATAGTAGTTGGCAATTTCACGGCGTTTATTTATCTCACTATCTAAATATTTGAGTTTTATTCTAAGCATAGCCGCTTGGATTTCATCAAGGCGGCTATTAACCCCTTTGAAGAGATTTTCATATTTTTTATGACTCCCATAATTTCCTAATGCTCGTATCGTTTGTGCTAAATCATCATTGTTTGTTGTAACCGCACCACCATCACCGAGTGCCCCTAAATTTTTCCCCGGATAAAAACTAAAACCGCTCGCATCTCCTAGATTTCCACACCGCATTTCACCGGAATATGCTCCGTGGGACTGAGCAGAGTCTTCAATGACTTTGAGATTATATTTTTTAGCAAGAGTATTGATTGCATTCATATCGCATGTTTGACCATAAAGGTGAACCGGCAGAATAGCTTTTGTCTTGGAGGTGATCTTTTCTTCGATTCTTGTTGGATCAATGAGATAAGTATCCAGTAATGGTTCCACAAGCACCGGAATGAGACCATTCTCTGAAATTGCTAAAATTGATGCAATATAGGTATTAGAAGGGACAATGACTTCATCCCCTTCACGCATTACACCTAGTTCTTTGTAGGCTCTCAGGATAAGAATTAATGCATCAAGCCCATTCGCAACACCTATACAATGCTTTGAACCGCAGTATGCAGCAAACTCATCTTCAAACCTCTCACATTCATTTCCTTGAATATACCATCCGCTATCAATGACTTTTGTGAATGTGTCAATTAATTCGGTTCTGTACTGAGCATTGATAATTTTAAGATCTAAAAAGGGAATCATATAGTTTTACCTTTACAATCGGTGCAGGATAAGGATTGATCACATTTTTGACCGCAGGTACAAACGTAACCTTTCATTTTGGCGGGATTACCATACCATAGCTCCTGCACCCCTACATTTTTTGTAAGTACACTACCGGCACCTATCATTGCATATTCACCTATCGTTACTCCCCCTACAATCGTACTGTTCGCTCCGAGGGAAGCCCCTTTCTTTATAATTGTTTTCATGAATTCTTTTGGGTAATGTTTACTTCGAGGTAAAATATCATTGGTAAAAGTGACGTTCGGCCCAATGAAAACATTGTCTTCTAGGGTTATTCCATCCCAAATTTGTACACCACTTTTAATAGTTACATTATTACCTATGATTACATCATTTTCGATCAAAACAGAAGCATTGATATTGCAATTACTACCAATGACGGCACCTTTCAAAATGACGCAAAATTGCCAAATAGTTGTGTCTTTACCAATACTCTGTGTTTGCACATCCGCTAATATATGAATCATGGATTCACCGTTTTTAAAAATTCGTCATAATCTCTTATATAGTCATCTTCATTATAGTAATTGTCTGCTAACACCATTAAGACGCAATCAGGGGTGAAATCATACATTTCTCTCCATATGAGCCCTTCTATTAATAGCCCCTGAGTTGGTGAATTAAGTTGTACATGGGTTTGTATTTTTCCATCATCGAGTAAAAACTGACAACTACCACTCGTACAAATAGCAAGCTGTTTTAAGTTTTTATGCGCATGATAGCCTCTTCGAACACCTTCTTTCGTACCAAAAATATAATAAACGCGTTTAACATCAAAAGGAACATTATGATTCTCTTCCAAAGCTATCAATGAGCCGCGATCATCACCCAAAAGTTTAAAATCAATAATTTTAGTCGTCATTTAATACATCTCCTAAAAGAATGGATAGATTTTTAAGATCAACGAGAAAATTATCATGAATGCTCGATTTAAATTTTGAGATAGTCTTGAAATGAACTAATTGTATATTTGATACATCTGCTAAGGGCTGAAACATATAATGATTAATACTTGAATGTGAAGGGAAAAATACAATTGCAATAGTTTTTGGCTGCATAAACAATATGTTAGTAAATGTTGCCCCTGAAGCACCGACGACAATTTTGGCTTCTGAAAATAGTTTTACTTGCTCCGAAAAAGAGATGGTATCTGTCTCAATGATTTCAAAACCATGAGTCGTCATAAATGCTTCAACTTGATTATTATTGATGATGGAACGCATCTGCGATACTCTGCGTCTCAAGTATATCTTTCTAAACGGTTCTTTTTGTGTCAACGGGATTTTTTTATTGATCTCTTCCCGAACGAGGGAGAGTGCATATTTGTCTACAAAAAACTCATTAATGTTCAATATCCCTTTTGTATTATCAAGCGACTGCCAAAATGGGGAACAATAAAGTAATGTTTGACATCGGATAAGCTCCCCGCGCTTTACCGAATGAATTTTAAATCTTTCATTGGTTACCAATCTGACAATTTCGAGACACTGCTGCGGCATCTCATCATCTATAAGTAATATGATATTTTGATTTATAAAAATATCACGATGATTTGAAGTGTTTATTAATATATTACTTAAAATCAATCGAGGAATATTTTCAGTAATCCAATGATAATAATTTGTAGAGTGCTCTTTTAATAAACTTACATAGATGGTATCGGAATGATTTAAAACGGATTGACTCTGCGTTAATGTTAATACACCATTGACCTCAGGGAAACGTTCTATAAAGATGTCGTCACGCTTAAGATCATGTTTTTCTTCCATATTGTTGAGTTCTTGATGATAGATAACGCCATGTGAGATTAGCGCATCAGTCATTCCTAAAACAGCAATATTATTGATTAAAAAAACTTTGCTATCCAATACCGGATTTTCAAGCTTTTCTAATTGTATGTATTTTGCATTATGTGTAAATAGTTTTGGTCCATTTATTTTTGATTTTCTATTCAACTCAGAATAGAGCAGCTGAATATTTACATTCAACTCATTTGTGTTTTCAGTTAGAATTAAAAAAAGTGCCTCTCTACGTTCTTTAAGAAAGGAGATAGAATTTTTCATTTTAATTTTATTGGCTAAATCTTTATAAAAATCGATACTGTCTTTATACTGATCTCTTAGAAATTTAGGGAAAAGATAATAAATAGATTTCAGTAAGATAATTTTTTTCTTTTTAGCCACAAGAAATTTTCCATTCATTATATTTTGTACTATTCGAAAGAATAATCAGTTTTTGAGTATTTTATTATCTTAATAGAGTGCAACTGGAATGCAAAAATAATAATATTATTACACCCAATTAAAAGAAGTGTATTTTTTTATTATTTTACCCAATCTAAACCATTTTGATGAGTATAATTTATTTAAATCAGCTTCTTTTCCTGCAATAATTTGATTTTTTCCTGCAATAATTTGATCTTTCTTATGAACCGATTCATTTAGCTCAATGGTTTTACTATACATATTCTGGAGGATTTTGATTAAATCATCTTTATTAATATCATTAAATAAATTTAAAAATGAATTGACGTCATTATTTTTGTATGATTCCAAAGATATCCGAGTAAAGAGTTCTAGGAAATTTTTCTCATATTCATAATCAAATATTTTATTAAATGCAATGATAGCTTTTAAATTGGCTACGATTTGTTTTTCTTTATCCAGTAAAGACCAAATTCCTGCGTCATGAACTCTATAAACCGACATGACCTCATCTAAATATTTTATCGGTCCGAATTTAGAAAAGGAAATTAGCATAAACCAATCACCTCGGTGTTTATTGAGATAGTCATACGGTGCTTTTTCTTTAAAATTATTTCGATAAACCATCGAACTTGTATGGAAATAGGCTTCACCTTTTGTAAAATCATCAATAGTAAAGACATCTTTGTTGCTGGAAGAAACGATTAATGAATCTTCTTCCGCATTTATTTCATTAATAACTTTCGTATTGTGGGAACATCCAACAAATTCAGGATTCTGTTCTAAAAAATCAACTTGTTTTTGCAGTTTGAGTGGATCAGTCCAGTAGTCGTCTCCATCGCAAAATGCTATGTATTTACCTAACGCTCTTGGAATATTATAAGTAATATTGAGTTTAATCCCTTTTGAATACTGATTTTCTACTTGATATATTGGCTTTATTATCTCAGGGTATTTACTTTCGTATTCTTTGATTATTGCGGCAGTATTATCTGTAGATGCATCATCGTGTATCAATATTTCTATTGCAAAATTCGTTTCTTGCATCAAAAAACTATTCAAAGTATTACGAATGAATTTTTCATGATTGTATGTAAAACAAGAAATACTCAAAAGTAGATTTTTTTTATACCATGTTTTTATTATTTGATTTTGAGTTCTTAGATTTTCAGAAATAGTTACCAATTGATTTCCCCAATTCTATTAAATAATAAATCATTATAAGGTCGGTAGAAATCTTCAAGAAAAAGTTTACTTTCTTCTGAGATTTTTGAATCATAAGCGCGTTGGTGCTGAGCTTTTAAATCGATATTTTTGTCTTCTAGTTTGATGTCAATATTGAGGAAATTTAATATGTTTTTCAACACACCAAGTGGTTTTTCTGATAAATCTTTATTTCCAATAATAAGAATATTTTTTTTATCAAAATATTTTTCATATTCTTCTAGTTGATTTATGTAGATCCCTCTTCTCAAAAAACTGGGTTCAAAATATTCAGGGTTCTTTTTAATAATATCGGATTCTATACGTATATATTCTTCAAAGGAAGGGAAGTAGCTTCTATTCATAAAAAGTAAATCAATTAATTTATTATTTTTGTCTTTCTCTGTAGTATTTTTTGTCAACATTGCTAACCAATCATTACTTTCAAATGCTTGCTTGTACATATTCCATGCACTATAGGCTCTGCTTATAGGCTCTCTTAGGATAAAAATCAATTTCATTTTAGGGTTATATTTATATATCCGTTCGGCTGTATTGGGAAGATATGAATAAGATGGAGTAGACTCAAAATAGATATCGTGTTTATTGCCTGCAAAATGAGATTCATACCAATCATTATTATGGTGGGTTAAGTGCATAAAATCAAAAAAATGTAATTCTTTTTTCTCGGAACCATGCAATGTAGGTATTTGACTTAAATAGTGGTGCAAAGAAGATGTCCCGGCTTTTTGAGCCCCAATAATTAAGAAAGAAGGTTTATTTTGCTTTCGCATTTGTAAACTAGTCATTATAGATTTAATAATATTCATGTTTTATTCTCATGTGGAAATTTTTCGTACAGAGGCTTTTTATTTAAAAAACCGCATAAATTGGTGTATGAATCTTCATCCTCAATATTTAGGATCAAAAAATTTGGGCTATCTTGAAAATATTCCTTTGCTTCTTTGATATGCTGCTCATAGTAATGTTTACAATACGCTTCATCAAAGAATTTGTCCCGATCTAAAAGAATATGTCTATCTCGAAGCCACAACATTTTTGTAATGTTGAAAGGCATATCAGGATAGCGGTAATTTAGTTTTTTTATATCCCCAATTGTAAGTTCTTCGCCAATAGGAATACCGGCGTGGATAAATCGCTTTTTGGTAAAGTTGACAAGGCTTCGATACCATGTGTCCGAATCTTTTCTGACAGTTAGTATAAATTTGGCATTAGGGTATCTTCGGTGTAAAAGTTTGTAGTATCCTCTGAAACTAAAGGGCTGATCCTGAAAAGCATTTGCAGTTTTTAGATACGCATATAAAAATTGATAATTTCCTTGTAATGTGTAATCACTGATTAATTCTGCATCGATTTGATTGCCTAATTTATAGTGTAATTCCCTTAAAGCTGTTTCAGTTGATGTCGTTCCAGTTTTATTTAGACCTATTACAAAAACTTTATTATCCGGTTCATAATCTTCGGAAAATGTATTTTTCAAAAATTGTAAAAAATTATAAACATGTCGTATAAATCCGTATTTTTCGATTGTTCTATACCATTTATTCAAATCTTAAAACTCCATTTTGAAATAATTGTCAGGTAAATCAATTCCATAATTTTTCGATAATTTTTCATTGGATTCTATAAACATTTTTTTTAATTTTTCAACTATTGTAGTATCTGCATAATAATTAATTTTTCTAGAATCATTTTTAGCTAATTTTTCAGCATATTCTAATAAAATTCTTTTGATTTTGACATCATGATAAATATCTGTTTCATTAAACTCTATAAACTCGAAAATATCTCGATATTTATGAGTATCAATTAGTGCATAATTCCCTTTACCCAAATTGTACTTATACTGGTTATTTAAGGCTAATAATTGAAAAGCTTCTTTGTCACTTAATGAAGGATTATTATGGGTTAATGTAATATTTTCATATTTAATTTCTAGAAAATTACAAATGACAGTGAGAAGTATATTTTTTCCGTCAATTTCCTTTAAATGGCCATTAATTCTAAAATTTTCTATAGGTATTATAAGTATATTTTCAAGTCCAAATTTATTTTGATACAGCTCTATAACTCTATCAAATTTTATTTCTTGTAAATAACTATGAATTCTACTTTTGTATAATGCATTTACATAGTCATGAAAATCTATTCCAAGACCAGCTTTTAAGGATTCTTTATATAAAGATTTGATCAGATCAAATTGATTTCTAATGATTACAATAATTCGAGTTTCTTTACCAAACAAATCATATAGTCTATTTATTTTTTGAGTAATATCTACTTCATCATTTGAAAAGTGAAATGATAAATTTTCATGGGAAATACCATATTTTTTTTTGAAATTAGATTTGATTGAATCCAAAAAATCATTATGAATATCTTTGAATTCTATATCTCTTGCTCGTAATAATGACTCAAAATAAATTGCAATATCTCTATTTAAATAATTCATACTTTGACCATTATTTCCAAGCCCTAGATGCGATAGCTCTGAATGTTTTGAAAAAAAATCATTTTGTAATGTTGTAGAAAGATTCTTGGGATATCCGATATGAATATAGTTCATTTAGTACTCTCTAAAATAGCATACCCGAATCCACTTTTACCAAAGGTATTTCCATTGTAAAACATATACCTTTTCCCGTTATGATCATAAACAAAAGGGTACTCTATCATTTCATTGTCCCATCCGCGCTCACTCACATCGATACCCACTTTTTCATCCATTCGTATCCAATCGATCCCATTGGATGATTCAGCATACCCGATTCGGTAACTGTTGCTTTTATTTTCTCGGTAATCTTGCAGGTTCCTGTGAGCATACCACATTTTGTATGTCTCACCGTCTTTCATGACACAAGAGCGTACGATACCGCACTCATTTTCATCTTTATAATCGATAGCGACTTTTCCTTCCCGCTTCCAATCAATTCCGTTATCCGATTCCGCATACTTGATATGATAAAACGGTTCGCTCTTCCCGTTATATTCTACCCATGAGGTATTAGAGAGATACCACATTTTCCAAATGCCGTTTTCCTTCAATACAAATGGTGCTGCACTAAAATAAGGTTCCCTATAGTTTCTGTCAAATAAAGGTCCTTCTGAAAACTTTTCGAATGTTATCCCACCGTCTTTACTGATTGCTAACCCTATAGAATTATGATAGGAAATCGTATTTCGGACATTCCACCCTATATAGTACATCCAAACTTCATTCTCTACCTTTATTACATGAGAAACCATTGCACCGCAATCATCATACATACCCATTTTCCCGTGTTTTAGTACAGAATCGTTATGCACATATAAAATTTTTTCAGGAACTTCTGCATCTACTTCTATAAAAGAGATATTAGTCCTATTATCACCGTCTCTTGCCGTATAGTAAATTCTTAATCTATCTTCCGTTATTTTATATACAGTTGGTACAGAGGCATATCCTTTCCGATTCCATTCGAATCTATCGTCAGGGGTAAAAATCAACCCTTTTTTTACCCATTTCATCTTATTTATCTCCAAATTTATATAAATAGACTGTGTATTCATATAAACCGTAATCATTTCTAATGATAAAATCTCGAGTAATATTTTTCGTCAAAAAATTTGCCATATGATCTAAAGGGACATGAAAAAGATGGTCTAGTTCCCAGTCTACATGTTTTGACATAACATTAAATGCTACTCCTCTCCCACAAATGGGGTAAATTGCCTCAATCATCTTTGAAAAATATTGAAACATTTCATGATATTCCATATCCCTTTTTTCCGTAAAAACTCCGTTCATTACAATGTAATCATATTTTCTTTTCAATACCTTGCTATCTTTTAATATGTCACCAATTATATATTCGTTTTCTGGAAATTTTTTCTTTGATTCATTATAAAACTTTTCTGATATCTCCAAGCCATGATAATTTATGTAGCTAAAATCATTTTTTACAATATACTCATAGAGATGCGACAATCCACATCCAAAATCTAAAAATGACCTTTTATCTGTCAGTAAGAAATTCTTTTCTCTGAAATTTGCTATTTCTAGCATAGTTTGATATCTTGAATTTACCTGTTCTTCTTTTGTCCAATCAACACCCTTTGGTGTATCACCATACTTTTCAAAACAATCTTCATAATGAGCAATTATTTCTTTATAATCCATCAAAAGCCTCTTAAGCGATTGCTAGGCACTTTAGATTTTTCAGTTTCTGAAGGTGCGTAAACCGAGAAATCTTCTGTATTTTTAAAAATAACCGCATTTGATCCTATAATATTTGATTTACCCACTTTAACATTATTAGCGATTGTACTATTAACACCTAAAAATGAGTATTCTCCTATAATAACATTTCCTGACACTACCACCTGCGAAGCCAAAAAACAGTGATCTTCTACGGTTGAATGGTGTCCTATGTGATTTCCACTCCATATAATACAATTGTTCCCAATTTTAGTAAAAGGCTGAATTACGTTATTTTCAAAAATAAAGCAGTTTTCTCCCACAGGTGTACCATAATATGTTGCTTTTGAACTAATATAACTAATACACGTATACCCTTTTGACTTTGCATCTATAAATTTTTCAGCCCGTAGTTTATTCACTTTTTTATAGCTTATCGGGATAAAAAGATTGTACTCATTTGGCGGATATTTAAGTAAAAGATCTTCATAAGCCACTACGGGCAAATTATGGAAATGATCAATATGTAAAAATTCTTTGTCTACTGTGAATGCAACTATTTCATGCTCGCTGTCATGTGTTAAATAAAAATGTGCAATTTCAGCGATTTGACCTATTCCGAATATAACTACTCTTGCCATTTTTATTTCTCCCTTACACCAAATTATATTGATTCAACATAGTTCTAATATCTTCGATTGCATTAAACATCATTATATCAATGATAGAAAGGTATGGAATGAAAGTATTGTTAAATTGTTGATATTTTCGAAGCTCTGTCTGCAAAAAAGCAAGTTCTAATCCATTGTTCAAAAATGTTTTTTTATCATATAATTCTTGTCCACCTATGGAATTTATATATTGTTTAGCTTCTAAAAGCTTGACGATATTGATTATTTTCTTTTCACCTGTAAGGAGATTCTGTTTATCGATTTCACTTGAATAAATAAAGCGTGTATCTATATTTAAATAGGATGAAATTTTTTCTAATGAGTGACCTATGAATTTTGCAAGATTTTTTTCTTCGTATTGTAAAATCGTTGAAATAAGAGGAAAAATCTCCTGAAAATAGGGGGCTTTTTTATATGTTATTTCAATTGTTTTAAGCAATTTATTTCTATTAGTCCCTATTTGTATTTCATGGATTTTTTTATTTTGGCTTGCCCCGATTAATTCCAAAGTAAAAAGTTGTTTTTGACCATTTATCAATATATTGTTTCGGTTTATATATCCTTTGTTGATATAATTCACATCATCAAATATCACAAAAGTATCTACGGCATTGATAAGTTGCCAGTATCCAATATAAGGGAAAAAATAGGGTTGCATAATTGCAACAGTCATAAATTTTCCTTTATTATTTTCATAATTGATAGTTGGATTTCATCTGACAAATCGGGATAGATAGGGATACACAAAACCCTGTTTGAGATGTCTCGTGAAATTGGCATATATTGCTTTGGTTCAATATAGCTCAGTGTATCAAGCGAGGGATAAAAATATCTTCGTGGATATATGTTTTTTTCATTGAGTGCTTTTTGTACTTTTAAAAGTTGTTCTTCAGTTTCAAATATTACAGGGAAATAGCTGTAGTTCAGTGTAGCATATGAATTTAGCTCTTGATACTGGACTAAACCTTTTAGCCCATTTTGGTAAGTCTCGTACACTTTTTTTCTTTTGACATGTATTGTTTCAATCTCATCTAGTACACACAAGCCCATGGCTGCTTCAAACTCATTCATCTTTGCGTTGGTTCCAAGTTCGGGAATTTCTTCTTGGTTTTTGATTCCAAAATTGATTAGATATTTCGCTTTTTGTACAAGTTGATCATCATTGATGATCAGCGCGCCACCTTCTATGGTGTGAAAAAGCTTTGTTGCGTGAAAACTAAGTGTTGTAATATCTCCATATTTGGCTACATTTTTTTCTTTGTACTTCACTCCAAAAGTATGAGCACCGTCATAAATCACTTTAAGGTTATGTTTTTTAGCTATAGCATCTATGGCTTCTACGTCACATGGATTGCCAAATACATGTGTTGCTACAATCGCTGAAGTATTTGGAGTGATTTTCTCTTCTATCTTATTTGGGTCGATGTTAAATGTTTTTGGATCAATATCCGCAAAAATAGGTAAAAGGCCATTGGTTACCAAAGAACTCGTTGTTGCAACAAAGCTAAATGGGGTTGTGATAGCAAAACCTTTTAATCCTAATGTTCTGTACGCTATCTCTAGTGCTACTGTACCGTTTGCGACTAGGATGATATTTTTTACTCCGAGATATTCAGCAAGCCTTTTCTCAAGTTTTTGCACAAGAGGACCATAGTTGGTTACTTTTCCACTCGTAAATATCGCATCTACATAGCTTTTATACTTTGCAATATTAGGAAGATAGGTTTTGGTTACGTTGATCATACTACTTCAATCAACTTGCATGATTTTTAATTTAGGAAATAAATCTACTTTGGACCATATTGGGTGAATTGGTCTTTGCCCTACTTTAAAAACATAAGCGTCAGGTACTACATCAATGAAAATCGGCGTATCATTTCCCTCTAAAAAGGATGAAATAACAGTTTGAATAGAATAACCATTTTCTTGAAGAGGAAGCTTTAAAATATAATCTATGATATATTTCTCTCCTGTTTTTACGTGTAATAAATGTTCACCCAATTGCTTAAAGCCACCGGCAGTGATATTTATTTTTTTATCATCAAAAATTTGAAAATTGATGGCGATCAAAAGATCAGAATAACTTTCAACATGTATTCGCACATTTACTTCTTGATTAAAATCGGGTTCTATCAATGTTTCATTATTCATATTTAATAATTCAACAAATTTGATTTTAGCTTCACCACTACCGTAACGAAATTGGGCCACTCTCTTAGCAAATTCTTCTGAAGTTTTAAATTTTAAGTCGTTAGCTACTTTAATGATATTTTGATTTGTTTCTGTAGGGCACATCTCTAAATCCATAGCAAATTTTTGATGTTCTTCATTCAGATGCTCTCTCATCTCTCGGATATACAGCTCGGCTATCTCGCTAGCGCTTCCTATGGAATGAAGTTTGCCGTTTTGTATATATATGCCTTTTTGGCATAGACTCTTTACAATATTAATGTTATGACTTACAAAAAGTATAGTAGTTCCTTTTTGTTTCATCCTATCCATTGCGGTCATACATTTGGCCTGAAAATTCATATCACCGACACTGAGAGCTTCATCGACAATCAAAATATCAGGATTAACATTAATTGATATAGCAAAGGCTAATCTGGCAAACATACCACTACTGTATGTTTTTACACTTTGATGGACGAACTCATCAATATCAGCAAAAGTAAGAATATCATCAATTCTGGCATCCATCTCTTCTCTAGAATACCCCATAAGAGTTCCCTGAAGATAGATATTTTCTATTCCCGTATATTCAGGGTTAAATCCTGCACCCAACTCTAAAAGGCTGGCAATCCGCCCATGGATATGAACACTCCCGCTAGTAGGGGTTAGAACTCCAGTGATAATTTTTAGGAGGGTGCTTTTCCCTGCTCCATTTTTACCGATTATACCTACAGTCTCACCTTTTTTTATTTCAAAGCTGATATTGTTGAGTGCATAAAACTCATGGTGGTATTTTTTCCCAAACGGATGAAGAGATTCTTTGAGCCGATCAACAGGATTGTCATATAGCTTATATGTTTTGGTCAGGTGTTTGACGGAAATCGCTGTATTAGACATTTAACTCTTTTTTTTGTAAACTGCATATAAACCAAGGGTTGAGTAAATTAATTTTATTATACTTTAAATAAGCTTCCATTTCCCATATCATAGTTGCTCCTCCTGCTTCTCTCAAGATGGCATCAGCCGCCGCTGTATCCCATTCCATGGTCGGTGCTAAGCGGGGATAAATATCGGCACTTCCATCAGCGATCATACAAAGTTTTAGCGAACTTCCTTTGGATATACATTCGATTTTTTCGGTGGATTTTGCCAAGTTGTCAATATACTTTTGTGTTTCAGAACTTAAATGGGATTTACTGGCAACTATACGAAGTAATTTATCAGTATTTTGGTTTATGTATAGTGGAAGTCGTTCATTATTTTTAAACGCTCCATTTCCTTGTTTAGCCCAATACAGCTCATTCAGTGCCGGTGCGTATACTACACCGAGTACAGGAAATCCATTATGAATCAGCGCAATATTGACGGTAAACTCACCGTTTTTTTTAATAAATTCTTTCGTTCCGTCTAGCGGATCTACCATCCAAAAATATTCCCAGCCCTTACGCTCTTCATCAAGAACCTCTTTTCCTTCTTCTGAAAGAATCGGGAATTGAATGCTTAGCGCCAGCAATCCGTTCTCAATGATTCCATTTGCTATTTTATCCGCTTCCGTGATGGGGCTTTTATCGTCTTTATACTCGACATCAAAATCTTTTGCATAGACCTCCATGATCGCATCTCCGGCTTTTTGTGCGATGGATATGATGTCGTTAATATCAATCTGTTTAAGCATTCAAAAATCCTCTTTGGCGTAAATACTCCAGGATTTGACTGACGGAATCTTCTACGCTTTGATGTGAGGTAGAGATGTGTATCTCAGGATATTTAGGCGCTTCATAAGGTGAACTGATACCGGTGAAATTTGGTATTTCACCCTTACGCGCTTTTTGGTAAAAACCTTTTGGATCTCTTTGCTCACATATCTTTAAGGGGGTATCGATAAACACCTCAATAAATTCTCCCTCTTGGAACAAATCCCGTACGATCTGTCGATCTGAAAGAAACGGAGAAATAAATGCACTGATCACTATCAGTCCTGCATCTACAAAGAGTTTGCTAACTTCTCCGATACGGCGGATATTTTCGATGCGATCTGCATCGCTGAATCCTAAATCTTTATTCAGGCTATGGCGGACATTGTCCCCATCGAGAAGGTAAGTGTGTTTTTTCATGGCATAGAGCTGACTCTCCAGCGCATTGGCAATTGTCGATTTTCCGGAACCGCTTAGTCCGGTAAACCACAAGAGGCAGGGTTTTTGCTGTTTCTGGATGGAATGTTGCTGTTTTGTAATGTGGTGCTGATGCCAGACAATATTTGAATTACTCACATTAAATCTTTATATAATTTTTTTTAAGATAACGGACAATAAGTTCAGCCGCTTCCTCAGTTTCCATCGTATCGGTATCGATGGTGATCTCTGCACGGATTGGCTCTTCATACACATCATTTACTCCGGAAAAATTTTGCAGTTCTCCTCTGAGGGCTTTTGCATATACCCCTTTGTAATCTCTGGCTTTACAGGTCTCAATATTAGCTTTGACATACACTACGACATTGTTTTTTACCATTTTTCGAATTGCCTTACGTGATTCTCGATAAGGCGATACGAACGATGCTACCGTCGAAATCGAGTTGTTTTGCAAGGTTTTGATGAGATGCCCTATACGGTGCATATGACGATTCCGATCATCTCGAGAGTATCCAATATCCGGAATCAAATCACGAATGTCTTTACTGTCGATCCTTTCAATCGGAATATGGTATTTTTTGAGTTTTTCAAATACCAGATCTGCAATCGTACTTTTGCCTGACAGCGGCAAACCGGTGAACCAGAGGTTGAACGGTTCAATTTTCTTTTTGCCCCACAAAATTCGCTGCCAAATTCTTTCGTGTGCGTAATAGAGTAAAACTTTAGAGATCGTCTCGATGACTCCGGCCGCTATCGCTAAATCCAAACGCCCGAAAAAGAGATAGACGATGATGACGGTAACCGATGTTGCAAAAAAACGCCAGCTAAATCCTTTTGCAATGGAACGGGTATTGGTTTCTTTGTACATCATATGGCCTTGCAATCCCATTCCGGGAAATGTTTTCGGATATAGGCATTGAGTTCTCTTTCCTCCTCAGTGTACTCTTTTCTCAGGGATCCTTGATCCCGTCGGCTTAGTCCAACGATCATCCCGGCGCCTACCGTATTATTGGTGATGCGGTCAATGACAATAAAACTGCCGCTCAAGCGGTTCGTATGATAAGAATCTGCCGCAATCGGACGTGTAAGAGTCATTCTGCATGAGGCGATGTCATTAAAATCGAGTTCTTCAACCTGCATTCTTTCGTAGGTATTGACATCAATTTTGTAATTTATTTTTTCAAAACTGCCCGCTAAAACCGAGGTCGCACGTTTGATATCATACATACGCCCCAATATCATCGGGTTCTCATCCATCCAAACCAGCATCACCTTGAGATTATTGGAAACGCTTGGAAGCGAATGGGTATGAACGATCATATCACCGCGTGAGATATCCACTTCGTCTTCGGTTGTGATGCTTATCGCCATCGGTGCATAGGCTTCTGTCGCCGTTACGCTGCGGTCTGCTTCGGTAATATCACCCGCATTAATAATACTTTTGACCTTTGTCGATTTGCCGGAGGGTAAAATTGTGATTTCATCACCGACTCGTACTCTTCCGGAAGCTACTGTACCGCAGAAACCTCTAAAATCAAGATGTGGGCGGTTAACGTACTGTACGGGGAATCTAAAATTTTCAGCTTTTTGCTCTTTCGAAATATCCATTGTATCCAGCAGGCTTAATAACGGTTTTCCGCTGTACCATGGAGTATGTAAGCTTACATTGACAACATTGTCGCCATTTAACGCACTCAATGGAATGTAATAGGTATTTTTGATCCCTAGTTCATTGGCTAAGGTCTCATATTCCTGACTGATCTGATTGTAGGTATCTTCACTAAAATCGATTAAGTCTATTTTGTTAATAGCAACGATGACATGTTCTATTCCCAATAAAGAGACGATAAAACTATGACGGCGGGTCTGTGTCAAGATGCCTTTGCGTGCATCTATGAGAATAATGGCTACATCGGCGGTAGACGCACCGGTGACCATGTTCCGGGTATACTGCTCATGTCCGGGAGTGTCTGCAATAATAAACTTACGGTTGTCGGTAGCGAAAAAACGGTAGGCCACGTCGATAGTAATCCCTTGCTCTCTTTCGCTTTGCAGGCCGTCAACCAACAGTGCCATATCGATTTTTTCACCGGTAGTCCCATATTTTTTACTTTCACTTTCTGCAGCGGAAAGCTGATCATCAAAGATCATTTTGGAGTCATACAGCATCCGTCCGATGAGGGTGCTTTTACCGTCATCGACAGAACCGCAGGTTAAAAAACGGAGCATGTCTTTGTGCTCATGTTCTTTGAGATAGTTGACAATATCCATTAAAAATATCCTTCAACTTTTTTCAATTCCATAGCACCTACCTGATCTTTGTCGATCAGACGTCCTTCACGCTCACTGCTCGTTGAGAGAAGCATCTCCTGAATGATTTCAGGCAATGTCGTAGCTGTGGAATTGATTGCCCCTGTTAGAGGGTAGCATCCGAGCGTACGAAAGCGGACCATCTCTTTTTTTGCCGTTCGGCGAAGCTCATCGGGCATACGGTCATCATCCACCATGATTTTAGTGCCGCCGTACTCCACTACTTCGCGTTCTTTTGCAAAATAAAGAGAGGGGATGGGTATCCCCTCTAAATAGATATACTGCCAAATATCGAGTTCCGTCCAGTTGGAGATCGGAAAAACACGGACGCTTTCCCCTTTATGAATGGCGGTATTGTAGATATTCCACAGCTCGGGACGCTGATTTTTCGGATCCCAGCGATGATGTTTATCCCGAAATGAAAAGATACGCTCTTTCGCACGGCTTTTCTCTTCATCACGGCGTGCTCCGCCGATAATAGCATCGTATCCGCCTTTGTTGAGTGCTTGTTTGAGTCCTTCGGTTTTCATGATATCGGTATGTATCTTACTGCCATGTTCGAAAGGGGAAATATTCATTCTGATCCCTTCGGGGTTGGTGTGGACGATAAGATCAAATCCCAAATCCTTGGCCCGCTGATCGCGAAATTCGATCATCTCTTTAAATTTCCAAAGGGTATCCACATGTAAAAGGGGAAACGGGAGTTTAGCGGGGGCAAATGCTTTCATGGCGAGATGCAGCATAACGGATGAATCTTTACCAACAGAATACATCATTACCGGATTGGTAAACTCTGCCGCAACTTCGCGCAAAATATGGATCGATTCAGCTTCGAGCTGTTTGAGATGAGTCATAAAATCCCTTGTATTCATTATTTATAAAACATCCGCGAAGTGAGGTCGAAGTTTACGAAATACAATCGCACCAAGAAGAAAAAACATTCCTGTTACTATCCAAAAATGGAGCGTCTCTATCGGTTTTTCCCAAAACCATACATTATTTATCAGTGCATCACGATAGCCTTGAGTTATGTAATAGGCTGGATTGAGCTTGAATATCCATTGATAGTTTTCCGGTACCATCGTAAGCATCCAAAAGATCGGAGTGAGCCAAAATCCAAATTGGATTGCCATCGCGACGAGTTGTCCCATATCACGGAAAAAAATTACGATAGAACTGGTAATCCATGAAATTCCGAGCAGTAAAATCAGTGTGGCAAAAAGATAGTATCCGATCTGGAACCAATAAATATTTGGCATATAACCATAATAGAGAAACATCCCAAGCATAAACAAAATAAAAAATATATGGATAATTAGTGCTGAAGCTATTTTGACAATTGGTAAGAGGCTGACTCGAAAGACAATTTTTTTGACTAAAAAGCTATTGTCCAAAATTGCATTGGTCGCTGAACCAAGAGACTCTGCAATAAAAAACCATGGAATCATTCCGGCGATAAGCCAGAGAACAAACGGGGTCTCTTGAATGGGGGTAGCCCTCAATCCTACCTGAAATACGAACCAGAAGATGAGGATAGTAATAGTCGGCTGTATAAATGCCCAAAGGACACCTAAATAGTTATTTAAGTAACGTGATTTAAAATCATTTTTGATTAAATCGACTAAGAGTCGATGGTTACGTATAATATCCCGTAAAAAACGATAAAAATTGGTCAAATAAGCTCGTTCTACTAAGGAAGTTATCATATATATGCTCTTTATTTTAATTTTATATTATCCCTTATAATGCCTTAAAATAACGATAATGGTTTTTATAAAAAGGTATATACTTTTTTAATAGTAATTTTGTAATAATTCGGACATGAAAATATTGATTATAGATCGAAGCGGCTTTCAGCTTCAGACCCGAAAAATGTTACTCGAAGAGGAACTTGGGGAAAGTGTTGATAGTGCCTCTACGTTGGGAGAAGTTTTTACCGCTTATAAAAAAGGGCTTTATGCCGTTGTCGTCATTGATCACGAGATAGAAAATGGCCAGCAATGTGTTGACCATATTTTATCAATAGATCCGGTGCAGAACATATTGGTCGTGAGTACGGCGATTCATTGTGTTATAAAACGCTGTGGAGACTGTGTAAACAATAATCAAATCCGTCGTTTGTTCAATCCGACGCCGATTAAAAATATTATCCGTCTGGTAGAAGGATTTCGAGGGTATAAATGTGATCATTACGATGAAGAAACTAATAAATTAGACGTGTGAGAAGTGGCCCCAGATACTGTACGATTATACAGAATCAATAAATCATTTTATAGCCGGTATCCATCTGGATTTTTGAATTGAAAATTCCATGTATCACGGCACATATCTTCTAAACTTTTGGATGCGCTCCATTGAATGAATTCTTGAGCGAAAGAAGGATCGGCATAAAACTCGGCAATGTCCCCAGGACGACGCGGAGCAATTATATAGGGGACTTCTTTTCTGCTTGCATTACTAAATGCTTTTACGATATCGAGGACACTGTACCCTTGCCCGGTTCCTAGATTAATCGGCGTACACTGAGGCAATTCTAACGCTTCTAATGCTTTAATATGTCCCTGTGCTAGGTCAACGATATGAATGTAATCCCTCACTCCTGTTCCATCATGTGTTGGATAATCATTGCCAAAAACATTAAGAAATTCACGCCGTCCTATTGCAACTTGAGCAATATATGGCATTAGATTATTAGGGATTCCCTGTGGATTTTCACCAATCAATCCACTCGGATGTGCTCCGACCGGATTGAAATATCGTAAAATGATGATTTTCCATGAATTATCCGAGCGATAAAGATCACGCAGTATTTCTTCGACGACGAGCTTAGTCTGCCCATAAGGATTGGTGGGTTGAAGAGGGTGCCTTTCGGTAAAAGGCAGTTCTATCGGGTTCCCATAAACGGTCGCAGAGGAACTAAAAACAAGTGTCTTGATATTATTGATTTTCATTGCACGAAGAAGACAAAGTGTCCCATGGACATTATTATCATAATAATCTAATGGCTTCTCTACAGATTCGCCTACGGCCTTAAGACCTGCCAGATGAATAACTGCATCACACCCTTCCATTGCCGCCATCATCGTGTCTTCGTCGCGAATATCACCGATTATGAGGGTTAGTGTTTTTCCTGTTATGGATTCAACTCGTCGTATTGCTTCTGCAGAACTGTTGGAAAAATTGTCATAAACAACGAGATCGTAACCTTTTTGGAGTAATTCTACGCAGGTATGTGTACCAATATATCCTGCACCGCCGGTTATAAAAATTTTCATGTTTTTCCTTCTTAAGTATAATACTTTATTTCAATATTTTTAAAGTTTAAATTAAACAGCAATAGTTGATGATTTTAATCACTGATAATTTTCAATTTGAGTAAGCGTAAATTTACAGGTGAGATTAGAAATAGGACAGTTAGGCAGATTGCCGGGCGTTTGTATTCTAAAAGTGATTATTGATAGGAATTATAAGGGGTGGCTCCGAATACTGGATTCGAACCAGTGACCAAGTGATTAACAGTCACCTACTCTACCGCTGAGCTAATTCGGAATAAAAAAAGGGAGAATCTCTAAAACGTGGCTCCGAATGCTGGATTCGAACCAGCGACCAAGTGATTAACAGTCACCTACTCTACCGCTGAGCTAATCCGGAATGTTTATGAGGGCGTAATTATACGTTATGAAGGCTCAATTGTCAATAAAAATAGAGTTATTTAACGCGTTTTCGGTCAATATTTTGGGTCGGAGTGAAAAAGATTACATTTGAACGCTCAATTTGAGCGATTTTACCTTCAGATATAAGGTTTTGTAACCGTTCTTTGGATTGTTCATCGAAAAGGGCATCGATATCTTCCGTGGTGAGAGGACGTTTATCGAGGGTTGTCAGAATCTCTTGCTCGCTATAGGGACTCGGTATTGCCGATGCATGGGTTCGTGAGACGATGTGGATCGGCAATAGGGGGTCAAAATGTTGTGAAAGCGTATAAAGCTCAGAAAAATCAAGTCCCTGAACACCATATGCCGGAGGGCGGTCAATCGTACCAAGATCGATACGCTCACACCGGATACCGAGCAGGGTATGGTTAAGGGCATCTATTTCCTCTGCTGCGTCGTTTACCCCTTTGACCAATAATATCTCGATAAAGAGTTTCCCCTGAAATACCTGTGAGAATCGGGTAATACTGTCAATAATGGCATCGATTTCGATCCCCTCGGCGGGACGGTCGATTTTTTTAAAGACATCCGGGGTAGCTGCATCGAGAGAGAGTTTGACTTGGTCGAGTTTTAACAGTGTGTCAAAGACATGCTGATCACTTAAGCAGGCGCTGTTGGAGAGGATCAGGGTCTGTATATTTCCCTTGATCGTATCGATTTGATCGATTAGGGGTTCCAAATAGGGATACATCGTCGGTTCGCCGTTTGCGGTGAGGGTGATCACGTCAATGTCGGGATGTTTTTGAAGGGCTTCTTTAAGGTCATTGAGTATGGTTTCCAGCGGAGTGACCGATTGCTGGTGTTCCATTGCCGAAGCAGGTGCGAGTTCGCAGTAAAGACAGTCGAAATTGCATTGTTTGTGCGATGCTGAGAGATCGACCCCGAGCGATACGCCGAAACGGCGTGAATGAACGGGACCGAAGATCGTATTCATTTAGTTTTTCTTACTCACTCGTTGGCACTCTTTTACAAAGTGTTTTGCATTTTCGACGGGGACGTCGGGGAGAATCCCGTGGCCTAGGTTGAAAATATGGCGTTTGCCGCCCATGATCTTTTGAATCGCTTCAACGCAGGCCGTCGTTTGTTCTTTGGAATACAAACGGCACGGTTCCATGTTTCCTTGGAGGACGTAGCGATCCCCGAGTTTTTCTTTTGCCAGAGCCATAGGGGTGCTCCAATCGACTCCGAAAACGTCGAAATTTCCATACACTTGGTCTAAAAATGCAGGGATCCCTTTCGGGAACATGATGACCGGTACGTGAGGATATTTTTCTTTTAAATACTCGGCGATCTCGACCATGTATTTCCATGAAAACTCATCGTATTTGCTCGGTTCGATGGCGGCTGCCCAGCTGTCGAAGATCTGGACGACATCGATACCGGACTGGATCTGTTTTTCCATGTAAAGTTTGACAACTTCGGTCACTTTACGAAGGATTTTATGGAGAAGTTCGGGATTTGAATACATCATTTTTTTGCAGATGTTGTAGGTCTTTGTCCCTTGTCCCTCGATCATATAGGTAGCGAGGGTCCATGGTGCACCGGTAAAGCCGATAAGGGCTTTCTCATCATCACGTGCATCGAGTTGTGCTCTTAAGATTTTGATGGTCTCATAGACATAGGTAAGTTTAGAAGCTGCCTCATCGCCGCCGATCAACGCGTCCAAATCTTCTTCGGATGCGATCGGCTGATCAAAAACGGGACCTTCACCTTTGATGAAGTCCAATTTCATCCCCATTTCATTGGGAACGACCAAAATATCGCTAAACAAGATTGCAGCATCTACGCCTACGATATCAACCGGTTGGATGGTCACTTCAGCAGCCATATCCGGGGCATGGCAAAGGTTTAAAAAGTTCCCAGCACGGCCGCGCACTTCCATATATTCCGGAAGATAGCGTCCGGCTTGGCGCATCATCCATACAGGTGTATAAGGGGTCTCTTTTCCGAAACACGCATCGACAAAAATTTTACTCATGATGACCTACTTTGCTTAGAAAATAAAGACCCACGGCAACTGCGGTGATGGAGAGGGCAAGATAAAACAGCTCCAATGCTCCGGTAAACACGGTATGTCCAACTTTTTGGAAGAAACCGACCACAAGCACCATCACGATGACTTTCGAGATTTTGTCTTTCAGCTGATCGAGTGAATGAACCGCCAGGAGCTGGTTTTCTTTTCCCTGTTCATCTTTAGCCGGGTCGATATCCGAAATAAAGAGCTCGTATAGACCGAAAGAGAAGATGATCATGACGACACCGATGAGGTATAGATCAACCGCGCCGATGATACCGCCGACTACTTCTTCATGAAAGTGCTCGGGATGCGCATGGGTCGCATAAACATTAATAACGTATGCCGCAGTTTGAAAAATATCGATACTGGCAATCGCAAAGAGTAAAACTGCACCGACAAGTCCGAAAACGACCGCCAGTACAATGATAAAGCGTGAGTTCCAAAGCCCGTGTTCAAATATTTTTTCGATTATATTCATCGTTATTCTCCTTGCATTTCAACCCATTTTTGGGCGATTCGTACGGCATTGGTCGCCGCACCGACACGAAGATTATCCGCGACAACCCATAAATGAAGAACATTCTCTCGGTAAAGGTCATTGCGGATTCGTCCTACAAAGGTCTCATTCTGATCGATACAAAGTGACGGCATAGGGTAGATACTCTCTTCCGGGGTATCGAGTACTATGATATTCGGAGCTTTGCTCAAAAGTTCGCGTGCTTCATCTGCATCTACGGCACCGTCAAAGGTGAGGGTAAGGGTCTCTGCATGACCGCGAAGTGTCGGAATACGGACACAGGTCGCGCTCACTTCGATCTCTTTGTGCATGATTTTTTGGGTCTCATTGACCATTTTGAGTTCTTCTTTGGTATAACCGCTATCGGTAAACGAGTCGATTTGCGGGATAGCATTCAAGGCAATACGGTGAGGAAATTTCTTGGGTTCGGTATCATCGAGTTTGAATGCGAAAAAAGCCTGCATTTGCTCGATAAGTTCTTCCATCGCCGATTTTCCGGCTCCGGAGGTTGCTTGGTAGGTGCTGACATCGATTCGTTGAAGATCATAGGCATCATCAAGAGGTTTAAGGGCTTGCACCATTTGGATGGTTGAGCAGTTTGGATTGGCAATGATGCCGCGGTTACGCCATTGGGCGATGTCTTCAGGGTTGACTTCAGGAACAACGAGCGGAACATCATCGAACATTCGGAAATGACTTGTATTATCGATGACAACGGCTCCGGCTTTTGCCGCATAGGGGGCAAACTCGGCAGATACATTGCCTCCGGCACTAAAGAGGGCGATCTCGATCTCTTCTTCATCAAATACGGTGGGGGTCAACTCTTTAATAACGAGCTCTTTATCATTGAAGGTTACGGTATTGCCGGCACTGCGTGCACTTGCCATCGGGACAAGCTTGGCGAGAGGGAAATCGATCTCTTCGAAAATGCGTAAAATTTCTTCTCCGACGGCACCGCTGGCACCGACGATAGCAACGTTATAACGTTTCATAGGAAGCTTTCCTTGGGGTATGAATAAAATCATCCGTAAATATTTTCCCGCGATTATAGCGAATCAAGGCTTGGAGGGGATTGAAAGATTTAGATTCTTCCCAACCCTCTGGCTTCCAAAAAGAGATCTTCGGTATCGATAAGATTCCCGTCGCTCAAAATCGCGGAACGCTCGACGACGGAGATGAGTTCCCGAATATTCCCGGGCCAATTATAGTGTTCCAGTGCATGCAATGCATTCGGTGAAAAGGATTTGGTTTCAAACCCGTACTGAAGGCAGTAACGCGCCAGTGCGGCATCGGCTATCGAGAGGATCTCTTCTTTGCGTTCGCGCAGAGGAGGGATGTTGAGTGGGATCGTGTTGAGGCGATAGTAGAGGTCTTCGCGGAATTTCCCCTCCGTGATTTTTGTATGCAGATCCGCATTGGTGGCACAGATAATGCGGACATCGATTTTGGTATTTTTAGAAGCACCCAGGCGGCGTACTTCTCTCTCTTGCAAAACACGTAATAATTTGGCTTGAAGGGAGTAGGGCATTTCGGCTATCTCATCCAAAAAGAGGGTTCCCCCCTCGGCAAGTTCGAATTGTCCTGTTTTCGCTTCGGTAGCATCGGTAAAAGCCCCTTTTTCAAAACCGAACAGTTCGCTTTCGATCAGATTATCGGGGATGGCTGCCATATTGATAGCGACAAAAGGCTTCGAAGCACGAGGTGAACTCTCATGAATATGGCGTGCAAAAAGCTCTTTTCCCACACCGCTTTCGCCTAAGAGCATCATGCTGGCATCGGTGCTGGCCGCTTTACTGATGCGTCCAAGGAGTTTGTCAAGGGCGGGAGAACTTCCTAAAAAAGTATTGGATGAAGAGAGGGAGACAGAGGAAAAAGGCTTGGGCATTTTTTTGCTTACACTGGCCGTTCTCTCAATCGCGGTGATCAGTGTTTCGATTTCGAACGGTTTGAGTAAAAAGTCTTTGACACCGAGTTGGATCGATTCGATAGCACGGGTGAGAGTCGCATTTCCGGTGATAATGATCACTTCGAATTTTCCTCCAAGCGTTTTAACGAACTCGATTCCATCCATTCCCGGCATATTGATATCACTGATAATAAGCTCAAAGGTATCGTCGAGTTTTTTCAGGGCGTCGCGAGCATTTTTAAAGGTATGAACATCGTATTTCTCATAATCGCCCATAGCGATCTCCAGTGACTTACGCATATTGATATCATCTTCAACAATCGCAATTTTCATCTATTTCCCCTATTTTAGTAGAGTGATTGTAACAGAGCGATCATTAAACTCGACTGCATAGCATTTCGTCGGAAGGGTAAGAGTCTGCAGCGTTTTAATATTGAGGGGAGTGAGTGTCTCATTACTTTTTATTTTAAACTCTTGGGATGCGGCAAACTCTAAAAAATGTGTCCTCTCCCGTTCCAACAGAGCTGCAAGTGTTTCATTCTCCTGCCGCTGCAGGGATAAAGCCGAAAGCGGTTCATTTGAACACGGGCGCATTGCTTTGGAAAGAGTGAGGGTTTCATCGATGGGCTGGATATTGTTTGCGGTAAGCCGATACCCTATATAGTAGTTATCGGCTCCTATGCAGAGAGTCGTGATTACTGCAAGACTCGAGAATAAGAAAGGGCGATTTCCATTTCGACTTCGCACAGACCCTCTTTAAATGTAGTATTGAGTATATTGGCTCCGCGAACGATTGCTTCAACGGATGTTTTGGTACTGGATTGCTGCAACATCATGTTTTTGATGGTGTCTTGGCCTTCAACTTGAACCCCTTTGACCCGCTCAGCAATCAGACGGTATCCATCTACCATTGCCGCACGTTTTGCGAGTGCATAGGCCTGTGCCGGGGAAGAGGTGACGGATGGGGCCACTCCTTGACCTGTGACGGTGATAACAAGTTCATTTTGCGATCGTAAAATCGGTTCGACACAATTTCCGTCAGTGCCGCTGTAGACACATCTAACCTTAGGCTCAGAGGGTTCGCTGGAGAAAAATCCCGCATGGAGTGCGGGAACAGTGAGAAGCAGTGCAAGCGCAGCATAGATTCGCATTCGGGTTCCTTTGGTAGGTTTGGAGTAATTACTTAATTAAAAGCAAATATTATTCCAACTCTAATGTTCCCTCAGGTGCTTCGCTCTCTTCATCTTCATCTTCTTCTTTTTTCGGACAACGGGAAATACTGGCGACATCATCCCCTTTAATAATGTAAACACCGCTGGTATTGCGTCCTGATTTTGCAATGGTCTGCATATCGACACGGATCATTTTGCCCGCTTTGGTAAGGGCCATCATATCCATGCTCTCATCAACCATCAGACAACCGACAACCGTGGTTCCTGTTTTCTGATTGAGTTTCATGGCGATGACACCGGAACCGGCACGGTTGGTGAGGCGGTATTCTTCCGCAGTTGTACGTTTACCGATCCCTTTTTCACTGACCATGAGAATCTCTTCTTCATCGCTTTTAATGATATTGGCATCGACAACGACGTCACCGTCTATTTTAAACTTGATACCGCGAACACCGCGGGTACTGCGCCCTTGATCACGGGTTTTGTCGATTTCGAATTTAATACATTGTGCGTATTTGGTAACGATAAAGAGATATTTGGTCTCTTCATTCGCGATGTGTGCGGTGATAAGTGCATCATCATCATCGAGAACGATCGCTCGGACACCGTTGCTTCGGACATTTGAGAATTCGCTCAGTGCCGTACGTTTGACAATCCCGTTTTGGGTAAAGAACACCAGAGATTTGCTTTCGCTGAAATCGGTTGTCGGGATAATCGAACGGATTTTCTCATCGGCCTCAAGGTTGATCAGATTAACAACCGCTTTACCTTTGGCGGTACGGGATCCTTCAGGGATTTTGTACACTTTGAGCCAGTGGAGTTGTCCGCGATCGGTGACGAACATTAAGGTGTCATGCGTATTACAGGTATAGAACTTCTCAATAAAATCATCATCATACGTGGTTACGGCAATTTTACCTTTACCGCCTCGAATCTGTTTTTCATACGCGACGAGAGGAACGCGTTTGATATAACCGCGGTGGCTGATGGTGACAACCATCGGCTCGTTCGGGATCAAATCTTCGATATTGATATCATCGTAATTATCTTCAATGTCGGTGACACGAGGGATATTGTACTGTTCGACAAGCTCAACGAATTCCCCTTTGATAATCCCTTTGAGGACCTCTTCACTGCGAAGGATACTTTCGAGATAGTCGATGTGTGCCAAAATTTCTTTCAGCTCATTTTCGATTTTATCACGCTCTAATCCGGTAAGGCGCTGGAGACGCATATCGAGAATCGCTTGGGCTTGGATAGGAGAAAATCCGAACTCTTCGATCAAACCGTTTTTAGCTGCTTCGCCGTCACTGCTAGCGCGGATCAGTTTGATGATTGCTTCGATATGATCGAGAGCTTTTTTCAAACCTTCTAAAATATGGGCACGGGCTTTTGCTTTTTCAAGATCAAAAATCGTACGGCGGATAATAACCGTTTTGCGGTGGTTGATAAAATGACCCAACATTTCCAAAAGGGTGAATACACGCGGCTCTTGATTGAAGACCGAGAGCATGATGATCCCGAACGTTGTTTCCATATTGGTCGACTTATAAAGATTGTTGAGGACGATTTCACTCATTGCATCGCGTTTGAGTTCAATGACGACACGGATCCCCTCACGGTCGGATTCATCTCGGATTTCACTGATCCCCTCGATAAATTTGTCTTTGACCAAATCGGCAATCGTTTCGATCAAACGGGCTTTATTGACTTGGTACGGAAGCTCATCGATGACGATGACATCTTTGTTCGATTTTTTCTCAATATGCGTTTTAGCGCGTATGCGGATACGGCCGCGGCCGGTTTCGTATGCGTCCAAAATCCCTTTTTTACCGTAGATGGTTCCTCCGGTAGGGAAGTCAGGAGCTTTAATGAACTGCATAATCTCAATCAGTGATGCATTGGGATTATCCATAAGGTAAACCAGGGCACTGAGAACTTCATTCGGATTGTGCGGAGGAATATTGGTTGCCATACCGACGGCGATACCGGATGAACCGTTGATGATAAGATTCGGAACACGGGTCGGAAGGACTTCGGGTTCGAAAGTGGTCCCGTCGTAGTTCTCAATCATATCAACAGTATCTTTTTCAAGATCTTTGAGAAGTTCTCCCGCATAACGGGTCATTCTCGCTTCGGTATAACGCATTGCTGCAGCGCTGTCTCCGTCAACGGAACCGAAGTTCCCCTGACCGTCAACCAGCGGTGCACGCATCGCAAAAGGCTGTGCCATACGGACCAGCGCATCATAAACCGATGTATCACCATGCGGATGATACTGTCCGATAACGTCACCGACGATACGGGCCGATTTCTTATATTTTGAACCTGCGGAGAGGCTTAGTTTGTCCATGGCATAAAGAATACGTCTGTGTACCGGTTTAAGACCGTCTCGGACGTCAGGAAGTGCACGCCCGATGATAACGCTCATCGAGTAATCAAGATAACTGCTCTTGAGTGTGTCTTCTATATTAATGTCATTTATTTCGCTGTTGTCTAGCAGATCGTTCATGCGGTCCCCAAAAGTGAAGATAATATGGCTGATTATAGCCGAATGAGACTTAAATTCTTAAAAACTGTTTTTTTAGCTTTAATTTGCTTAATTAATTAAATAAGGTTACAATTGTCTCAATAGATCAGTCATTATGGAGTTCATTAATTTATGAAAAAAATTGAAGCGGTTATCAAACCATTTAAACTTGAAGACGTAAAAGACGCCCTTGCCGAAATCGGTATCACGGGTATGACGGTAAGTGAAGTAAAAGGATACGGACGACAAAAAGGGCACAGTGAGCTATACCGCGGCGCTGAGTATGTCGTTGACTTTCTTCCGAAGATCAAGATGGAGATGGTCGTTGATGATGCGATGGCCGACCAAGTGGTCAATACGGTTGTCGAAGCTGCCCGTACCGGCAAAATCGGAGACGGTAAAATTTTTATCAGCGATATTAATCAAATCATCCGAATCCGTACGGGTGAAACCGACAGCGACGCGATCTAATCTGCCCATTCATCTTCTTGCAGTGAGACTATTTTCATTGCAAGAGTTAAATTATCGACTTCCCGTTTAATCAGTACTTATTCTCTTTCCTTATATATAAAAAATCATCTGTTTTTAAATTCATCTCTATAACTGCTTAAAATTTAAGCAATAATTTGCGCCATTGCTTTTAAATTACTCTGTACAATGGTATCTGACATTTACGTTAATACGGACCGATCAAAAAGTCCAAAATAAGGAGAAAAAATGAAAAAGTGGCTTTTAGCTTTATCGCTACTAGGCGTATCGGCATTTGCTGATGATGCGGAAACAGCGGTTGCTGCTGTGGCAGCTGTTGCTGAACCGGTACTCAACTCTGGTGATACTGCATGGATGATGATGTCGACAGCATTGGTTATGTTGATGACTCCAATCGGTTTGGCGCTGTTTTACGGCGGAATGACAAGAGCGAAAAACGTTCTTAATACCTACGCGATGGTATTCGGTGCATTTGCGGTCGGTTTTGTTGCATGGATCGTTGCAGGTTATTCGGTTGCATTTGGTACGATGGACGGTTCAATGAATCAAGTCATCGGCGGATTCGGCAATGTTATGCTCAGCGGTATCAGCTGGACAGAATTTGCGAGTGTTGATCTCGGTCAGCTTTATCCTAAATACGTTTTCGTTGTTTTCCAAGGGACATTTGCGGCCATTACGATCGCGATTGTTGCAGGTTCGGTTATTGAACGTATGAAGTTTTCAACGTGGATGGTTTTTGCAGCTATCTGGACAGTCGTTGTTTACGCTCCGATTACGCACATGGTATGGGGTGGCGGTTACCTTTTCAATGAAGGTACACTTGACTTCGCCGGTGGTACGGTTGTACATATGAACGGTGGTTTGGCCGGTCTTGTTCTTGCATTATTGTTGGGTAAACGTTCAGGATATCCTAAAACTGCGATGAAACCTGCAAGTGTCGTATTGACTGCTGCCGGTGCCGGTTTGCTATGGTTTGGTTGGTACGGATTCAACGGCGGTTCTGCATTCGGTGCAAACGCTATTGCCGGTGTCGCTTTCTTGACAACAACGATTGCAGCTGCTGTTGCAACATTGACATGGATCGTAATTGAGTACGCAGTATTCAAAAAACCGACATTGCTAGGAGCTGCTTCTGGTGCTATCGCCGGTTTGGTTGCTATTACACCAGCTGCGGGATTCGTAGGAGTATCCGGTGCATTTATCATCGGAATCATGGGGGCATTAATCGCTTTCTTCGGAGTAACTGCACTTAAGAAAAAATTGGGTTACGATGATTCATTGGATGCATTCGGGGTTCACTTCCTTGCAGGTCTTTGGGGTGCGGTTGCTACCGGTATCTTCGCTCTTAACGATAAAGCATTGTTGTGGGACGGACCGCTTAAAGCATCAGATGACCGCATGGGACAAATCATGGTTCAACTTGAGTCGGTTCTTGTTGTAGGAGCATTTACATTGATCGGTACGGTCATCGTTTACTTTATCGCAATGGCATTGACTGGCGGTTCACGTGTTAACGAAGAACAAGAGAGCCAAGGTTTGGATGAATCAGTACACGGTGAACGTGGATTTAACCTATAAGAAGGAATGAACAATGAAAAAAATTGAAGCGGTTATCAAACCATTTAAACTTGAAGACGTAAAAGACGCCCTTGCCGAAATCGGTATTACGGGTATGACAGTGAGTGAAGTAAAAGGTTACGGACGACAAAAAGGGCACAGCGAGTTGTATCGCGGTGCTGAGTATGTTGTTGATTTTCTTCCGAAAATCAAAATGGAAATGGTTGTTGACGATGCAATGGTTGATCAAGTGGTCAATACGGTTGTTGAGTCTGCTCGTACCGGCAAAATCGGAGACGGCAAAATCTTCGTAAGCGATATCAGTAAAATCGTCCGTATCCGTACGGGTGAGACTGACGTCGAAGCTATTTAATCATTTGATTAAAATTTAATCAACAGTTCTACTCAAATCCATTTATTTGGATATATAATGCACACCTTTATCTCAAATTAAAGGTGCTGCATGGATACTGCGTACGTTATCGATACCTTCTTTGCTCTTTTTTCAATCACTTTGATTATTTTAATGGTTCCGGGTTTTGCTATGCTCGAGGCAGGTTTGGTCCGTACTAAAAACGTTTCCAGCGTTTTGACCGTCAATGTTATGATTTACGCGGTTGCGTCGATGGCATTTATTCTGATCGGATTTCATTTAGCTTTTGGCGACGCACAGACTACGAGCATGAGTAAATGGGCTTTTTTCATGTTTCAAATGGCGTTCGTCGGTAAGGCGATCAACATTATGAGCGGTGGGGTCGGAGAACGTGCTATGTTGCTGCCGTTGACACTTTTTACGATTGTCATGGGAGCCTTGATCTATCCGACAGCGGTGAATATCAGCTGGGGAAGTGACTGGTTAAAAGAGACTATTTTTGATTTGAACTTTGTTGATCTGGCCGGTTCTACCGTAATCCACTCTACCGGAGGATGGGCGCTTCTTGCGGCGATTTTGATTATCGGACCGCGTAAAGGGCGTTATGTCGGCGATCAAATCCGTGTTATTCCCGCTTCCAATATCCCTTTGGTCGTTTTGGGTGCAATGCTGCTCTGGATCGGATGGTTCGGTTTTAACGGCGGATCCGTGGGAAGTATCGCAACCAAAGAGGCGGCAGACAGTGTCGCTTTGACGATTTTCAATACCAATGTGGCAGGGCTTGCCGGTGCGATTTCAGCGGGGATCATTATTTATGTTCGATACAAACTTTTTGATATCACGATGATTCTCAACGGTGCGCTGGGGGGATTGGTAGCGATTACCGCCGGACCGCATCTCTATTCTTTGTATGATTCATTGCTGGTCGGTTTGATCGGCGGTATTTTGGTCGTTTTGGCGATTCCGATTTTTGACCGTTTTCGAATCGATGATCCGGTCGGAGCATTATCGGTCCATCTGGTTAACGGTATCTGGGGGACGCTTGCGGTGGGAATTTTTGCTTCTGATGCTGCGAACGGAATAACCTTCTTGAATCAGCTCAAAGGGGTTGCCGAAATCGCCGTATTTGTCTTTACCGTATCGTTTGGCGTTATTTATCTTATCAATAAAATCGTTCCGTTTCGCGCAACGGATGAAGATCAGCTCCAAGGGCTGGATGTCAGCGAATGCGGGCTTGAAGCCTATCCTGAATTTAAACGGGCTATTTAACACTTTTGTAACACTTCCCAGCTATCCTTCTTCGGGGGCTTTTGCCCCTAAAAGACTCTTTTAACCACCTCGTTGTATAATTTGTTAATGTTGATAGAAAAGGGAAAATATGTCGATTTATCGTGAATATGATATCCGTGGAATTTATGAAAAAGAGTTAAATGAAGAAACCATTACCCGATTAGGGTATGCATTGGCCGATCAGATGAGAGAATACGGTGAATATGTTGCCGTCGGATACGATGCACGCTCCCACTCTCCTGTTTTGTTTGAGTACCTAAGCGCCGGGCTCAATGCCGGAGGGATGAAAGTACTCGGGATGGGTATGGTACCCACACCGGTCAATTATTTTTGCAATTATCAAAGTTTCGACGGTATCACACCGTGCGCTTCGGTGATGATCACGGGATCACATAACCCGAGTGAATACAACGGATTTAAAATCACGATCAATAAAGCTCCATTTTTCGGCGAATCGATTTATGCTCTCGGGCGTACAATCGAGACATTGCCGTTTCCTCGGAAAGCAGAACGTCAAGTGGTAGAGATCGATGCCCTGAGCCGCTATAAAACGTTTATGATCGAATCGTTCGGGCATTTGCGCGGAATGAGTGAACGGATTGTGTATGACTGCGGTAACGGTGTTGCAGGATTGGCGATTGAGGATATTTTTAACGCGCTTGAACTGAAAACCAAAGGGATTTATGTTGATCCCGACGGAACCTTCCCGAACCATCATCCCGATCCGAGCGAAGAGCACAACCTTGAAGACATCAAAAAACTCTTGGCAGCCGAGGGTGACATCGCTTTCGCCTATGACGGCGATGCGGATCGTATTGCGGTTTTGACCCCTAACAACAACATCAAGGGGGATATGATGGCAATCTTGTTTGCCCTCAAGATGAAAAATCCTACCGTGATCGGCGAAGTAAAATGTTCGCAGGTCATGTATGACACCCTTCGCGAGCGCGGCGCGACCGCCGTCATGTATAAAACGGGGCATTCGAACCTGAAGGTCAAAATGAAAGAACTCCATGCCGATTTGGCGTGTGAAGTGAGCGGGCATGTATTTTTTGCCGATCGCTATTTCGGATATGATGATGCGATTTATGCGACCTTGCGGATGCTTGAACTTATCCAAGAAGGTGTCGATCTCGATGCCGAGATCGCAAAGCTTCCGCAGGTTTTTTCCACTGAAGAGATCAAAGTAAAAACTACCGAGCAGGAAAAATTCCCTCTCATGGATAAACTCAAAGAGCTCCTGCAAAATCCTCCTGCTTCTTTTCCCGCTATCAAAGAGATTATTGAAGTGGACGGCGTCCGGGTTATTTTTGAAAAAGGGTGGGGATTGGTTCGTGCGAGTAACACGACCCCGGTTCTTGTGACCCGATTTGAATCGACGGAGCAAGCGGAAGCCATTCGTTATGAAGAAGCGCTCAATGCGCTGATTCAAGAAGCGCAACATCAGCTAAAGGCATAATCATGAAAACAATTTCTTTAACCATGCCGTTGGACATGCATCTTCATCTTCGTGACGGCGATATGCTGGAATCGGTCGCTCCTCTCACCTCCTACAGTTTTAGCGGTGCGCTCGTGATGCCGAATCTCGTTCCTCCGGTAACGACGAAAGAGATGGTCAAAGAGTATAAAAAACGGATCAAACATGCGATCGGACGGGATGATTTTGAACCCTACATGACCCTGTTCTACCAAAACTACAGCCGTTCTTTTTTAGAGAGTGTCGTGGATGATATAACGGCGATTAAACTCTATCCGAGCGGGGTAACGACCAATTCCGAAGGGGGCGTGGCATCGTTTGATATCGAGTCGATGCGTGAAACGCTTGAAGCGATGGCGGATTTGGGGATTGTCCTTTCGGTTCACGGAGAGACCAACGGGTTTGTCATGGATCGCGAAGCGGAGTTTATGAGCGTATATGAGATGCTGGCGAGTAATTTTCCAAAGCTGAAAATCGTCATGGAACACATTACGACAGCCGATGCTGTCGCGATGCTCGATCGATACGAGAATCTATATGCCACGATTACGGTTCACCATCTTATGATCACTCTCGATGATGTGGCAGGAGGGATGCTTCGCCCGCATCTGTTCTGCAAACCGATCGCAAAACGTCCCGAAGACCGTGCCGCTTTGCTGAGCATCGCCCTCGAAGCCCATCCGAAAGTGATGTTCGGCTCCGATTCCGCACCTCACCCGAAACATGCGAAAGAGTCGTGCGGATGCGGGGCAGGGGTATTTACCGCACCGATTGCACTGCAATTGCTGTGTGAAGTGTTTGATGCCCATGATAAGCTTGATAACCTTCAAGCCTTTGTGAGTGACAACGCACAGCAGATTTACGGTATCTGTGCCGAATACAAAGAGGTCGTGTTGGTAAAGCAAGATTTTGTCGTTCCCGAACTTTACGGCAGTGTCGTGCCGATGAAGGCGGGGGAAACACTCCAATGGACGATTGAGCGTGTCGATTAAGGTTTTGCTGCTGGAAGACGATTTGCTTTTCGGCGAATCGATCATGGACGTTCTGGAAGAGGAGGAGTTTGAAGTAGTGCTATGCCGAAACGGGCAAGAGGCTCTGGATGAAACCTACAAAAACCACTTTGATCTCTATCTCCTCGACATCAACGTTCCGCTTATCGACGGACTTTCTCTCCTAAAAGAGCTTCGTCGTGCCAATGACACTACTCCGACTATCTACCTTACATCCCATCAAGAGATCGAAACCCTCTCCAAAGCATTTGAGATCGGGGCGGACGATTATTTGAAAAAGCCGTTTAATAACGACGAATTGATCGTTCGGCTTCATGCCCTGTTACGGCGTACCAAAGGGAAAGAACGCTTTTGTGTCGGAGACCTGTGTCTGGATGATGTCCATAAATGTATTTTAAAAGAGGGCAAAGAGATCCCATTTTCTCTTAAAGAGTATCAGCTGATGGCCCTTTTTATCCGCAATGCGGGTGAAATCGTGACCAAAGAGATGATCATGGATACTCTCTGGAACCCTTCGGAGATGATCAGTGACGGGGCAATAAGGGTTTACATCAACCGTCTCAAACAAGAGATCGGATCTGAGCTGATCGTTAATATCCGCGGTGTAGGATATCGTCTTGTTTCGTAGTGTCCAAATAGCCTTGGCATCACTGTATGTGACGACGACCGGTATCTTAATCGCCGGTATTTATTATGTCCACCAGGTGCTGGGTGTAGAGCAATGGGGGATTATCGCTTTTGTCTCTTTGGTGATAACACTGGTCGCGGGAGGGATATTGGCAAAAATTGCGATCACTCCGCTGCGGGAACATTTTGAACATTTGGAACGTTTTTCCAAAGAGACGCTGCATGAGCTGAATCTTCCGATCAATACGATCACCGCCAATGCGCAAATGCTGCGCAAAACGCATGACGATGAGAAGAGCCTCCGACGGCTGGAGAGAATCGAGATGGCGGCGGAGATGTTAAAAGAGCGGTACAATGAACTCGATTATCTGATCAAGAAGCAGACAGAGCGGGAGAAGATCGAAACCTTTGATCTGCGCGACGTCATCGAAGAACGGCTGGGTTTTTTACGCTCTTTGTACCCTGCGGCATCGTGGGATGTTTCGATGGAGGCGTGTGAAGTACGGATGGATCGAATCGGTCTGGGGAAAGTGATTGATAATTTGGTCGAAAATGGGGTCAAATACTCCCTTCAGAACCCTCGGATTACAATTACATTGTACAATCATGTCCTCAGTATCTGTGATCAGGGAATCGGTATGGATGAGATCACTTTGATGCGCATTTATGACCGCTATTACCAAAATGATTCGACGATGGCCGGCTATGGGATAGGGCTTAGTCTCGTGAAGCGCTACTGCGACCGTCACTCAATTAATTTGCATGTTGCCTCCCAAGTGGGAGAGGGGACCTGTGTCAAACTTGAATTCAAAAAAAAGGAACGAAATGGAAAATAGCAGCTGGTTGGAGTTTGCGCACTCGGCAGTAGATTATGGGATTATCGGTATTTTGATCGTGATGAGTATCGTCTCATTGTGGCTTTTTATCGAGAGAATGATGGCTTACGGGGCTGTTCGTATCGGCGATTACGAGACGAAAGAGGAACTTGAACTCGATTTGGGGAATAATGTCAGCACGATTGCTACGATCGGTTCCAATGCCCCTTATGTTGGATTGCTGGGGACTGTACTGGGGATCATGATCACGTTTTATACGCTGGGAGATGTGGGTGCCGTTGATCCGAAGAAAATCATGACGGGTCTTGCATTGGCACTCAAAGCGACGGCGATGGGGCTCGTTGTCGCCATCCCTGCCATCGTGTTTTACAATATTTTATTGCGCAAAATGGAACGTATTCTGGCGCAGTGGGATATTAACGCCCACCAAAACCGAGGATAAACCGATGAGAATGAAGCGTATCGATACGATCAACGTTATCCCCTTCATTGATATCATGCTGGTTCTTTTGGTCATGGTATTGACGACCGCTACGTTTATCCGGACGGGACTTATCCCGGTCGATCTCCCTGAAGCCAAAGGGACGGCGGCGGAGCATAAGCCGAGTGAACTCAAGCTCACGATCCAAAAAGACGGAACGCTTATGCTGGGAGATGAAAAAACTCCCATTACCCTGGATCAGTTTGAACAGCGCGTCGTTTCCGGAGGCAAAGAGATGACGGTGGTTCTTTACAGTGATAAAGAGGCCGCATTCCAAAACTTCGTCGGTGTCATGGACGTATTGAAGCGTTTGGGACACGAACAGCTTTACATCGTGACGGATAAGCAAAAATGATCCATTCTGCCTCAATAGCGGCAAACATAGTCAAAGGGATTGTATTCCTTTGGCGTTTCAAAGAGTGATCCGTGCATCAAATCTCCAATTACGTTTATGCGCGCGATGAACTTCTAAACTGGGAGATACCGACGAAAAGACTCCCGAACCCCTATCACGATTTCCCCTATATGGTGATCGAAGGGGTGCTTAGCCCGAGTGAATGCCGTGCGATCACGGCGGCGGCACTCTCGGACAAAGAGGCGGTACAAGCAGAGCTTCGCGGCAGATCCCTCGATACTGCGATTCGTAAAACGGAGATCCATATGCTGAGCCCTGAACTCCGCAGTATATATGAGAACCGGTTTTCTGCGGTCCGGGCTGAGATCGAGGCATTTTTTGCCCTCTCTTTAACGACGGCTACCGATATTCAGGTACTGGGGTATGAGAGCGGGTCGTTTTATCTTAAACACAGTGATGATTCGAGCGAACTGCGTAATCGTAACGGGGAAACTATCGGTTTTACACCCGTAGCGCCGGAACGTAAACTGACTACCGTATTGTTCACGACGTCCTACACGCCTCATCCCACCGATACGGATCATTTTAGCGGCGGAGAACTTCTGTTTAATTATCTGTGCGATGAGCATGGCAATACGATCACTCTGCGTCCGGAAGCGGGCGACATGGTGGTATTTCTAAGCAATCCCTATTTCTCTCATGAGGTTCTTCCGGTCAAAGAAGGGTTTCGCCTCAGTCTAGTACAGTGGCATAATGCCCACAGGTAGGATATAATTTCGGATCTATTTTAAAGGATGCCGATGCGCTACTTTTACAGCTCGTTTGCAATCATGGCTTTAGGGCTGATTGCAGCGTTTTACCTCGGTGGGCTCGCCGCTATTTATATCACCTTTTTATTGATTATCCTTGAAATATCGCTTTCATTCGATAATGCGGTGGTAAATGCCAAAGTATTGGAAACAATGGATCCGATCTGGCAGAAACGGTTTATCGTTTTCGGTATCCCCATCGCAGTTTTCGGAATGCGATTGATTTTCCCTCTCGCTATTGTCTCCATTGTAACGGGGATGGGATTGATCGAGACCTTGCAAGTGGCAATGAATCAGCCTGCGGAATACGAAAAAGTACTCAAAGCGACCGAATCGACGATCTTCGCATTCGGGGGAGCTTTTTTGCTGATGGTCTTTTTGGACTTTTTCTTTGAAGAACGCGATATCAAATGGGTGACGTTTGTTGAAGGTTCCAGAATGATGGAACGGTTTTCAGGGGTAGCCAATATCGAGCTCATTACGGCAATCATGGTGGGGATCGCTCTAGGGCATATCACTGAGGATTTTAGCATTGTGCTGGCATTTATGTATGGGGTGCTGCTGCACTCATTGCTCGGGATGCTGGATCATTTCCTCTCTTCGGATACGGTTAAAAGCGGTATCGCCGGTTTTATCTATCTTGAAATTTTGGATGCCAGTTTCAGTTTCGACGGCGTTATCGGGGCGTTCGCTCTGACGAGCAATATCTTTATCATCATGATCGGGCTTGGAGTCGGAGCGATGTTTGTGCGGAGTATCACCCTCTATTTTGTTGAGCATAAAACCCTTTCTCAGTTTCGCTATCTTGAACACGGGGCACACTATGCAATCGGGATTTTGGCGATTATCATGTTGATGAAGATTACGATGCATATCAATGAAGCAGTGACAGGGACGATCGGTATCGGTTTGATTACGATTGCGTTTTTGCATTCGATTTGGGAAAATCGACAAGCAATAATCCCTGCTGAAAGCGATAATGAATAATTTACACCTCACCCTTTCATCAGGGGTGAAGATTTTTTAGTACTTCTTGTTGGTATTGACGAGAAGATCTTTGGGACCAAGATCCTCCATCAGAACTCTGAGATGCTTCAGGGTAAAGAGTTTTAGCCCTTCCCCTTTCTCCTTTTTAAACTCACTCGAGAAACCGTTTTTAGAGAAAATCACAAAAATATCGGCATGAATCTGGGCATCTGAGCATTTCTCTTTGAGCTTGGTCAGTTCGCTTTTATTGGCTTTTGATTTGGAATATTTACATGACCCTGCGATGATCTTGCCGGATTTGGTACGTGCCAGAATCTCGATTTCACTGTTTTTATCCCAGTAAGAGCCGATTTTTTCGACCCGGTCTTCGGTAAAACTTTTTTTGATCAGTTCCCTTACCAGCTGTTCGTAGATGAGGTCGGTAAACTCATGCTGAAGATGGCTCCACCGTTCTTTGACCTCGGTGAAATTCCCCTCTTTGATCCCTTTGTAATAAGGGGAGATGGAAGAGAACCAAAAGCGCATAAACGGGGCGATGAAAAACAGTTTGTCCGATACGACCTCTTTTTCATCGACCGGCTGATCTTGCGATTTGTCACGGATCAGCAGCCCGTTATCGATCAGGAAGTTGATCGACGCTTCCCCTTCGGCTCTGGTAACATCGGCTCTGCGGAATGCGGAGTGTTCCCGTCTGTCTCCGATGGCGATGGCGCTCAGGAGCGCATGGTGGGTTTGGTTGCTTTGGGTGATCTTTGCGATATCCCCATGAATGTATCGGTAATTTTTTAAGATCTTCTCTTCGATCAGTTCATCTAGGGGTCTAGAGAGGTCGACGCTCCACCCCATCCCTCCGAAAACTGAAAAATATCGGATAGCTTCTTCAAGATCGTTGGCATTGTTTTGAAAACAGAAAGAGCGAAATTGTTCTAAGAGTGTCGGATATTTTGCCATGTGTATGAGACCTTAATGTATTTTCCGTATTATAACGGATTAGTGTTTTTCTTACATGAGATCTTTATTCCGCATTCGTTTGAACCGCGACAGGATTGCGAATAGTGATATCACTTCGTGGGAACGGGATCGATATGCCATGTTCGCGGAATTTGCTCAATATTCGGCTCATGAGTTCCCCTTTGAGGGCGCCGAGTGCCCGAACGGTTCGGATATTGGTCCAAAAATAGGGGGCCAGATCGAGCGAGCTTGAACCGAATTGGGTAAAGATGACCCCTTTATCCATCGACTGCTCGATCTCATCGCACTCATTCATCGCTTCGATAATCAGTTTTTCGACTACTTCCAAATCGGTAGTGTAATCGACACCGACGGAAATCTTTACCCGTACAAAAGGGGAGGTCTGGGAATAATTGATGATCTTTTCGGCGATAAAAAAAGAGTTTGGGATCGAAATTTCAATCCCGTCGACGGTTCGGAGCGTTGTGGAAAGGATATCAATGGTCTCGACGGTTCCTACGATGGTCCCGCTGGTATTGCCAACAGCACTCCCCGCATTGCCCGGCAGTTCGACGATGTCGCCGATCCGCAGTTTTTTGGAAAAGAGGACGATGAACCCGCTCATATAGTTATTCAGGATGGTTTGAAGCCCGAACCCGAATCCTATCCCGAGAGCCCCGGCAATCGGAATGAAAACACGCCATGATACGTCCATCTGGATAAAAGCCAAAATGAGAATGATCAAAATTCCGAAGTTGAGACTGAGGGCTTCGATTGATTTTGCGTTGATGCTGTGACGAAATGCCCGAAACAATCGTATCCGTTTGGCGACCATAAAGAGAAGACTGTAGAAAAGATTAAAAACAAAGAGTGCGCTGATTAATTGCAGCAGTGAAAGCTCCAGCAGCGTTGTTTGGATCAGCACTACAGATTCCAGCATTTCATTTAATCGTTGCAGTTCGCTGAACAAAGGGGTCAATCGGTAAAAAAAGAAAAGGAAAACCAAGAGGAGACTTTTGTGAAGGTGGTACGAAAGATTTTCCAATTCTACCGGAGTATAGAGCTCCGGGTTGTAAAGATGGCGGATAATCCACTCGGTATGATTGCGGATCATGACAAAGGTGCCGATGAGTACCGAGGAGAGAAAAAGGAGCATCAGCACTTTCAGAGAAACACTCAGAATATTACCGAGCCACAGCAGGGAAACGAGCACAAAGAGCACTCGGGAAAAAAGCCGTATTCCCCATGGGGAACTCCACCGAGGAAGAATTGCCTCCCATCGTGTCAGCAGTGCGGGCAGCAGCATATGTCCGTAGAGGTACAAGCCGATGATAATCCCGAATTTTGAGATGATCGTCAGGAGCGCAAACAAAGAGACGGCATCGAGATAGAAATCATTGGAGGCGATTTCGCTGAGTTGCTTAAAGAGTAAAATAGCGCCGGAGAGGGCTAAGAAACCGCTGGCCGTATAAAAAAGCTTGCGGTTGAAAAAATTGAGCATCTTTAGGGGAATGCGCAGGAGCGAGATGGCCAACCAAAAAGAGGCGAGGGAATAGAGGATAATCATGACGCTGTTTGCGGGCTCTTCGCTGAGTACATACAGAGCTACAAACATGGTCATAAACGGGGAAAAGGATGCGGCAAAGATCGGGAAAATCGACCGGCTCGTAAAAAGATGTGCAATTTTTATCCGTATCAGCAGCGTCGTGATTATTAAAACGGCGATGATTCCCATCCAGACCAGTGTCGTATTATCGACAAGATACTGAAGCAGATTGGTTTGAATATCGGCAGCGATATGACCGAACTGGATCGGTACGAGTTGAAAATTGATTAACGGAACCATTGCCATCGCCTTTAGAATAGGTATAGTTTAGATTGCCCTAACGGCGCAATATTTTCTCTTTTTCACTTTCATACTCTTCGGGTGTGAGTATCCCCTCATCCAAAAGTGTTTTGAGTTTGGTCAAATGGTCGTATTTATGATCCTCGATACGTTCTTCGGGCGGGATCTTTTTCATCGAACGGCCGATCAAAAGATAGAGTAAAACACCGATAAACGGTAAAAAGAAAACGACCAGAAGCCAGATGACCTGCATGAGATCTTCTTTGAATTTGGAGGTGATGATATCGGCCATGGCCCATATCCATATCAAAAAGAGGCCGACGACAATAAAAAGCAAAAACAGCTGCAATCCAAAGAACATTTCCATAGTAACCTCGATACTGAATAGATTTAGCGTCAATTATAGCTTGAATAAGTAACGGATGGATAATTTCACAGAGATAGAAAGTAGAAGTAGAGAGAGTATTTAGAGGAGAAATCCCGTTGAAAACTCCGTTGAAGGAATTTTCTCGGGGCGGGAGCGTGTAACGGCTGTTACATCATCCCCGGCATTCCGCCCATTCCGCCCATATCCGGCATTCCGCCGGCTTTGTCGTCTTTGATCTCATGGATCGTCGCTTCGGTTGTGAGAAGCATACTCGATACCGATGTTGCATTGGTCAACGCGACGCGCTCAACTTTCAACGGATCGATGATTCCCGCTTCGTACATATCGACGTATTCGCCGGTAGCGGCGTTGAATCCGATGTTTTCGTTGGTTGCGCTCACGATCGTGTTGACGACAACACCTGCATCGTATCCCGCATTTTCAGCGATTTGTTTAACCGGTGCAGAGATAGCACGGAGGATGATCTCCCATCCGATCTTTTGATCGCCGGTAAGCTCATGTTTCACTTTTGCCGCCGCACGGATCAGTGCCGCACCGCCGCCGATAACGATACCTTCTTCAACGGCCGCTTTGGTAGCAGAGAGAGCATCGTCAACACGGTCTTTTTTCTCTTTCATTTCGGTCTCGGTAGCCGCACCGACTTTGATAACCGCAACACCGCCGGCGAGTTTCGCAAGACGCTCTTGGAGTTTCTCTTTGTCGTATTCACTGGTGGTGGTTTCGATTTGGGTACGGATCTCTTTGATACGGGAGTTAACCGCGTCTTTCTCTCCTGCACCGTCGACGATAGTGGTATTGTCTTTGCTGATAACGACACGTGCCGCTTGACCGAGGTCTGCAACGGTTGCGCTATCCAATGTACGGCCGATCTCCTCAGAGATCACTTGTGCACGGGTCAATACCGCGATGTCTTGGAGCATCGCTTTACGGCGGTCACCGAATCCCGGAGCTTTAACCGCAGTGATGTTGAGTACGCCGCGCAGTTTGTTGACCACCAATGTCGCCAACGCTTCACCTTCGACATCTTCAGCGATGATCAAAAGCGGGCGTGAACTTTTTTGAACTTGTTCCAATACAGGAAGAAGGTCTTTGAGGTTTGAGATTTTTTGATCGAAAAGGAGGATAAACGGGTGATCCAACTCTACGGTCATTTTCTCAGAGTTTGTGATGAAATACGGGCTGAGGTAACCGCGGTCGAATTGCATACCTTCAACAACGTCGAGTTCATCATTGATCCCTTTGGCTTCTTCAACCGTGATAACACCGTCACGGCCTACTTTATCCATCGCTTCCGCGATCATTGCACCGATACGGTCATCCGAGTTAGCAGAGATGGTTGCAACCTGAGCGATCTCTTTTTTGTCGTTGATGATACGTGAAGCGGCTTTGAGCTCTGCCAAAATCGCTTCGGTTGCTTTATCCATACCGCGTTTCATTTCGATCGGGTTAGCACCCGCAGTGATGTTGCGAAGACCTTCTTTAAAGATGGCGTTGGCAAGGATCGTCGCTGTCGTCGTACCGTCTCCCGCTTCATCCGCCGTGTTGGAAGCAACCTCTTTAACGAGCTGCGCTCCCATGTTTTCAAGAGGGTCTTTCAGTTCTACCTCTTTGGCAACCGATACACCGTCTTTGGTGATGCTTGGTGCGCCGTAGCTTCGTTGGATGAGGACGTTACGTCCGCGTGGCCCCATGGTTACTTTAACCGCGTCGGTCAATTTTTGTACCCCTGCGGCTAACTTATTGCGTGCTTCGTCTGAAAAATGGATCTCTTTTGCCATAATATTCTCCTTATAAAGTGGTTAGTTATTTAATAATTCCGAGAAGGTCGTCAGTCTCGATGACCAAATACCCTTTTCCATCGAGGGTCAATTCACTGCCGGCATACTTACCAAATACGACGGTATCTCCGGTAGAAACGTTTTCGACTTCACTGCTGATTGCGATAACAGTGCCTTGTGAAGGTTTTTCTTTTGCATTGTCAGGGATGATGATTCCTGAAGCGGTTTTGGTTGCCTCTTCGAGACGTTGAACCAAGACTCGTTTTCCAAGCGGTTGAAAGTTCATAGCATTTCCTTTTAAGTGATTTATATGCTCGGGATTGTACACGAGTTTGGATTAATTGTCAATCTCTTAGTCAACTTGACTCAATACTTATGAGCTGAATCATGTATGATGTAATTAAATTTATTATTCTCTTTAAAACTTGTTCAACTTTTAGTTTTTAATAAGCAATGGTTCACTATAATTCCGGCCTTATCCAATTCTACATAAGATGGCTGGGTAGCTCAGCTGGTTAGAGCGCTGGTCTCATAAGCCGGAGGTCGGGGGTTCGAGTCCCCCCCCCGCCACCATCTTACAATCATTAAAATCCCTTAGAAATCCCAAAAATCATCCACTTATAAAACTATTTAAAAATCTTTCTTATCTTGCTCATCCAATAATGATTTACGCCCATTTTTTCAGACCCGTTTTCAAATAGTGAATATTGAATAGCCGACTCTTTGATTAAAATTGATAATAAGATTCTCAATATATTATTTGAAGGATCGGAGATGGTTAATTGAAATACAATCTTTGTAAATATGCATAGATTTTGTGTTAGACTCTTTAGAGAATTACAGTAATGGTTTAAAATTAATATCTTGGTTGACAGATATAACTTAGAGTGGATAGTGTTGAAGTCTATTAAAGATTGAGAGATATAAAAGAAGCAAAAATAAAATGTGGATGCAAGTATTTATGGATCATTACTCTAAACATCCGATTCGTCAAATTTAATGGGTTCGAGCATTTTAACAGAGTACATTTGAGGTGTTGATTTGAATAATAAAGTTCGATTAGTAAAAAGAGAAGAAAAGATTCATACCGCAAATAAAAACTCAAAACAACAAACGATTAGTTTGAAGAAAATGCTGTCATTGATAAAAAAACTCAAATATGATGATTCATTAGAAAAGGAAAGTAGTCTTCAATACTGGATACGCAAATTGAAAGAAGCTGTTGAAACTAGAAATGTGTTGATTGATGATATTGCTTTAAGCAAAGTAGAAGATCCTGAGCCATGTTTATTAAAAGAAAAAAAGCTATCTTTAATTGAAGAAAAAATTAGAGTTCGTTATAAAAAATATGCTGACGTCAAAAAGCAATACGAGGTGCACAAGAAAAGCGATCATTCAAATACTGTAAAAGAAGTAAATGATAGTATATTATATATTATAACTAAACGGAATAAAAAATACTAACTAGGTTTGGATATACAATCAGATTATTGTATGCACTTGTACAAACCTGTTAAGTAATAAATAAATAGGTAATTCAATCATTCTTCATTTTTATTCGGCAGAGTGGATAAAAAAATTATTTACGACCTTTGCAGCACATCATCAGAAGCAACTCTCCCCGTATATTTCAACGACTGCGTTCCATGCATGCTGAGAGCTCCCTCTAAAATATCGAGCGCCGCAAACAATTCCTCTGATTTTTTCTTTAACAGATGGTATCTCTTTTTTATTTGAGAAGAAACGGATAGGGTCGGGTGCCACCACATAACGATTCTTTGCATGCCGAACAACATTTTATTTTGGCCCTTGCCGGATTTCAGTGCGAGAATGTCTAAATATAAATCGTGTAATTCTTTATGGAATGTATCAACGGCAGAAAATGCATTAAAGATTTTGGAATTTCGATCGATTGACTTAAACTCATGGATAAGCCATTTCCCAAGGGCACATTCGGTTCCGGAGGATTCTATCAGAGGTGAATCGGAGAGATTGTTCTGGACAAGTTCCTCAACTCTGCCTATCCATCGGAGATGTCCTTTTTTAGCCTCATGTAATCTAACTAAAAGTGCATTTGGTGCCATTGTCATTCCTCAATTTGAATTCCAACTATAAACAAATGATTCTATCGACGGTTTCTTTAAAATGTAATAATAAAGAACTTAAATGATGAAATAAAAATTGTTGCCAAGTAGGTGTCACGCTGACCGGTCACGCTATAAAATTTAGAATATTTTGTAACTTTTTGATGCAGATCATGTGTTATAATCTTTCAAATTAGCTCCTAAAAGGGATGCAGGCGTGATGGTATTAACATTGATCGTATTACCGATGATTACTGCTGCTTTGGTATTGGCATTCTCGTCGGTACGGATGCTCTATCTCCTGTGTACGGCACTTTTGGCGATCGGGAGTTTCCTGTCGGTTTCTATTTTTACGTCTGCGGAGCATCTCTCGTTTTATCTTCCCTATACGCTGAATACGATGATCGTGATTGCGGATATTGTGTTATTGCTATACTTTTTATATCAGGGGAGTAAGTATAAGAGCCCCAAAATAATGATACTGGCCGCCGTTCAACTGCTGTTGTACGGGTGGGCGGAGTCGGCTGCACCTTCGGGGGGATCGGCGGAGGTTATCGTCGATGATCTCTCTGGATTTATGTTTTTGATCATCAACATCGTCGGCGGAATCATCGTCCTCTACTCCGTCCGTTATATGGAAGATGAGCCGGCAACTCCGTTCAAAAAACGGCTATTTGTCGGCTCGCTGCTTTTGTTTCTCTCCGTTATGAATACCCTTGTCTGCGCCAATTCGCTTTTGCTTTTCTTCTTTTTGTTTGAGCTGACCACCCTCGCATCCTATCAGCTGATTGCTTTTCGAGACGATGAGGTGAGCCGCACGAATGCCCTCAAAGCGCTTTGGATGAATCAGATCGGTGGAGTGGTCATTCTGGCGGGGATATTGGTTGGCGTCTCAGGTTTTGGGACGGTGATGTTGGATACATTGATACAGCAATCCGGCGGTGTATTGCTTCTTGGCGTAGCGTTTTTAAGTATGGCGGCGTTGGTGAAAGGGGCATCGATCCCGTTTGATAGCTGGCTGCTGGGCGCGATGGTCGCGCCGACCCCGGTGAGTGCCATGCTCCACTCGGCGACGATGGTCAAGATCGCGCCGTATCTGATGTTAAAACTTGCTCCTCTGCTGGGGATGACGCTGCTCGGAGGTCTTCTGTCCGTAACGGGGGCTCTGGTGTTTGTCGCGGCCTCTTATCTGGCATTGTCCCGTTCGCTTTTGAAAGAGATTCTGGGGTATTCGACCGTGGCACTGCTGGGTCTTATGATGTCGCTGGCGGCAATCGGTACGCAAGAGAGTATGACCCTTGCCATGGTGCTGATGGGGTTTCATGCCCTCTCTAAAGCGCTCCTCTTTTTGGCGGCGGGGGTGTTGGAAAAACAATATCATATGAAAAATATCGAAGAGATGAAAGGGCTGGTGCGCCGAGCGCCTAAAACGGTCGCCTTTATCGTCTTCGGGTTTGTCTCTTTGACCTTGCCGCCGTTTGGTCTTTTTATGGGAAAACTGTTCGCGATCACCTCGGTTGCATCGCTCTTGCGGGAGCGTCCTTTGCTGTTGATCGTATTGTTATCCATGATCATCGGAAGCACGTTGCTGGTGCTTCTGTATTTTAAAGTCTCTTCGGCACTTCTCTCTAACACCTCGGATGTTGTGGGTGCAGAAGAGGAGCGTATCCCGCCTGGTTTTAGTATTCCGCTGATATTTTTGACCCTTCTTATTCTGGGTTCCGGTGCCGGATTTATCATAATTCAGCGTGACGTTTTGCTCGCACTTTTCATTCTTCCGCTGCTGTTTGTATTTGCGCTGCCGTCGATGGTGCGGAGTATGGAACGGTATGACCGCACGGGGCCTTATCAATGCGGGGAGAAAGAGCCTTTTGATGCGGCGCTGGTCTATTATGAACCTTCGCCTCCGGTGAAACAGGTGATTTACGGGAGTTTTACGCTGGTGTTTGTCGCCGTAGCTGTCGTCGGAGCATTCTCATGATTTGGATATGGATCGCACTTGCACCGATATTGGGCGCTCTGGTATACGGCGGCGAACGGGTTCTTCGGGCGCGGATGCAGCGGCGTCAGGGGCCGCCGCTTCTGCAGCCGTTTTATGACATGTTTAAACTGCTGGACAAACGGACCCTCATCATTCATGCCCCCCATGCTCTGCTGGCAGTCGCCCATTTCTTTCTTCTTTGGTTTACCGTCGCGGCGATCTTTTGGGGATGGAACCTGCTCTATGTTATTTTTTTGCATCTCTTTGCGCAGATGCTGCTGGTTTTGGCGGGGTACAGTGTCCGTTCGGCGTATTCGCATCTGGGGGCCAACAGAGAACTGCTGATGCTCGTCGCGTATGAACCGATACTGATTTTGACGGCAGTCGGTTTTTATCTGCAAAGCGGGAGCTTCGAGATTTCGGAGATATTGGGGCAGGGGGGGTATCTGCAGCAAATGCCCCTTTTGTTTGCGGCATTGTTGATGATCGTCCCGATCAAGGTGAAAAAGTCCCCTTTCGATGTCGGTGAAGCCCATCAGGAGATTGTCGGCGGAGTCGAGATCGAGTACAGCGGTGTTTTTTACGAATTCCTCTATATGTCCCGTTTTCTGGAGTACCTGTTCATTTACAGCTTTGTCTTTATGTTCGGAGGCTCGTCGATTTGGCTCGGGGCTGTTTTAGTCGGAGTAGTATTCTTGCTGGTCAATTTGGTCGATAACGCTACGGCCCGCGTCCGCAGTGCGCATATGCTCAAGATCATCTACGGTGCCGCGATGACGCTGGCCGTTATGAACCTTTTATGGATGCTATCATGAAGTTTTTTAGCGCGTTTCGGAAAAAATCGCCGTGGATATTGCACTACAATGCGGGAAGCTGCAACGGGTGCGATATCGAGATCCTCGCGGCATTGGGACCGAAGTTCGATCTGGAGCGTTTCGGGGTGATCAATACGGGAAATCCGAAACAGTCGGATATCTTTTTGGTGACGGGTCCGGTCACCTACCGCTCCCGCGAACGGCTGGTAGAACTGTATTCGCAAATACCTGAACCCAAAGTGGTTATAGCGGTAGGATCATGTACGGCAACAGGGGGCGTCTTTCGGGGGATGGTCAATGTCGAAGACGGGATTGACCGTTATATCCCCGTCGATGTTTATGTCCCCGGATGTGCCTCGTCGCCGCAGCTCATCATTGATGCACTGGTCAAAGCGGGTGAGATTTTGGAGCAGAAGAGCAAAGCAATCGAAAAACCGTTCAAACTTTTCGGAGCCGTTGAAACGATCGGTAACAAACTCAGCCGCCTTAATATGGCAACAAAGGTGAAGCATGACTAAATTAGCGACAACCCTTCCAAACCTTATCGCAGATATCGGCGCTTTTTATAAACCCAAAAAGTGGCATTTCCTGACGGTCAACGGGATCGATCTGGGTGAGGGTAAGATCGAACTGCAGTGGATTTTCTCCAAATACGGTACCAAAGACGAGGTCGTTATCTATTATGCCCTCAGTGATTATGAAACACCCGTCCCCTCGGTTGTCGCACTGATCCCTTCCGCCTTTATGGGGGAGAGGGAGATCGTCGATATGTTCGGATTAAAGGTTGAAGGAGCGGCACGCGGGCTTTATTTGGATGAAGATTCGCTGCAGCATCCGCTAAGGGGTGAGGGATGAAAAAGACGATCCAAATCCCTCTGGGGTCTCAGCATATCTCCCTGCTCGAACCGGTCCGATTCAAATTCGAGTGTGAAAATGAGAAGATCATCGGAGTCGATGCCGATGTGGGGTTTGTCCATCGGGGGGTGGAGCTGGCCTGCACCCGTAATTTCGAATTCAAGCAGGTGGGGTATGTCGTTGCCCGCGTCTGCGGGCTTTGCGCCATTACCCATTCGCTCTCGTATACCCTGGCGGTCGAAAAACTGCTGGGATATGAAGCGAACGAGCGGATCAAATATCTGCGGATGCTGATGGTGGAGCTCGACCGTATCCACTCGCACATGCTCTGTCTCGCCCATACGGCGGAGAATGCCGGATTCGAAGCGCTTTTTATGCAGATCATGGCCGATCGGGAACTGGTGATGGAACTCCAAGAAGCGATCAGCGGGAACCGTATCCAGTTTGATTTTATCTCGATCGGAGGAGTGAACCGTGATCTGACCCCCGAGCTCTCCGGTATGGTTCGTAAAAACCTCACGCTCCTTAGTGAAAAAATCGAGACGCTGGTCGACCTTTTCGACAATAACTGGTCCCTGTCTCTGAAATACAAAGGGGTCGGCATATTGACACTGGAGGACGCCTATACCTATAATGCGCTGGGCCCTTTGGCCCGCGCGTCAGGGTTGGCGACGGACGTCCGTTCTGAAAGCTCCGATTTTCCCTACGAAGCGCTGGGGCATAAAATGATTCTGGAGTCCGGCGGTGATATCCATGCCCGCAACTTTGTCCGGCTTCGGGAGATACAAAACTCTATGAGTATCTGTTTGCATATCGTGGACAACCTCCCCATCGGAGAGATCCAGGGGAAGGTGAAAGGAAAGCCCTCAGGAGAGACGGTCGTTCGTGTCGAAGCCCCGCGAGGAGAACTCTTTTACCTCGTACGCGGCAACGGCAGCAGCATGCTCGAGAGAGTCCGTATCAAAACGCCGACATTCTCGGGGATACCGGCAATGATGGAAGTGTTTAAGGGGGCCGAGTATGCCGATGCTCCTGCCATCCTCGCCTCTTTCGATCCGTGCATGTCCTGCACGGCAAAGTAGGAAAAGCAATGTTTAGAGCAATCCTCGAAGCGTTGAAAAACCTTTTTAAGCCGATCCATACCATGGATTATCCGGCTAAGGATATGGAGCTGCCCAAGGGCTACCGGGGATTGATCGAATATGACAAAGAGTCGTGTATTTTCTGCGACAAATGCGAAAAGGTGTGTCCTCCGGGGGCTATTTTGTTCTACCAGCCCTTGGAGGGGGAGAAAGAGTATCGCTATAATCCGTGGCTCTGTATCTACTGCGGCGAATGCGTACGTGCCTGCCCCAAACCCGAAGAGGCATTATGGCAAAGCGAAACGAAGCAGCAATCTGCGGTGAAAGAGGATGCGGCCAACGAGGGGTGGTTTGTATGGGAAGCCTCATGCAAACAAAGCCGTGAAGATTTTAAAGCGGCAAAAATCAAAAATATGAGTGAGGAACCGATATGAGGATTGTAATTGTAGGAGGCGGAATTTCCGCCGTTTATCTCGCCAATGCCCTTATGGAACAAGCTCCGGAATCGGATGTCTTGATCGTCTCCGATGAAGTGCATCCTCCGTATGATCGGATTCATCTTTGCTCTTTGGTCGATCATTCCAAATGTGCGGAGAACATCGCCCTGGAACTCCATCCGAAAGTGCGGTTGGAACTGAACCAAAAAATCACTTCGCTTGATCCGGGCGCAAAACGTATTTTTAGCGAACATGCCGCTTTTTCGTACGATAAACTCATCATTACGACGGGTTCTATCCCTAAAGCGCTTTTTGATATATCACAGATCGATAACGCGGCAACGTTTCGAAGTGTCCGTGACTGTGAAGAGATCGCACGGGGGATTATCGGGAAAAACGTAGTCATTATCGGTGCGGGACCGATAGCGCTTGAGCTTCTCGATACCTTGATGCGCAACAATGACGCTAAAAGCATCACCCTGATCGTACGAAGCGAGTATCTCTATTCCCGTGATTTGAATTCTGCCGCCGTTGCACTGATACGGGGGATTTTTGAATCCGATCCGCGTATCAAAATCGATTTTAACGACGCGATCGTCGATCGGGAAATCGCCGGATCGGCGATTACGCGCATTTTGACCCGCAAGGGGACGGAAATAGACGATCCGTTTCTGATTTTCGGTGTCGGGATCGATCCGAATATCGCCTTTGCGCGAGGGGCTGTCGAATGCGACAAGGGGATTTTGGTCAATGCGTCGATGCAAACGTCTGATCCGGATATCTTTTGCGTCGGGGAAGCGGCACAGCTGCGCGAGGGCGGGTTTATCGCCGGACGGGTGAAAGAGTGTACCCTCCAAGCCGATGTCGCGATTAGCAATCTTTTGGGTCACGAAGAGAAAGCGTTTCATGAAGCGGTATCGATCGACGGACTCAAAGTAGGATCCTTTTTGTTCGCGGATGTCACGTCCCCTGCGTTTGACCCGAACGATCCGGATAACGAAACGATTCTGATCTCTCACGAAAACCGGATCGACCAATACATCGTCAATCACGACCGTCTGAAACGTTTTATCGGGATCAATACGAATATCGACCTTTTGAGGCTGAAGCGTCTGATGGAGCTGGATGAGCCGATCGATGCGGCCTATTTTTACTCCAACCGTTTGATGTCCGAAAACGGGCGGCTGGTCTGCAGCTGCGAAGGGGTACACGAGCAGGAACTGATCAATCTGATCCAAGAAAACGCCGTGACGTCGTTTGGCGAGCTCAAAGAATATACCAAGGCGGGACGTACCTGCGGACGGTGCAAACAGGATATCTGTGCGATTTTGGATGCGACCCCGATCGACCCCGAAGAATCGGCACGGTTAAAACTAGAGCGTGAAGCGGCGGCTAAAGAGGCGGAACTCTCGGTTGTCCGTGAACGGATCGAAAAATACAACCGTATCCATCCGAAAAATCAGCTCAGCAGCGATAACCTCGAAGAAGCGATACAGTCGTTTGAGATGAGCCACGAATTCAACCGCTGGGTCTCGATGATTACCGCTTCGATGCATTTGCATCCGAGCTACGAGGAAGTGGTCAAAGAGGGGGTGACGAACCTCAATAAAATTCCGATTATCTGGCTGGAACTTGCCGATTGCAGCGGAAATTCGGAAGGGTTTATCAAAACGGCCCATCCTAAAATCGACGATCTCATCCTCAAATACATTTCGCTCGATTACCATGAACTGCTGATGGCGGCATCGGGGGAACAGTCCGAACAGGTTCTCCGTGACATCGTCCGCAATGATGCGGGAAAATACGTCCTCATCGTCGAGGGGGCGGTACCGATGGGTCTGGATGGGAAGTTCCTGCGTATCGGCCCTAAAGGAGAGACGGGCGTTGATCTGCTCAAACGGGTTGCCGCAAATGCGGCGGCGGTCATGGCGGTAGGATCGTGCGCGTTTGACGGGGGGGTGGTTGCGGCAGCGCCCAATCCGACGGGTGCGGTCGGGGTGAGCGAAGCCCTCGGACGCTCCGATATCATCAATCTCCCCGGATGTCCCGTCAACCCGATTAATATCGTGGGGACCCTCTTGCATTACATCATGTTCGATGAGTTTCCGAAACTGGATGCTAAAAACCGTCCCGAATGGGCGTACGGGTTCAGGGTGCACGACAACTGCGAACGGCGCGGCCACTATGATCTGGACGAGTTTGTTCTCGAATGGGGAGATGCGGGGGCCAAGAAGGGGTGGTGTCTGTTTCAGATGGGGTGCAAAGGGCCGTATGCCGATCTCAACTGCTCTTTGGTCAAGTTTAACGAGGGGACGAGCTGGCCGGTGCAGGTGGGGCATGGATGTTTCGCCTGCGGCCAGGGTAAAATCGCGTTTGACAGCTATGCCAACAATCGAAAATTAGAGGAGAAACCGCATGAGTAACCGAAAAATCGTTATCGATCCCATAACCCGGATCGAAGGACATCTGCGGATCGAGGTTGAGATTGACGAGAACAATGTCATACGCGAAGCATGGGCATCCGGACAGCTGTTTCGGGGGATCGAGACGATCTTGAAAGGGCGCGATCCCAGAGATGCCGGACTGATCGCTCAGCGAATCTGCGGCGTCTGTACGAATGTCCATTACCGCGCCTCGATCAGTGCGGTGGAAGAAGCGTACGGAATCACCATTCCGCACAATGCCGAAATCATCCGCAATCTCGTCACACTGTCGCTGTTTGTCCAAGATCATATCGTCCATTATTACCACCTCCATTCGCTCGATTATGTCGATATCACCGGAGCTTTAAACGCAGATTGCCTGAGTGCTTCGCGTGAAGCGGAAAAATGGAGTACCAACCCTTATCGAAACTCCGCAGCCCATATGGAGAGTGTCAAAGAAAAACTCAGCAGCTATGTCAAAGCAGGCCGCCTGGGGCTTTTTGCCAACGGATACTGGGGGCATAAAGCCTATCGTCTGACTCCGGAACAAAATCTTATTCATATGAACCATTACCTCGAAGCATTGAACATCCAGCGTGAAATCTCCAAAGCGGTTGCGATTTTCGCGGGTAAAACGCCCCATCCGCAGAACCTGGTCGTCGGAGGGGTGACCAGTGTCGCTGAAATCCTCAATCCGCAGCGATTGAACGATTTTCTCTTTATCATCAAGGATGTTCGAGGGTTTATCGAGCGTGCCTATATCCCGGATATCTTGATGGTTACGGATGCCTATCGAGAGACGATCAAATCAGGGGAGGGGAGAGCAAGCGGAAACTTCATGGGGTGCGGCGGATACCGTTTCGGCAAGCAGTCGGTTTTGTTTGAGTCCGGTGTGATCAAGGGACATGATTTTGAGAATATCGCGCCGTTTGATGCGGGTAAAATCACTGAAGAGGCCTCTCGCTCATGGTATGAGACGAATGAGCCGCTCTCACCGTATGAAGGAGAGACGGTACCGTTTTATACCGATCTGAACGATGACGGAACGCTTAAAAGCGAGGGAAAATACAGCTGGGTCAAAGCACCGCGCTATGATGGAGAGGTGATGGAAGTAGGGCCTCTGGCCCGTATGATCATCGGGTACAGCAAACATTCGCCGATCATACGTCCTTATATGGAACGGTTTATGGAACGCTCTCAGATGGAATTGATCGATTTTTCGACGACACTCGGACGCAATGCCGCCCGTGCGGTGGAAGCACAGATTTGCTGCGACTACCTTTTTGATATGATGAGCGATTTGATCGAAAACGTCAAATATTTCGATGAGACAACGTGGACGAAATACATTTTTGAAGAGCTGCCGCAGGACGCGAAGGGGGCGGGAATCTTTGAAGTACCGCGCGGGGTATTGGGACATTTTATCCGTATCGAAGAGGGAAAAATCGCCAATTATCAGGCCGTGGTTCCGACAACATGGAACGCTTCGCCCAAAGATGCCCATAATGCCAGAGGGGCTTATGAAGAGGCGTTGATCGGTATTACTTTATCTAATCCGGAACAGCCGCTGGAAGTTTTGCGGACGATCCATTCGTTTGATCCGTGCTTGGCATGTGCGGTCCATGTGATCGATGCAACGGGACGGGAACTGTCACACTATAAGATTATGAATTAGTATTCGCTATAATTATGAAAACGAATAAGTTCTGCCTCTACTGAGGCAAGCTTTAGCGCCACAGCGGCAAGCGTAGGAAACGGGGTTTTACTCCGTTTCCGTTTTCAAAATAAATATAGGAATAGAATTTGGCACGATTAACGAAAGAAGAACGCAGAGTTTCCATTATGACAAAAGCCTTGGAATTATTTTCCAAAGAGGGATTTTATCAAACGACAATGCCTACTATCGCTGAAAAAATCGGGATGAGTGTCGGGAACCTTTATAATTATTTTACCTCCAAGGAGATGCTGGCGAAAGATCTGATCCTTTACATCGCCAATATTTTAGGGGAAGAGATTCGGAAAATCAATGAAAGCCCTTTGAATACCAAAGAGAAAATCGATGCGATTGTCCATATGTATTTTAGAATCGCCCAGGAGCGTCCGGAAACGATCGAGTATTTTTTACGGGTCTATCTCTCCAACCGCGAAGTATTTCAAAACTGCTGCGAAGGGATGATCTGTGTTTCGGCATTTGTGACCGAATTGATGATTTTCTTCGAAGAAGGGGTCCGTTCCGGCGAGCTGAGAGATCAGGATTTTTTCAGCGCATTCGGACTTTTCATGGGATATCTAGGGGGAATGGTCTTTATCAACGGGGAGAAAATCCTCCCTAAACCGTTGGAGAGTTATGAATCCTCCATCTCTGAAAATATCTATTATGCCCTCAAAACCCGCTAAACTTAAAGTTATTTGGCTGCAGGGAATCACCTGTAACGGAAACACGCACTCTTTTTTAAATGATCCTTCCTTAGGGGTGTTTTTGGATAGGGTGGAATTTATCCATCATCCGCTTCTCCCTTGTACCCTCACTTTGCAGCAATTGGTCACCAAGGTTCCAAAGTCGGACATTCTTATTTTCGAAGGCTCATACAAGGGCGATTTTGAACGTGCCGGTATCACGATGAAAGAGCTTTTGCCGGTGCTTACCTCTAAAACAAAACATATTATTTCGATGGGAAGCTGCGCAAGTTTCGGGGGTATATTCAAAGAAGCGGATCCCGAACATATCAGCGGTATTTTGTTTGACAAAGAAAATGCGAGCGGACCTTTGAGAGAGATGAGGGAGAAAATAATCACTCTCAGCGGCTGTCCGGCCCATCCAGAATGGCTGAGTTTTGTGATCGATATGATTTATCATGGCAAGACGATCGCGGTGGATGAGTTTTGCCGTCCGACAGAGCTGTATGCCTATCTGGTCCATAACGGCTGTTTGCGCAACGAATATTTCGAATGGAAAGTTGACAGTGAGACCTTCGGGACCAAAGAGGGGTGTCTGTTTTACGACCAAGGGTGTCAGGGGCCGTTAACCCACGGCAGCTGTAATAAAATACTCTGGAATGGGGTGAGCTCTAAAACCCGTGCAGGGACACCGTGTTTCGGATGTACCGAGCCCGCTTTTCCCAAACGGGAGCTCTTTTCGACGAAAACGTACATGTCTATCCCCGCTGAAATGCCGCTGGGAATCCCGAAACGGAGCTATCTCGCCCTTGCGGGTGCGGCAAAATCATTTCATATTAAACGATTGGAAGAGAGACTGCTTAAATGATTACCCATCAGCTGATCGAACGGATAGAGGGAGAGGCGGTCATCGATTTTCGTTCCGATAAAGACGGACGCATTGAAGAAGCAAACATACGCTTTTTGCATTTTCGAGGGATGGAAGCAATTTTGGAGGGGCGAAATGCCTTGGATGCATTGGTGATTACGCCGCGCGTGTGCGGTATCTGCGGACACTCCCATCTGATTGCTGCGGTACGGATGCTCGAAAATGCTTATGCTGCTGCCGGGGCATCCGTTAAGATCACTCCGAAAGCACATTCGATACGAGAGATTACGCGAGTGTGCGAAGTGATCCAAAATCATATCAAGTGGCTTTATCTCGTTATGCTGCATGAGAGCGGGAAACTCTTAGGGACGGAGCCTTCTGTCGCATTGAAAGCTCTGTATGTCTCTTCTCAGGTCAACCAGCTGTGCGCTTTGTTTAGCGGGCAGTGGCCTCACAGTTCATACGCACTTCCCGGAGGGGTAACCTGTGATCCGACGCACATCGAGGTGATGCAGGCTCTGAAAATCCTTTCTGATGTGGAGTCTTTTATGGCCCAAGAGGTACTGGGATGCAGCAGCGAAATGTTTGAAAGCCGGATGAGCCGGGAATTTTTACTTTCGCTAAAGGGAGATTTCGGGACTCTTTTACGTAATTTTGAAAACTTAGATTTGCTGGATTCGGGGAAAAGCTACGGCCGATTTTTGGTGTTAGGTGAAGAGAAAACGGCCATCATGAATAATATACGGAGTGCTTCCGATATCGGTTTAGTCAGTGAGGACGATTCGCAGACCTTTGCTCAGGGGGGAAGCACGTATGCCAAAAATGCCCTCTATAATGGCGAATTTTACGAGACGGGTCCGCTGTCTCGTTCTATTGTTACGAAACGCCCCGGTGTTACGAATCTGTATCAACATTGCGGCGATACCGCTCTCACCCGTATTGCTGCACGTGTGGACGAAATGGTCTATCTGGTCGCGTATGTGAGAGAACTTCTGACCTCGCTGGATCTTTCCGAACCATCCTTTATAGCACCCTCAGCGATTGAGAGTATCAGCGCCGAGGGAATCGGCATCGTAGAAGCGCCGAGAGGTTCCCTGATCCACCGTGCCACAATGGAAAAAGGTAAAATCACGGCGTATTCGATTATTACCCCAACACAGTGGAATTTGGGTAACGGTACTCCTGAAATACCCGGAATTGCCCAAAAAGCGATGATCGGGGCAGAATCTTCGGCTAAAGCCTCTCTAATCTTTCGAACGTTTGACGTTTGCTCTGTCTGCACAACACACTAAGATAATTTTTTCTAAATAATCCCTTTGAAGGATTAATAATTTTTTTTTATCCTTCAAAATTACGAAATGAAACCCGCTGAATCCTGAAAATACATAAGAAAAATGTTTATTCAATAAATTTTATGCTTTAAATATTCGTTTAAGTTATCCAGACGTACAATACTGAATAGTAATTCATTACAAATTGAGGAGGGGATCATGTCCGATAAAATAGAAGCAGTCAAAAAACTGTTTACTTCGAAAAGTTCGCGTGTTGAAACGAACAAGGGTGATACGTATTATCAAGACTTGTTCGAAAAATGTGAAGCACGTTTAAATGAAATGCGGGCAAATGTTCCTGCCAACAGACTCGACTTTTCTGAACTTTTGGAAGAAAACGGAATTGATAGACGGGAATTTATGAAATGGGCGAGTGCAACAACTGCAATGCTGATGCTCCCTCCTATGTTTACTCCATTGGTCGCTGATGCGGCAATCATGATGAACCGTGCACCGGTTGTTTGGCTAGAGCTTCAAGACTGTGCCGGTAACTCCGAAGCTCTTTTGCGTGCGGACGGGCCAAAAATCGATGAGATCGTATTGGATATTATCTCCCTCGAATATCATGAAACATTACAGGCGGCATCCGGTTTCCAGGCTGAAAAGCAGCTCGATGAAGCGATGGAACATTTCAAAGGAAAATATCTTTTATTTGTAGAAGGTTCGATTCCGATGGGGATGAACGGTCAATATGGAACCATCGGTGCTGCCGGTGAAACATTCCATGATCATCTTGTCCGCTGTGCCGAAAATGCTGCGGCTGTTGTTGCTGTCGGTGCGTGTGCTACATTCGGCGGTATTCCTGCCGCATCTCCGAATCCTACCGGTGCGGTAGGGGTAATGGATGTCATTAAAAATAAACCGTTGATCAATATTCCGGCATGTCCGGCAAATCCGGCAAATATGGTCGGCGTGATCCTTCATTATGTACTGACGGGGCAAGTGCCGGAGCTGGATTCCCTTCTTCGTCCTAAATTCGCATTCGGTTACCGTATCCATGACAACTGCGAACGCCGTGCGCACTTCGATGCGGGTGAATACGTAGAAGAGTGGGGCGATACCGGAGCACAAAACAATTTCTGTCTTTATAAGATGGGATGTAAAGGACCAATGACCTTTAATAACTGTTCTATTGTCCGTTATAACGAAGGTGTTAACTGGCCGATCGGAGTAGGACGCGGATGTATCGGATGTTCGGAACCTGATTTCTGGGATAAATACGCGTATGAGCGTCCGATGGCCGATGCAAAAATCAAAGCACCTACGGGTGGTGTTGAAAAAACCGTTGACGAATTCGGTTTGGGTATGTTGACCGCAGCCGGTATCGGTATCGCGATCCATGCAGCAGCAAGCACCGTAGCAGGTAAACGAGAAAATTCAGGAGAGAACCATGAGTAAGCATATTGTAGTTGATCCAATTACCCGTATTGAAGGGCATTTGCGTATCGAAGCAGTCATTGATGATAATAATACGATCGTAGATGCGTACAGCTCTTCGACGATGTTCCGCGGAATTGAAACGATTTTGCAAGGGCGTGATCCACGCGACTGCGGATTGTTGGCAATGCGTATCTGCGGTGTTTGTACCGGTACCCACTATCAGCGTTCTATTGAAGCGGTTGAGGATGCATTTGATATTACGATCCCAAAAAATGCACGTATCGTTCGTAACTTGATTCAAGGTGCATTGTATGTGCATGACCACCTTGTTCACTTTTATCACCTTCATGCGCTGGACTTTGTCGATGTCGTTTCGGCACTTTCGGCAGATCCTGCAAAAACAGCCGCTGAAGCACGTAAATGGGCAACTGTTGCGGGGGAATCACCGTTTATTGACGGTGAGAGCGAATTTAAAGCGATTCAAGATCGCGTCGCTAAATTCGTGAAACAGGGGCGTTTGGGAATTTTCGGAAACGGATATTGGGGTAATGCTCATTATAAGTTGACGCCGGAACAAAACCTTATCGGGGTTGCCCACTATTTGCAGGCATTGGACATTCAACGTGATTTGGCAAAAATGCAGGCGATTTTCGGCGGTAAAAATCCGCATCCGCAATCGATTGTTGTCGGTGGTGTGACGTGTGTTCAGGATATTCAGAACCCGGCACGTATCGCATTGTTTAAATCATTGCTCCTTTCAGGACGCAAATTTGTCAAACAAGCGTATTTACCGGATGTTTACATGGCAGGGACGATGTATGCGGGTGAAGCAACAGATTCTAAAGCGACGTTTACTGAACTCATGGCAGGCAAAGGTGTCGGCGGAACCGGCGGCGGATTGCTGAACTACATGAGTTACGGTGATTTCCGCCTCGATGATACCGGCTTCTACAAATCAGCACTTCTTTTCCCAAGCGGTGTCGTTTACGGCGGAGACATCAGCAAAGTTGCTCCGGTAGATCAAGAAAAAATCGCAGAAGATGTCACTCACGCATGGTATAAAGGGGATAAGCCTCTCCATCCGTATGTAGGGCAAACAATTCCTGAATACACCGGTTTGGATAAACGTGAAGACGGTATCGCGTATCTCAAAACCAAAGAGAAATACAGCTGGATCAAATCGCCGATCTATAACGACACCCGTGTTGAAGTAGGGCCGTTGGCACGTATGGTGATCGGTGTCGCATCCAAAAATGAGCGTATTACCAAATACGTTACAGAGTTTTTACAACGCGGAAATCTTCCGGTTACTGTATTGTTCAGTACCATCGGACGTACTGCGGCGCGTGCGATTGAAACTTCATTGATGGCGGATGTCATGATCGAATGGGTTGATGAGCTTGCGGCCAACGTGGTGGCAGGAGATAAGAGCACTTGGACCGAATTTGATTTCGATAAAGTCAGTGTAAGTGCAAAAGGGCGCGGTATGGCGGAAGCTCCTCGCGGAGCACTCGGTCACTGGGTCAGCATTGAAAATGGAAAAGTTGCGAATTATCAAGCCGTCGTCCCTTCAACCTGGAATGCGGCTCCTCGTGATCATAAAGGACGCCTTGGTGCGTATGAAGCGAGTTTGATCGGAACCAAAGTTGCCAACCCTGAGCAACCGTTGGAGATCATCCGAACCATTCACAGTTTTGACCCTTGTATCGCCTGTGCGGTACACGTTGTCGATACCAAAGGTAAAGAGCTTGCTGTTTACAAAGTAGATACCTCTTGCAGTATCTAAGGAGATAATCATGAAACAGGGGTATAAACAAGTCAAGCGTATGACGCCTGCTATGCGAATCATTCACTGGGTGAATGCATTCAGCATGATCGGAGCCATCGTAACAGGACTGTATATCGGACATCCGTATTATCAGACGTTTATGGCGGATGGTGCAGTTGATAAGTATGTTATGGCGTGGAATCGTTATGGTCATTTTATTATCGCGATTATTTTCGATGTCACATCGGTTCTTATCGCTTATCTTTATTTTTTCAGCCGGTTTGAAAAACCGTATAAAAAACTGATTCCGAATAAGAAAAATATTACCGAGTTTAAAGCGGTATTGGTTAACCTGTTGACACTCAATCGTAATAAAGAGTTTGATTCATCACACTCGGACAGTTTCAATACGGTCTATTTTACGATTTTCCATTTACTGTTGATCTGGATGCTTTTGACCGGTCTTCAAATGTATGTACACGGGCTTGGATCGGGAATGAGTTCTATCGGATCATGGTGGCCATGGATGTTGCATCTGACAACAGACTGGACAATCGCGATTACGGGCGGTTCTTTGATGGACGTACGAATTTCTCACCATACGACGATGTGGATTATTATCTGCTGGGTAGTGTTCCATATCTACTATCAGGTTTGGAGAACTATTTTTTGGAAAGAAGCGGATATCGCCATCGTTATCGGCGGATCGAAGTTTGTTAAAGATGATTCACTTAAGGGTGAATGATTAACACTGCATAGGCTCGCCTGAGCCTGTGCACAATAGTCTTTTTATAATTCTCCCTCGGGAGAGCGATAAAAGAACTATTATTTTTGTGCATAAAGGGCAGTTATGGCATTTACGTTAGAGGTGATGACCTCTTTTTCTCAACCGACGATTAAAAACTATCTGATTTCAACGATCCGCTCTTTTAATATCAAAGCAGTAGTCCATCAACAAAAATCAAAAATCATCTGTGCCTTTGAGAGTAATCACGAAAAACTCCAAGAGTGTTTGGAAGCGATCGGGAATACCCTTCCGGCTTCGTGTTTTATGACAACGTCTCAACATTACGATATGGAGGGAGAACCTGAGTCGCTTCCGGATTTTACTCAGGAATATCCGCTCGGGCTGGGACTATGTCCCAGTTGTCAGAAAGAGATCTTTGACCCGGCATCCAAGCGCTACTATTATCCGTTTACCCACTGTACCCATTGCGGCGGACAATACGCTTTTTTTGAACATTACCCGTATGAACGGGCGAATACGGCACTTTCCTATGTAAAGGCATGTTCGACATGCGAAGAGGAATCACAAAACCTCGGACGACGCGAGAAACAGGTGCTTAATTCTTGCCATGAATGCGGAATACCGGTTAAATTGCTTCATAAAGATAAAGAGCGTTACGCCAATGATGCCGGAAGTTTTCGTACGATGTTTGAAGTCTCCGCCAAAGCATTGCGCGACGGTAAAACGCTTTTGATGAAAACGACGATGGGATACCGTCTTTTTTACCGTGCCGATAAACTCGAATACGGCTCCGTATTAATGCTGGTAAATGCAATGAAAATCACCGACTATTGTTCATTGATCCATGATGAATTCAACGCACTGCTCAGTATTGAACGTCCGATCTTGCATGTGGCGCTCAAAGACGAAACGATCCGAAGTACCTTCGGAACCTCTATCGATGTCAAATACCCGGATGACGGCTTTTCTATTTTGCTGGGAAAAGAGTTGAGTCTTTTGGGACTGGACTATATCGCCTATGAAGCGTTGGAAAAACCGTGCGACGCTGATTTTGTGATGGATTTCGACTTGAATATTCAGCATCAGAGCGATATGCGTCTTTTCATCAACAAAGATATTCGATTTATTACTTCAGGAGAGAGGGTTTCGTTTCCTTCTCGTCTTCCTTTCGGAACCGAAACGCTGAGTATCGCACACGGCCTTGTCGGTATCAAAGATGAAAACGGGATGCTGTTTGATCAGATGGAACGTTTTAGCTCAACGCAGGCCCATAAAGTCAATCAGCTCGAAACCGAGACCCCTTTGGTCGAATCGAGTAAGTTTCATGCGATTGCCGAAGATGAAGCCTCGTTTATGTCCGTCATCGCGGAGCATAATAAATTCGGAACCAAGGTGGTCGGAGCCTATTTTCAGGGAGAACCTTCTTTTCTCTATTATGATGGAAAAAAAGTGATCCGGGTCGTTCCTCCCCACACATTCAGTCCGGTAGGACTGATCGAGAAAATGGGCACATTGCGTGAGGGCTCGGACAGGCTGATGGGCAATATCAAAAACAAACTGCCGGAAATGTATGATTTGCTCTTAGAACTGGAACAAAGCAATGCCAACCTTTTTGAAGCGACGGCGATGATTCTGGGACTGGAAGAGAAAAACTATGAAGGGGTCATGAAAGAAGCGCTGAAGTTTATCGGCAAAGGCGGACTCCAAATTGATACCAAAGTACATGACAACCGATTTAATCACGTCGCCTTTTTATCCAGTATCATCAGCTATAAAATTGCCGGCGTAGATTCAGTTTATCTGAGCTATTCTATCTTCGAATCGTTCGGAGACTATTTCAGTGAGCTGTTAAATGAGATCAAAGGGAAAACCAAAGCAACCGATATCGTGTTGTGCGGAACCTATTTTGCAGGCCAATCTCTTTTTAGCCGGTTGCAGAGGAATTTGAAATCGACTCCTCCGCTGTTGAATGTGAACTATCCGATCGGGAAGGAAAATTGCGTTGTCGGTGGGGTCTTCTTATAATCAAAGCGTCAGCATCCTTGTTCAGGGGATAGTCCAAGGGGTCGGATTCCGCCCTTTTGTCTATCGTGAGGCTAAGCGCCATGGAATCGTCGGATACGTTATCAATACTCCTGACGGCGTTCGGATCGAGGCACAGGGGGCTCACTGTACAGCATTTATGGATGCTCTGCAGAAAAATCTCCCCGAACGTGCCCGTATTGATTCTTTCGTGATTGCCAAACGGGAACCTATGGATTGCCGTGAGTTTGAAATTCGCGAAAGTATAGAGGGAGAGGGGAATATTGCGATTCCTCTGGACACTGCGTTATGCCCTGCATGTCAAGAAGAGATGGATGATCCGCACAATCGCCGCTACCGATACCCTTTTATCAACTGTACCGATTGCGGACCCCGATATACGATACTCCAAATCCCTCCATATGACCGTGTCCGAACTTCAATGAAGAATTTCACGATGTGTTCTGCGTGCGAAGCGGAATACACGGATCCCGCTTCACGCCGTTACCACGCCGAACCGATTAGTTGCCCGCAATGCGGACCGCAGCTGAAATTTCTTGATAATCGCGGAAAGGCAATAGCGGGTGATCCGATAGAGCTTGCGGTGAGTCTGCTCAAAGCGGGGAAAATCATTGCCCTCAAAGGGCTGGGCGGATTTCATCTGATGTGCAATGCGACCGATGATGCGGCTCTCGGCGAGTTACGCCGTCGAAAACATCGCAAGGGAAAACCTTTAGCGGTGATGTTCTCTACCTTGGAACAGCTGGAAACGTATGCCGAGATCACCGATGATGAACGCTCGCTCATCACCGGTGCGGTCAAGCCGATAGTGATCGTAAAGGCTAAAGCAGGGAGCAATCTTTCCCCGCAGGTAGCTCCGCTGATCGATCGGCTCGGGGTATTTCTCCCGTATACGCCGCTTCATCGCCTTATTTTTGAACGAATCGATTTTCCGCTGATCGCGACAAGTGCGAATGTGAGCGATGAACCGATCCTGATTCGGACCGATGAGATAGTCAATCGCTTGGGAACTGTCGTCGATGGGATTTTGAGCCATGACCGCACCATCGTCAATGCTCTCGATGATTCGGTTGTGCAGATCGCACAAGGGAAAGTCGTGATGCTCCGGATGGGGCGCGGATTTGCCCCGCATACGATTGCCCTTCCGAATTCTTTATCTGGAAGCATTTTGGCGGTGGGTGCCCATCAAAAAAGTGCCGTGGCGCTGGGGGTTAAACAAAACATGATCCTCAGCGGTCATATCGGCGATTTGGGCAGTGTTGAAGCGGACAGCTATTTTGAACGGTCGATTCAAACGTTTAAGCGCTTTTACGACAGCGAACCGTCGCTTTATATCAGCGATTTGCATCCGACGTATTCCTCGACCCGATATGCGCTGACTCAGAAAAGGGGGCACGATACCCTGCAGCATCATTATGCTCATATTCTTGCCTGTATGGCCGAATTCACACTGAATGAAAAAGTGCTTGGATTCGCATACGACGGAACCGGATACGGAGATGACGGAAATCTTTGGGGCGGAGAAGTGCTGATCGCCGATACCCACAGCTATGAGCGGATCGGATGTTTAAAACCGTTTGCCCTCCTGGGAGGGGACAAAGCGATTAAAGAACCGCGTCGTATTGCCCTTTCTTTGTTGTTTGAATCGTATACTCTGGAAGAAGTGATGGAGTTGAAATCGCCGACAACGGAAGCTTTTTTACCGCATGAGATACGGACACTTCACCATATGTGGGTCAAAAAACTCAATTCCCCGATGAGCAGTTCGATGGGGCGTCTTTTTGATGCGGTTGCAAGCTTGGGCGGATTTATCCAGAGTCTCGATTACGAGGGGCAGGGAGGGATGATCATGGAGTCTTTTGTCGATGAATCGATGATGGAACCGTTTGAATTTAGTGTGTTGAACGGGGAGATCGATCTCTCTGGGATGGTCAAACACATTATTGTTTTGGCATCCGCTACGGACTCGAAACGGATCATCGCCAGCCGGTTGATCGCCACGGTTGAAGCCATAATACGCTTTTTCGCTACGATGCATCCCGAATTGCCGATTGTCATCGGAGGGGGGGTATTTCAAAACCACGCATTGATGTCCCGACTCTATCGCAGTTTTGGCTCAAGCCGATTTTATGCTCAGCGGCAAACTCCGATCAATGACGGCGGAATTGCTTTAGGCCAACTTTATTACGAAATACACAACACAAAGGAAAAGAATGAACGCTAAAGTCGCCTTAATCGGTTCGGGAAATGCATTTTTTATGGATGAGGGGATCGGGCTTTATGTCGGTAAATACCTCAAAGAAAATTTTACCTATGAACCGGCGCTCGATATTGTTGACGGGGGAACTTTGGGGTTTCGTCTGATGCCGCTGCTGCAGGAATATGAACATGTCCTGATTGCCAACACCAGCTCGGACGATAGCAAAGCGGTAGGAACGATCACCGTTATGAGCGGCGATGAACTGATCGCCAGCCAGGGGATCAAAAAAACGGCTAACGAGGTAGAAATTACCGAAATGCTTCAAATCTGTTCTATGGCAAATCACTGTGCGGAAACGACAATGATCAGTATCGTTCCCGAAGATATTATCAGTGTTTGTGTTGATGTAACTCCGGCACTGCGGGCACATTGGGAGAGATATATTGATGTGATCGTGGAAGAACTTGCTCAATACGGGATCACGTCAACCCGAAAAAGCGATGTCATGAATCTGGATGAGATTTTAGAGCAGTTTGCCAACCCGAGTATCGAATACGGAAAAGGGTTCTAATGTCGATCGTTGTGTTGGGGGTCGGGAATATTCTCGAAGAGGATGATGGGGTTGGAATTTATGCGGCAGCATTTCTGAGTGCCAACTATACGTTTAGTCATGATCTTCAAATCATCAACGGAGGAGTTGAGGGGATTAATCTCCTCAACCTCTTTTTAGAAAACGATCATATTATTATCCTCGATACGATCAATCTCGATGATGCAGCGGGAAGTATCTACAATATCCCCTCCTATGAACTCAGCGGTTACGGACTTAACAGCGGCGGTGCCCATGAAGTGGGTGTCATGCAGTGTCTGGATATGATTGAACTGATGGGACATCCTTTGCCCGAATCTAATGTAATTGGGATTGTTCCCAAAAGCATCACGTTTCATATGGGGCTGAGTCTAGAATTGGAAAACCGATTTAATGACTATATAAATACAGTTATAAACTATTTAAAAACTATTCAAATCCATGCGACACCGAATGCGTCGTTTAAAAGTCTGACAGAGATTATTGAAGCGTTTAAATATCCGAGCCGGTAGGACGGAAATAGAGCTGTTCGAGGATGTCGGCCCGTCGGTGCATCGGCGTATTGAACTTAAATTCCGCCTCTTTAAGATAGTAGGGGAAGTGTTCGTTGCTGACCCCTTTAAAGGTAGTAATAAACTGTTCAAAATAGTGCCAAAACTTGGTGATTGCATTGTCATGTTCGGAGATTTTGATGATTTTGCTGGTGCGCATGAATTTCGAAAACTCTTTAACATAGACTCCTTCGAGGTTATCTTCCAAAAATTGCTGTTTAAACATGCCCAGCGAGGGCATGAGAAGCGTGTACACATGTTGTTTGTAGCTGAAGGTCAAAAAGTTATGGGAGTCGAAAATGGCTGCTTTGTCACGGCGTTTTGATTTTTCTATGTAGAGATATTCTTCGTATTGAGACTCTGCAGTACGATAAATTTCATATTGGGCCTCGCAATACTCTGCACATAAATGACGGAACGTTTGATAGTATTTGAGGACGGTTGCATAGCTGAGTTCTAGAGTTTTGGAGGCGTTCAGAGCATTTTCATCTTCGCAAAAGAGCTGGATGAGGGCTTTGATCTGAGCGACCCGTTTCGTGCTGTATTTTTTTTTGCATACGGAACATTTGACCATTCCGTCACCCAGCGTGTAAAGCGGATGATGGCAGTAAAGACAGCGGTTTTGTTCTTTCATAGGGGTATTGTAGCGCATCAAGATTGCGGATAAGACAAACGCGTAACATTGTTATTATTAGATTAAATGATTTATGCCGTGTATGTGGTACACTTTTTAGCAATGACATATAAAGGAGTTAGGATGCGAGCGAAATTTTTGAGTGCGGTATGCTTTGGTGTATTGACCATCGGGTCAGGTGTGTGGGGAATGGATATGGAACATTCCCACTCTCAAGCCGCCGTTGCCACTGAACAAACGATCCACGCTACAGGGACGGTAAAGTCGATTGCCGACAATCACGAAAGTATTCGTATCTTTCACAATCCTATCCCCGAACTGCGATGGCCGTCTATGATAATGGCGTTTGACGTGAATGATCATGAACTGACCCATCCTTTGGAAATCGGAGACAAAGTAGGTTTTGACTTTATCCAAAAAGATGGGAAAAATATCATTGTACGGATGAAAAAGCAATGAATCCGATTCTCATCCTTGTTTTGATCGGGATTATTGGATATGCCGCCGAGACCAATGTATCGACCCCTGCATCCTCCGATGCGTTGAGCGGTAAAAGTGTTTATACGCCTCCATCCCGTTCGATTGACGTAGCCGAAGAGGGGTGTGTTCAAAAAGAGGACCAAAACGCAACGGGGCATGGAGGCGCAAAATGGTAGCAAAAACGGTCAGTGTATCGTTAGCGGCATTGTTTATCCTTTCGGGATGTTCCGCCATCTCTCAAAAAGAGGCGTTTGACTCCGTAAATCAGCTAACCGCAGAGCAAGGAGTTAAAAATCTGCAATGGATCAAAACGTCTCAAGAAGCGAAAAGTGTCGATGAAAGTGTACGAGCGCTTTTGTCGAAACCTTTGACTCAGGAAGATGCTTTACGGATTATGCTGATCAATAACCGTGCATTGCAGCAAAGCTATGAACATATCGGCATAGCCCAGAGCGAGTTGGTGGAAGCAGGATTGATGCGTAATCCTCTTTTGGGCTACAGTATCGGTCGAGGCAACGGTGTAAGCACGTCGACAATCAGTGTCGAAATAGCCTTTTTGGATCTTCTTTGGATCCCTCTTCGGCGCGAACTCGGGGGCTTGGCCCTTGAAGAGGCTATACTCACGGTCGGGGATAGTGTATTACGCAGTGCGAGAGATGCAAAGAAGAGCTACATAGATGCGCGCGTGTCGGAAGAAAAAGTGCTCCTTTACGGTCCGATTCTAAAATCGCATGAAGCTTCACTCCAACTCGCAGCTCGCCAATATACCGCAGGGAACCTCTCCAAGCGCGATATGCTCAGAATTCAAGAGAGCTATGAGCGTGCCCGCATCGAATCGATCAAGCTCTCTCGCCAAAACGCTACGGCGCGCGAAGCCTTAAATAAAACATTGGGGCTCTACGGAGAGCAAACTTATTATACTCTCAGCACAGAACCCCTAAAACGTATCGAGCCTGCCGTTTCAGAATCCGGATTGGAAAAACGTGCGATTGCCAACCGTCTTGATATGCGCAGTGCGATGAAATCGGTCGATTACGCCGCGGCACAAGCCGGATACAGTGAGAAAACACGTTTTGTCGATGAACTTGAACTTTCGCTAGAGAGTGAAAAAACAACGGGTGAAAAGCGGTTTAATACCTTTGGGATAAAACTTCCCATCCCTGTATTTGATTTTGGGCAGGCGCGGGTGAGCAAAGCGCAGGCGATCTACAATCAAAGCGTCCATCGCCTGTATGAGCAGGCGGTTAATATCCGTTCCGAGGTGCGTGAGGGGTATGCGCATCTTCGATATACGTACGATATAGCGCATTCGTACGATGAGGTGATAGTGCAAACCAATCAGCAGATACTGGAAGAGACACAGCTGATGTATAACGGTATGCTGGACGGTATTTACGAACTGCTCGAAGATCAGCGGCGTGCAGTCGAGGCAAAAATGGAAGCGCTCGATGCGCAAGGAGAGGTCCAAAAAGCGCAGGCCGATCTGGAATACACGATAGGGGGGAAACTCTAATGGGACACGATAGACGCGAATTTTTGGGTTTGGGTGCGGCATTGATCGCATCCGCGGCACTGAGTCCGAATCTCAAAGCCACAGAAGATGGGCATGCGGGGCATCAAGGGAAAAAACGTCAACTCACCCTCGTAAACGATCCCAAAAGAGTTCTCTCTCCCGCTACACTCATTACACCGCAAGAGGGGAAGAGCTACAAGCCCGTAGTAACCCTTAACGGCTGGAGTCTTCCGTATGAGATGAAAGAGGGGGTGAAAGAGTTTCATATAATCGCCGAGCCGGTAGTGCGAGAGTTCGCACCGGGTATGGTAGTGAACTGCTGGGGCTACAACGGCACAAGTCCTGGACCGACGATCGAAGCGGTGGAGGGGGATCGGGTACGGCTGATCGTCACAAACAAGCTGCCCGAACACACGACGATCCATTGGCACGGGTTGATCCTCCCGAACGGGATGGACGGCGTCGGCGGATTGACGCAGAGGGCTATCGCCCCCGGCGAAACCTATGTGTATGAATTTACCCTTCGCCAAAGCGGGACCTTTATGTATCACCCCCATGCCGATGAGATGGTGCAGATAGCGATGGGATGTATGGGGATGTTTATCGTTCATCCGAAAAACCCGCAATCGCATAAAGTGGATCGGGATTTTTGTTTTCTCCTTGCCAGCTATGACGTAGCGCCGGGTACCTATACCCCAAACCCTTCGACGATGACCGAGTTTAATATTTGGAGCTTCAACAGCCGTGTTTTTCCGGGGATCGATTCGATGAATGTAAGGGTAGGTGATCGTGTTCGCATCCGTGTCGGAAATCTAACGATGACGAATCATCCGATCCATATGCACGGACATACGTTCGAGGTAACATGTACCGACGGAGGATGGGTACCTAAAAATGCGAGGTGGCCTGAAGTGACCATTGATATTGGAGTGGGGCAAGTGAGAGCGTTTGAATTTGTAGCCACCGAAGAGGGAGACTGGTCACTGCATTGCCATAAGTCGCATCATACGATGGGGCCTATGGGACACAGCGTACCGAACATGATCGGGGTTAAACAAGATGACCTCACCGAAAAAATAAGCGATCTGATGCCAAACTATATGTACATGCCGATGGGAAAAAACGGGATGGCGGAGATGCAGGATATGGCTGAGATGGGGATGAAGCTGCCGGAGAATACCTTGCCGATGATGACGGGGAAAGGTCCGTTCGGACCTATTGAGATGGGGGGAATGTTCACCCTTGTCAAAGTTCGTAAAGATCAACCCAAAGACGATTATTCCGATCCCGGATGGTACCGCCATCCGCAGGGAAGCGTTGCTCGAAAACTATAAAAAGTGTTATTTGTACTTTTTATAGTTTAAACATAAGTTTTAGTCCTAAAAATATCTAAGAAATACATTTATTTAGGTTTCTTTTACCCTATTATTCTATAATAATCCTACTGAATGATTATTCATAAAAAAAGGACTTGAAAATGGAAATCGGTTTAATGATCATTTTTTGGTACGGAATATTACATGCGTTCGGACCTGACCATTTGACGGCAATTGCCGATTTCTCAATCGGTAAAGAGGCTAAAAAAACATTTATGATTGTTGGGGCTTTTGCCGTCGGACATGGGATAATGCTTTTTATGTTTGCAAAAATCTTGGAGCAGTATACGATTCCGGCAGAATTTTTATCGTACGGAGATATTATTGCCTCCACGGTCATTCTCTCTATCGGAGTTTATCTGCTCTATATGGTGTATGCGAATAAAATTCATTTGAAGACACATACGCATGAGCACAAAAGACATGTCCATATCTGGTTCGGCAATGAACATCAACATGAATCTTCTACGACTACATCAGCATTCGGTGTAGGGGTACTGATGGGGATCGGCGGGGTGCGCGGTATGCTTGTCACCCTCGGAGTCCTTCACGGACAAACGGTTGATATAACGATGATTATTGCCTTTATCGCAGGGGTCATGGTCGTCTTTTTTAGTTTCGGGCTGGTTATTTCGTGGATTAATAAAGATATTTTGACCAATATCAAAAATGTACGCCGGGTTTTTGCCGCAGTGGGAACGATTTCCGTTTTAGTGGGCGGAAATATGCTTTTGGCATAATAGAACAAAAATTAAAATTGCAATACAGGAGATTATAAATATGTGTAAAGATTGCGGATGTTCCATTACGGATCACGATCATCACCACGACCACGGCGGTCATCATGATCACAGTCACGATC
>NZ_JBASYM010000010.1:0-3986 GCF_049277495.1 Sulfuricurvum sp. | reverse complement strand
CGTATAAAGAGAAGCAAGAAGGACGTTTGGGAATCGGGCGTATTTTACAACTTCAGCATACGGAAACGTTTAACAGTGACTTGCTTTTTGGTGCGGTTGATATTAAAGAGATTCAAGTTCCGTTTTCTATCGCCTTGCGTTTGGCCATCATTGATGAGACCTATACCACGGCGGCAGATGCACTGCTGATCTATTCAACCCAAAGCACGGGTGTCATTTTGCGGGCGTACCCGTTTGAAAAATTCGGCGATGCGGAGACCAAAGGGGTTATTACCCTCGAAAGCGATGAAAACGGCTATGCGGCATTGTATGGCAAGGGGAAAGTATCGGTCATCGGTGTTTCTCAGGAAAAAGATGCTCATTTCAAAGCGAATGAAGGGCTAGCCATTATCGAAGCGAGTTATATCGCACCGGACATTATTGCCAAGAAAATGGGAGAGAAAAAGATCCCAAGCTGTCCGCATTATTACCGCTCATCTCGCGGAAGCGAACCGGAGATCGATATGGGTATCCAGTATGCGATGGGGTTATTTGAAAAATATTCAGATTCGCAGGTGTACGGGGGAAATATCGAGTTGACCACTTCGTACGAACCTCGTATCATCAGCATGGCTGAAGAAGAATTTGAATCATTCATCGGGCTCAAAATCGATAAAACACGCATTACGCAGATTTTTAAAAATCTCGGGATGGATATCGGCAAGCCAAAGGGATCGACATTCGCAATCTCCGTTCCTAAATTTCGTCATGACATCACGAATAAACAAGATATTATCGAAGAAGTGGTTCGTATCGTCGGAATTGACAATATCCCTTCCAAACCGCTTGTTTTCGCCGAAGCGAATCAGATGGGAAGCGATTTGGCGGAATATAAAAAAACACGGATGTATCGTCAGCGCGCGGCACAGTCGGGATTCTACGAAAGCGTCCATTTTGTTTTCAACGAACGTGCTCAGGTTGAAAAATACGGATTTACCTGTACGGAACCGTCCAAAGAACTGTTAAACCCGATTACCGCGACATTTGATACGCTTCGTCCGACACTTTTGGTCGGCCTTTTGAACTCTGCTTCGGCAAACGTCAAGGTCAATCAAAAGAAAATTGCTTTATTCGAAGCCGGTATGGTATTCGACAGTGAGCGCCATGAGTCCAAACGTCTCTCATTTATCGTTTCAGGATCTATGGAAGGGGAAAAAGTTTCGAATGCCGGAAAACCTGCGGTTATCGATTTCGCCGGATTTACGAAGCTGATCGCTGATATCGCCGGAACCTTTGAATTGGTATCCCATACGCCGCTTCATACGTTGGCCCATCCGTACATTTGTGCCAAAGTCATCATCAACGGCGAAGAGGCGGGAGAACTTTTCCGCCTTCATCCTCAGGTAGAAGAGGAATTTGACCTTCCGCAAACGTTTATGTGTGAACTTAAAACCGATTGCCTCTCTTACGGACTTGTCGAAGCGCAGCCGTATTCGAAATATCAGGCTTCATTCCGAGATTTAAGCATCTTGATCTCTAAAGCGGTCACGTATGAAACGATTAAAGCGGTGATTGAAAAACACGCATCGGCTCAGGTGCGACGTTTTTACCCGGTTGACCGCTATGTTTCAGAAAACTTGGGAGATCAGATGAGTCTGACGCTCCGTTTTGTACTGCAGTCGGATGAGAAAACGCTTGAAGAAGAGGACATTACTATGGCGATGGAATCGATTCTCAATGCCCTTAAAGAAGAGTTGGGAGTGAATTTGCGATGATGTCTGCAAAGGTTTATCCCGCACAGTCGTTCGGGTTTAAAAGCGATGCGATTGCACCGGATAAATCGATATCACACCGATGCGCCATGTTCGCTGTCCTGGCAGATGGGGAAAGTCGGATCGAGAACTTTTTACGTGCGGAAGATACGCTTAATACCCTTACCATCGTAGGACATCTCGGAGCCGAGGTCAATGACGACGGATCCGTGATTACGATCCGTTCTACAGGTATTCACGAAACATCCGAAATCCTCGATTGCGGTAATTCAGGGACAGGGATGCGTCTGTTTTGCGGACTCCTCTCTTCGGCTGAGGGGCATTACATCCTGACGGGAGATGAATATCTCAAGCGCCGTCCGATGAAGCGGGTGACACAGCCTTTGCGTAATATCGGGGCAAAACTTGACGGACGCAATAACGGTGATCTGGCTCCCCTTTCAATCCGCGGCGCTTCGTTGAAAGCGTTTGATTATGACTCTAAAATCGCATCGGCACAGGTTAAAAGTGCGATGATTTTAGCGGCTCTGAGATCAGATGGCGTATGTACTTTTAGAGAACCGGAACTGAGCCGAGATCATACGGAACGGATGCTCGCGGGAATGGGCGCACGCCTCGAAATCAGCGGTCTTGAGACTCGGATCTGGCCTCTGGAAAAACCTTTGCAGCCTTTAAATATCCGTGTTCCCGCCGACCCTTCCAGTGCTTTTTTCTTCGCAGTGGCGGCAGCCATTATTCCGGGTTCTTCGGCGATTATTGAAGGGGTTACCCTTAATCCGACCCGGATTGAAGCCTTTAAAGTACTCGAAAAAATGGGTGCGATGATCACCTACACCCTTACGGATGAACGTTATGAACCGATCGGGACCATCAGTGTCAAACATGCTCCGCTCAAAGCGGTGACGGTCGAAGAGAATATTGCATGGCTGATCGATGAACTGCCGGCACTTTCGATCGCTATGGCGTGTGCGCAAGGGAAAAGTGTCATCAAAAATGCGGAAGAATTGCGGGTGAAAGAATCCGATCGCATTAAAACGGTTGTGGATAATCTGAACCTTTGCGGGATCGAAACCGAGGAGTATCCTGACGGGTATGCCGTTGTCGGCGGAGAGCTTACGAGCGCCTTGATCAACAGTCACGGTGATCATCGTATCGCGATGAGTTTTCTCATCGCAGGGCTGAAGTGCGGCATGGAGGTTGAAGATATCGAGTGTATTAATACTTCCTTCCCCAACTTTTTTGATCTTTTAAGTATGTGTACAAAGGTAGAGAGATGAAAATCCAATTGGCAGAGAGTTACGGATTTTGTTTCGGTGTTAAACGGGCGATTAAAATTGCGGAAGAGAACCGCAACTCTTCCACCTATGGACCGCTGATTCATAATGCCAATGAAATCGATCGACTTAAAAATGATTTTAACGTCGCTTTGAGTGAAAATCTGGATACCTTTAAAGCGGGAGAAATCGCCGTTATCCGTACTCATGGTATTCCTAAACAGGAACTTTCGTTGCTGCAAGAGCGTAAAGTCAACGTGGTTGACGCAACCTGTCCGTATGTGACGAAACCCCAACAGATTTGTGAAGAGATGTCGGCTCAGGGGTACGATATCATTATTTTCGGAGACGAGAGTCACCCGGAAATCAAAGGGGTCAAGAGCTATGCCGTCGGCAATGTTTTTGTCATTAATTCACCGGTTGAAGTGGATGATTTGCATACGCGGGAGAAGGTAGCGGTTGTTGCACAAACCACCCGAAAAATTGAAGAGTATCAAGAGATCGTCAGCCGATTGATGGCCAGCCACAAAGAGGTACGTGTTTTCAATACGATTTGCAATGCGACCTTTGATAATCAAGATGCGGTGCGCAAGTTAGCACAACAAGCCGATGTTATGATTGTCATCGGAGGAAAAAACTCTTCCAATACGAAACAGCTTCACTCAATCTCTCAAGAATTTTGCCCCGACAGCTATCATATCGAGAGCCAAGAGGACTTGCAAGCCGACTGGTTTAAGGGTAAAAATTTTTGCGGTATCAGTGCGGGGGCATCAACCCCGGATTGGATTATCGATGATGTAATCGCAAAAATAAATGCCTTGACAAACTCCTAAATTCTGCTTTCTAATCTCCAAACAAGCATTTTTTCGCTATAATCAGCCAATTTTTAGTTACAAGGGATAGGCATGGCTTTCGATAACGAATCGTTCGAAGAAGAAAATTTTGCTGAGATGTTAGAGGC
>NZ_JBASYM010000009.1:0-21963 GCF_049277495.1 Sulfuricurvum sp. | reverse complement strand
CTACCAAACATTGATGCACTAAATTCTCCCTGCAAACGACTCTATGAAAACAATATACATAAAGTATTCTACTGAAACCCTACGCTCACGCATGATTTATGCATTTTAGGAAACATCATTATTAGGGGGATACTATGGTCTGCAAACTGAACCAGATAATCGATTTTGTCCGTGAATACAAACTGCTTGAGGACTTAGATGATGAAGCGATCACGGAGACTTTTCATACTTTTCCGCATTGTTGCTCATGGGACAAAGGATTGGGATTTGCTGAACTCGACGAGAGTCGTCTCGACATCGCTGTCGATAAAATAATGGAAGTTCTCGATGAATCCTTCGAGCATGAATACACCGCACCTCAGATCAAAGCGATTGCGACTTCATTTATGGGGATTTTTGAAGCTGCTGCTGCTCCCAAAAGTCCGGTACCTTTTGTCATTGTCATGCTGGCTAGGATTTAGAAAGATCAAAAGGAATGACGACTTCGAAAACAGGATACTACGGAATATGCTCATATTGACAAAAGAGAATTATGATAAAACCGTTCAGGAGAACGAGATAGTGGTTATCGATTTTTGGTCGCAGTGGTGTACTCCGTGCAAACAGTATGGACTGATATTTGAAAAAGTATCTGGAAAATACCCCGACATCACGTTTGCAAAACTCCATACGGAAGAGGAAACTGGGATTTCAGACTATTTCTTTATCCAGAATCTTCCAACGACGGTACTTATGAAAGAGAAGACGGTTATTTTCAAAACACCGGGATTATTATCTGAAGAGGAACTGATTGATCTCATTGAGCAGACAAAAGCAACCGATCTGGATAGGTTCCGTGCGGAAAAAGCAGCGAAAAAAGCAGCACGCAAGCAACAGCCATAAAGCAATTCTTGACAACCTAAAGCGATGCAGAAGGAAAGCAGATGCCATTAAATCGACTGAAACGATATTTCGAGGACTACACCTACATACGAAAAGGTCACTATCCCGTCACTGATTTGATTGTCTATGTATACATGGGCGATGCGTGGACTGAAGCAAACAAAGCACAACAAATTGCCATCAGCGAGGGGCTCCTCAGATCAATCGAAGCAAAACATTTCGAACTCCGCAGAAAAGATATTGAACGTCTTTTTGAACTCTACGATCTTAAGGGTAAAGCAAAACGCGGTGAGCTGGCAGATGTTGCGATGCTGCAAACGGCATTTACACAGATCATCGAAAAGCATCGCTTATCGTACCAATCATCGTCTTAAAAAGTCTCTGCTCTTTGGGGTCATTCCAAATAGTTATTTTTGTATCAAATCGGAGTATTCACGATAAAGCCAGTATAGCCCATACGTTTCAATGTATTTAAGTGCATGATCAAAGCTCTTTTTTATACAGCGGTATCGCGTTAACAGATATATTCCCTACTTAATAAAGGAATTATGTTTAAATTTAAAGAAGAACTCTATACTCAAAAAGATTGATTTGTTTGCTTGGGCTCAAAACGGGCACAAATGAAAAAGAAGTTGTTGGGAAAGCCCTAAAAATAGGGTAATCTCGTGGTACCAGTGGGCGGACTCGAACCGCCACGACTCGCGCCACCGGATTTTGAATCCGGCGTGTCTACCATTTCACCACACTGGCATGTGTTTGAAGAGGACGGAATTATAGGCATCGTTTGCTTAAAGATACGTAAAAGTGCTTTTGCTAATCGATTTTTATCTTTTGCCGATATTAGGGTATGGAACTTTTATTGCTTAAGACACATAAGCTTACACAAAAGGATTTGACGTGAGAGTAACTGCAGGATCATTTTACAATAATATTTATGGCGAAAATAATAAAATAAATAAACAGCTATTTGATGTCAACAAACAAATTTCATCCGGTATGAAAATTCAGTATGCGCATGATAATCCGGGCGTCTTTATCGATACGCTTCGTTTGGATGACGAGATTACGACGCTGACGCAAGTAAAAAGCAGTGCTCAGAGCGCTTACAAATTTTCGACCCAAACAGACAGCACGATCGGTGACATTGTTAAAACGCTCGAAACTATGAAAGTGAAAATGGTCAATGCAGCGAATGATACGCAATCAGACAGCAGTAAGCAAGCCATAGCCAAAGAATTACGCGGACTTCAAGATCACCTTATGACGTTGGCGAATACATCGATCGGCGGGCAGTTTCTTTTTTCCGGAACCGCGATGACGCAGAAGCCGATTGACGCAAACGGCGATTATCAGGGCAATGACCAGAGTTTGCAGGCATTTCTAGGTTCAGGGGTCAAACAAAAATACAACATTTCAGGAAACGACCTCTTTTTAGGGAACGAGAGCAATATTTACCGCTCTATCACGACCAATGTCTCCCAATTGAGCCTTACCAGCCTTTATCCCAGTATTATGAACAATTTGAATGCTACCACAACGTCTCCCCAAGATGTCTATATTACCCCTGAGAATACGATACGCGACTTGATGGGGGATACGGATGCGGATACTACGAATGATTCCGGTAAAACATCTTACTTCTATATTCAGGGGACAAAGACGAACGGGGATACCTTCAAACAAAAAATCAGCTTGTCTATGGATGCGACCGTCAACGATTTAATGCGTGAGGTTAGCGATGCTTACGGATCAGATCAAGTGGATGTAACTTTAAACGCGCGCGGCCAGATTCAAATTACGGACAAAATAAACGGCTCCAGCAAACTGGATTTCCATATGGTCGGCGCCGTTGATTTTGATACGAGCGGGACTGATAAAGCCGATACGACGGATATCTCCGACTTGCAAGCGGGAACGACCGATTTTAAAAACGTCCTCTCCGGCAGCAATACCTTATACATCAAAGAATTTATCAAAAGCGGCCTGACTTCCAGCAATCCTGCCGATACGATCCAAGGTTTGGTCTACGATCAGTTAAACTTTACCAAAGACGGTGCAAAGCTCATTTCCAATGTAGCCCAAATCACCAATTCCACCAATGAGTATGCAACCGCTTCCAGCAAGCTTGTCGACGTTTCCGGAATGACCACCGTCGACGGAAGGGTTATGGCGCTCAAGGGGACCAATATCAATGGAACGGCCTATGATGTCAGTATTTTATTAGGTACCCCCTCAACGTTTACCGATAATTTGACAGGAAATGCCTACAATATATACGGAACAGCCTTTGATGACACGATCGGGGTAACCACGGGAGTCAAAGAAGCGGGAGAAGGTATCCCCTCAAAAGCGGACGAAATAACCTATCGCCAACTGATGGATATCGTCAACATGGCGGTAACGGATTCCTATCCGACGGTTCCCAATCCGGGAAATGATCCCATCGATTATGACAGTGCCATTACCAATGCGAATAAATTAGGGAAAGTCTCTTTGACCAGCGACGGTAAACTCTCCTTTGAAGATTTGACCCACTCGACGACATCTGCCGAACTTGCCTTGTACGACACAACGACCAGCAGTTTCTTCCCCCCTTTAATCAGCGGAAACGCATTGTCCTTTCAAGCAAACAACGCTATCACGATCAGTGACCCCAAAAAGAACTTTTTTGCGGAAATTGATGCCATGATCAAATCCATTGAAGAAGGCAAAACCTATCCCGACGGTAATGAACCAAATGATCCGCGTAATTTGGGGATACAAAACGCCATACAAAAACTGGATGATCTTTCAGACCATGTCAGCAAACTCCAGACACAGGCAGGGACCTATTCCCAAGTCTTGCAGGCATCATCGGATCGAAGCGATTTGCTGATTGTCAGCACGAAAATACTGCAATCGGATGTTGTCGATACCGATATTGCCGAAGCGACTTTACGCATGCAGCAGCTCAGTCTCAACTACCAGGCGCTCTTAGCAAATATCTCTAAAGTTTCCCAACTCTCGCTCGTCAACTATTTATAGCAATCTGCAATAAAAGGGGTATCTATCCCCTTTTTTGCTATAATAAAATCACTTTTCAACCTGATTTCAAGGATTTCCTATTTTACGCGATACACTTTTTATAGCCGGTTTTGGTATTTTATTTTATTTAGGCATCGCCACGATTATCGGAGATGCATCCATTATTGGTGAATACGGGGCATCTTTTGCCAGATCAAATGTATATACATTCGGATATGTTGCCTTTACCTATTTGCTGCTGCTGATGGTACCCCTGTTTTATTGGTATAAATTTGACGGGGAGATGCATCGCCGATATGAAATGACAGGGATTTTTGCCCTACTCTTTTTTGCCCTCCTCTTTTTTCAAGCCATCGTCGTCGAGGGGATGTATCGAGGTGCTTTTGTCGGCATGATTGTGGACTTTTTATCCGTCTACATCGGAACATTCGGATTATGGATTTTATGGCTGATGATGGTAGCGGTCTCTCTCGTCCTTGTTTTGGAGCAAAGTCTCTCAGAACTTGCCCAGCCGCTAAAAGAGTACATGGACAAACCGATGAATACCTCTAAACCTGTCCAAAAAACTCAGCCCACACCGACCAAGACAAAAGTCCCGGAGGATGACCCTTATCAGGAAAATACCACTAGCGGCGACAGTCCCTATATAGCCTATGAAAAGGAATCGTTTGCAGTCTCAGAGAATACGACGCCTCTCAGTGAACCGGACTTTATCGGAGAAACTCCGGCATTGATCGAAGATACTTATGTGCCCGTTGCTCTTGAGGAAACGTTTCAGGAACCTGTAGCAGAAGAAAAAGAGTCTACGATCTTAAGTATGGCCAAAAAAGTCAAAGAATCCAAACAGCATGCCCTCGTCGTCGAAGAACTCGAAGAGAACAAAATTCTTTTGGATCAAATCGATCGCGGGGTGAGTGAAAAACCTAAAAATTTCAAACTTCCCCCTGTTGATTTTTTTCAGCACGCCCCTAAAAAACAAAATACCGTCGATGAAGCGGAGCTCGACGACAAGATCCGTGATCTCATCGAGAAACTGGCCCATTTTAATATTGACGGCGATGTTGTACGAACCTATGCCGGTCCGGTCGTTTCTACCTTTGAATTCAAACCGGCTGCCAATATCAAAGTATCCAAGATCTTGGGACTGCAGGATGACTTGGCTATGGCACTTCGCGCCCAGACTATCCGTATTCAAGCTCCGATTCCGGGCAAAGATGTCGTAGGGATCGAGATCCCGAATAAAACGGTTGAGACGATTTACATACGGGAGATGCTCGAAAGCAAGCTTTTCCAAGAAGCGGCATCTCCGCTTACCTTGATATTGGGCAAAGATATTGTCGGAAATCCGTTTATCACCGATTTGAAAAAACTTCCCCACCTTCTCATTGCAGGGACGACCGGAAGCGGTAAAAGTGTCGGGATTAATTCGATGATTTTGAGTCTGCTTTATAAAAATTCTCCGGATCAGCTCAGACTGCTGATGATTGACCCGAAGATGCTCGAATTTTCGGTTTACAACGACATCCCGCACCTTCTTACTCCGGTTATTACCAAACCGAAAGAAGCGATAGCCGCGTTGAACAATATGGTCAGCGAAATGGAACGTCGCTATCAGCTCATGAGTGAAACGCGGACCAAAAATATTGAAAACTTCAATGAAAAAGCAAAATCCGAAAAAAGAGAGCCTCTGCCGTATATTGTCGTCATCATCGATGAGCTCGCCGATTTGATGATGACCAGCGGCAAAGATGTCGAATATTCCATCGCCCGTCTCGCCCAAATGGCACGTGCCAGCGGTATCCATCTGATCGTTGCGACCCAACGCCCGAGTGTCGATGTTGTGACCGGGCTTATTAAAGCCAATCTCCCCTCACGTATCAGCTATAAAGTGGGGCAAAAAATCGACAGTAAAATCATCCTTGACGGAATGGGGGCAGAATCGCTTCTCGGCCGCGGGGACATGCTCTTTACCCCTCCGGGGATGAGCGGTCTGGTCAGGCTGCATGCGCCATGGAGCACTGAAGGTGAAATTGAGAAAGTGGTAGACTTTCTGAAAGCCCAGCGTGAACCCGATTATGACCGCCGGTATTTGTTCGATAACGGAAACAGTGCCAAAAGCAGCAGTGACACGACGGACAACAAGCCACTGGATGAGCTTTACGAAGAGGCTAAAAACATTATCCTCAGCGAGCAGAAAACATCGATCAGCTATTTGCAGCGTCGGCTTCAAATCGGCTATAACCGTTCGGCGACCCTTATCGAACAGCTTGAAAACAACGGTGTCCTCTCAGCTCCTAATTCCAAAGGGAATCGCGATATCATCCTCAACGATCCATTTTAATTCTCCATTTCGGAGAATCTCCCCTTTTTCATCTCATTTGTAACTTTTTTTCCTATCATTTTCGAATCCAATTTTATGTCAATATAAATGCAAAGAATATAGTGTTACATTATTACCCAAATAATCCCCATTTGATCAAAACATTTGTGTAGAAAAGTAACATATTAATAAAACTCATTTTTTCTTCTGATATAATCATTCAAAATTAACATGCACAGGAGTCACTATGGCTTTTTTGGACGAATATAAAGCACATGTAGCGGAACGCGCAGCACAGGGAATCCCTCCATTCCCCCTTACCAAAGATCAAGTTACCGATTTGGTAGCACTTATTACAGCATCAACTTCTAAAAACAATGAGTTGGTAGAGATGTTGGCAGAGCGTGTCAATCCCGGCGTTGATGACGGTGCACACGTAAAAGCAGCATTTTTGCACCAAGTCGTCCAAGGTCAAGTCAAAGCTTTCTTGAGCGACAACAGTGACATCAATAGCGATGATCACAAAAAAGCGGCGATTAAAATCCTCGGCAAAATGGTCGGAGGTTACAATGTTAAGCCTCTTATCGATGCACTCAGCAATGATGCGATTGCTAATGAAGCGGCGCATGAACTTAAACATACTCTTTTGGTTTATGACGCATTCAATGACATCGTCGACCTTTCCAAAACCAACACGTATGCCAAAGACGTTTTGACCAGCTGGGCCAATGCAGAGTGGTTCACCAGTAAAAAACCGCTTGCTGAAAAATTCAGTGTCGTGGTCTTCAAATTCCCGGGTGAAACCAATACCGATGACCTCTCTCCTGCGAGTGCGGCATTTACCCGTTCGGATATCCCGCTTCACGCGACAACTATGCTTTCGGCAAAAATGCCGGAAGGTATCGCAAAAATCGCTGAACTGAAAGAAAAAGGGATGCAAATCGCTTACGTCGGTGACGTCGTCGGAACCGGTTCAAGCCGTAAATCAGCCGCGAACTCCGTTCAATGGCACATGGGTGACGATATTCCGGGTATCCCGAACAAACGAACAGGCGGTGTCGTCATCGGAAGTATTATCGCTCCGATTTTCTTTGCAACGTGTGAAGATTCCGGTGCATTGCCGATCGAAGCGGATGTATCTCAAATGGAAACAGGCGATGTCCTCGATATCGATACCAAAGCGGGAACCATCACGAAAAACGGTTCGGTGATTGCCAATTTCGCCCTTCGCCCGAATACGATCGAAGACGAAGTACGTGCAGGCGGACGTATCCCATTGATTATCGGACGCGGATTGACCAATAAAGCGCGTACGGCATTGGGTATGGAGCCTGAAGCTATTTTCGCCAAACCGATCCAGCCTGCGGATACCGGCAAAGGATACACTCTTGCTCAAAAAATGGTGGGACGTGCATGCGGACTCGATGGTGTACGCCCGGGGATGTATTGTGAGCCTGTCACAAGCACGGTAGGAAGCCAAGATACTACCGGACCGATGACCCGTGATGAGATCAAAGAGCTTTCAGCTCTCGGTTTCTCAGCGGACTTCGTATTGCAGTCTTTCTGTCACACGGCAGCGTATCCGAAACCTTCAGACGTTAAATTGCACGCGACATTGCCGGCATTCATCAGCTCACGCAGCGGTGTTGCTCTTCGTCCGGGCGATGGAGTTATCCACTCATGGTTGAACCGCATGGTTCTCCCGGATACCGTCGGAACCGGCGGTGATTCGCACACCCGTTTCCCGATCGGTATCAGTTTCCCTGCGGGTTCAGGTCTCGTTGCATTTGCCGGAGTTACCGGTGCAATGCCTCTTGAAATGCCGGAATCGGTTTTGGTACGTTTCAAAGGAGACATGCAGCCGGGTATCACATTACGTGATCTCGTCAATGCGATCCCGTATTATGCTATCAAACAAGGCCTGTTGACCGTTGAGAAAAAAGGAAAGAAAAACATTTTCAACGGACGTGTTTTAGAGATCGAAGGTCTTCCAAACATGAAAGTCGAGCAAGCGTTTGAACTTTCCGATGCCTCGGCTGAGCGTTCAGCAGCGGCATGTACCGTCCGTTTGAACAAAGAACCGGTCATCGAATACCTAAAATCAAACGTCACCTTGATCGAATCAATGATCGCGGACGGTTACGAAGATGCACGTACCCTTCAGCGCCGTGCCGATAAAATGAAAGAGTGGTTGGCTGCTCCGTCATTGATGGAGCCGGATGCGGATGCAGAGTATGCAGCGATCATCGAAATCGATCTTAATGAAGTCACCGAGCCGATATTGGCATGCCCGAATGATCCAGATAACGTTAAACTTCTCAGTGACGTTGCAGGTGAAAAAATTGATGAAGTATTCCTCGGCAGCTGTATGACCAATATCGGTCACTACCGCGCTGCCGGTGAAGTGATGCGCGGTGAAGGTAAAATCGCCGTTGAAAAATTCTGGATCGTTCCGCCGACCCGCATGGATGAGCAGCAGCTTATCAATGAAGGGTACTACGACGTCTACAAAGATATCGCCGCAACGACAGAAGTTCCGGGATGTTCACTTTGTATGGGTAACCAGGCGAGTTCACGTGAAGGTTCAACCGTATTCTCTACCTCTACCCGTAACTTTGACAACCGTCTCGGTAAAGGGACCCAGGTTTATCTTGGAAGTGCTGAGCTCGCATCCGTATGTGCGAAACTCGGCCGTATCCCGACCGTAGCGGAGTACATGAGTATCGTTCCTCAAAAACTTGCCGGTAAAGCGGATGAAGTTTATAAATATCTCAACTTTAACGAAATTGCGAACTATCACCTTGAAGCACGCAATGTAGCGGAAGAGAAATACGGCGTTACGATTAAAGCGGTATAAGCTACCCCCCGCAACTCCCCCTGTACAGGGGGATTCCTCAACTATGCTATAATTTGTTATCTACTTTACAAAGCGACTTTATGCCCTCATTTGACACCTTAGCATTACGACAACCTCTGAAAGAGGCATTAAAACGCCTTGAATTTACAAAAATGACCCCGATACAGGCATCTGCCCTCCCTATTATCTTAGAAAAAAAAGATTGTATCGCCCAAGCCGCAACCGGCAGCGGTAAAACCCTGGCCTTCGGCTTAGGCGTATTGGAAAGAATCAACCCTAAATCATTCGGTATCCAGTCTCTGATCCTCTGCCCTACCCGAGAGCTGGCTGAGCAAGTGGCCAAAGTAATCCGTTCCTGTGCATCAGAAATCGGCAATATCAAAATCCTGACCCTCTGCGGGGGTGTCCCGATGCGCGGACAGCTCCATTCTCTCAAGCACGGAGCACATATCATCGTCGGAACACCCGGTCGGGTTTTAAAACTGCTTCAGATGGATGCCTTTGATACGGCTCAGATACAGACCGTCGTGTTGGATGAAGCCGATCAAATGATCGATATGGGATTTATCGAAGATATCACCTCTATCTTAGGTTTCACCCCTCCTTCACGCCAGACTCTTCTGTTCTCAGCTACTTTTCCCGAATCGATTCAAGCGATTACCTCGGAGTTTATGAAAGAGCCGGTCATGCTTACTACCGAGCATGCGGTCAGTAAGCCGAAAATCGAGGAAATTGCCTACCTGTGCAATGATAAACTCCCCGCGATCGCCAAAGTGCTGAACCTCCACTCTATTACCAATACGATCATTTTTTGTAATACGAAAGTAGACGCAAACGCTTTATGTGAGGATCTCAACCGCATCGGCATCCATGCCCTCACTTTGCATGGCGACATGGAGCAGTTTGACCGGAATGAAGCGATTATTCAGTTTCGAAATTTAAGTGCCCCTATTCTTGTCGCTACCGATGTCGCAGGACGCGGTATTGATATTGAAGGGCTTGACGCCATTATCAATTACGAAGTGCCGATTCAAAACGAACGCTACACACACCGCATCGGAAGAACCGGAAGGGCGGGAAAAAACGGGATAGCGATTACTCTGGTCAATCGCCACCAATATGAACGTTTTCTTGAATTAAAACGTTCAATTACCCCTGTTGAACTTCCTAGTATTAAAGATGCATCTCCACTAAAAACATTGATGCGTACCATCTGTATCGATGCAGGAAAAAAAGACAAACTTCGTGCCGGAGATATTGTCGGTGCACTGATTAACGAGTGCGGACTGACACAAGAAGACATTGGCAAAATTGATCAGTTAGATCATCTTAGCTATGTTGCGGTAGCCCGACCCAAAGCTGACAATATTTACCAAAAATTTGTCAGCCGCCCTATAAAAGGGAAAACATTCAGGAAATGGCTGTTAGACTAACGGAAACAGTTTATGATATTTTATTATACAGATGAGGGCTTTAATGGCTAACAATGAAATAACTTTTGGAGAGGATGAATTTATTGTCTCCAAAACCGATCTTACCGGTAAAATAACCTACGGCAATGAGCTTTTTATCCAAATATCCGGCTATGATGAGAAGGATATTCTCAATCAGCCCCATAAAATCCTTCGGCATCCCGATATGCCCGCCGTGATTTTTAAGCTCTTATGGAAGAGAATCAGAGAGGGAAAAGAAATTTTTGCCTATGTCAAAAACAAAACCAAAAATGACGATTATTATTGGGTATTTGCCCATGTGACCCCCTCGTTTGACGAAAATCGAAAAATAAGCAATTACCACTCCGTCCGTCGCAAACCTACACAAAAAGCATTGGATTTTATCAAACCGCTTTATGCATCACTTCTTCAAAAAGAACGCAGCGGCGGAATCAATGCTGCTGAAGATGCCCTCCAACAATTGCTGAAAGACAAAGGAATGTCCTATGACGAATTTATCCTCTCTCTCTAAAGTCCAATACGCCAATATTGCTTCGATCGCGCTCTTCGTTATAGCAATGATCGTCGAAACGCTCGTCGACGGATGGAGTTGGATCCGTCTTCTGAATTTCGCAAATTTTGCGCTGGCCTGGTTTATTTTCATCAATATTCATAAGACGCAAAAAACCATCCATGAAGTCGCTACCGTTATTAAAGGGGCTGAAAAAGGTTATCTAGAAAATCGTATCACGAACATACATGACTACGGTGAACTCAGTACACTATGCTGGAATACCAACAATATGCTCGATCAAACGGAAGTTTTTATACGAGAAATACGTGCAAGTGTAGAAGCGGCAAGCCGTGATGAATTTCATCGTAATATTATTACCGTAGGATTGCAAGGCGAATTCAAAGAAGCAAGCAATTTCGTCAATAAAGCGATAAAATCGATGCACTTAACCTATAAACATATCCAAAAATCCGTTCTGAACAGTGAAATCGGTAAGATTGGGGCAGGTGCCGGAGGAGGCTTGGGGGTTATCCAGGGTGATTTGCAAAATACGATTAAGAGGCTCCATACGATTGCGGAAATCAGCCAAACAACCTCAGACAGTTCATCTGAATCGGTCACTGAACTAGGGATCATCAATATTAAGCTCAGCCGCCTCATCGAGTTAGTCCAAACGTCGGCTGAGGCAATCAATTCACTCAATGCAAAAACGAGCGAGATCTCTTCCGTTGTCAATCTGATTAAAGATATTGCCGATCAAACCAATCTCCTTGCCCTGAATGCCGCGATTGAAGCGGCACGTGCGGGTGAACACGGCAGAGGCTTTGCGGTCGTGGCGGATGAAGTACGGAAACTGGCCGAACGGACGCAAAAAGCAACGGGCGAGATCGCTATCGCCGTCCAAACACTCCAGCAAGAGACAATGGAGATACATTCGAATGCCGAAGACATGAGCGAAATAGCCAATGAATCAAGTCAATCGATTGATTCTTTCAGCCTTACCCTCAATATGTTTAATGAAAATGCGAAAAAAGCTGCTTTGCAGACAACGGCGATTGAAAATACAACCTTCATTACGCTATCAAAAATCGACCATATTATGTTTAAATCAAATGCCTATAAAGCCATTGCCAATGGTCAAATTGAAGACCAATTTTCCGATCATCACAACTGCCGCCTAGGAAAATGGTATGAGACAGGGCCGGGGCAAGAACGTTTCTCCCACCTGCCAAGTTTTAGAAGTATTGAAGCACCCCATGCTGCAGTGCATAGCAAAGTGCATCAGAATTTACACTTTATTGAGCATGAAGACCTCTCTATCGATCACAAAGAAGAGATCCTCACTAATTTCACCTCAATGGAAGCATCAAGTCAAATACTCTTTCAGTTGATGGATAGTCTTAACCGGGAATCCGAAGAGCATCTCTCTCAACGTTCTTAGGAATTCACCTAAGAACATTCAACCTACTTTTGAAAATAATCGGCTAATATTTTTTTGCCGACTTCTACACCCGGCTGATCGTAGGTATTAATCTCTAAAAGCGCTCCGCTTAGAGAGGTAAGAAGTTCATAATAGAGAATCAATTCTCCGACGGAACCTTCATCGATCTGTTTCCACGCAATCTCATCCACACTGACACCGCTTTGTAAAACGCTTTGCATCGTTGCTTGACATTGGGCATTGATCAGATCGTTAAAACTTTTCCCATTGATAAAATCACTTTTTTCCAAATGGTGCAGAGAAAGGTCCGGAACCATCAAATGCTCTTCCGAATGTTCTATATGCATAAAGGTTACCGTTTTATTGAGCGGACCTTCCATAATAAGCTGTAAAAATGAGTGCTGGTCAACCGATCCGATCAATGATATAGGTGTCAGCCCTACCCGCTCTCCGCGGCGGTTTCGTTTACCCAGGGACTCCCCCCAGAGCTGTACTACCCATTTTCCGAACTCTTCAAAGGTATCCGAATAGGCGAATAAAACATTCATCGGATATTGATCCCGATGGGTCACATAAAAAGCTGCTTTTTGCAGCATATGCTCTTCTTGACGGTTCCAAAACTGATCTAAAAAGTTCTGAGCTCCTTGAAGTATCGCTCCGGTATCAAACCCTGCCAACGTCAGAGGAACCATGCCGACAGCACTTAGAACCGAAAAACGTCCTCCGACATTGGTCGGAATGACAAAACGGCGCAGATGATTCTCATCCGCAAAATGAGAAAGGATCGAATCTTCGTCACTCACGATATAAATCTGATCCGAGTTCTCCAACGTCAATTCAAAACTGACAATGAGGCGTTTGAAAATAGAGAGGGTTTCTACCGTTCCGCCGGATTTGGATATTACGACAAAAAGGGTCCGAAACTTATCGATTTGTTTCATTTCGGACATAATGGTGATAGGATCGGAATTTTCAAGATAAATGAGTTTTTTAGCATTAGGGGTGCTGGGGCGCAGTAATCTCTCAATCGCTTTTATCCCCAAAGACGATCCCCCGATTCCCACGATGGCAATCGTATTAAATCGGCGGTCAATCTCATGATAAACACTTTCAAGCTCTTCCACAAGACTCTGGGATGAAAGAGGAAGATGGTAATATCCGACCTCCCCTGAGTTGGCTTCATAACGAACTGCCTCAAACCCTTTTTCAAGGGTAAAAGGATCGAGTGCTTTTGTATCGAAATAGTTCGTATACCTAAGCATTAATAATTACCGATAAGGACAGTCATATCGACCAGTCGGCTGCTGTATCCCCATTCATTGTCATACCATGCCAGAACTTTAACCGTATGCCCTCCGACCACACTGGTCATATCAGGAACATACGTCGAACTGTAGGTTGAACCGATAAAATCAGTGGAAACACGTTTGTCGTTATCGACTTCGATCAGTCCTTTGAATGAGCCTTCTGCAGCCGTATTAAATGCAGCATGGATATCCTCTTTGGTAACGGCTTTCGTGAGATTGACCGTTAAATCGACTACCGAGACATCCGGAGTCGGTACACGCATCGCATAACCGTTGAGTTTACCGAGGAGCTGAGGCATTACTTTACCGATCGCTTTGGCGGCGCCCGTAGAGGTAGGGATCATATTAAGAGCTGCGGCACGCGCCCGTCGAGGATCTTTCGAATGCTTGACATCCAAAACATTCTGATCATTGGTGTACGAGTGGATTGTTGTCATCAGACCGTTCTCAATTCCGAATGCATCATCAAGCACTTTACAAATCGGCCCTAGGCAGTTGGTCGTACAGCTGGCATTGGAGATAATTGCTTCGCCTTGATAACTGTCTGAATTGACCCCATAAACATAGGTCGGAGAATCATCCTTCGCCGGAGCGGACATGATCACTTTTTTAATACCGTTTTTCAGGTGCTTTTGGCAGCTTTCCTGATCTAAAAAGACCCCTGTACATTCGATAACGACTTCCGCTCCGGTACTTCCGAAATCGACTTTTTCGATATCGCGTTCACGAAACATTCGGACATTTTTACCGGCAATCGCAATCGTGTTTTCATCGACTACTTTGGCGTCGATACCGCGATGAACACTGTCAAATTTGAGCAGATATTCGAGCATATCCGGTTTTGCGGTCGTATTCAATGCAACCAATTCGATATCACTGCGTTCGGCAATAATCTTGGCTACAATAATTCCAATCCGCCCTGTTCCGTTAATCGCTACTTTGAGTGCCATAAAGACTCCTGAAGAAAATAAAATAAATATCTTTTATTTTAACAAAAAAACTTTAAATAGATGGTTACAAATGAGAGTTTTCAGCCCCAAACGGGGCTGTTTGAAGAATTAATAGCTGTAAGTAACGGTAACCGGGATTTGTGAAAGGGCTTGATCACTTTCAACAACGATCTCTTTCCCTTTCAATTTCGCGACATTGGTATAGCCGCTCATCACTTGGCGCGTGCGAACCGTATTGACCGTTTCACATCGACGAACCGTACGATACGTCGGAGCACTGTTGCCGCCGTAATTGCTGGCAACGTTTTGACCCGCCAATGTTCCCAATATGGCACCGCCTACCGTTGCAACGGTTTTACCGGTTCCCCCCCCGATCTGATGACCGAGGACACCGCCGAGAGCACCGCCGGCGACTGCACCGACAACACCGTTAGTGCCACTGCTTCCTGAACTCACTTGTTCTTGAACGTCATAACATTTTTCACTCGGAACCTGTTCTTGTATTGTTGAAAGAATAGGTGTAGAGCGGATAACTTTAGCGTATTCTACGGTTGAAAAACTATCTGCCATCACTGCGGAACCGGCAAAAAGCAATGCTAACGCGATACGTGATGTATAGGTACTTGACATAAACTATCCTTTGACTTATTAAATTACTGATATTGTAGATATCTATTGTTAATCAAAAGTGAATTGATTATTGCTTTCCGTAAATCAAAGCATTGATTTTTTCGTAGATATCTAAAATTTCACTTTTTTTCTCGAAAAAACTGTTTTTATTGGCTATCAGGTGGGTTGTTGATTCCATGATGGTCTCAACGACTTCGAGTCCGTTTTGCTTCATCGTACTTCCCGTCTCAACAACATCGACAATCATATCCGCCAGTCCGACCAGCGGTGCCAGTTCGATGGAACCGTAAAGCTTGATGATATCGGCGGCTACGGCACGCTCGGCAAAATAACGCTTCGTAATGTTAACCATCTTCGTCGCTACTTTGATCTCGCTTTTGGTAAAATCGGGTTTTTCGCCTGCGCGCATACCGATTGCTACGCGGCATTTGCCTTTTTGCAGATCCAAGAGACGGATGACATCCAGCCCTTGTTCTTCAAGAGTATCAAGCCCTACCACACCGATATCGGCGGCTTGGTGATAAACATAGGTCGCAACATCTTGGTTGCGTACCAATAAAAACTTGAAATTTTCGGTTTGAAGGATCAATTTGCGATCATCAAATTTAAAACTGCTTCCGAAAATTGTTTCGAAAATCTCTAACGTATCTTCGGCGATTCGCCCCTTGGGAAGTGCGACACTTAGCATTTAACACCTTTTTCAATCAACTTTTTCATCCCTTGGAAGATCAGATCTTCCTCCACGACTGCCTTTGTCAAAAAACGGCTTAGCAGTCGGGCATCCCCTCCGGTTAGGGTAATAGGTTTTCCGAGGCTCTCAATCTTCTCGATCAGCGGAGCTAAAAAACCGACCGTGAGGGCATCGGGAGTATTTTTCGCCATTATAGTCAAATCTACCTCAAAGTTAAATGACACGTTCAATGCGGGAGAGAGGCGCGCATAGGCTTCCTCGGCTGAGCGAATCCCGAGAGAGATAAAGCCGCCTCTATATTCCCCGTCCTCCATGACATCCACGGTTATCGCACTGCCCGCATCAACGATCACCCCATCAGGAACCGCTTCGCACACCATAATCCGGTCAATCCCCATCGTCGGGTAATACTTTTCCCATTCGATCAATGCTCGAAGATCATGCCAATTTTTACACTCTTTTATACGTTCGTTCAAAGCCGCATTGACACTGACGTAATAAACGTCATCCACAAGGATATGGGGGTCAAACCCCTCTACGCTGAGCTTGGTACGCGTCCCATTCTCAAACAAATCAACCGATGTATTGCCGATGTCACAGTATATCATGCCGCTATTATAGCTTAAGTACCCCGCTGACCCGTGCAACACTGTCGCTTTTATGCAGACTCAAACGGACAATCGAATCTTCAACCGCATTCAGATCATGCATAACATTTCCTTCCAAGGCAACGACATCTCCGGCTTTTAAAGAATGCCGATCTTCCCCTACCCCGAAATCAATTGCCCCTTTGACGATCATCACCGTAATGGGAAACGAGGTTTTATGGGCTTTCATCGATTGCCCTGCTCGGAATACGATCCGGATCTCTTTCGTAAAATCGTTTGCGAACATCGGTGTAATGATCGGTTGTGTATCACCGTAGGCGATGTCGTCGACAAATGAACTGTATTGCATGATCTTCCTTTTTTGTTTAGGATGATAGCTTTATTGCGTCACTAAACTATTGATAGATATCAAGATTTTGCCATCGGATGATGTTGGAGAACCGTCTCTTGGAGATTTTGCTTTTGGATATGGGTATAAATCTGCGTCGTCAACAGCGATGCATGTCCGAGCAGCTCCTGAACGACGCGAAGATCGGCACCGCCGATGATCAGTGCCGTAGCATAGGAGTGGCGCAGGGCATGGGGTGAGACCCCGAGATATTTTTGGGTGATTTTAAACGCGGAGATTCGGCTCAGCGGTTCGCCGCGGTAATTGAGCCATAAAGTCCGTTTCGTGTAGGGACACGCTTCTTGGTAGGCCCTCAATGCCCTTAGTGCCTCCGCCGCAATCGGAACATAACGTTCTTTTTCACCTTTACCATGCCGTACACGGAGCCATTCTCCCTCTATATCCCCCTCTTCTGCCGCGAGACATTCGCTGATCCGCACACCCGTTGCATAAAGAAAAAGGAGTATGGCGGCATCACGCAGCCCGATCCATTCACTTTTGTCGATGAGCTGGAGTCCGGATTGGATCGTTTCAAAGGTCAAATATTTGGGAAGATTTTTAGGTACTTTTGAAAGGGGGAATTTTGATGACGTGTGGTCAAAGCGGCTGCGATGGCAAAAGTCCAAAAAGGAGTTAAAGGCAGAAAGTTTCCGGTTAAGCGTCCGTTTGTTGGTTATCGTCCCCAGAATACGAAGAACGGTATTGGAATCGATTTCGGTGAGATTTTTATGAGAGAGATTTTCCAGCTCGTTCAGATCATAGCGATAGGCCTCGATCGTTCGAGGACTAAGCGCTTTGATAACGATAATGTATTCGATAAAAGCGTCAAGCTCTTTCGACATTATTGGATATTGATATAGCGGTCGTCAAAATAAAAACTTCCGTCCCCGACAAAAATTTTATTGTCACTGTCCAAATCAACATCGTACACGTCAAAGGCTAAAAGATTTTTCGTTAAGGCGATCATGTAACCCTCTTGTTCAAGAGCATATACACGGTCATTTTGGACACTGAGACCGACGAAATGGGCAAAAGGAAATTTTTTCTTCGCTTTAAACTGCAATGATGGAGTAAGTGCAATGATCTCGCCTTGTTTCGTCGTTATCCATATCCCCTCAGCGGTAGAAGCAATATTTCTGATCTCATACTTCTCACGTGCCTCTTTTTGAGAGAGTGCCAAAACAGCACTTCCGGTCGCAGCGACCATATTGTTGTCAATGACGTTCATATAGGTGATATTATTAAAATACTCTTCAGAGCTTACGACAACCGAACGCAACATTTGTTTCGTTTCGGAATTGACGATCACGATTTTCCCGTCCAATGTTAAAAACAGCACCAGTTCTTTCAGAAAATAAGGGTTTGCGATACGGGCATCCACGGCTACCGGAGCGTTGGAAGATTGTTTAAAAAGGAGCTTTTTGCTCTCAAGCGAATAAAGCGCCATCTCATTGTTGGTAAACAAAATCGCTACCGTATCACCTTGGATATTGGCTGCGGCGACACTCCGTTTAAGCTCAAAAGTGACTTTGGTATCGGTTCCGTCTGCAGGAAGAAGGACCAAATTCCCCTCCGGGCTTTCCGTTATGATCCACGTGTCATTGGCATTGATCAGACGGTACTCTTTAGGAATCTGAATGTTCATCTCCCCTTTTTGAGTCAACAAATGGCCGTTTTCCAGCAATGCAGCCGTCTGTGTCGTCTGATCGATCGACGAACTCAAACGTCCTGCGTTACGCCATTCGCCTTTGACATTCTCCGGTTTAAAAACCTCTTTGTGTGAGCATCCGCTAAAGAGGATAACGGCACCGAGCGATAGAGCGATAGTAGATAATTTCATTATTTTACTCCGTAATGAGAAAGCGCTTGAGCGACTTGATAAAGAGGCGAATCTTCGCTGATAAGAGAAATTTTTTGATGAGCTCCAGAAACATCCCCTTTTTCAATCGCCGTGACCGCAAGTTCAAGCAATGCCAAGTCCTTATACAAGGCCCCTTGTTTTTTCGTGTATTGGTTCAATGATTGCATGTCCCCTTTGATGGAAGCAGCTTCATACTGGGCAATATCGGCTATCCCGAAGGCTTCAGAGTTTTTAAGGCTCTCAAGTATGGCTACGTCGTTTTGGGCGATTCCGCGAGACAGTTTCCATACATCATACAGTTTCGGATTGTCATTTTTAAGAGTCTCCTCCGCTTTTGCATCGCTCGGATTTACCAGCAACACGTTAAATGCCGCATTGGAACTCTCCATTTTACTATTCGTATATGACTGATACCCGATCGCTCCGGCTACTACCAATAACGAAGCCGCTACCGCCGCAATCAAAGGTTTTTGATACCGTTTGACAAAACGCTCAGTACGTACGGCACTTTCAAAAAACTTCTCTTCCGAACTCAGTTCCTCTTTGAGGGCATCCATATTCTCTTTTAGACTCAAAACAGCTCCTGTCTTTTACAACTCATTAATGGGGCAATAATATCTCACCCTACGTTAAAGTTTAGTAAACCTATTTTTAGGGTACAATTATTTCTATAAATTTACCACGACTTAGGTTAACCATGCAAATAGATGAAACTCTCTTACAACGTTTAGAAAAATTATCGTATCTCCAAATTCCCCAAGAACATCGTGAAGAGATGATAGCGCAGCTCAGTGAAATCGTCGCATTCGTCGACAATCTCTCAGAGCTGAATACGGATGGAATCGATCCGACATTTTCAATGAGCGATAGCGCTACCTATCTTCGTGAAGACGTCGGAACCGTAGACACTGCTATCAATGATGATATTTTGGCTCATGCGCCCCACTCATCAGAACATTTCTTCATCGTTCCGAAAATCATTGAGTAGACAATGACACACGTATACGGAATTAAAAGTTGCGGAAGCGTACAAAAAGCATTGAAATATTTAGATGCCCACGCCATAGAATATACTTTCCATGATTTTAAATCAGCTCCCGTTCCGCGTGAAAAAATTGAAGCCTGGCTCACGAAAACCCCTCTTTCTATTCTTTTGAATACCAAAGGGACGACTTATCGGACCTTAGGACTTAAAAGTCAAAATTTGGATGAAAACGGTAAAATAGACCAAATGAGCGAACATAATCTTCTCATTAAGCGGCCGGTTATTGAATATAACGATAAACTGATCGTCGGTTACGATGAATCTCATTACGAAGGAATATTTGAATCATGAATGCATCATTAGATATCTACAAACTCCTCAAAAGTGTCGTTGCCTACAAGGCATCCGATCTTCATCTCGTCAGCCGCTCTGAACCGCAAATCCGTATCGACGGCAGACTTGTCGCTCTTAATCTTCCGGTACTGGATGGTCAGGATATCGAAGAGATGGGATATTCGCTCCTCACTGAGAAACAGAAAAAAATGTTTGAAGAGAATAACGAGCTTGACTTTTCGATCGTCATCCCGGATGTCGGCCGTTTTCGTGCCAACTATTACAAAACAATGGACGATGTTGCCTGTGCATTCCGTATCATCCCAGTTACGATCCCGTCCCTCGAAGATTTGAATTCCAAAAAGATTTTCAAAGAACTCATCAAACGTGAAAAAGGGCTTATCCTCGTTACCGGACCGACCGGTAGCGGTAAATCGACGACGTTGGCAGCCATGCTCAATGAAATCAATCTGAATGAAGCCCGCCATATCATTACGGTAGAGGATCCGGTCGAGTTCGTCCATACCAATAAAAAATCACTCTTTTCGCACCGCAACATCGGAACCGATACCCGAAGTTTCTCTGCGGCACTTAAATATGCGCTTCGTGAAGACCCGGATGTTATCCTGATCGGGGAGATGCGTGACCGTGAGACTATTTCTGCCGCATTGACTGCCGCCGAAACGGGGCACTTGGTTTTCGGAACCTTGCACACCAACTCTGCACCGCAAACCATCAACCGTATTATCGACGTCTTTTCAGGTGACGAGCAGCCTCAGGTACGTGCACAGCTCTCCACCTCACTGATCGCCGTCATTTCTCAAGCTCTTTTACCGAAAATCGGCGGAGGGCGTATCGCGGCGCAGGAGGTAATGATTACCAATCCTGCGATTCAAAATCTTATCCGCGAAGATAAAGTCCATCAGCTTTATTCTCAAATGCAGTTGAACCAGCAAGGTACCAACATGACAACTCAAACACAGGAGATTGTCGAGTTCCTCCGTAAAAAGATTGTCAGCAAAGAGACTGCTTTGCAGTACTCCAATAAACCTGATGAACTTATCCGAATCCTCAGTTCGATGTAACTTCCCCTCTGTGTAGGGGAAAATCTTAAAATTTATTTCAAAACTCTTCACGCCTCTTCTTCTTTATAAAGTTTGGCACCTATCATTGTTTATAATAGCGGATTATGAAATACGAACACCTGCTTAAAAACCATCGTCTCAAAGTTACGCCGCAACGCCTTGCAATCATTGAATTGATGCAGCAGCGGGGACACATCAGTATCGATGATCTGTATGATACGATTAAAAATAAATTTTCCTCCATTTCATTGGCGACGCTCTATAAAAATATTCATATGATGATGGATGTTTCTCTGATACGCGAAGTAAAAATCCCAGGACAAAAAACCAAATATGAGATCGAAAAAGAATCCCATGCCCACGTAGTATGCAAATCATGCGGCGAGCTTAAAGATCTCCCGTTTGATCCGGGGGTATTGATTCAAAAATCGATCGAGATGAGTGATTATAAAGCGGATGAAGTGTCGGTTGTGGTTTCGGGAATTTGTCCCGAATGCCGGAAGAAATAAAGGCGGCTACTCTAATCCGGCTACCCTTCGACAAAGCTCAGGGTAGAAAAAAGAGATTAGCGATGTGCTTCTTTAAGCGTATCTGCAATCAAAAAGGCCAGTTCAAGGGACTGATCGGCATTTAAACGCGGGTCGCAGTGAGTAT
>NZ_JBASYM010000008.1:0-127312 GCF_049277495.1 Sulfuricurvum sp. | reverse complement strand
CCGTTAGTCCATATCATCCGTAATTCATGCGACCACGGAATTGAAACGCCGGAGGTGCGATTGGCAGCCGGCAAGGATGAGACAGGAACCATTCGTCTGAAAGCATACCATGAAGGGAATCATATCGTCATCCAAATTATTGATGACGGTAAAGGGCTTGATGCCGAAATGCTTAAAATCAAGTCGATTGAAAAAGGTGTCATCACCGAAAAAGAGGCTGATGGACTCACCGAAAAAGAGGCATTCGGTCTCATTTTCCGCCCGGGCTTCTCTACGGCGGCTCAAGTTACCAGCGTTTCAGGACGCGGGGTAGGGATGGACGTTGTTAAAACCAATATCGAAAAACTCAACGGTATGATCGATATCGACTCCGAAGTGGGTCAGGGTACGTCGATGAAACTCAAAATCCCGCTGACGTTGGCGATTATACAGGCGTTACTCGTCGGAGTACAGGAAGAGTACTATGCGATTCCGCTTGCTTCGGTTTTGGAAACGGTTCGTATCAGCAAAGATGAGATCTATACGGTTGAAAACCGCTCCGTTATGCGTCTGCGGGATGAAGTTCTTTCGCTGGTGCATATCGGTGATATTTTTGAAGTTGAGCGGGTATTTGATAACAGCGAACATGCATATGTCGTCGTCTTGGGTCTGGCAGAGAGTAAGATCGGTTTGATCGTCGATTCACTGGTAGGGCAAGAAGAGATCGTTATTAAATCGCTCGGCGAATATCTCAAAGGGATCGAAGGGATTGCCGGAGCAACCATCCGCGGCGATGGAGGAGTAACCTTGATCGTCGATGTCGCGGCATTGATGCAGATGGCAAAATCGGTTAAATCGACTGTAGGTCAGGAAAGCGCCGAAGCAAAAGGACGTCTAAGCATTAAAAATAAACCGAGCGATTATACGGTGATGATCGTAGACGATTCTAAAACCGACCGTACGATTATGCGCAAATCCTTAGAACCGTTGGGGATTACACTCGTCGAAGCAACGGACGGGGTGGAAGCGCTCAATATCCTCAAACAGGGTGATTTCGTATTCGACGGTATGCTTGTCGATATCGAGATGCCGCGAATGGACGGATATACATTAGCTGCTGAGATCAAAAAATACAACAAGTATAAAAATCTGCCGTTGATCGCCGTAACCTCCCGTACCGGCAAAGCCGACCGTATGCGCGGAGTAGAATCGGGAATGGTGGAATACATCACGAAACCGTATTCTCCGGAATACCTGATGAATGTTGTCAAACGCAATATCAAGTTTAATGAGGGGCTATAACAATGAGCGAAAAACTTCAACAAATTATTAATAAGCAGCAGAAAACCCTCTCCGGAGATGACGTTAAAATCGATGAAGTGATTCAGCTGGTCGGATTCATCGTCGGTGACGAAGAATTTTCGGTACCCATTTTAAGCATTCAGGAGATCATTAAACCGATTTCTTGGACCCGTGTTCCTCAGACTCCTGCCTATATTTTAGGAGTTTTCAATCTTCGCGGTTCCGTTATCCCGCTGATTGATTTACGCTCACGTTTCGGACTGGAGATGATCAAACATACCGAAGAGACCCGGTTTATTGTGATGAAAAACGGCGATGATGTCGCGGGATTCGTCATTGACCGATTAACGGAAGCGATTCGGTTACCGAAACGTGATGTCGGTCCGGCACCCGATACGATTTCGGAAGAAGAGAGTATGATTGACGGGGTCGGCAAACAGTCGGACCGTATTATCACTATTTTGAAAGTTCATAAACTTTTGGAACGAAACTTCTGATACTGAATCGTATCGGGGCTTTGCCCCAAGAGCTGCGCCAGCGGTTATAATATTGAAGTCCGCTTCTTACGAAGCAGAATTTAAATTACTTTATTTATTTTGTGGCACAATATCGTCATGAATGAAACACACTTTTTTGAGCGACGCCGCAGACTCCTTGACCTGATGGATGAGGGGGTTGCGATCATCGCCTCTGCACCGCTTCAAACCCGTTCCAACGACACTGAATACCCTTACCGACAAAACAGCGATTTTTATTACTTATGCGGATTTACCGAAGATAATTCCCTCTTGGTTCTGATCAAAACGGCGACTGAAACCAAAACGCTCCTTTTCGTGGAAGCCTACAATGCCGAACATGCTTTGTGGAACGGTGCACGACTGGGGCTGGAGGGTGCGAAGGAACGGTTTAGCGTCGATGAAGTCCGGGATATTGCAGATTACAATGAGACGATCAAAGAGATTTTACGCGAGCATATCAATCTCTATATCGATTTGTACAGTGATTCTTCAAGACTCACCGAAGCGAAACAGGCGGCACAGGCGTTGCATTCTAGCCGGGGAATAAAGCGTCATATCCGCTCCATCCGCGATGTCACCTACTTGATCCGAACGCTGAGGCTGTTCAAGTCTGCCGAAGAGATCACCCAGATACGCCAAGCGATAGACATTACGGCGAAAGCCCATCATGCTGCAATGCGTGAGTGCCGAAGCGGGATGAGCGAATATCAGCTCCAAGCCGCGATGAGTTATGTGTTCCTCAGCAGCGGTGCGGCGTATGAAGCTTACGGTGCGATTGTCGCAGGGGGGAATAATGCCAATACCCTCCATTATATCGATAACCGTGAAGTGCTGCGAGACGGCGATCTGGTCCTGATCGATGCGGCATGCGAGTGGAATCTTTACGCCAGTGACATTACCCGGACGTTTCCGGTGAACGGAAAATTCAGCAATGCACAGCGTGAAGTCTATGCAAAAGTGCTGGCGGTTCAGTTACAGGTGATTGGGGCGATCAAGCCTGGGGTCAAACGCGACTGGTTTCAAACCTACAGTGAAGAGCTTCTTTGCGACGCATTGATCGATCTCGGGATTTTGAGCGGTAAACGCGAGACACTGATGGAAGCCAAAGAACACAAAAAATATGCTCCGCACGGAATCGGACACTGGATGGGGCTGGATGTCCATGACCCTTGTCCGTATGTCGATGAAGCAGGGGAACCATTAGCGTTTGCGGAGGGGATGGTGATGACCATCGAACCGGGGATCTATCTCAGAGCGGACGATGAGAGTGTTCCGGAAAAATATCGGGGGATCGGGATCCGTATCGAGGACAATATCCTCGTTACCTCTGCCGGAAATGAGAACCTCTCCTCGATGATTGCAAAAACAATCGATGAGATCGAAGAAATGTGCAACGGTTAATTGTAGCTATAGCTCCATCCGGTGAAGCCGTCTTTGGCCTCTTTAAATCCGTCGGAATCTCCTAAGAAATCGATAACATGCAGCAAGGTCCAGGGAATAGTATTGGCTTCGGCATCATCGATGATGTGGTGCGGCATCGGGGTCTCTTGCGTGGTCAGCGCAAAGGCGACCCGTTCGAGATTGCTTAAAACATGTTTCGTTTCCGTAATGGCGTATTCACGGCAGAATTTTTCCAGAATTTGGGGTTTGACCGTTTCGGGAAGAACCTCGGAGGTATTCAGGATGATCGTAAAGTGCAGCGGCAATTCGGATGCTGCCATCATGGATGGTGATGCTATAATGATAAATTCAACCCCTTCCAGAAGTTTTTGAATTTCAGGCTGTGACAAGTAACTGTGTACTTTGAGTGCTTGCATCTCTTGCATTAACATTTCCCTTCAAGTATTTTAGTGATGAGTGAGGTCATTCCGATATGGAGATTATAGTTCGTAATCGGAAAATCGACCCATTCATCGGAAAGATTGACAGTATAGCTGCTCAGATACTTCCCTAATATCTCCAAATCGATCGGTTCATAAGCGGCACAGCGATCATCCGCCAATTTCGTTCGGACCAATTTTCCCTCCCGGTTGCTGTTGGCGAGGGTAAAAGCGAGGGTTTTGAGGCTGAGCAGGTCGCACCAGCGGATAAAAAGCATCGGTGTAAGCTCCGTATGGGGATTTCCCTCAGGATCAAAGAGGAGGTTCTGGGCTCTTAAGGGAATCAAAACGCTTAAAATGGCTTCCGCAAAAGGGAGAGATTTTTGCTGCCAAAACGGGGCATCATCGCTCCGATCCATTGCCGTAGCAAAGGCTCCCAGTATTGCCGAAGCATCTTCGGATTTGAGAAGCGTGGACATCGAGTGTAAAACCATTCTGGACTCCTCATTTTTGGTGCAACTTTAACCTTTTTTGTATAATATGCGTATTAACTAAAGGAGTTTTAATGATCGATAAAGGATGGGTAACAAATAGTATTTCAATCGGACTGATCGCAGCCTCATATACCGTAGAGGGAAACAGTGCCGCGGTGATCCGCAGTGCCGGATTGTTCGCTCTCTCCGGAGCGGTAACCAATCAGCTTGCCATTCATATGCTGTTTGAAAAAGTACCGGGGCTCTATGGATCGGGGATCATCATCGATCGGTTTGAATCCATACGTTCAGCGCTTAAAGTTCTGATTATGGAACAGTTTTTCACACCGGAAAAGATCGAAAGTTTTGTCCAATCGCAAGAGAGGAGTATTGATCTCGCTCCTATTATTGAAGAGACCGATTTTACGCCGGCATATGATGCTCTTTTAAAGAGTGTGATGGAATCTCCGATGGGGGGGATGATCGGAATGTTCGGAGGGGAGGCCCTGATTGAGAAACTCAAAGCGCCGTTTTTAGAAAAGATCAAAGTTTCCACGATTGAGATTTCTCAGAGCGAGTCGTTTATGAATGCGCTGAACACCCATCTGCATCAGGGGAGTTCTCATCTGGCCGGAACGATCGACTCGATTGTCGAAGAACGCCTCGCAGAGCTTACTCCCGTGATGATCAAAGAGATGCTGCATGCCCTGATGAAAGAGCATTTGGGATGGCTTGTCGTGTGGGGCGGAGTATTCGGCGGCATCATCGGAATGGGGGCTTCACTCCTCATGTAAGGAGTGTGACTTAAAAGACTTGACAATAAGTGACTCAAAGTATTATAATACTTTTAACTCAAACCAAAGGATTTTAATATGCAAAACATTTTTGAAAAATTAACCCATCAAATGACCGAGATGATCGAATCATCGATCTCCTTGGCCTTACACAATAAAAACAGCGAAGTAGAACCGATCCATTTTTTATGGGCCCTACTTGCCAACAGCAACTCACCTCTCAATCAAGCACTGGTGAAAATGAACGTCGATAAAACGGCGATCGAACTGGATGTGAAAAGCGCTGGCAAAAAACTGGCGACCTCCTCCAGTGTTACCAAAGAAAGTATCCGCCTTTCAAGAGCCTTTGTTCATGCCCTTGAACGGGCATCTGCCGAAATGGCGGTGAACGGTGATGAATTTATCGCTATCGACACCTTTTTACTCGGGAATCTGAACCATTCACCGTTTAAAGAGGTCCTTGAAAAATATGTCAATGTCTTTGAACTGCGCAAAACGTTCGAAGCAATGCGTGCGGGACAAAAAATCGAAAGCCAGACCGCCGATGAAAATTTAGAATCTCTGAGCAAATACGGAATCGATTTGAATCGTGAAGCGATGGACGGAAAACTCTCTCCCGTCATCGGACGGGATGAAGAGATCAGCCGGATGATGCAAATCTTGATCCGTAAAACAAAGAACAATCCGATCCTGCTAGGGGAACCTGGTGTCGGTAAAACGGCATTGGTAGAGGGATTGGCACAGCGTATCGTGAACAAAGAGGTACCGCTCAGTCTGCAAAACAAACGGGTTGTTACCCTCGATATGAGCGCATTGATCGCGGGGGCAAAGTATCGCGGAGAGTTCGAAGACCGACTGAAAGCGGTTATCGACGAGGTTAAAAAGAGCGGAAACGTCATCCTCTTTATTGATGAGATTCATACCATCGTCGGAGCAGGGGCCTCGGAGGGATCGATGGATGCCGCCAATATCCTCAAACCCGCACTGGCACGCGGAGAGCTTCATACGATCGGTGCGACAACGCTCAAAGAGTACCGCAAATATTTTGAAAAAGATGCCGCATTGCAGCGCCGTTTTCAGCCGGTGAATGTAGATGAGCCGAGTGTCAACCAATCGCTGCAAATTTTGCGCGGGCTCAAAGAACGCTTGGAAGCACACCACAACGTTACGATTACCGATTCGGCACTGGTCGCGGCAGCGAAGCTTTCGGATCGCTACATCAACGACCGATTTTTACCGGACAAAGCGATCGATTTGATCGATGAAGCAGCGGCCGAACTCAAAATGCAGATCGAATCAGAGCCTAACGCACTTGCGGCGGTAAAACGCAAATTGACGAACTTGCAGGTGGAAAAAGAGGCTCTGAAAATGGAAGAGTCCGTTGCCAATACCAAACGTCTGGAAGAGATAGAAAAAGAGCTCGCCGATGTAAGTGAGGAACGCCGTACCCTTGATTCGCAGTTCGGACATGAAAAAGAGGTGTTCAATTATATGGCGAAGCTCAAAGGGGATATTGAAGCAAAACGCCGAGAAGCAGAGAGCGCAAAACAAAACGCCGACTTTAACAAAGCGGCGGAGATCGAATACGGCCAGATCCCTAAACTTTTCGAAGAAGAAAAGGTGCTTAACGAAAAATGGAAAGGGATGATGGCGGCGGGAACACTTCTCAAAAACAGCGTAGACGAAGCGTCAATCGCAGGAATCGTGAGCCGTTGGACGAAAATTCCGGTCAACAAGATGCTCCAAAGCGAAAAAGAGAAGATTCTTCACATCGAGGATGAGCTAAACCGTGATGTCGTCGGTCAGGAAAAAGCGACCCATGCGGTGGCGCGTGCGATCAAACGGAACAAAGCCGGGCTCTCCGATAAGAGCCGTCCGATCGGATCGTTTTTGTTTCTCGGGCCTACCGGGGTCGGAAAAACCCAAACGGCGAAGACACTGGCAAAATTCCTCTTCGACAGTGCCGATTCGATGATTCGAATCGATATGTCGGAATATATGGAGAAACATGCGGTATCCCGTCTCGTCGGTGCACCTCCGGGATATGTCGGATTTGATGAGGGGGGACAGCTTACCGAAGCGGTACGCCGTAAACCCTACAGTGTTATTTTGTTTGATGAGGTCGAAAAAGCCCATCCGGATGTTTTCAACGTACTCCTTCAGGTGCTCGATGACGGGCGTCTGACCGATAATAAAGGGGTCATGGTCGATTTCACCAATACGATCATCATTTTGACCTCCAACATCGCGAGCGACAAGATTATGGCCCATCACGGCGAAGCCGGTCTGGAAGAGATGGTACTCGGTGAACTTAAACAGCATTTCAAGCCGGAGTTTTTGAACCGCTTGGATGATGTCGTCGTCTTTAATCCGTTAGGGGAAGCACAGATCCTCAGCATCGTGGATCTTTTCTTTAAAGACATCGCGGCCAAAGTGGAAGAGAGAGATATTACCCTTACCCTTAGCGATGCGGCGAAACGCTATATCGCGACTGCGGGCTTTGATCCGGTATACGGAGCGCGCCCTCTCAAACGGGCTCTCTATGAGATCGTCGAAGACCGCTTGGCGGATCTGATCCTCAGCGGAGAGGTCGAAGAGGGCTCATCCGTAACCTTCGATGCTCAGGGAGACGAGATTACCGTTTCTGTGGCATAATCGCATTCATGAAAACGATTGCCTTGCTTTTTGTATTATTGTTGCCGCTTTGGGGATGTACGGGAGATTGTATGACCTGTCATCCCGCATTGCTGAAAAATATCGATGCCGACAAGCGTCACAAGCCGATGACAACGTGTATCAAATGCCACAGTGCCAACCCTTCTAAAATGGCCGATTGCGGAAGCGATTGTTTCGCGTGCCATCCGGTTGCAAAGATCGAGGGGGTGAGGGTGGCAGAACACGCCGTGATCCGCGAATGCCGTGATTGCCACATGAAACTGAAGACTTCTTTGCGGATGGATATCGTACCTCAGGGGCAGTCAAATCAGCCGATGCTCAGGGATTTTTTGAACCCCTAAGCGTACATAGGCTCGAAAAGTTTATCGAATCCGTCGATGATTTTTTGCATCAGTTTTTGGGCTTCTTCCAGCATCTTTTCATGACTTTTGACACTGTTGAGGGCGTTATCGAAAAGATCGGCTACCCCTTTTTTTGCGTGATTTTTGACGTTTTCATCACTGTTTTTCAGGTTTCCGATGAGTTTTGTGACATCGGAAGCGACTTTGTTAATCGGTGATGTGGGGTTCTGATCTTCGAGTTCTTTCATAAACTTATTGATGTAAGGCTGTGCCTTTTTCATAAAAGCATTGATCTCTTTTTGATCTTGAGCGGTGATGCCGTTACTGTCAAGATTAAATGAAAATGCCTGCATCGATGAAAAGGAGAAAGATTGTTCTTTGCTCCCCGGCGCTGTTTTTTCGCTCAGGGAAAGCGATTGGGTGTTTTCAAAGTTAAGAGAAAGAGAATCTCCCGAACTGGTCTTCATCTGAAGAGTGAGTTCGTGAGAACGGTACGCATCAAAAGAGGTTGAGGTTGTCATGTCGGCACCTTTCAAGATTGAATCATAGTAGCAATATCGGCCATTTTCGCGATTGTTTTAACAAGCTTTTACGAAACTTAATCGACCTTTAAGTAAGAATTGTCTATTATTGCGTGCTAAAAATTTCTAAAGGGAATGGCTTATGAAAAGAACATACCAACCGCATAATACGCCACGTAAACGTACCCACGGATTCCGTGCACGTATGGCGACAAAAAATGGCCGTCGAGTATTGAACGCTCGTCGTGCTAAGGGTAGAAAACGATTGGCTGTCTAAATAGCTTTTCGATGCTAAAGCTCAATAATGAGTTTCAGCGTGTTTATCAGCGTGGAAAGAATGCGCACAGCACTTCGATCGCGTTGTTTTATCTCCCTTTAACGGGAGAAAAAAAAGTTGGATTTACGGCCAGTAAAAAAGTCGGTAATGCAGTAGTGAGAAATCGCTGTAAAAGACGCCTGCGGGCTCTTTTTGCAGAGTTTTCTCACAATGCAAAAGACGGATGGTACGTTTTTGTCGCCAAGAGAGGGTTGTTTGACAATCCTTTCGACAGTGTGCGACGCGACTGCAAATATGTTTTAAAACGGACGGGTGGCATGAGCGGAACAGGTGATGATAAGAATCTTCTTTCTTAAGCTCCTGTGGCTCTATCGGCACTCTCTCTCTTTGGTGACACGCGGTGCGTGCCGCCACTATCCCTCATGCTCCGAATATGCTTTATGGCAGTTTGAACGTAACACTCTACCACGCGCATTTACTTCCACTTTTTTACGAATTTTACGGTGCAATCAGCTTTTTTCAGGCGGTATCGATTATCCGATTATTGGAAAACCGATGTTAAAACCCTCCGAACTCTCGATAAATACGATAAAATACTGGTTTGTTCCATATCAACAGAATTATTTTCTGATCAAAAATTTTAAGTTTAAAGGGTCCAAGTGTTAGAAAAGTTTACTCCGAATCAGCGACTTCTCGTTGCCGTCGCTTTATCTTTCCTCTTTTTTATAGGATATACCACTATTTTTCCACCAAAAGCGCCTAATGGTGATAATAACGTCACTGAACCGATGGTTAAAGAAACTGCCGCTGTGCAGTCGACGACGACAATAGAAGCCAACGAAACCAATTCTCCGGCGATCTCTGATATTAAAACGGTAACAACCGATACCCTTACGACGATATCGGCAAAAGAGTTTACCCTCAAAATCGATACACTCGGGCGTATCTCTTCTTTCATTTTGAGCAATAAAAAACACAACGGAAAAGACGGTTCACTCTCCGAAATCATCTCTTCTGCCGGTGCCAAACCGCTTCAAATCCGTTTTGCGGATGAGGCATTGAACGAAGCGGCATCCAAAACCCCGTATACAACCAATACAACGAATATCGCTTTGGGCGAAAACGGTAAGTCAACGGTAGTATTGAGCCAAAACCTTCCGGAATTAACGGTCACCAAAACTTTGACGTTTTATGCCGACGGCCACTACGATGCAAAAGTTTCTCTCTCTAACGAGAAGCGCTATTTCCTCTATTTAGGCCAGCACCCTCAAATTATTGAGCAAATGATGACGGTTGTCGGGAGTATGGTCTACTCCGGTGACAAGCTGACCACGATTTTTGAAGACGGCGATGTTGAGGGACGTTCCCTTTTCACCGATGCCCATTTCGTTTCGGCGTTTGACCAATACTATGCAACGATCATTTACGGTTTTGATAAATCGACGCAGGTTACGGTTGAACGTGATACGAACAGTAATGCGGTTACTTATCTCGAAGGTAATGCAAACTTTACCTTCAACGGATACATCGGGCCGAAAGAGTATAAGACTCTTGAATCCATCAACCCTGTTTTAGTCAATGCTATCGAGTACGGCTGGTTTACTTTCGTGGCGGCACCGATTTTTAAAATCTTGATGTGGATACACGGGATGGTCGGCAACTGGGGATGGTCGATTGTGGCTCTCACCATTTTGATCCGTATCTTCCTTTACCCTTTGACGTACAAAGGGATGGTTTCGATGCAAAAGATCAAAGAGATCGCTCCGCGCATCAAAGAGGTTCAGGAAAAATACAAAGGCGACCCTGCACGTATGAATGCAGCCGTTATGGAAATGTATAAAAAACACGGTGCGAATCCGTTGGGCGGTTGTCTGCCTCTGATACTCCAAATCCCGGTCTTTTTCGCGATCTACCGCGTATTGTTGAATGCCGTCGAATTACAGGGTGCTGAATGGATTATGTGGATTCATGACCTTTCACGTATGGACCCGTACTACATCATGCCGATTTTGATGGGTGCGACCATGTATTACCAACAAAAAATTACTCCGAGTAATTTTACCGATCCGTTACAAGAGAAGATCTTTAAATTTTTACCGATCATTTTTACCTTTTTCTTTGTCACGTTCCCATCAGGATTAGTGTTGTACTGGTTTGTAAACAACCTTTTCTCAATTGCACAGCAATTTATGGTCAACAAACAATTCGAAGCGGCACGTCTTGCACGTCACGAAGCTCATCTTGTGGAAAAGCACCATGAAAAAGATTGAAGCCCCAACTTTAGAACTGGCCTACGCTGATGCAGCCGCGGCCTTCGGATGTTCGGTAACCGCACTGCAAGTCGAGATCGTCCAATTCCCCTCAAAGGGAGTTTTGGGACTCTTTAAAAAATCGGCGATCATCATTGCCAATCTCCCTCATACCAACCCAAACGTAACGACGTCTGCGGCTGCGGCTGCGATAGAAGTAGAAGAACCGTATGTTGAAGAAGAGGTTGCCGTCGCGGCTGCCCCATCTTCGGCGGAGCCGGAAGAACTGGTTCTCGGAGATGAGTTTTATGAGCAGGCGGATGACTTCGAAGAAGAGGGCGAGCTTGAAGGGGATTTTTATGAAATCTCCGCGCAGGAGTGCGCCGACGAAGTAAAAGAGCAGATCAATATCCTGTTCAAAGACATCTGTTTTGACATCAACGATATCGAAGTAAGCGTCTACGACGAAAATACCCTTTTGGTCGAGTTTAGCGGAGCCGATGCGGCTTTGATGATCGGCAAAGAGGGGTATCGCTACAAAGCCCTTTCCTACATGCTCTTCAACTGGATCAATGCCGTATACGGAATGCAGCTTCGTTTGGAAATTGCCGAATTTTTGAAAAATCAGGAAGAGTCGATTTCCCGTTATTTGATCAATGTCTGCGATATTATCGATCAAGAGGGACGGGCGCAAACGAAAGTACTCGATGGCGTCTTGGTTCAAATCGCCCTCAAACAGCTTCGTGAACGCTATCCTGACCGTTATGTGGCTATCCGTTCTACCCGTGACGGCGGCAAGTTTATTATTATCAACAGTTACCACGAATATTAATGAACGATACTATCGCCGCCATTGCCACCGCTAATGGCATCGGTTCGATCTCGATCCTCCGTCTCAGCGGAGATCGCGCCCTCAGCATCGCTTTAAAACTCACCCGTAAAACAGAGCTTCAGCCCCGCTATGCGACCTTAACCTCTCTGCATCAACACGACGGCACGCTTATCGATGAGGCCATTGTCCTTTATTTTGAGTCTCCCCGGAGTTTTACCGGCGAAGCCGTTGTCGAATTTCAGTGTCACGGCGGTTTTGTCGTAGCCGAGTCGTTATTAAAAGCCGTATTGAACGAAGGTGCCCGTCTGGCAGAGCCGGGAGAGTTTAGCAAGCGTGCATTTTTAAACGGCCGGTTGGATCTGACGCAGGCGGAAGCGATCGCCGCACTGATCGAAGCCAAAAGTGACGATGCCGCCCGTATTTTGGCCCGTCAAATGAAGGGGGAATTACGCGGATATATCGAAGGTATCCGTGATTCGCTGCTGGAGATTTTGGCCTATTCCGAAGTCGTTATCGATTATGCCGAGGAAGATCTGCCGCAAGATGTCGTCGAGCAAATCGAAGTCAAACTTGCCAATATCAAACATACCCTCTCCCGTACCCTCGAATCGAGCCGCCGCCGCGCGGGATTGATGCAGGGGTTTCGGGTCGCCATTATCGGCAAACCCAATGTCGGCAAAAGTTCGCTTCTCAATGCGCTCCTTGATTATGAGCGGGCCATCGTCAGTGATATCGCCGGAACGACACGGGACACGATCGAAGAGCAGGTGCGCATCGGTACCCATCTCATCCGTCTTGTCGATACAGCGGGGATACGCAACGCTCACGATGAGATTGAACGGATCGGGATCGAACGCTCCATTGCGGCGATCGAAAATGCCGATGTGGTGATCGCACTCTTCGACTCTTCACGCGTAATTGATGAAGAAGACCGCGCCATCATCGATTTGATCGAACGCTATCATGACGAGAAACCGTTTATCTGCATACTGAACAAATCGGATTTGCCGGAGTCTTTTGAAGCAACGGCGATTGCCCAATACGCTCCGATACATCTGAGCTGCAAACAGGAGATGGGAGCACTCATCGAGTCGCTGAGTTCTTTGATGGATCATGAGAACAACGACGAGGAGATGATGCTTATCTCACAGCGTCAGATCAGCGCTACCGAAGGGGCCGTCCGTTCCATCGACGAAGCCTACGAGCCGCTCCGAGACGGAGAGCTGGAGTTTTTCTCCTTTCATATCAATCAGGCGATCCGTTCCGTCGCTTCGATCAGCCGTCCGTACGAACTCGATGAGATGTTCGACAAGATGTTCGGACAATTCTGTTTGGGGAAATAATGGTCATTATTGCAATTGATTTGGGGTTGAAACGGATCGGACTGGCTCTGAGTGCAGGTTCCGGTATCGTAACGCCCCTTCCGGCAATCGAGCGGAAAAACCGAAACCAAGCCGCCAACGAGGTCAAAAAAATACTCAATGAATACGAAGCGGAAACGGTCGTGGTCGGCATCCCGATGGGGAGTACGACCGAAGATGAGATGCGCCGCAGAGTGGCGCATTTTATGAATCTCGTCGAATTTTCAGGAGAGATTGCTTACCAGGACGAATCCCACAGCTCACAAGAAGCCGAGGCGCTGATGAAAGGGGAGATCCGCTACAAACGTGACGGCCGGATTGACTCCCTCTCGGCGAAGATTATTTTAGAACGGTATCTCCAAACACACTAATTAGCTTATTTATTTCAGAAAGAAAATTTCATGTTTGAACAAACTTTTAAAAATATAGACGATATTCTCCACAAAGACGCCGGATGTGGAAGCGAACTCGATTACGTCGAGCAGACCTCATGGGTGTTGTTTCTCAAATACCTCGATGATTTAGAAAGAGAAAAAGCGACCTCTGCCGAACTGACACTTAAAAGCTATACCCCCATTATCTCGCCCGAGTACCAATGGAACACATGGGCTGCGCCCAAAGGGGCGGACGGAAAACTCGATCACCATGCCGCATTAACGGGAGATGATCTCAAAGAGTTCGTCGATCACAAACTCTTCCCCTATCTCAAAAAGTTCAAAGCCGATGCCGAGAGTGCCGATACCATCGAGTACAAGATCGGTGAGATATTCCATGAACTCAAAAACCGCGTACAAAGCGGCTACAACCTCCGTGAAGTGATTAACCGCATCGATGAGCTGCGGTTCCGCACCCATGCCGAAAAACACGAAATGAGCCACCTTTATGAGGACAAGATCAAAAACATGGGGAATGCCGGACGCAACGGCGGCGAATACTACACCCCCCGCCCCCTCATCAAAACCATCGTCCGCGTCGTCGCCCCCGAAATCGGGCAAAAAATCTACGACGGTGCCGTAGGGAGTGCGGGATTCTTGGTCGAAGCGTTCGAGTATCTCAAACACAGTAAAAAACTCACCACGAGCGATACGCTCACCCTCCAAAAAACGACCTTTTACGGCAAAGAGAAAAAATCCCTCGCCTACATCATCGGGACGATGAACATGATCCTCCACGGCATCGAAGCTCCGAACATCGTCCACGCCAACACGCTGGCGATCAACCTCGACGATATCCAAGAGAAAGACCGCTACGACGTCGTACTCGCCAACCCACCGTTTGGAGGAAAAGAGCGTGCCGAAGTACAGCAAAATTTCCCGATCAAGACGGGGGAGACGGCATCACTGTTTTTACAGCATTTCATCAAGATTCTAAAAGCGGGGGGCAAAGCGGGAGTTGTCATCAAAAACACCTTTTTGAGCAACACTGACAACGCCTCGATCGCCCTGCGTAAAAAACTCCTCGAAGAGTGCAACCTCCACACCGTCCTCGATTTGCCCGGCGGGACGTTTACGGGGGCGGGGGTTAAAACCGTCGTTTTGTTTTTCGAGAAGGGGGCACCGACCCGTAAAGTGTGGTTTTATCAGCTGAACTTGGATCGTAATCTGGGGAAAACGAACGCTCTCAATGAGAAAGATTTGGCGGAGTTTGTGGAGCTTCAAAAGAGCTTCGGTGACTCCGAGAACTCGTGGAGTGTTGATGTCCGCGATATAGACCAAAGTACGTTTGATCTCAGTGCCAAAAATCCGAATAAAAAAGTCGAAGCGGCGTTGCGAAAACCGCAAGAGATACTGGATGAGATGAAAGCACTGGATGAGGAGAGTGCGGAGATTTTGGGCAGGGTTTTGGAACTGTTATGAAAATAAAGCCGTTAAAAGATTTATGCCATAATTATAAAGCAGACATTGTTGATGGACCATTTGGCTCCAATATGAAGAGGTCTGATTATAGTGAAGATGGAATACCGGTTTTAAAAATTCAGAATATAAAGCCTTTCAAAATTGAAATAAAAAAAATGGATTTTGTTACAGAGTCCAAATATGCTGAACTAAAAAGACATTCTTATAAAAAAGGCGATATTGTAATGACAAAGCTTGGTGACCCATTAGGTGCATCAGCTATTGTTGAAGATATTGATGACGGTTTGATTGTTGCTGATTTAGTTCGAATTAGAGCTGAAAAAATCGATACAAAATATCTTTGCTATCATTTAAATTCTCCTATTACAAATGATTTTATTAATACACAACAAAAAGGGGCAACTCGTCCAAGGGTTCAAATTTCTGTTGTGAGAGATTTACCGATTTATGCTCCCCCACTCCCCGAACAACAACGAATTGTCGCCATTTTAGACGAAGCCTTTACCGCGATAGAGGGGGCAAAAGCCAATGCGATACAGAATCTCAAAAATGCAAAAGAGCTTTTCGACTCTTATTTGCAAAGTGTGTTTGAAAATAAAGTACATGGTTCTTTATTTGAAACACTGGATAGTCTTTGTGAGTTAATAGTTGATTGTGAGCACAAAACTGCACCTACTCAAGATACTGGCTATCCCTCGATTCGAACTCCAAACATTGGTAAAGGGGTTTTGATTTTAGACAATGTTAACAGAGTGTCTGAAGAAACATATAATGAATGGACAAGACGAGCAATACCGCAAGCAGATGATTTGATTTTAGCTAGGGAAGCTCCAGCCGGAAATATAGCTGTAATTCCAGAAAATATTAAAGTCTGTTTAGGTCAAAGAACCGTACTGATTAGACCTAAAAAGTCTAAATTAGTATCTAAATTCTTAGCGTATTTAATTCTTTCGAAGGATGTGCAGGAACAATTATTGTCACATTCAACAGGGGCAACAGTTGAACATATCAACATGAAAGACATTAGAGCTTTTAAAATATATAATCTTTCACCATTACCTGAACAAAAAACTATCGTCCAAAAACTCGATCTCCTCTCCGCGCAAACCAAACGCCTCGAAGCGATTTATCAGCAGAAAATAGATAACTTAGAGGAATTGAAAAAAAGCATCTTGCAAAAAGCGTTTAACGGGGAGCTGTGATGAACGAAGACGAAACGAGAGCCGAACTCATCGATCCCCAACTCCTCGCCTCGGGGTGGGGGGTCGTCGAAGGTTCACGTGTTTTTAGAAATCATCCGATTACCGCCGGTAAAATTCAAACGGGGGGTACTCGTAGCAAACTGCTCCGCGCCGATTATGTCCTCTCGTACAAGGGGATCAAACTCGCCGTTATCGAAGCCAAGCGAAGCGGACTTAGTGTAGGCGAGGGGGTAGCGCAAGCCAAGCAGTACGCCGACAAACTCAAACTCGACACCACCTATGCTACCAACGGCAAAGAGATTTACAGCATCTGTATGAAGAGCGGTGCGGAAGGGTTGGTTGAGCGTTATCCGACCCCTGAGGAACTGTGGAACAAAACGTTTGCCGAGCAAAACGAGTGGCGGGAGAAGTTCAGTGCCGTACCGTTTGAGAATGTCGGAGGGACGAAAGGGGCACGCTACTATCAGGAGATCGCCGTCAATAAAACCCTCGAAGCCATCGCCAACAATGCGCCGCGTATCTTGCTCACCCTCGCGACGGGGACGGGGAAAACCTTTATCGCGTTTCAAATCGCGTGGAAACTCTTTCAAACCCGTTGGAACCTCCGCCGCGACGGTAGCCGACGACCGCGCATACTGTTTTTAGCCGACCGCAATATCTTGGCGGATCAGGCGTTCAATGCCTTTTCGGCATTTCCCGACGATGCCCTCGTACGGATCAAACCGGATGAAATACGCCGCAATGGTCGCGCACCGACCAACGGCAGTATCTTTTTTACGATTTTTCAGACCTTTATGAGCGGCACCGACGCCGAGGGGCATCCTGCACCTTATTTCGGGGAGTATCCGAAAGACTATTTCGACTTTATCATTATCGATGAGTGTCATCGCGGCGGTGCGAACGACGAGGGGAACTGGAGAGGGATTTTGGAGTATTTTTCCCCTGCGGTACAGCTCGGACTCACTGCCACCCCAAAACGCAAAGACAACGTCGATACGTATGAGTATTTCGGCAAACCCGTCTACATCTATTCGCTCAAAGAGGGGATCAACGACGGTTTCCTCACCCCGTTCAAAGTCAAACGGATCAAAACGACCCTCGATGATTACATCTACACGAGCGACGATACGATTATCGAAGGGGAGATCGAAGAGGGAAAACTCTATACTGAACCCGATTTTAACAAGATTATCGAGATAACCGCTCGGGAAGCCAAGCGAATTAAGATATACATGGACGAAGCGAACCAAAACGAAAAGGCAATCATCTTTTGCGCCACCCAAGACCATGCGGCGGCGGTTCGCGATCTGGTCAATCAGATGAAAAAGAGCAAAGAACCGAACTACTGCGTCCGTGTCACCGCCAATGACGGAGTCATCGGCGAGCAGTTTTTGCGGGAGTTTCAAGACAACGAAAAGATGATCCCTACCATTTTGACCACGTCGCAAAAACTCTCTACAGGGGTCGATGCACGGAACATCCGTAATATCGTGCTGATGCGTCCCGTCAATTCGATGATCGAGTTCAAACAGATCGTGGGACGGGGTACCCGGCTGTTCGAGGGGAAAGAGTTTTTTACCATCTACGATTTCGTCGATGCCTACCACCATTTCGCCGATCCCGAATGGGACGGAGAGCCGTTGGAACCGGAACCTCCGGCAGAGCCAAAATCGCCGAAAGAGCTGACCGAACCTGATGGGAACGAAGGTGGCAGTGAAGGGAAAGAGGGCGAACCGGGAGAGAGACGCACAAAAATCAAAGTCAAACTGCGCGACGGCAAAGAGCGGGAGATTCAGCACATGATGTCCACCTCTTTTTGGAGTGCGGACGGCAAGCCGATTTCGTCAGAAGAATTTTTAGAAAACCTTTTCGGCGCTCTCCCTGAGTTTTTTACAACCGAAGAGGAGCTGCGAACCTTGTGGAGCAATCCTTTGACACGGAGAATCCTGCTCGAAAAACTCGATGCGGCAGGTTTCGGACGCGAAGAACTGGGAACGCTTCAAAAGCTTATCGATGCGGAGAAAAGCGATCTGTTCGATGTGTTGGAATATGTGTTTAACAGCGATACCGTTCCGATGTCACGCGAAGCACGTGTCGCCGCCGCCCAAGCGACTATTTTTGCACTCCTAAGCGACAAACAAAAAGAGTTTATTGAATTCGTCCTCAGCAAATACATCGAGACGGGTGTGGACGAACTCGATCAGGAGAAACTGCCGATTCTCCTTACGAACAAATATCAGTCTCTGCAAGATGCGCAGGAGATGTTAGGTGAAGTCTCTACGATTAGTTCACTGTTTATCGATTTTCAAAAATACCTTTATCAAGAGCGGGTAGCGTAACAAGGCCCACTAGCTTATTCTTTCGGTTTTTCTGCGTAAAAGGGAGAGTAAAATAATAATGAAAAGGGAGAAAATCCCGGGCATTCTGCGCGGCATGGATCGTTTTCAAGAAAATCGACATTAAACAGCCGATCATTATCCCGGTAGTAGATGAGAGGATTAACCACTTGGAAACACTAAAAAATATAACCGTTTGTTCAGTAATATGTTTTTCACAAATATGACTTTAAGAGGAAAGAGATACCTGAGTATCCCAGGATAGTAAATACCCTATGCTCTTTACTCTGTGTCGGACGGTTATCGTGCTTTAAAAAATTCTGCCGCTTCTTCTTCATCTTTCGTGAGGGTTGCAAAATCCTCATCATTGGCAAGCTTTTCTTTGACCGCTTCGGCACAATACTCAAATGCGAGCTGTTGAGCCTGCTGCAAGTCGGTGACAAATCCCAAGCCGCTGAATTGATACGGCTCTTCTTGTTCGATACAGAGTAAAACCCCGTCGCATTGTGCTTCGAATTGATCGACAATGTCGCGATAACCGATGTTGAACTCGGTAGCATGCCACCCGATCGCTTCGAGGTTCTTATCCGCAAACTCAGCGATGCCGTCTCCGGACGTGTCATCATAGAGCGCGCGTTTGTGGTTGTAGCCGATGATGTTTTGCCAAGCACCGGAAGCTTTGATCAAGATTCGGTCCTCATCTTCGACGATGCGGTAGCTATCGCCCAACATAGTACCAAGAGGGCGTGCAAGATTCGTGGAGAGCGGCGAAGAAGGTGTAATCGTTCCTTCATAAATACTGATCAGTTCAGGAGGGAACGGTTCAAAAACGATGGTTCCGTCATAAGCAATCGCAAACTGTTTGGCAGAGTTGACTGCGCGTAAAAAATCAGATTTCGCAACGACGATAATCTCTTTAAAGAGGTTGAATTTTTTCATTATATGCTCCGATTTTTTTGGTGAATTGTAGCACGCTATCGTTCGTGAACCCTTATAGCTGAATTTACACCGACGATATAAGTGTCCGCTAATTTTTCTTTATGCAAAAATGGGGTATAATCCGCGAAATTTTAAGCATTTCGAACGCTTACTCTAAGGATACCTTCATGGCATTGAACGTCTACTACGATAAAGATTGTAATACAGCACTCATCAAAAGCAAAATTGTTGCGATGATCGGTTTTGGATCACAAGGTCACGCACACGCGGAAAACCTTCGTGACAGCGGCGTTGAAGTAGTTGTTGGACTACGTAAAGAAGGAAGCTCATGGGCAAAAGCGGAAGCTAAAGGGTTCAAAGTTATGACCGTTGCAGAAGCATCAGCATATGCAGACGTTGTTATGATCCTTCTTCCGGATGAAAACCAAGCAGAAATCTACGCTAACGAGATCGCTCCTAACCTTAAATCAGGTGCGACAATCGCATTCGGTCACGGTTTCAGCATCCACTACGGACGCATTAAGCCGGCAGCGGACATCAACGTAACAATGATCGCTCCAAAAGCACCGGGTCACACTGTACGTTCTGAGTTCGTTCGCGGCGGCGGGATTCCTGACCTTATCGCGGTAGGACAAAACCCGAGCGGTACAACGAAAGAATTGGCATTGTCATACGCTTCGGCTATCGGCGGCGGACGTACGGCGATCATCGAAACAACGTTCAAAGACGAAACTGAAACAGACCTTTTCGGAGAACAAGCGGTTCTTTGCGGCGGTGCAGTATCATTGGTTCAAGCAGGATTCGAAACATTGACAGAAGCGGGATACGCTCCTGAACTAGCATATTTTGAGTGTCTTCACGAATTGAAATTGATCGTTGATTTGATGTTCGAGGGCGGAATCGCGGATATGCGTTATTCAATCTCTAACACAGCGGAATACGGTGACTATGTTTCCGGTAAACGTGTTATCAATGCAGAATCAAAAGCAGCGATGAAAGAGATCCTTAAAGAGATTCAAGACGGACGTTTTGCAAAAGACTTTATCCTTGAAGGTCAAGCGGGCTACCCACGTATGAATGCTGAGCGTACCAACGCAAAAGCATCATTGATCGAGCAAACCGGTGTAAAATTACGCGCTATGATGCCATGGATTTCAAAAAACAAAATCGTTAACCAAAGCACAAACTAATTTCCCCTTCTTTCAGAGCTTTTCGCTCTGAAAACTTCTTTGAGAGAGGTTCCTTTTTTATATGCATAAACGGCCTCGACCTCACAAAATTTCCTTTTTACAATACTTAGGCGCGGGACTAGCTGCTCTAATCCTCCTGATTGCTGCAATATTTATCGGTTACTTTATCGGATTTAATCAGGCGGAAGAAGATCTTGCCGCAGAGCGTAATCAAACACAGCAGCTGGTAGAACAGATCAAACAGATTGCCGCTATCGATGAGAGCTATGTCAGTGCGGCAAAACCGAAGATATCCCGGCAGGAAATGGAAATCCGTCGTTTGAAAAAAGAGCTTCAGGCACTTTTGGAACAAGAACGTTTGCGCGAACCGGTAAAGCCTCAGCATGAATATGCCCCCAAAGACAAAGAAGCGGTCCCGCCTCCGGCAGCTACGCGTCCTGTTCGGCCTGCAGGTGCACCGGCGAAGTTAGTCATCATCATCGATGACGTGTCGTACCCCAGAGATGTCAAAGCGATCCAATCTACCGGATTGCCGCTCGTGATGTCTTTTTTACCTCCGAGTTCCCGACATCCCGATTCGGCTAAACTGGCTCAGGAACAGAATCGGTATATGATCCATTTGCCTCTCGAAGCGATGGACTATGATGCGGAGGAACCTTTAACTCTTCGCATCGGGGATTCGGAAGAGACAATTGCAAAGCGGATAGATACCCTGAAAAAACTTTTCCCCAAGGCGCGTTATGTGAATAACCATACCGGCTCAAAATTTACGGCAGACGAACCGGAAATGGAGAAGTTGATCCGCGTCTTGGAAAAAGGGGGAATCCAGTTTGTCGACAGCCGCACCACGGCGCAAACAAAAGTCCCTGAATCTTCACGTCTGCTCGGAATACGGTATATCGGAAGAGATGTCTTTTTGGACCACCAAGACGGTGTCGAAAACGTCAAAAAACAGATTAGAGAAGCGGTTGAGAAAGCTAAACGACACGGAACGGCGGTAGCAATCGGGCATCCCCGTCCCGACACGATTCAGGCACTTATCGAGTCGAAATCCCTTTTGAATGAAGTCGACTTGGTCGGTATTGAACAAATCTGACAATCTGACATAATTTTTAGGATAGTGCCGATTCTTCGGTATCGTTGTTTATTCTTTACTGAAAAGAGTTTGCATGGCCGATGAGATTCCTTTTCCGATAGCCGAACTTTCGTCAATGAGACACTATCCCGACAAACTGACCTATTGCGGGAATCTAGAACTTCTCCGGCGGCCGAAAATCTCTATTGTCGGCACTCGCAGACCGAACCCTTATACCCGTGCGATTACCTTCGAACTCTCAAAAAAACTTGCATTATCCGGAATGATCATTGTCAGCGGCGCTGCGGCCGGAGTGGATCGAATCGCGCATGAGGGTGCAGGGGCGGAGAATACGATAGCGGTATTGCCCTGCGGCATTGATGTGCGCTATCCGGCCGGCAATTGCGAACTCATCGAAGCCATTGAACAGCGTGGATTGACACTGAGCCCGTTTGAACCGGGATTTGCGGCGAGGGAATGGAGTTTTGTCGTCCGAAACGAGATCGTCGTAGCCCTAGGGGAGTTTCTTATCGTCACGGAAGCCGATATCGGAAGCGGCAGTATGCGCAGTGTAGAGTATGCACAGCAGATGGGAAAACAGATATACGTTCTTCCTCATCGTCTCCGAGAGAGTGCAGCGACCCGCTTACTCCTCTCGGAGGGCAAAGCAATCGCTATTGATGATATCGACAGCTTCGTCGCACACGTAAGCCAAAAAGGGCGTCATAAGGCCGAGGATACTCCGTTCCTGGCATTTTGTCGCAATCATCCGACGTATGATGAAGTCGTCGTTAAATTTCCGGGAGAAATTTTTGAAGCGGAGTTGTCAGGTTTGATTGAGGTGCGAAACGGAAGAGTATATGTCGGATGATAATTCTGCCTCGCAGAGGCAAGCTTCAGTGCCATAGCGGCTAGCGAAGGCAAAGGGATGAATTCCTTTGCCGTTCAAATAGGTATAACTTAATGCCCTGATACGACTTCGTAACCGTAGTGTTTGACGAGATAATTGATGATAACTTGCTGATCTTCTTTTGGGATCGGCGCTTTGAATTCATTGACCATTTTGGCAACGGTACCGCTCCAATAAGGGCGGCTTTTTTTCCCTTGGTTGAGGACATATCCGAAGGAGTGGCAGATAAGGCAGTATTGCTGCGCTACTTCATCATGGTCTCCGGCTTCGATCGGATAGTCCACATACGGCATTTCAATCGGTTTGGCAACTTGCGCGAACAAAGCGGAGGAGCTTAAGAGTAAACTTGCGAATAATAATTTCATTTTCATAATCTTTGCCCCTTACACTATTTTTACAGTAACGCTGTCAACAGCATTGTATTGGTATCCGCCTGCATTCCAGCCGATTTCATTAACTTGCGGCTGAATACTTCCGACACGATTGATGGCACGTACCATAATCGTATACTCACCTTTGGCCTTCGGTTCCCATTGGTAAACCCATTGGCGGTAAGCGTACTTGCCGTAATCTTTTTGCAGTGCGGTGGCACTCCAGCTTTTTCCGCCGTCGATGGAGATCATAACTTCTTTGATCCCTTTACCCTGATCAAAAGCCATACCGGTTACTTTGACACGGGAGCCTTTTTTGATGACTGTCCCGGGGGTTGGATACCCAATAACGGATTTGACTTTCATTTGGGCGATCGGTTTGCGTTTGTACTCAAAGTCGCTTCCGGAAATGACACATTCGCAGTCGTTATCGGGAACGGTGTAGGCAACGTCCATGAAAAAAGTTTTGCGGTATTCATCCATCACGGTGATTTCAGAGAGCATCTTGACCCAGCTGTCTGAGAAGTGTCCCGGAATCACAAGGCGCAGAGGAAACCCGTTAAGGTACGGAAGGTCTTCGCCGTTCATCTCGTAAGCAACAATCAGCTCTCCGCTGAGGGCTTCATCGATTTCCATTTCACGGAAAAAGCGGGGAGTCTCATCAACGGCAGGTTTTTCGAGACCGTTGACACCCACAAATTTAGCGGAGCCTTTGACCCCGGCCATATTGAGGATGTCTTTCATACGGGCCCCTTTCCACACCGCACAACCCATAGCACCGTGCCCCCATTGGACACCGTGGGTCGCCTGACCGCTGGCCGCGTAGTATTTTCGGCTGTTTCCGCCGCACTGAAGAACGGAGGTGATTTCAACCGGTTCAAATTTGCTTTTCAAATCATCGACACTCAGGGAAAGAGGTGTCTCCACTGAGCCTTGGACCTGAAGACGAAATTCATTTAGGTCAATATACGTCGGAATATCCGGCATGTGCCAGCGGACAAAAAACTGGTCGTTCGGTGTAATGACTTGGGTGAAAATATCACGCGGGGATTCCAGCAACGGAGGGCGGTCAGAGATGACTTTAAGAGGCTTTTTCTCCGGGAATGCAATCACAGGAGGGACAAATTCCTTGGTATCAGTGATGATTTTTTTCGTACGCTCCGTTCCCATAAGAGTAGAAGCACCGAGGATAAGTCCGGCACCTAAAAAATTTCTGCGGTTTAGTGGTTCCATAATAATGCCTTGGAAAGGAATATCACTATTTTATCATAATTGAGAGTAATTTAGAGTATAAGCATCGCATCACCGTACGAAAAAAAACGGTATTTTTGATCAATCGCTTCTTGATAAATCCGATGCGTCTCTTCCAGCCCGACGAAAGAGGCCACGAGCATGAGCAAAGTCGACTGGGGGAGATGAAAATTGGTAAGGAGATGGTTAATCCGTTTGGGAGGATTGTTCGGGTGTAAGAAGAGATTCGCCTCACCGCGTACATCATGGCTTCTGACATGATATTCCACTGTCCGGGTAGAAGTTGTTCCGATGGAGAGCAACGGGAGCTCGCTTCGGATCAGTTCAAGCGCCGCGCTGCTGACATCAAAATATTCCGAGTGCATCGGATGATCGGTAATGATCTCTGCTTCTACAGGCTTAAAAGTCCCCGAACCGACATGGAGGGTGACAAAGGCGTGCGGATGTTTGGAACAAATGGCGTCGAACAGTTCATCGGTAAAATGAAGCGAAGCGGTAGGAGCGGCGACAGCTCCCTCATGGGCGGCAAAAACACTCTGGTATTCCCGCTCGTCTTCGGAATTGTCTTCGCGTCCCAAATAAGGGGGAAGCGGGATATGCCCAACATGTTCGAGGATGGGCAAAAGCTCTTCAAAGCGGATCAGGGTACCGCGGAGGTAAAAATTGACATCACGGGAACCGTCTTCATGCAGGGCAACAACACGGGCGCTGAGATCGCCGTCGAAGTGGAGCAGGGTTCCTTCTTTGACGCGCCCTTTGATATAAACCGTGATCAAGTAGGCGTCACGCGGACGGTTGATGAGCAGCTCAACCGCACCGCCGCTCTCTTTTTTACCATACAGCCGGGCTTTGATCACTTTGGTATCGTTAAAAATAATGGCACATTTTTCGGGTAAGAAAGATTCCAGCGCATCAAAGCGTGCATGGGTGATGGTTTTATCATGGCGATTGTAGACCAAAAGGCGCGCATGGTCTCTGGGATAGACGGGATGGGTGGCTATAAGCTCATCCGGGAGCTCATAGTGGTAACTGGACGTCAGTAGAGGATCGGTTTTAGTCAATCGTTTCTTCTTCATCTTCAGCGATATAGGGCTCCTCTTTCGGAGCAGGATTGACGGCGCGTACAATCAGGATGGAAATGGCGTACAAAAGGGTGAGGGGAATGGCCATCAAAATCTGGGTAAGGACATCCGGCGGTGTAAGGATCGCTGAAATGATCATAATGAGGACAATAGCGTATCGGAAGAATCCGATCATCATTTTGTCATCAATCAATCCCAAAAGGGCAAGGAAATAGCAAACGATCGGGAGCTCAAACGCTAATCCGAAACCAAACATGATTTTGGCAAAAAAATCGACGTAATCTTCAATATTGATCATCGGGACAAACTCAAATGCCCCGAATGCGATCAAAAAGCTAAATCCGAAGGGGGTAACGACGTAGTAGGCGAAAAGGGCTCCGATAACAAACATCGTGGTGCCACCCACAATAAAGGGGATAAACATCTTTTTTTCATTTTCATACAAACCCGGAGCGATAAAGAGCCAAATTTGAGCCAATATAATCGGCAAGGCACCCAATAGTCCTGCAAAAAAAGCAACTTTCATCGCTACGAAAAAAGTCCCGCCCACTTGCGTAGTCGTTACCATCCCGTGTGCGGCATTCGGAGAAATTTTGGCTACTTCGGCAAGTGCATTGTTCAGCGGCTCAGTCATCCATGTCATAATCGGTTCGTGGAAATTAAAGGCCACAAAAAACATGATGATGACGGCTGCGACGCTGATACCGAGCCGCTTTCGCAGTTCAACTAGATGGGGACGTAAATCATCAAACATTAGACATTCTCTTCATTAGGTTTAGGTTCTTTTGGCTTAGGGGTGAAAGTAATCACTTCGGGCTCTTTCGGAGCAGAGGGGGCGGAAGCGGGAATATCAAGATTAATATCATTTTTAATCGAGTTGAGTTCGGTACCGATTTCGGTGACATTGGTCATCCGTTCGAGTTCTGCACTGGCATCGGTCAGCTCTTTTTTATAATTCAGGGCCTCTTGCTTCATCTCGGAGAAGTTCATCTCCTCTTCGAGGGTTGCGCGAGCTGAATTGACGGTACCTTTAACGCTGCGGAAAAATTTAGCAATATCAACCATCGTACTCGGGAGTTTATCCGGTCCCAAAAATAAAATAGCGATGATGACAATGATAAATATTTCCCCTAAACCCATTCCAAACATTGTGTTAATCCAAAAATAAATTTTTTACTGAGGAGAGATTCTATCCAAAGAAAGTTTAAAACCCTTCTACTCTGAGCGCAATTTCGTCCGCTAAAAGAAAATCGGTATTAAAGTAGCGCCCGTTATGAAACGTAAGGATCCCCTCTTTGCAGAGTAAATCGGCATTCTTTTTTTGTTTCTCTTTTAAAATGCTTCCCTCTACACCGACGCAGCTGCGAAAGCCCAGAAAGAGTTTTTCGCTTAAGAGCTCATCGGGTTCGATTGTTTCGGTAGTCACGTCGCAAGGATTTTCAATGTAGTGTTCGACACTCGTACTGGGGTAGTAGCGTTGCATGTCTAAAAATCCGACAGCACCGGAACCTAGTCCGATATAGGGTTTGTGCTCCCAATAGCCGATGTTATGGCGTGAACGGTATTTTCCGAAATTGGAGATTTCATACTGCTCAAACCCGTTGCTCGAAATCTCTCGAAAGATCCATCGTGTGAGCTCCAGCTCCTCCTCGGCAATTTCAGGGGTCTTTTCAAAAAGCGTTTTCTCTTCGATGGTGAGGGCGTAGAGACTGATATGATCGATGGGCAGGAGGAGCGCTTGCTGTATGTCCGCTTTCAAGAGGGCTTTTGTATCACCTCGGACGCCATAAATCAAGTCAATACTGAGATGTTTGTATCCGATAGCCGCCGCGGTGCGGATAGCTTCAAGGGCATGCTGCGTGTGATGGGCGCGACCGAGTATTTTTAATTTTTCGTTATTAAAGCTTTGTACTCCGAAGCTGAGGCGATTGACTCCGAGCTCATGCATCCCCTCCAGCCATGAACGGGTAGCACTGTTGGGGTTGGCTTCGGAGGTGATCTCAGCATCTTTGGCTAAATAAGGGTCGATCATCTCAAAAATAGGGCGATACAGAGAAGGCTCCACCGTTGAAGGGGTACCTCCTCCGATAAATACGGTTTCGATAAGGTTGGTGGGTCCGGCATTGAAACGGAGAAGCTCCGTTTTGAGCTGAATGATAAGGGCATTCATATACGCTTCGCGCAGGGAAAATTTATCAACATAAGAATTAAACGCACAGTAAGAGCATTTGCTATCGCAAAAAGGGATGTGAATGTATAAAAGCATGTGCCATTATAGCATTGAGGGTACATGATTTTAGTAAACAGCTTTTGGAGATACATAATCACGAGAATGACGGTAGGTATGAAAGTTCCGTTAATATTTAACGCCTGACCCGCATTGTTAATATTTAACACCTGCCCCTAAAAATATAGATGATTATAGTATTTTTAATGGCGAATAGTTTACAATACACCTCCAAAATAGACTAAAAGATGGTGAATGACCGAAAAAAAGTTCTACCGACCGAATGTGGCGGCGATTATTGTCTCAAATGAGTATCCTGAGAGAAAAAATGTTTTTATCGCCGAACGCAGTGATTTGGAAGGGGTATGGCAATTTCCTCAAGGGGGAATTGATGAGGGTGAATCGGCGGAAGAGGCTCTTTTCCGTGAACTGGGTGAAGAGATCGGTACGAAAAAAGTAGAGATTATTGCCGAGTACCCGGACTGGATCGCGTATGATTTTCCTTCTCATATCGCTGCCAAAATGGCTCCGTTTGCAGGACAAAAGCAGCGTTATTATCTCGTTCGCTTAAAAAAAGGGGCCAAGATCGATTTGGATACGAAGCACCCTGAATTTAAAGCATACCGATTTGTTCCTATTGATGAATTGCTGAGTCATGTCGCCCATTTCAAAAAACCGGTCTATGAACGTGTCATTTCCCATTTTAGAACCAAGGGGTATCTGTAATGCTAATTGTTCAAAAATTTGGCGGAACCAGTGTCGGCGATTTGGAACGGATCCAAAACGTCGCCAACCGTGTTTCGCAAACACTTAAAGAGGGACATCAGGTTGTGGTCGTCGTTTCCGCTATGAGCGGTGAAACCAACAAACTGATCGCCTATGCTGAGCATTATACCTCTTCTCCTGCACGGAGTGAGGTCGATATGCTTCTGAGCTCAGGGGAACGGGTTACCGCGGCATTGCTCTCGATTGCCCTTAATGCGATGGGACATAATGCAACATCGATGAGTGGCCGCCGTGCAGGGATCGTTACGGATAACGTCCATACAAAAGCACGTATCGAAAGTATTGATCCCTCAGCGATGCATGCGGAGCTCTCAGCCGGCAAAGTCGTAGTCGTCGCAGGGTTTCAAGGGGTGAGCGAGAACGGTCAAGTGACGACGCTCGGCCGCGGAGGATCGGACCTTTCCGCCGTGGCGCTTGCCGGAGCTTTGGAAGCCGATTTATGTGAAATTTATACCGATGTTGACGGTATCTATACTACCGACCCGCGTATCGAGCCTAAAGCTAAGAAAATGGATCGCATCAGCTATGATGAGATGCTTGAACTGGCTTCTCTCGGAGCAAAAGTACTTCAAAACCGTTCCGTTGAACTCGCTAAAAAATTAAATGTTAACCTCGTAACCCGTTCTAGCTTTACCGATGCGGAAGGGACACTTATCACAAAGGAAGAGAATATAATGGAAAAACCACTTGTCAGCGGTATTGCACTCGATAAAAATCAAGCACGTGTTTCACTCAGCGGAGTGATCGACCGTCCGGGAATCGCTTCGGATATTTTTACCCGTTTGGCGGATAACAGTGTCAATATCGATATGATCATTCAAACTTCAGGGCATGACGGAAAAACCAATCTTGATTTTACGGTTCCTAAAACAGAACTGATTGATGCCAAAAAAGTTGTGGAAACATTTATCGCTGCGAATGAAATTTCTGAAGCCTCTTATGATGAGAACATTTGTAAAGTTTCTATCGTCGGTGTCGGTATGAAGTCCCATACCGGTGTTGCGGCCAAAGCATTTCAAACGATGGCACGTGAAAATATCAACATCATGATGATCTCTACTTCGGAGATCAAAGTCTCGATGGTCATTGACGAAAAATACGCGGAACTTGCCGTGCGATCATTGCACAGCGCCTACGCATTGGATCAATAGTGCGCGGTTTTGATCAGTGGACATTAGAATCGATCCGCTCCGAAGGGGCATCGATGAGCTGGTTCGAAGAACAGCGATTCGAATGGACTCCTGCGATTGCTAATGCCATGGATCAGGTAATGGGGGGCAAAAGCCTCGTCCTGATTACCGATCATGACCGTAAATGGTTCGCCCATTATATTACGGCATCCCTCAATAAACGTTCTCAGGATCGCCCGATGATCCCTATCGTCTGTATTGATTCCCTTTATCCCCATTATGATCATCTCAGCGGCGGCGAGTCGATTGATATGTTGGTTGATATGCTGGATATCGCTTTTAAGGGGGATTATTTCTTCTGGTATATCGGCAAAGGGGATGAACGCCGAGCAGATATTGCCAAGCGCAGTACCAACAGCTTGTTATGGATTATGGATGAACGTTTTCAAAATGCTTTGGTATTACGCTCTCACGATCCGCTAATCGATATCAAACTGCTGCAACTGTACCGCCTTTTTGACAAAACACTTGGCGCCGTATTGTTCGGGGAGATTAATGTTCGCGAATGAACGGGGCGGAATCCTCATCACCGGGGAGATGGAAGAACGTTCACGGGAGATTGAAGAATCTCTCCGTCCTCTGCGATGCGTCATGTTTATGCGCGATGATTTTAAAATCGAAGATGCCAAAGAGGTGATCGCTGAAGCCTACCGCAGCGAAGAGCATACGAAAACATTGATTCTCGGAGCAAAAAGTTTCACCGTTCCCGCGCAAAATGCCCTTTTAAAAATTTTGGAAGAACCTCCCCGCAACATTGTTTTTATCCTTATGGCTCCGAATAAAAGTACCTTTCTCCCGACGGTACGTTCACGCCTCAGTCTGACACAGGAACATCATCAACTCGTGCATGAACCCGTTTCCCTGACCCTTAAAAATCTCGATCTTTCAGGATTGTTCACGTTTGTCAAAGAGCATGACCGACTCAAAAAACATGAGGCGAAAGCATTGATCGAGCAGCTGATGTATCAGGCGATCCATCTCGAAAAGCTCCCCTTGACATCGCAGCAGCTTGAAGGGTTTGATAAAGCATTGCGTTTGATTGAGCTTAACAGCCGTTTTCAGAGTGTTTTGGTGATGGTGCTCATGAATTTTCTCAAAGAGATCAAACGTGGTCGTTGAGAAACTTTCCAATACGATTGATTTGCGCCGTGAATTGAAAGCTTTGGGCGTTGATGGGGGCGGCGTACATATTTTGGAGGACAAAGGTCAACTGCACCTGATCCGTATCCGTGATATGCACGTCGGAGCAGCGAATATCCTCAAGCAAGACGCGTTGAGTATCGGTGCTGATCTCGCCGTTCCGCGAGGTACGGTAACTGCATCGATTCCTCATGTCGATGTCTTACTGATCGCAACTGAACGGCAGTTACAGCAGCTGGCTAAAAAAGAGAAGGCTCAGCCGTTCGGTTTAAAACAGCTCTCCGCTGAGTTGGAAAGCTTTTGCTCTCTTGGCTATACCGACAAAGTCTCCATTATGGGAATTCTTAATGCGAATGATGACAGTTTCTATCATGGCAGCCGGTTCCAAGGTCCCCAAGCGATTGAACGGATAGAGATGATGATTTCCGAGGGTGCCGATATAATCGACCTCGGCGGAGTCTCGAGCCGTCCGGGAAGTGTTTCGGTCAGTGCCGAAGAAGAGCTTTCCCGTTTGCGGCCTATTATCGATGTCCTGTATGATCAAAAGGTATACGAGAAGACGATACTCAGCTTAGACAGCTATGAACCTGCCGTGGTGAGTTATGCACTGGAGAGAGGGTTTCATATCATCAACGATATTACCGGACTGGCCAATGATGAGGTTGCGCAGTTATGCGGAAACTACGGTGCGACGGCGGTTATCATGCACATGCAGGGCTCCCCGCAGACCATGCAGGAAAATCCGACGTATCATTCGGTTCTTCATGAGGTTGAACTCTTTTTTCAGGAACGGTTGGAAAAAGCAGACCGTTTCGGTATCCAAAAGATTATCTTGGATTGCGGGATCGGTTTTGGGAAGCGGTTAGAAGAAAATTGTGCCCTCATTACCCATCAAAAACATTTTTTACGGCTGGGAAAACCGCTTTTGGTCGGCGCCAGCCGGAAATCCATGATTGATAAGATTTCTCCATCCACGAGTGATGAGCGTTTGGCGGGAACATTGGCCATTCATCTTAAAGCGATCGAAGAGGGTGCTTCGATCGTACGTGTTCATGATGTCAAAGAACATGTACAGGCGATCAACGTCTGGAAAGCGCTGAGAGGCTGATGATGGGCAATACGGTTGTTATTATCACGCTATCGCTGTTGGTACTGCTTTCCCCCTTTTTATCGCGTGTCATAAGAATCCCGGTCGTTGTTGTCGAAATTATGCTGGGAAGTCTGGCGGCATACTTCGGATTTCTGGTTGAAAACGAGCTTTTTAAAATTATTGCCGAAGTCGGATTCCTGTATCTGATGTTTTTAGCGGGGATGGAAGTCGATCTAAAAGGGTTCCAATTCGAAAAAAAATCGTTGATCCGGCGGACGGCACTCTTTTTTATCATGGTATACGGATTTTCATTTATATTATTTGCCTATTTTCATTTGAGTGCCGTCTATATGGTTTCTTTTCCGATCTTTTCGCTTGGAATGCTGATGGCTTTGATCAAGGAATACGGACGGAACGAACCATGGCTGGCGTTGGCGCTGAATATCGGCATTGCCGGTGAGCTGATGAGTATTTTCGCGATGACGGTCCTCAACGGAGGATTGACCTACGGATTTAACATCGATTTTTTCTTTACGCTGCTTGTACTGATCGGATTCTTAATCGGGTTTGTCCTCTTTTTCCGGGGAGTCCGTATCCTCTTTTGGTGGTATCCCGGACTGAAAACATTGATTATGCCGCATGAAGACAGCAAAGATCAGGATGTCCGGTTTTCGATGGCCCTTTTGTTTATTTTGATCGGGATTATGCTCCATTTTAAAATTGATGCGATCTTGGGAGCCTTTTTGGCAGGAATGCTGATCACGACGTATTTCAAACACAAAGTAGAACTTCCCGAAAAACTTTCATCGTTCGGATTCGGATTTTTGGTACCGATTTTCTTTATCCATGTCGGCTCTACCCTATCGCTGGATGCCTTTTTTGATCGTCAAATCCTAGAATTGGCACTGGCGATTGCCGTCGGTATTATCTCGATTCGGGTCATTGCCGGAGTGGGAGCTTTCAGCGGATACTTCGGGTTTAAAAATGCTTTGCTGTTTTCTCTCTCCAATTCAATGCCGCTCACCTTTCTTGTCGCGATTGCTACTCTCGGATACAATGCCAATGCCATTACGCATGAAGAGTATTATGCCTTTATCGTTGCGAGTATGGGGAGTGCGATCGTTCTGATGATCTTGATTAAAATTGTCTACACCTTTTTTAAACAAAGTGCGAAATAACGAAACCGAAAGTTAGAAGGTACTTTGTCAAAGATGAGAAGAACAAGGGTCTGCGAGGCTACAGCGGGTTGATAGGGTAATCCGGGATTCCATAAATAAGCACTTTCTTTGGGAGTTATTCTGTTACGATTTGGAAAGAAGCTTATTAATGGAAGCAGAATCTTAGTGTAAACGGCATCAAAACGGCATCAAAAAATATAAGTGACGGTACGGGGAGAGAGACGAAAAAGTATTTGGCTTAATAGCCAAATACTGATTTGAGGATAAAGAAGAAAAGAGCTGCCATCGTTCCGGCAACGGGAAGGGTGATGACCCACGCGATTGCGATAGGTTTCATCAAGGCCCAGTTGGCATTGCGATTGAGCATCCCGATCCCGATAACCGCACCGATAAGAATATGGGTTGAAGAGACAGGGATACCGAGTTTCGTTGCGGCGAGGATAACCAGGGTAGCTCCCAGTTCCGCTGCGAATCCTGTCACCGGGAAAATTTCGGTGATACGGGTTCCGACCGTTTGGATAACCTCTTTACCGATAAACCACAATCCGGCAACGAGCGCGATTCCGAACGTCGCCATCGCGATAAGGGGAACCGGAGCCTCGGAGTTGATCTGACCGGTAGCCAATATATCGATAACGGCGGCAAACGGCCCGATGGCATTGGCGATGTCATTGGCTCCGTGACTGAAAGCAAATGCGGAAGCGGTCAGAACCTGAAGCATACTAAAGAGCCGCATCGTTGCTTTGTTCGGCGTATCTTTGTGCATGACTTTGACAATGGCATAGGTGATTCCGTACGCGAGGGCGCTGAAGGTGGCAATGATCATGAAGATCTGGATATCATCAAATTTGAGCCCTGCATGTTTGAGCCCTTTGTAGAGAAGCATTCCCGAAATCATCGTGGTGGCAAAGGCCGCCGCAATCGGAGCATGGGTACGAAGCGCATAAAATGCGTTAGATTTTTTTTGTAAACGGGTTAATTCATGAAGCTGTTCTTCATAACGGATTTTTTCGTCCGGTGTTGCCGTTGCTTCAGTGTAGGAAGCCTTGAGCTCTTTTACCTGATGTTTGATACTATCGATTTTGGTTTGTACCTGCTCGTTATAATCGAGAATATTTTTTTTGAGATACCAATAGATTCCATACGATGCCATTCCGCCTAAAACGGGTGAGACGACCCAGCTGATAGCGATTGTAAGGATTTTATCCCAATGAACCAGGGCAAATACACTTTCACCTACATCCATCGTGACATAGCCCAATGCGATAGATCCTCCCAAAACCCCACCGACGATGGAGTGGGTCGTAGAGACCGGATACCCTTTCAAAGAAGCGAATAACAGCCATGTTGCCGCAGAGAGGAGTGATCCCATCATGACGAACACGAACAGCATCGGGTTAAAATCCATAGCGGAAATATCGACAATCCCTTTTCGGATCGTATCGGTTACATCCGCTCCCGCAAGCATTGCACCGCTAAGTTCAAAAATAGCAGCGATCATTAGGGCTTGTTTCACGGTGAGTGTTTTCGCCCCGACGCTGGTACCGAAGGAGTTGGCGACGTCATTTCCTCCGATATTGAATGCCATAAAGAGACCGAATAAGGTCGCTAAAACAAATAAGGTGTGATTTTGGGCGACGTAATCAAATCCCCAAACCAAAAAAATAGCTGAGGCAATGAGGAATATCCCGCCGAAAAAAATATTGTCACGAGAGAACATGAACGCTCCATGGGTTAAGATTGAAAATAAATCCCGGAAATTATTACGAAACCGTTACAAAAAGGTTACGAAATTATTACGGAATTATGCCCGTTACTCTCTTTGATAACACTTTATGGGATAAGATTTAGTGATGACGATGCAGGTATCAAGGGGCATTTAGCCCTTTGATTAGGAAAGAAGATTAGGGTAATAGGGTAGCTTTGATAATTTTTTGGGTTTGCAACGGCTTGTCACCGCTGCGTTGGCCGTTCGTTTGGACATTGTTGAGTTTGCCCAGCGTATCCATGCCGGATACGACACGTCCGAAAATTGTGTGATAGCCGTTGAGCCACGGAGTCGGTGCCGTCGTGATGAAGAATTGGCTTCCGTTCGTACGAGGGCCGGCATTGGCCATGGCCAAAATTCCTGCTCTGTCAAAAACGACACCCGATTTAAATTCATCTTTAAACGGTTTTTTCCAGATGGATTCACCGCCTGCACCGGTGCCGGTCGGGTCTCCCCCCTGAACCATAAAATTTCTAATGATCCGGTGAAAGGTAAGACCGTTGTAATAACCGTTCTTGACATGGGTTGTAAAGTTTTCGACCGCGAGAGGGGCAACATCTTCATACAATTCAAGGGTAAGATTACCCTGTGTGGTTTCAAGGATGACCCGAGGGTGTTCAGCGGCAAAACCGAGGACAGAGATTAGCAATAAAGCAAGAATAAGACGCATTAAGACTCCTGTTGGCGTGGTGTAAAGGTAAGACAGACGGAATTCATGCAATAGCGCAATCCGGTCGTTTTAGGACCGTCGGGAAAAACGTGTCCCAGATGGGCATCGCACGCCGCGCATAAAACTTCGGTACGGATCATTCCATACGCCGTATCTTTTTTTTCTTCGAGGGCATCAGGGGTGATCGGAGCATCAAAGCTCGGCCATCCGGTACCCGAATCAAATTTGGAGGAAGAATCAAAGAGCGGTGTACCGCAGCAAACGCAGCGATAAATACCGTCTTCTTTGAAATCGGCATATTCTCCGCTAAAAGCTCTCTCCGTCCCATGTTCTCTGGCAACATGATAGGCTTCCGGTGAGAGGAGACTTCGCCATTCGGATTCACTTTTGACAATTTTTGGCATTCTGTTCTCCGTTAGGATTTTGAGTAAGAGATTATAGTGGCAGTTTCTGACGCACGGCTTAGCGGATAGGTATAATCTTGAGAATCGTCTGATGTAAGAAGAAACAGGTGCGGTGCATATATACCGCTGATACAATCGGTTGTTGCCATGACAAGGTCATCAAGATCCTGAGTTTGCAGACTGAAATTGAGGGTCAGTACACGGGAATTCAGGTGTAAATATTCATCAATAGGTTCTTTGAACAGGGACAATAAATCCGGATCAGGGAAAATAATGAGAACATCCTTCAGGTTACCTTCCATCAAATGTTTCCGAAGTTCAGATAATAATAGGGAGAGAAGATTCTCTTCATCGCATCTAAGCTGCAGCGGTGTAATGGATTTTTGATACGAATAGGGTAGCGGAACATTGGTTTCGGAGGCCGGACCTTTTGTAGTCGAAGTCAATAGGTAAATACGGTTTCCCCGCTTTTGCTTAAGCGTTTCAATAAAGCTTTGCTCCATCCGGTAAACATCATCACATAAAACGGCAGTCGCTTCGTGAAAAGGTTTAAACGTTTCCAAGTCTGCGGGAGGCGGAGCAAATGTAATGCGGGTCAAATCGATAGAGAGAGCACCGTAATACATCAGGGAGACGAATTCATTGCGCAGTATTTCAGAAGCTAAGAGGGTGGGCGCGATCACAAGGATCTGCTCTTCGGGATTGGTTAAGAGCATGTACATCGCTTTGCGGATAAGCAGGGTGCTCTTTCCGCTTCCATATTCTCCGAAAAGGGTGGTCTGCCCGCTAAGGGGCACGGACAAAAAGTAGTTTTCGTGCGGAGAGAGAAGCGCACCTGCCGGATTTTGCGATGAGGGCATGATGAAGGTATACGATTGCAGCGTCCCGATAATCTTGATACCGGAGAGGGGGGTGTTCAGATACTCCCCGATTGAATGGAGTTTGTTTCTAATCGAATCGACACTTTCATTGGCAAAGAGGATACGGTTTTTAGGCAATAGCTCGTGAAAGGAAAGATCCAGTCCGTCGAATTCACTTTCAGTCAGATTTTTCATCCAAATGAAACGATGAACGGGGGTAGAATCAAACGACAATACATCCTGAAGTTTGGAGCGTATTTTAGACTCCATGGTTTCAAGGTGGGTTGTGGCAGGACGTTTTGATTGCCGTGTTGCCCGTTCTATGGTTGAATTCTCAAGTTCCGAAGCTTTCCAATCGAGTGTTTCACCGACGAAAATACCGAAATGAGGAAGAAAAATGAGGGTATCGATTACCGTAATGGTTTTTTGATGGAAAAGTTTAAAATCATGAAAAAACTTTCCGCCTTCTTTAATCGCAAAAATTTTTAAAGAGGTATTTTCATCGGCAGTATTGAAAACGGGCTGTTTTTTCGGTGAGGGAATGAAGCGTGTTAAAAAAGAGAAAAACACTATTATCCTTTCCCCGTAATCTCGTATGAGGGCACTATTTTTTGGTAACGATTATAACCAATTTTCAGTGATACAATGTAAACGATGATGGATTAAAAGGAGAAGTCTGAGAGAGGATAACTCCCTCAGGAAGAAAGAGGAAATTACTTACCGGCAGCTACGCTGTCTTTAAGACTTTTGCCCGGTTTGAATTTAGGAACCATTTTATCAGCTGTGCTGTAAGTTTTTGTAGTTCCTGGAACTTTACCGCTTTTCCCTTTTTGAAGAGAAGATGCGAAACTTCCGAATCCAACCAATGAAACTTCTTCTTTTGCAACAAGAGCTGCAGTTACTGCTTCTGTGAAAGCTTTAATAGCTGTTTCAGCTTCAACTTTTGTTTTGTAACTACCGCTTTTTTGAACCAACTCTACGAATTGCGCTTTATTCATTTATTGCCCTTGATTTAGATATGCGAATCACACTTGAACTTCCCATCCGCACGAGTACGTAAGGGATAAGTGGTTTAGCCGCGAATACTTTAATATTTCTTACCTTAATTTTTTCTTCTTTTTTGCATTTTGTTGAAGAGTTTGGTGATTTTGTGGTTTTTTAGACCGTTTTTTATCCAGATTCTCGGAGATTGGGTAAATAAGAGGGGGGAAGCAAACTTTTTGCCATCCATTCGTTTCGAGAAGTTTTTGCTCCAAACTGACCATCGTTGCATCAAATTTTGAGATGAAGAGATCGATAAAAATACCTCTTCCAAGCCGATTCGCTCTTGTTCACTCAAACTGCTCATGATTTATCCCCTAACTTATTTATTTTTCGTACGACTCTGATGATCTCATCATCTTCCAGCATCCCTAACATATCAAATACCGCTTTGGCGGCTTGGGGTTTGGCGTTCCCCAGTCTCCAGTCTTGATACGTTCGCATGGAAATTCCCAATTTGGCGGCCATCTCTTTTTGGGAAATCTTCTTACCGTTGCCCTGTGCCTCGACGGCATTGTGAAGAAGATTAAAAAGATCACTCATTTCCATTACTCCATTGTAGTATTCTTTTCTTAAAATAAACATTAAAACGTATATAAAACGATTAATACTTGATATTAAACGAGTAATAATGTTTATATAGGATACAAAAACATATAAAGCATAATTTATACCAACTATTATATAAATATAAATGTATTAAATATACGGAAAAGCGTATATATTATTATAAAATTGTTGAGTTGATTGCTAATGAAGATAATGCAATGGAGTAGCCGGGAGGATGAATAACGGTATTTAGATAATGATTTTAGGGGGTGGATTAAGGAAGTGAAAGAGGAAACGGGGAATGGACCCCCATAGAAAAGTTAAGAGAGAAAATCGGTGTAATCGTATTTTGATAGATCTACGTAGAATTCACCCTCTTTTTGGATAACGCGTACATCGCTTCCAAACGCGAGCTCAAAACGGCGCTTGACCCCTTTTCGCTCTTCTGAGCCCATTCCGATGAACTTTAGGTAGCGTTTAAGTTCGATAACACCGTTGGGAATCGAAGGTGCATGGGTGACTCTCGCGGTTATATCTACATCGTGGACGGCATTTTCCTGTGAAAGAAGGAGTTTGGTGTTGATGACTTCGAGAAGATTTTTAAGCTGCTCATCTTTAGCGGTATAAATCTCTTTGATCCGTTCGCGTTCCGCTATGAGCATATTCTCTTTATCGTTAACCAAGCGGTCGACTTTATTCTCAAGCTCTTTGATTTTGAGTTTGAGCTGCTGATTCTCTTTTTGATAGAGGGCAATAATCATCCCAACGGTTGTTTTTTGTGGAGCGGGTGCGGGAGCTTTGGCGCTTTGGGCGATTTCTTGCCGCTTTTCCTCATCCAAAGAACTTCGGGGGACGATGATGTAGGTGACCCCGCCCTCGATAATATAGTTAAGCCGTTTGGTCCGCAGCTTATTTTGGATCATCTCTTTGGACATTTTAAATGTTTTCGCATATTCTTCGACAGTAAAACGCACACATCCTCCTTATGGGATATTAGTATTGTTATCTTACCAAAAAAATCATTGTCTCAGATTATCGTTTTTTTTGGGGTATGCTCCAATCTTGTTTCGGCGGGGGGATGATTCCTCCCTTGCGCATCCAGATCAAGTAGCCGTTACGGGTTATGTTGTGTTTGTCTTGAAAGGTATGGAGAGAACTGTGCCGAAATTCGCACGCTTCCAAAAGGGCATGAAAATCAGGGTTAAGATGCAAAAATTCCTGAAGTATTTCATAGGCGCGATCGGAAATGATGACGGTGCTGATGATGAGATTTTTGATCTCGATGTATCGTGCGCATTCGTTCAGCCCATCCCCCACAAAATTTTCATGTCCCAGGATATCTTCAAAACGGTGTACTTTCCCGGTATGCACCGCAACCCGAATCCCTTTAAAATAGGGGAATTCCTTGGCGATCAGATCCGAAAAATGGATAAATGAAAGTCCTAAAATCGGACCGAACCCTTTTAGACTCGGATGCAGGATACAGTAAAAACCATCTCCCGTCGGGATAATCCCCTGGAGCATTTTTTCCATGGGAATACCGGAAATCTTGACCATTTTGAGGATCATTTTCTTATAGGTTAGAGAAAGATAGGAGATAATTTCCAGCTGCTCATCCATGGTGAGACGGGAGAAGTCGATGATATCGATGAGGACAATATCGGTATCGATTGCTCTTTTGCTCATGTTTAACCCATTCTTTCTTAGATACTCTTATTGTAGTCTAAATTCGCTGAGATTGTTTAAAACTTGGGCGTATCGGCATTAAGAATGTTTCCAAAATGTGTTACTATTTCCGAAAATATAGATTAGGGTATTCATATGCAAAAAAGAACCAAAATTTTAGCAACCGTCGGTCCTGCTTCCGATACGGTAGAAATGCTGGCTGCCTTGATCAAAGCAGGGGTGAATGTATTTCGCCTGAATTTTTCTCACGGCACCCATGAGTATCACTCCCAGGTTTTATCCAATATCCGTCTTGCCATGAGGGAAACCGGATTGCTTGTCGGGGTACTGCAAGACATCAGCGGCCCGAAAATCCGGGTGGGTAAGCTCAAAGAAGATTTTTACCTGGACGAGGGAGATCGGCTGGATTTCCATTATGAAACGATGGAAGGGGAGAAACTCGGCGAGAAACATTATCGGCTCTCTCTGAACCAAAGCGATATCTTGGGGTTGTTGAATGTCGGCGATGCGATTTATCTCTACGATGGCAATATCCGGGCCCGTATTGTTGCTTCAAGCGAAGAGTTTGTTCAAGCGGTCATTGAAAACAAAGGTAAGCTCTCCTCTAATAAAGGGGTCAACTTTCCCAATACCCGCTTGGGGATTGATATTCTGACCGAAAAAGACAAAACGGATATCGCATGGGGCGTGGCGAATGCGGTCGATTTTATGGCGATCTCTTTTGTTCAAAACGGCCAGGATATGATCAATGCACGTGAGGTGGTCCGCTCATGCGGCGGAGAAGTGCAACTCTTCGCGAAGATTGAAAAATTTGATGCGGTAGAAAACATTGACGAGATTTTGCGTTATTCGGACGGATTGATGGTCGCTCGCGGGGATTTGGGAATAGAGGTTCCCTACTATCGTGTCCCGACGATTCAAAAAATGTTGATCGACAAAGCGAATGAACACTCCAAGCCGGTGATTACCGCAACACAGATGTTATTGTCGATGACGGAAAAAGATTCGGCCACCCGTGCTGAGATCAGTGACGTTGCGAATGCCGTATTGGACGGGACGGATGCGGTAATGCTCTCTGAAGAGAGTGCGGTCGGACATAATCCCGTGTTGGTTGTGGAGACGATGGTCAATACGATCCAGGCGATTGAAGAGATCTATCCGTTCGGTAAATTTGATTTCGGATATGACGATTCGATGGACGTGGTGAATGAATCCGCGGTGCGTTTGGGCGATTCGCTGAAGGCCGAGGGGATTATCGCAATGACGACATCGGGACAATCGGCAAAAAAACTTTCCCGCTATCGTCCGAAAATGACGATTTATGCCGCAACGCACGAAGAACGAGTTGCGAGGATTTTGACAATCGTGTGGGGCGTCGTTCCGGCATACCTCACCAAAAAAGGGCGTTTGGAAGAGATGCTGAGCGATATCATCCACAGCGGAATCTCGCGCAACATTATTGACAAAAACAATACCTATGTGTTTACCGCCGGATATCCGATCGGAACACCGGGTACAACCAATGTGATCCGTATTCTCCGTGAGAATGAACTCACCTTTTTCGGAGAGACGAAGCCGCAGCCGGTTAAGGCTAAAAAAGTCGGGGAAAATACGGTTCCAACCCTTTTTTAAGAGTGGACTGAAAATTGCTTTTTATGCTTCGAGGGGCCTAACGTTTGTTTCGTCACATTTCAGCCCCTCGAAACCTCTCTCCTTTACGCTACAATTTCATCCATGAAAACCGATACCGTATTTACCAAGCCTATCTCCAAACAATTTGAGTTCGATGCCGAAGTGGCGGCTGTCTTTGACGATATGCTGCTCCGTTCCGTTCCGTTTTACAAGGAATCGCAAGCTCTTACCCGCCGATTTGCCATTAATGCGCTCACGTCAGGAGGAGTCGTTTATGATCTTGGCTGTTCAACTGCTTCGCTGTTGTTAGAGATTGAACGCTCTGTCGCGAAAAACGGTAATGTCCGATTGGTCGGCATCGATAATTCTCCTGCCATGATCGAACATGCCCGCAAAAAAATCGAAGCGTACCATTCTTCGGTCGAATTGTACGAAGGAGACATCCTTCAGTTCCCGTATGAGAAAGCACAAGTGATCATCAGCAACTATACCTTACAGTTTATCCGCCCGATGGTGCGGGACACTCTGGTCCGGACGATTAGTGATACACTGAATGAAGGGGGCGTTTTCCTTTTTAGTGAAAAAGTAGTGAGTGAAGACCCTAAGCTTAATAAAGAACTGATTGATTGTTATTATGATTTCAAAAAAGTACAGGGATACAGCGAATATGAGATCGTTCAAAAGAGGGAAGCTCTTGAAAATGTTCTTATCCCCTACACGATGAACGAAAATATTCAAATGGCTAAAAATAACGGGTTCAAAACGTGTGAAGTACTTTTTAGATGGGCGAATTTCGCAACATTCATTGCGATAAAATAGTTTTTATTCAACGCTTCCGCGTGTAGGATTTTGTGCCGGTTGAAGGGCATTTTTTATATCTTTATACTCTACAAGGTTTTTATCGCACTGCTTGTGATAATACCCTTGTGCATCATAATATTCTTCACAATCATTGTAATAGCGCAGACTGACGCCGCGATCATTAAAACACCCTGCGAAAACCATCGGTAATAAAATTAAAAAATAGTGACGTTTCATACGGATATTGTATCTTATCTGGCTTTAAAGCCGTCCTTGCTTTTGCAAAAAGGCTGTAAAAAACACTCCGTGTCACATTTCGGGTTTTTAGCGGTACAGATATACCGCCCGAATAAGACCAACCCCTGATGAAGCTGATGGAGATTGGTCTTAAATTTTTTGACGAGTGTCGCTTCCGTAGCGGTGGCTGTCGGATCATCGCTTAAGCCCAAGCGGTGGCTTACCCGAAAGACATGGGTATCGACTGCCATCAGATTAGCCTGCGTATATTCGATGAGAACGACATGTGCCGTCTTTTGTCCCACCCCTGCCAACGTCACCAGCTCTTTTTCATCCAAGGGAACTTCACCGCCGTACACGTCAACAATACGTTTTGCCATGGCGATGAGGTTGATGGCTTTGTTGTTAAAAAAAGAGCAGCTTTGGATGAGGTGTTTGACATCGTCAATATTGGCTTCGGCAAGGTCTTTAGGGGTTGGATAGGCCTCAAATAATGCGGGAGTGATCAGGTTGACCCGTTTATCGGTACATTGTGCGGAGAGTGCCACGGCGATGACTAATTCATAAGGATTGACGTAGCTGAGTTCGGTCACGGCATCCGAATAGCGTTCCAAAAAGGCGGCTTTTATTGCTTCAATTTCTTTTTTAGTCGCTTTTTTCATCCGCTGAATCCATTTTTTTAGGGCGTATTGTAGCATGATCGAAAAAAAAACATGAGTGCGAGTTTTTTGTGTTACAATAAGCGATTTCCATGCAAAATTGATTAAGGAGACAGCTTTGGGGTTACTACGTAAGATTCAAAAGTTTTTTAGCGACGATACAGAACGCTTTTCCGTAGAAGGGGAGCAAAATATTAATAAAGAGCTTTTTTATAAAGTATTAGACACCGATTCGGATCCCTTGCTTTTCTTTACCAAAGAGAACGGATGGATCGGTGCGAATAAAGCATTTTTTGATTTGGTGCCGATTCAGAATATTGAAGAATTACGTAGTAAACATGAGAGTATCCGGGAACTTTTTGATCATGAAGATGAAGAGGTCTTTACCGAATACGACAAAAGCTGGCTTGATTATTTACGTACCCATTGTCCTAAAGGGTACGGATTAGGAATCATCGATCAATCCGGGAAAATGCATGTGATGTCGGCAACATCAACGCTGATACAAGAGGGGGGGACCGATCTTTATCTGCTCCGTTTGGAGGATCAGAGCAATCTTGTCGACCTCAAAGCCGAAGTCGTTAAAGTCGAACAGCTCAAAAGCAAGTTCCTGGCCAATATCGGACATGAATTCCGTACACCGATGAACGGAATACTAGGCTTCGTCGATCTCCTCTCCAAAACTTCCCCCAGTGATACCCAGCTTGAGTATATCCATTCGGTGCAGGGTTCGGCACGCAACCTGATGTCCAATATTGAGAACCTCCTTGATTTGGCACAAATGCAAAACGGGCGCTTGAACATCAGCAAGAGTGAGTTCAATATCGTTTCCGAAATGGAAGAACTTGCCCGAGGATCGGTTTCTCTTGGCGCGGATAAAGGGGTCGGAATTTTATTTTTTATTGATCCGAAACTGCCGACGTATGTGACGGGGGATATCCGTAAAATCAAACAAGTCATTACCAATCTTTTTAATAATGCGCTGAAGTTCACCCAATCGGGAGGACGGATAACTATTGAGATAAAACTTCTCAAACGAAATACGACGGGAACGTGCAACATCGGTTTTACCGTGAAAGATACCGGCAAAGGGATCAGTAAAACCGAGCTCAGCTATATTACACGGCCGTTTGTGTCCGGGGATCATGCCGATAATCGTCTGGGGGTCGGATTGAGTCTTTCTCACGGGTTGATCTCCCTGATGGGCGGAGAACTCAAAATTACGAGTGACGAGGGAAAAGGATCGTCGTTTAGCTTCGCGCTGACGTTGGAGGGTTCATCCGATCATGCGATGCAGATGATTAATGCCCACAGTGTCAAAGTGGTATTGATCGATGAAAAGCGGCTTGATGATGCGAATCATCTCACCAACTACTTGCGCAGTTTCGGTGTCAGCGTCACGAAAACACAGATGATTGACGAGTCGATATTTACCAATACCGAGGTGGTTTATTTCGTTGCATCCCAGGAAAAGAGTGAGTGGATGATGCCGCTTGCACGAATGAAACGGGAGTGTAAGACGGTCCTTCTTTTGGATGAGCATGAACGTCTTCAGGCGAAAATGCTCCATGTGATCGATATGCCCCTCTCTAAACCGTTGCTTCCTACCTCATTGTTGGATCACCTGAGCGAAGCTTTGGGTATCGTGAAAGAGGCCCCTGCGGTGGTTCCTCAGATTCAGCGTGGAGTCAGTGCCTTGGTTGTTGAAGACAATCTTATCAATCAGCGTTTGATTAAATTATTGCTCAAAGAGTATGGGATTGCCGTTATCGCCGTTTCCAACGGTGATGAAGCGGTCGAGATATGCCGCGAACATACGTTCGATATCGTCTTTATGGATATCGACATGCCGATCAAAGACGGTATTCTGGCAACCCAGGAAATCAAAGCCGAAGAGGGGCCTGGAAGAGTCGGGCGCATGCCGATTATCGCATTAACGGCATTAGCTATGGAAGGGGATCGGGAATACATTTTGGGACGAGGCCTGGATGATTATCTTTCCAAACCTCTGACGCGTGAAAAACTCGAGTACGTTCTTCATAAATACTTACACGTTAAGGTATAGGGAGTCGATATGGTCTATACAAAAACTTTTGAAAAAGATTATGCCCATTTGATAGGGATATTCACTTCGTGCGCTCATTTACACTCTGATCCGATGATTTATACGGATTTAGCGGGAGATTTGATCGGTTGTAATAGGCCATTGATGGAACTTTTAAATGTTGGGACATTGGAAGATATCGCGCCGTTGCACGAGTGGTTCAATCCTCAGGGGGTCGATCTCGCGTATCTTCTCTCCAAATCGGGAGATTATCGCGGAAAGATAGAGTCCGGCGGAACTACTTATGATGTTTCGGTGAAATCTGAGATCCTGTTGCTTGAGGATTATCCGCTGATCGGTGTGGTATTCCGAGATACGTCGGTCATTGAGAGAGCTCGAGCGGCCGAACGGTACTTTGAAAATTTCAAAAAGAAATTTTTGACCAATATGTCGCATGAATTCCGCACCCCGATGAATGCTATCATCGGTTTTACCGATCTCCTTAAAAGTTCTCCTTTGAGCTCCTGGCAGCAAGAATATGTACAGATGACGAGCCGAAGCGCCCAGTCGATGATGCGTAATATTGAAAATCTTCTTGAGATGATGCAGGTTGAGAGCGGGAGCATCCATACCAACCTGGCACTTTTTAACCCTCTGGAAGTGTTTGAGAATTTCTCTCAGCAATTTTGTGATTTGGCTGACTCAAAAGAGATCGGATTGATGTTTTTGATCGATCCGCATTTGCCAAAATCCATGATCGGCGATCAGGATAAAATTCTTGCGATCATGCGCAATCTCATCCAAAACGGTATAAAATTTACCGAAGAGGGGGGGCGTGTTCTTGTAGAGATCCTTATCGTTAAAGAGGAAGGGAACTTTATTGAAGTCGAATATGCGGTAAGCGATACAGGGTGCGGTATTGAACAAGAGAAAATCAAAACGCTTCTCCGGCCGTTCGCCTCTGCCTGGGAAAACCAGCGTCGCGGGCAGGATGGTCTGGGAATCGGGCTAAGCCTCAGCCATAAATATGTAGATATGATGGATTCGCATTTAATGCTTGCTTCTGAAAATGGAAAAGGTTCGCGGTTCTCTTTCCGTGTGACCCACCAGCTCAATGAAGAAGGGACATTTGATTTTATCGAAGGAACCCGGGCCGCAGTCTATGTCCAAAGTCATCAGGTCTCCGCTCAGGGAGCGTTGTTGTTGAAATATCTTGAACTGTTCCATGTTCAAACGAAAGTGATTCACGATCTTATCAACCCTGTTCTACATGAGAGCGATGTCCTCTTTTTAGATATACCGCATATCGCCAAATCCCAGATTGATGCCATTAAGTCAACCTATGCAAAACTCGCGGTAGTTCCGATTATGAAACTTGATTACGGAGAGAAAGCCGATGCACTAATCGATTCCGTTGCGTCGATTGTGACATTGCCGATACTTCCTAGCTCACTTCATAAGACATTGGCGGTTATCTGGAATACCATGCCGAAAGAATATATTTCACGCAGTCCGGAAGCTCAAAGCGTCCCTCGGGCGGAGAATATAAAAATCTTGGTGGCCGAAGACAATCTCATCAATCTTAAACTGCTTGAAACGATCCTGCTCCAGGAACATTTCCGGGTCGTGGCCGTTGACAACGGTCAAAAAGCGGTCGATGCATATCTGAAAGAGCCTTTTGATCTGGTGCTGATGGATATCGATATGCCGGTGATGGACGGACTGATGGCCAATCGGCTGATCAAAGAGATTGACAAGCGCGATTCGAGAGGATTTGTTCCGGTGATCGCGTTGACGGCACATGCACTGATCGGTGACCGTGAACGGATTGTAGCCGCAGGATTGGATGCCCATTTGGCGAAACCGATCGATAAACATTTCCTTTTGCAGACCATGGACCGCTATTTAAAAATTGCCCAGCAAAAGCGTCAGAATAACATCGTTTAATATTGATTGTTTTTTGCATACTATACTGACAAATGTATTATAATGCCGAAATCAAATCCCTCCTAAGAAGAGGGAAAAATACAAGGATAACAATGAAGCGATATTATGCCGCTTGGATTTTAGGTTTATTATTGAGTGCGAGCTCCGTATCTGCGGCTGTTTTGGCAACCGTTAACGGAGATGAAATCACTTCCGATGAAGTCAATAAAGTATTAATGGAAGGGACGCAGGGCCGTTTCGATTCTCTCCCGTCAGATAAACAAAACGAATTGCGCCAGCGGATTATTGAGGGTATGATCGCTCAAGAGCTGGTGTATGACGATGCACAAAAAATGGGAGTGCTCGAATCCAAAGAATATAAGCAAGAGCTAGAGGCTTTGGTTAACCGATTAAAAGTTCAGCTCGCTGCAAAAGTGTGGGAACAACAACAGTTTGAAGCGATAAAAGTGGATGCAAAAGAGGTAAAAGCCTACTTTGATGCAAATCCGGATGAGTTTATCGATAAAGAGAAAATCCATGCACGCCACATTTTGGTGAAAACCGAAGCCGAAGCGAATGCGATCATTAAAAGTATGAAATCTTTGAGCGGAGATAAACTCAAAAATGAGTTTATTGCTCAGGCAAAATCCAAATCAACCGGACCGAGTGCTGCAAAAGGGGGTGACCTCGGTTACTTCCCTCGCGGACAAATGGTTCCATCGTTTAACGATGCCGCATTTGCTATGAAAGAGGGGGCGATATCGTCTGTTCCGGTACAAAGTCAATTCGGGTATCACGTTATTTATGTCGAAGACAAAAAAGCGGCTAAAAAACTTGGATTTGATGATGTGAAAAATTTTATTGAACAGCGTTTGAAAATGGATAAATTTAAAGCGACGATGGAGAAAAAAATGTCTTCATTACGCGAAAAAGCAAAAATTACCTATACCAAATAATCTCTTCTCCTCCTTTTCTTATTTCCCGCTTTTGCGGGAACTTTCCATCAATGCATAAACAAATTTTTTTAAATTCTTGACCCCTTCCCATATTTTCTGATCGATAAATCATTTCCTTATGCAGAAATATCTCAAAGCCAATGGTATAGCATTAATATAATTATTTACATAATAGTTATTATAATAACTATTTAAGCCGTGCTGCTTTACAATCTCGAAAATTTTTAAAAGGGTCGTTATGGGCTTTGAATCCGATAATTCAATAGGCTTTCTTATCGCCAAGGCGAGAAATGTCTTAAAGAATGAATTTGAGAAAGAGCTAAAACCTTATTCTCTCTCATATGCCCATCGCGTTATTCTGATAAGACTCTGCGAAAAAGACGGGCTAACCCAAAAAGAGCTGGCACAGGATACCTATTTCGAGCAATCGAATTTGACCCTTATGCTGGATAAATTGGAGTCAAAAGGGCTTGTCAAACGGGTGCAGAAAGAGAATGACAGACGTGCCTACCTTATTACCATTACACCGGAGGGAAAAAAACTGAGAGGTTTATTGGTTCAGATGGGCGAGAAGGTAATGGAAAAAGCATTACATGGAGTGAGCGAACAGCAAAAGGGTGAACTGACAAAACTGCTGCAATCAATCAATGAGAATTTGAAAAGTACAAACGAATGAGATACAAAAGTCTTTTACTCCCCTGTTTACTGGCATTGCTACTGTTCGGGTGCGTACCCAAAATCGATAAAGCCGTGCCGATTTCGGAGACACTCATAGCGAGCAATCTGGAAAAAAGTACCGATTTGTTCGGAAGCAATGATGGTAATCTTGTACGTGAGTGGTGGAGAGGTTATCATGACCGACAGCTTGACACTCTGTTGGAGAAAGCTTTGTCGGAGGCTCCATCCCTTAAAAGTATTGAATCTCGCTATGCACAAGCCAACAGTATCATACAATCGGTGGAATCTCGCAATTTACCGCACTTATCAGCCAATGCCAGTGTTCTCCGAGAGCGTTTCAGCGAAAACCATATTTTCCCGCCGCCGCTGGGTGGGAGTACCAACAATCAATACCAGCCTGCTTTGATATTGGATTACGATTTTGACTTTTGGAATGCGCGAAGTTCCCGCATCCTTGCGGCGCAAAATCAGGCTTTGGCACAAAAAGCCTCTATTGAAGCGGCAAAGGTGGCATTGTCCAGCGCTATTTGTACGGCCTATCTTTCCTGGAATCATGATGAGCGAAAGCTTGCGATCTTGGGCACTTTGGAAAAAACGGCCGCCGAGGAACTGCATATCCTACAAAAAAAGCAAAAGATAGGATTGATCGATGCTACACAGGTCAATACCCAAAAAAGTGTTCTTTCCGAGGTAATGCAGCGGATCAGTGAACTTAAGCGGTCGATTGAAGGGAAAAAAGAGTCTATCTGTGTTTTGGGAGGATTTCTTCCTTCCTATGCCGATACCCTCAAAGCGCCTCATGTGAATGAATCGTTTGCGGTCCCTTTGCCGAACGAGATACGGTTGAATCTTTTATCGCACCGTGCCGATGTCGCTATTTCCAAGTATATCGCTTTAAGCAAAAGCCATACGATTGAGAATGCCAAAGCCCGGTTTTACCCGGATATCAGCCTTTACGGAATGATCGGTTTTACCTCATTTAGCTGGGCAAAACTTTTGGAACGCTCTTCGTATACCCCATCAGCCGGAATCGCGCTGTCACTTCCGTTACTGGATTGGGGAGAACGCAATGCCAATCTCCAAAACAGCGTGAGCGATTACAACAGTTCCGTCTATGACTATAACGATGCGGTGATCAAGGCGGCAAATGAAGTGGTTGTTTTACTCAAACAATCCAAACTGATCGAGTCGCAAATCAAACTGCATCATGAAGATTTAAATGCCAAAAATGCCAATGTAACGATTGCCCGTAAAAAGCTGTCGTTGGGGTTGATCGACAAACTCCCTCTTCTCTCTGCTAACAAAACGGTTTATGAAAGTGAACTGCAGGCTATTTCGCTGGAAGAGACGAAATCGCTGCTGCAAATCGATCTGATCAAAGCGCTCGGGGGCGGATATACCGACAAGGGGGAGAGAAATGCAAGCAAATAGTGCTCTCCTCTCCCAGATGAAAACCTTTCCGTGGCAGCGTGGATTTTATGAGTGGCGTACCAATGACGCACCGACGCTCATCTATATGGCCAAAGCGACGATTGCCGGACTGTTGGCCTTGTGGATTTCGATGACGTTGAATCTTCCGGATCCTCGGACGGCCATTTTTACCGTCTTTATCGTGATGCAGCCTCAAAGCGGTCTGGTTTTTTCGAAAAGCTATTACCGTGTTTTAGGGACAATAGCCGGTGTGGGAATGTCTTTGCTGCTGATGGGAATGTTTGCGCAGGACCCGGTGTGGTTTATCTCGTTTTTCGCACTGTGGATCGGTATCGCTACGGCAGCAGGATTCAAATACCGTAATTTCCAAGCCTACGGATTTGTGTTGGCCGGGTATACCCTCTGTATCGTAGCTCTTCCGGTCATTGAGACTCCGTTGGAGATTTTTGACATTGCGATTTCCCGTTTTTCCGAAGTCATTGTCGGGATTATGTGCGCGACGCTTATCAGTGATATCATCTTCCCACGCCGATTGCTTGATTCTTTGATCGCCAGTGAGCGGGAACGGTTTATAAACGTCCTTACTACGTTGGCTGACCCCGAAGCGGTATTCGAGTCGATCGGCGAAACAGGAAGAGTCGCCCGATTTTCAAGCGGAGTCGTCGGTCTGAACGCGGTTCGTATCAACAGCAGTTTCGAAAGTGGAGCCGACCAAAAAGAACGTCAGCATTATCAGCATCTGAATCATCAGTATATGAATCTCTCAACCACGTTTCATTCGCTCAAAAGTATTCTCTCGGCGATCAAAACGCGTGAAGGGGTACAAGCGCTGAGAACGCTCGAAGATCTGTATGCCCCAATCGCTTCGGCACTCCAAACTCTCCCCGCGACGCCTATGACTCCGGAAGATTTGGAAAGTGTCATTCATAAACTCTTAGGGGTCAAAAATACGATTCAGGAACAATATGAATCGGAGTACAAGGAGCTTAAAAAGAATATTGGCACAGAGTGGGAGGACGAATTTAGTTCGGCGGCCTATCTGATGATTCGACTGCTGGATGAGCTGCACAGCCACTGTGTCACGTATCTCTCGCTGCTGAAGCATCGTTTGTCGGGGAAAACATCGTTGGAGCTCAATCGCGTGGTGCGGTTTTCGACCCATACCGATAACGTTCTTGTCGGTCTGGCAGCACTCCGCGGGAGCGGAGTGCTGCTCGTGACGATGATGTTTTGGATTTGGACCGCATGGCCTTTTGCAACCCTCACTATCACCCTCGCCGTGGTTATCGGTCTGCTGCTCGGGACGCTTCCGAGCCCGTTGGACGGAGTTAAGGATTTTTTTAAAGGAGCCGTCTTGGCTCTGATATTTGCGGCACTGTATGATTTTTATCTGATTCCGCAGTTTACGTCGGACATGCTGACACTCAGTCTCCTTCTGGGCCCAGTTTTGGCATTTGTCGGATGGATGACGACGAAACCGAAACTGGGGATATTCGCCTTTGGATTTGTTTTTATGTTCATTACCCAGTGTGCCCTTGATCCTTTTTACAAAATCGAACCGACCAAGTTTCTGGAGAGTTCTCTGGCAGCATTGATCGGGATCCTTTTCGGCGGTCTGGCCTATCTGTTGGTCAATTTCTGGTCGTGTTCGCTGACCCAGCAAAGGGTTGCGAAGATATTGCGCCGCCAAATCGTCAATCTGTGCGACGGCTCACTGGGGGTGGAACGCAGTTCACTGGAGAGTACGGGACGCGATCTGGTGCAGCAATTTTCGACCCAAGGACGGCTCAATATGCGTTCCAGCCGCCTCGTATACGAATGGCTCCTGTCAACGCTGGAGATCGGGCGGGCAATTTTGGCGATTCGACGGAGTCAGCAGCGGCTTTATTCCCATTACCGCCATCCGAAGATCGAGGGTACGTTGGTTTGTCTCAAAAACTTTTTCGATACCCCCTCGGAAGCATCGAGAGATGCCTTGCTGAATAGTCTGAAAGAGACGCTGCTGACGTTACGCAGTGAAAACATGCCGAGCGAAAAGATTCAGATGAAACGGATGAAGAGTGTTGTGACCGAACTGGCGCTTATCCACACCGTGATGCAAAATGCTTTGTCCCTACCTGTCATTACGGAGGATTCATGCCGCTAGATATTACCTTGTTCGGGATTCAGATGCCGACGCTGCTTCCTATTTTTGTTATCACCGCGATTGTGCAGATTTTACTGGATCGGCTGATGTCGGATGCCGGTGTCTACCAACATGTCTGGCATCCCGGGCTATTTCGGACGGGAATATTCGTCTGTTTGTTTACGTTACCGTGTTTACTGATTTACACTTGAGGATATGTCATGAATAAAAATAATAAATATACGAAGCTGATACGCTTCGTCATTACTTTTTCCGTTGTCTCTTTAGCTATCTTTCTGGGACTGATGCTGTGGCACAACTATATGAACAGCCCTTGGACGCGTGACGGACGTGTACGTGCGGATGTCGTTATGATCGCTCCGGATGTCAGCGGGTTGGTCACGGAGGTGGCTGTCGTCGATAATCAATTCGTCCACAAAGGGGATATCCTCTTTCAAATCGACAAGGAGCGGTTCCTTCACGCACTGCATGCCGCTGAAGCTGTTGCCCAAACATGCAAGGCCGAATACGATATGAAAAAACATCAAGCCGCACGACGCAATGGCGCCGATAACGATGTCGTATCTGCCGAAAACCGCGCCGATACTTCCTTCGATGCCCAAATGGCGTATGCCAAATACGAAGAAGCGATGACACGGGTAGAGACGGCTAAGCTTGATCTGGAACGTTCCAGCGTACGCGCCTCGACGGACGGATGGGTTTCTAACCTCCTCTTGCGTAAAGGTGACTACCTTGATGCCGGAGAAAAACATATGGCGATCATCACGGCAGGATCGTTCTGGGTATACGGCTATTTTGAAGAGCATAAACTCTCGCTTATCCATATCGGAGATGGTGCGGAGATGAAGATGCTCGGAACCAAATATACCTTGAAGGGGCACGTCGAGAGTATCGCCCGAGGGATCAGCGACCGTGACAACTATACCGACGGACGTCTTTTGGCCAATGTTAATCCGATCTTTACCTGGATCCGTCTGGCACAGCGGATTCCCGTCCGTATCCGCATCGACAGCGTGCCTGAAGGGATGATACTCTCTGCGGGGATGACGTGTTCGGTCAGTATAAAACCGGAAAAAAAGAAAATCAAACCAAAGGAGAACACTTAAAAATAATTACGAAATAGATTATCGTTTTTCAGTGACACGGTGTCACTGAATAGGTCATTTTTAAATGTCGTTTGATAAATACAGGAATAAAAAGGTAGAAGAATTATGAAAAAGATACTGAGTGCTGTTACACTTTCAATGGCCGTAGGAATCAGTTTCTCTTGCTATGCGGATGCGTATCAAGAGGCTAAAAGTGCTCTCGATAATAATAATTATGCGGAAGCTGCCGCAATGCTTGCAAAAGCATGTGATGGCGGAAGTGCAAAAGGGTGTTTTGATCTCGGAGCCCTCTATGAAAACGGTACCGGAGTCGTACAAAACAAGTACCAGGCTGCCGCACTCTATGCCCAGGCTTGTCGAGGCGGAGAAGCATCTGGATGCAGCAATATGGGATTGAAATACGATACCCCTTGATCATGGACGGAATCAAGAGTATGGTGTCATTTGAAAATTATCACTCAAAGAAGATAGATGAAAGAGATTAAATTTCCTTTTTTGGATCATATCGGTGCCGTTTTAATACGGTGCGAAAACGGTGAAGCTGAAGTTGAACTCAAAACGCAGCCTTATCATTTACAGCATTTAGGATTCGTACATGGCGGGGTGATTTCCACCTTGATGGACAATACCGGATGGTATGCCGCCGTTTCCAATCTTGCAGAGGGATATACGTCCGTCACTATGGAGATCAAAATCAATTATTTGAAACCGGCATCCGGCAAAACGCTAAAAGCGGTTGCCGCGGTCAAGCGTCAAGGAAGAAGCACGTCGTTTGTCACGATTGAACTCTTTGATGAAGAAAAATTGGTGGCATTCGCCACAGGGACCTATGCTGTTTTAGAAGATAAAAGCAAATAAATTTTAGTGATTTGCCGTGATAGGTATGACTTTTTCCTGAAAAGCGTTTAGTCCACCCTTGAGCCAAAGCGCTGCACTTTGGTTAAACAGTTCGCTCTCCAGGCTGGCTTGTTTGGCTTTGGCACTTGCAAGGTCGGCAATCGAGCGGCTAAGTTCATCTGCGCTGGATAGTTGATTGTCAAAACGGCCATGGGTCAGTTTGGCGTATTCGCCGGACGCTTTGACCTGCATTTTTGCACTTTGAAGTTGGCTTTGAAGGGCATTAATATCGAGATAGGCGTTATCGATTTCCGTTTCGATCCGGTGCTTATAATCTTCAACCGTCATTTGAACGGAAAGTTTGGCCGCCTGAGCCGCTTCTGTGGTATGCATATCGCTCAGACCGTTGAAAAGGTTCCAAGACGCAGCGACTCCGGCATAGCTTTTATCCGCATTCGAATAGCCATCGCCATTGAGCTCAAGGCTGTCTCCTTGACGTTTGAGGGCACCGACCAAGGTGAGATTCGGATAGTAGCGGCTTTGCGCGACGGTTACGTCGGTTTGTGCCATATCCATCGCTTTTGAGAGTGCGCGCAGATCTTCCCGATTTGAGAGTGCAATACGAACCATTTCATTTTTTTCGGGTATGGGAAGAACATGAACCACAATACCGGCGGAAGTGACCGCCGTATTCGTGAGATATGAGAGTTGATTGAGCGTTTGCTGTTTTTTGTTTTGACTCTCGGTGATCTGAGCTTCTATCTCAAATTTTTTGGCTTCGATCGCATACAGTTCTGCCGGGGCCAAAAGGCCGTTGTCATAAAGTCCTTTAGCCTTTGTATGCGATTCTGTGATTGCTTTTTTAGCCTCTTCCTGTGCCGCGATGATCTGATCGAAGGCAATGACGGAGCTGTAGAGCATGGTGGTGCTCAGGTAGAGGTTACGCTTAAGATCGGCAACCTGCAGCGACGCTTTTTCATGCGCTAATTTTGCTTTTTCGATCGATGCACTGATGGCAAAGCCGCTAAAGAGAGGGTAGGTGAGGGTCAATGAACCTTCTGCATGATTTTTCGTCCCCATTGGAGCGGTCATCGGCGTCATTGCCGGAGGGAGGCGGAAAGTGACGGTAGGCGTTTCCTGAAATTTGAGAGCATTAAGATTCGCATCCAAACTCGGCAGGTTTTTTCCCTCTGCCGCACGATAGCTCTCCCATGCCGCAGTTTCCAATTGCCGGGCACTTTGCAGGGCAAGAGAATGGTCGAGATCGGAAATAACCTCCGGATAGCTTTGTGCCAGCAGAAATGTCGGGAGGATGAGAGTTGTAAGCAATCGTTTCATAAGATCTCCTCGGAGAATTTGAATTTAACAAAAAGCAAATGCGACACACATTGCTTGGAACAATTTATATTATCCTGACTGGATAAAAGTATTGCAAAGACTATTATTGTAACGCATAAGTAGCGGGAATTGTTTCGATATAACCGGATGAATCTCTCTTCTGTAAAATGGATATTGTCCTGATAGACTATTTCTACTTTATCCGTACTTGGAATATTGAGAAAATATTCATTCTTACCTAAGGGATAAGGGGTTATGATAGAAAAACATAAACGGTCAGTTTTCTCCCGTATCTGGAAGATACGGGCAGCTTTAGGGGATTGTAGGGGTAGCTGTCCCTTCCATTTTGCGGGCTTTGCCCGAAAAATGCATAATATCAGTTATAAGGGAGACATATGAAACAGTTTATAGAAAAATATCAGCTCAGTATTGTTATCGCAATACTTTTTATTGCCGCGACCGTGTTAATTTACAAGAAACTTCATCCTTATAAACTTCCTGAAAATTTGGTTCAGGGGAGCGGCCGCATCGATGGAGATTTGATCAATATCAATGCAAAATATCCGGGGCGTATTTCGAAAATAGAAGTAGAAGACGGCCAGTCGGTCAAAAAAGATGAAATCCTGGCAACGCAGGAAAGCCGTGAACAAACTGCTCAATTAGCGCAGATCGAGGCACAGATTGAAGCGCAGAAACAACAGCTTTCCGCGCGTACGATCGAACTGAATATCGCCAAAAAAACGATTCCCGAATCTTTGGTAAAAGCGGATGCCGGTATTGTTATCAAACAGCGCCAGCGGGATGAATTGGACCAAATGATCAATACGCAGGCCAATGCCGTGGATCAGGATCAAAGAGACATGGCACGCATGGAGAATCTCTACGCCAATCGGCTGATCGAGAAGCATAAACTCGAAATGGCGATGTTAAAACTTCAAAACGATCAGGATCAGCTTTCCTCCCTGAAGCAAAAACGGCTGCAGCTCGACCAGGCAATCGGAATTTCGAGAAGCGACCGCAGTGACGCCTCTGCCTCACAAGCAAAGATAGCGGCACTGCAAGAAGGTATCAAGGTACTGGAATCGGGGGTGAAGGGATTGATCGCATCCAAACAGCAGATCGAAGCGGTTCTCTCAGAAATGGAGCTTCGATCTCCGGTAAATGGGCTAGTGATTGAAAAAATTGCGAACGAAGGGGAGGTCGTCGGTGCAGGGATGCCGGTGGTCACATTGATTGACCCGAGTACTCTTTATCTGAAAATATTTATCGATACGCTGCAAAACGGAAAAATAAAAATCGGTGATTCGGCGGTTATTTTTCTGGATTCATATCCAAAGAGACCGATTAGGGCAAAAGTCGTCCGGATTGAGCAAAAAGCGGAATTTACACCTAAAGAGGTCAGTGTGCCGAGTGACAGGATTCAGCGGGTCTATGCCGTTCATCTCAAGCCGCTGAAGAGTGATGAGCTGCTGAAACTGGGTATACCGGCTGTGGGGGTCATCTCATTGGATGGGGAAAATCTGCCGACGACACTTAGCGAAGTTCCCGAGTAATCGAAGTGTTAATGAGATGAAAACGCTGAAAATTGATCGTGTTAGTGTTCGGCATACGGACCGGATTGCGATCAAAGAGGTCTCTTTTGAAGCAAAAGAGGGGGAGATTATTGGTTTTATCGGTGCAGACGGTGCCGGGAAAAGTTCTTTGATGCACGCCATATCCGGCGTTATCCGTTTTGAGGGTGAGGTGAGTTTTCAAGGAATAACCTATCATTCGCCCCAAGAAGCGGAGCCGTTAAAACATCTGATCGGTTTTATGCCGCAGGGGATAGGACTGGTCTTGTATGACCTTCTAAGCGTTGAGGAGCATTTGTCTTTTTTTGCCGATATCCGTAATATCCGCCGTAACAGTACGTTCGAAGCGTACAAAAAACGATTGTTGCAGATGGCAGGACTCGAAAAGTTCACCGATCGACGAGCCGGAAATCTGAGCGGCGGGATGATGCAAAAACTCTCGCTGATCTGCACCTTGCTCCATCGTCCGAAATTGCTGATTCTGGATGAACCGACGACGGGGGTTGACCCTTTAAGCCGGATCGAACTGTGGGAAATCCTTGACCAGATTCGCAAAGAGGAAGGGACGATCATCATCGTCAGTACGGCATATATGCAAGAAGCGGCCAAAATGGACAAACTTTTATTGTTTGATGAAGGGGAAATCATTGCTCAAGGAGAGGCTGCGGATTTAATCGAATCGACCCGCGAGATGACCTATATCGCATCCGCATCTTCGGTAGGAAACACGATTACGACACTCGAAGCTACTTATTCGCTTGAACCGCTTGCCGCAGAACATGCCGAACCTACTCTGGAAGCATTGTTTTTTGTCAATGCCCTTCGAAAAAACCGCTTGTTCCCCCCGATAGAAATCACCCAAAGAGAAAATAACAATACCCTTGCGGAGGTCGTCATGGAAGCGATCGGTTTGACAAAACGTTTTGGAACGTTTGAAGCAAACCATCACGTCGATATCCGGTTGAACCGAGGAGAAATATTAGGGCTTCTTGGTGCCAACGGTGCAGGAAAAACAACGTTTATTAAAATGCTTTTGGGATTGTATCCTATGGATGAAGGGAGTCTTGAACTGCTGGGACAGCCGATTAAAAGCGCCCGTGATCGTCAAGGGCTGAAAGCCCTGATCGGTTATGTCAGTCAGCATTTTGCACTGTATAAGGACATGACGGTCCGCGAAAATCTCCTGTATGCGGCTTCGATGCGTCAAATACCTCTGGAAATATCCATAAAACGGATAGCCCGTTATGCGGCAGAATTAGGATTTACCCCCTATCTAGATGCGCTGCCGAGCGAACTTCCTTTGGGAATCAATCAGCGGTTTTCCCTTGCCGCAGCCCTTTTACATGAACCGGTCGTTTTATTTTTGGATGAACCTACTTCCGGTGTTGATGCGATTGCCCGTGCGCAATTTTGGCAGCTTCTGCTCGCATTAAAAGAGAAATGGGGAATCGCGATTTTGATCACGACCCACTATATGAGCGAGGCGGAGTTTTGTGATCGGGTCGTATTGCTGCGTGATGGCGCTAAAGTCGCCGATGATACGATTCCCAATCTGTATACTGCCCATCCCTCCGCGCAAACCTTTGAAGATATTTTTATGGAGTATTACCGATGAGGACGGGGGTTATCAAGGCCTATATCCTTAAAGAGCTGACCGAACTGATACGATCGCGTTTTATTGTCATGGTTTATTTAATGCCCTCAATGATTCTGTTTTTGTTCGGATACGGCATTCGCATGGAGGTGACACATGCGAGAACTCTCATTATTGACTACGATCAGAGTCACTATTCCCATCGTCTCGTCAGCAAATTCGAACACTCCAAATATTTTGACGTCATGGTGAGTACTATGAGTGAGGATGAAGCGCTGCACAAGATCAAGAAAGCGGAAACGGATGTCGTCATCATCATTCCGGAATCGTTTGAAAAGCGGCTTCTGCATTCGCAGACGACACAAATCGGTGTCTTTGCCGATGCGGCATTCCCCAGCAGAGGATTGACGATGGAAAACTATGTGAAAGGGGTAATTCTGGATGCGGCTTTATCTGTCTCCCCGGGGTTTTCGAAAGGGATCATTCAAATCAATCAACGGACCCTTTTCAATCAGGCAATGCGGGATGAAGATGCGATCGTCCCCGGACTGATCGGGCTTGTACTGCTGATCGCTCCGGCGATCTTGGCGGCACTGCTTATTGTAAAGGAAAAAGAGCGGGGGACGATTTTCAATTTCTATGCTTCTCCTGTGGCCAAAATAGAATTTTTGGCGGCGAAAATGATTCCTGTTTTTCTTCTCCATTCTCTGAACATTTTTATTTTGTTTTTGTGGGCGGTCTATCTTTTTGAGGTGCCGTTTCGGGGGAGTTTCCTCCTTTATTGGTTCGCATCGGAACTCTATATTATCATCAGCCTTTCCATCGGAATGCTCATCTCCGTCATTACCCGCACGCAAATCGTCGCCGTAGTATTGACCGTCATTATTACGATTATCCCCGGGTTTCTCTATTCGGGAATTATTATGCCGATCTCATCCATGGTCGGAGTATCGCAAGTTGAGGCGCATATTTTTCCCGTAATGTACTATAACCATATTATGTACGATGTCTTTCTGGTCGGAGAGGGGTTGAATTCATCCAAAACACAGGCGTATCTGGCCATTTTGGCCATGTACGGGGTGATATTATTGAGTTTGGGCAGATGGCTGCTGCGCAAGGAGCTTCGATGAACCGGATTTTTTGGACGATAGTCGGGAAGGAGCTGATCAGCTTTATCCGCTCCTGGCAGCTGGTACTCGTCGTATTGTACGCATTCAGCGTCGAAGTCTACATCGCCGGAAGCGGTATCGAGATCAATCCCCGAAATGTCGCGGTAGGATATGTCGATCTCACCGGCGGGGGTATGAGCCAAAAAATTCTCACCCGCCTGCATAGTCCAGAATTTCTCCCTCCGAAGCGTTTTGATTCGCAAGAGGCGCTGAGCCGGTCAATTTTCAACAAAGAGATCATTGTCGGAATTGTGTTTAACACTGATTTCGAAAAAAATTGGCGGGAGGGGAAAACCAGTGAACTGGATGTTTTGCTCGATGCGACGGCAGCATCTCAGGCCTATACGACACTGGGGTATCTTCAAAACATTGCCTTGGATGTCTCGAAATTGGATTTTCCGCTGGAGATCGCATCCCATAAACTCTTTAACCCCAATGCGGACAATCACACGTTTATGGCGTTGACGGAACTGCTGTCGATTACGACGATGCTAATCGTCATTTTGACGGCGGTAGTCTTTGTCCGCGAAAAAGAGCAGGGGACGTGGGACATCATGCTTTTGATGCCGGTTGACCCCCGCCTGATCATTTTGGCCAAATCGTTTTCTCAGGTGCTGATCGTCATGGTCGGCATTGTTATCTCTTTGGGGTTTGTCGTATTCGGGAAATTTGATACACCCCTGAATGGATCATTGAGCGCTTTTTTACTGCTAAGTTTTTTTTATGTTTTTGCAAGTGCCGGAATCGGGCTGTTTATAGCTTCGGTCGCGCGTGATGTGATGCAGGTTGCCCAATACTCGATCGTGATTATGATGCCTCTCATCTTCTTGAGCGGAGCGTGGACCCCTATTTATGCGATGCACCCGTTATTGCAAAAACTTTCCCTTTTCTCGCCGCTTCGGTACTATATTGAAGGAAGTGAGAGCATTTTTTACCGCGGTACGGTATGGATCGATTTATGGCCCTATTTTTTAGGCATTATCGTCGTCGGGGGCATTATGTATACGATCGGTTTTCGTAAGATCGGGAGTACGTTTTAAGAGAATAAAACGTTTTACTATTCCGTCCCGGCGAAAATCAGCCGATCTTCGACATTTTTGAGTGCGGCTTCTGCACATGAAGCGTCTTTGTCTCCCCCTGGAGCTCCGCTAACCCCTACGGCTCCTAAAAGAATACCGTTTGAGATAACGGGAACTCCCCCTTCCATGACGATCAAACCATGGATATGATTCAGCTCTTGACGGATGTCTTCACGGTTTTTTCGGAGCGCACCGCTATCGGTTCCCGAAAGGATGACGGCATTGGCTTTGCGTTCGGCGATTTCCGTTGTGAAACGGCTGGCATACACATCGCGCAAAGCAACCTGCAGGTTTCCGCTGCGGTCGACAACTACGGCACTGACCTGATACCCTTTATCGCGGCAATTCATCAGAGAATCTTGGGCGATTTTAGTCGCGAGTTCCAACGACATCTGTTGATAGGTGACAAGGTCGCCTGCAGAAAGGGAAAAGGATAAAACGGTTAAAGCAAGAAGGTTTTTCATGGGTACTCGATTATCATACAAAAGATAGGAGAGAGTTTACAGGGGATATGTAAAAAATATGTAAATTTTTCGGGCGTTTAAGCCCAAAAATATTGATAAATTAGTTTCTATTAAGAGCGTTGAGATCGCTGAAAGCGAGTTTTACACGATTGACCAGTGTTTTTTGTCCGTCACGCAGCCATTTTCTCGGATCATAATATTTTTTGTTTGGCTTCTCTTCCCCTTCAGGATTCCCGATTTGCCCTTGGAGGTAGTCTTTGTATTTTTCATAATAATCTTTCACCCCTTCCCATGTTGCCCATTGGGTATCGGTGTCGATGTTCATTTTGATAACCCCGTAGCTGATCGCTTCGCGGATCTCTTCGAGTGTTGAACCCGACCCGCCGTGGAAAACAAAATTGACCGGTTTCGCGGATAGGGTATTGAATTTTTTCTGAATATATTTTTGAGAATTGTCTAAGATGATCGGAGTAAGGACGACATTGCCGGGTTTGTAGACACCGTGTACGTTTCCGAACGATGCGGCAATCGTAAAGCGGTTGCTTACGGCACTGAGCTTTTCGTAGGCGTACGCAACATCTTCAGGCTGGGTGTACAGGAGAGAATTGTCGATGTTGGTGTTATCGACACCGTCTTCTTCTCCTCCGGTAACGCCGAGTTCGATCTCTAACGTCATTCCGATTTTATCCATACGCTTCATGTACTCGACACAGGTTGCGACGTTTTGTTCAAGAGACTCTTCGGAGAGATCGAGCATGTGGGAGGAAAACAACGGTTTGCCGTGAGTTTTAAAATGCTCTTCACCGGCATCCAGCAAGGCGTCAATCCATGGAAGGAGGTGGCGCGCGGCATGATCGGTATGCAAAATAACGGGAATCCCGTAAGCTTCAGCCATCATATGGGTATGAATCGCTCCGCTGATGGCACCGACGATAGCCGCTTTTTCGTTTTCATTGCTGAGGCCTTTACCGGCATAATAGCTGGCTCCGCCATTGGAAAATTGGATAATGACGGGAGAATTAACTATTTTTGCCGCTTCTAAAACAGCGTTAATAGAATCGGTTCCGACGACATTAACCGCAGGAAGTGCGAATCCTTCTTGTTTTGCGATTTCAAAGAGTTTTTGAACATCATCACCAAAGATCACTCCCGGCTTCATCACTTCTAAAATGTTTACAGACATCGCTTTACCCCACAATTAAAATAGACGATATTATATCCTTAGAGCAATAATGATAGAATTAAAAAAAATGGGGTTGATTTTGGTCCGTTTCGGTTTTCTGCTTTTGATCGGGTATGAGGTTCTTTTTGCCGCATCGTCACCGCGAGTATTCGGAACATTGGCAGACCCCCTCGAAAAAAGTACGGTATCGATTGAAAAATTGAGTGAAAAACCGGTTATGGAACCGAATAAAAGTCTGTTACGTAATTTTTTGAACGGAGTTCAGTCGACATTGAGTGTAGGGGAAGAGCTTGCCGGTCATAAAAATGTGGATAAAGAGCTGTTAAATGCCTATTTGAAAGAGCTGCGGGAATTATCGCAAACCAAAGAGTCGATTGACGCAATGTACCGCAAATCTTTAAATACGGCGATGGAACAGTCGGATAAAAAAAGTTTTGAAGATTTGATTTCTGCCGGATTGGATCCGCTGCATTATCCACGTGTCCGTGCGGAAGTCATTGCTTTTTATCAAAAAAACTATCCGCACCATTCGATTAAAAGTATTGAGGCATTGTACGATGAGCAGGAATTGGAGCAAAAAAGCATCCAAATTGCGATTGAGCAGGAGCAGGCCTACGAAGAGCACTTACGGGTTTTAAAACGTTCTGAAGTAGCCCGGATGAAAAGAATAGCGCAAATCGGTTCACGTAACAGCGTAATCTTGAGTGCAGCGCAAAACAGAGCCGGGGGATATGAATTTGAAGCCGAAAATCTGAACCCCTATGTGGTCACGATGAGTATTGATTTTGAATCGCTCACCAATCTCACAACCTCTACCAAGCTGCCGTTGTTTATCGAAGTCCCGGGCCGAAGCAAAAAAAAGGTATTGGAGCTTTCCCGTATCTCCGCCGCATCAGGAGTCAATTACCGCTCATCGTATGGATGGGTCAGGGGCTCGGCCTTTGCCGTACATCAAGACAGCTATCTGTATAAACTCCCTTTTCTCAAAGGAGCCGCTGTTTATGTTTCGCAAGGGTATAACGGAGAAACATCCCATAAGGGGCTGTCCGCCTATGCGGTTGATTTCCCGGTTCCGGTAGGTACACCCATATATGCCGCCAGAGAAGGGACCGTCGTCGGATCAGAGGGGCGTAATAATGCCGGCGGTACGACACCTGAGTATCGCCAATACGCCAACTATGTGATCGTGGAACACAGTGACGGGACGATGGGCAACTATTATCACCTGAAACAAGGGGGGACTGCGGTTGCGATCGGCCAAAAAGTAGCCCGTGGAGATCTGCTCGGGTATTCCGGAAATACAGGCTACAGCAGCGGTCCGCATCTCCATTTCAGCGTCAGTAAGGTTGACCCGATTTCGATGCGCCGACCGATGAATTTGCCCATAAAAATGGAAACTTTACAAGGAATTGTAACTTTACCGCACAAAGGGGATCGATATACGGTACAGTAATATTTTCGTTTTAGCCCTATTTTACGGAGCTTTGAGGGGTTTTACTATTTGACTGTGACGAAAATGAGCCAAATAGGTCGAAATTGTGACCCAAATCAATCAATCTGGAATCAATAACAGAGGCATAGTGAGCCAATGTCGTTTGAACGTTTGCGTGTCCCAATATGCCGGATAACTCACTTATGCTCACAATGTTTTCACGGAGCATTGTAGTGGCGAACGTGTGCCGGCATGCATACAATCTTCGATAGCGAATCCCCGTTTTTTCTAACAGAGGGTGCCAGTGCTTAGGCATCTTTCTCGCATCATCATATTCACCGAATAAAAAGATGTTTCCGCTTTTGAGCTTCAACACTTCATCGATTACGAATTGCGGGCACGGGATCTTTCGGATGGAGCTCTTCGTTTTAGGGTGTCGAATCTTTTTGTCGGTTCGTACCCGTTTTATATCGATCCATCCATCTTTCAGATCACCGGCTTGTAACCCGAATATTTCTTCCGGTCGCATCCCGGTATTGAAAGCCAATAGCAGATATGGGCGCATGATGCCCTCTGCATTCTCGATCAAGGTTCGAGTTTCTTCTTTGGTAAAGTAGTCGATCTCTTTTTTCGGTTCCGGTTTTAGCCGGATATTGAGTGCCGGATTCGCATCGATCACCCGATCATCGATCCCCATTTCAAATATCTCGTTAAAGAGTGTTTTGAGTGGAGCTTTTGATCGGTTCATGATTGGAACATTAGCGAGATACTCTTTGACTTCGAACCGTGTTATCGTGTCGATATCTCTATGTCCAAATACTTTATTCGCGATATCCCACTGCGTTTTTTTATTTCGGTAGGATGAATTTCCGCATTTGCGTTTTAAGAAAATCTCATAGTAATATCCGAAGTTTTTCGGTTTCTTTTTATGGATTTCACCTGTAGCAATCATTGACATTAGTTTCGGTATAATCGTAGTCTCACAAAGTTTTCGGTTCTCTTTGGTATCATCGAGGCCCGTTGCTTTTCTCTTACGTTCACCATCCACCATATAGTCAATATACAGCTTTTTACCCCTGGCATATACTTTTGCCATACCTTTGTCCTTTCGGACAGAAACACCATGAAGCGACATTGTAGCACTCCTTAAATGAGTAATCTATCTAAAATATTTTTGAGGTTTTCGGGTTGTGATTTTGCAGTGAGGGCTTCGTGAATTTTTTCGACATCGAAACGGATAGTTTTTCGATCTCCTTCATGTAAGATGATGAAGTGTTCGTTTACCTGCATATCGATTTCTTTGAGCCGTTTTTTCATAGTGTCGGTGTGGAGATCATAATACTGTGCTAGGTGCGGTAATGACATATATTTTTTCATCCCGTTCTCCTAATTTCTTGTAAAATATACTGAGCTTCCAACGCATCGAAGTTTGGTTCATATAACCCACATCCTGAAAAATGGATGTAGGTACAAACATCAAAATCAGGTACATCTTCATGATTACACCCTGAATCAACAAATACAATGCAGGTATGACATGTCTTAGGTGTTTCGAGCTCTTTGATACGCTTTTTCATTTTTTCTATTTGAAATCCTGCTTTATTTAGTGCCGCTTCTATTGCTTCTGACATGCATATTCCTTTGAATGATTTATTGTCTCACAGTGAATCTGTCGGAGTTCGGGATAGTTGGACGGATTTAGTGTTGGGAAGGTAGTAGTTATTTTGTTATATTTATGTTTGAGATGAATAGGGCCATATAGCCCAATTCATTTATTTTTTGAGGTCTGTTGTGGTTAGAATTGGATCTTGTTTTTTGAGAAGTTTTTGTTCCATCATGTTGTATATTTTGGAACGATTCATTCTTAATCTATCCAATGGAGGATAGTGTTTAGTTGCTGGGTTGATATCTTCTAAAAACTCATAAGTTGCTTTGCATACAACTGTATTTCCATTTACTTCTGCCAAAAAAATTACAGTTTGATCTAAAATAGATGGTTCTATATCTTTAAATGTAATCATGTTCTATATCCTTTAGATAGTATTCTTATATCAATTATCCGTATATCTACCGACGATTTCTTTTAGCCGATCTCTAAATGAGTAGATATCCTCCACTTTAGAGATGGCAATCTTTTCATCTTTTTTATCTTCCAGTGGGAATGAGATATATTTTTGTTTTGAATTGAAGTGTAGACGGCAAATCCACTTCCATGTATTATTTTTGTAGAGCACGTTGAAGTATGAAGCATTATCCTTATAGGTTATATCAGCTACTGGACATATTTCTCCGAGAATTGATTTGACGATGTAATATCCTTCAAGTTCTTCTTCTGTGGTTACAATGGCATTTTTATCGTCTTGTTGCTGTTCTTCTTCTGTATTTGAAACTTCTGCTTTAAATCCTGCTTGTAATGAGTTGATCTTATCGGATACAAGTTCATTAACGATATCAGAAAATGCAAGTTTACATAATGCTTTATACTCTTCAAGTACAGATTGAGTCAGCATTTTGTCAGTCATTTTTTTAGCAAAGAATTTGACAAATTCATCGGATGGATCTTTAACTTCTACTTTGAAAATAGATTGCAACTCACTTACATATTTTTTGCGTCCGGCCATGCTCAATATCTGATCGATATTCATTGACTCTTTCGCAAACTGTTCCAAGTCTTTAATATGTTTTTCTTTTAGAGCTTCGAAGTTAATAGTTAAAAACGGTTTAGCATCCATTTTATTGACTATATCAAGATCAGTGAAGAAACGATATTCAATACCATTGGTAAGAATACCGAATTTAGCTTCTGTTACAGTGTAATATCGTAGGAGTTGACTATTATGATTATCAAGGTTTACGGTATGGTGTTTTGCTTCAATTAGAATAATGGGCTTTCCATCACTGAGGATGGCATAATCGACTTTTTCACCTTTTTTATGTCCAATATCAGCTGTGAATTCAGGAACAACTACAGTAGGATCAAATACATCATACCCAAGCGTCTTCAAAAATGGCATGATTAAAGAATGCTTAGTCGCTTCTTCTGTCAAAATATTTGGCTTTAATTTAGCAACTCGTTCAGCAAGCTCTTTAATCTCAGTTTGGAAATCCATATGCAGCCTTTCAATTTATCATAATGAAACGATTATACACATTTGATGTTGAATAGGCAATACTACTGTAATAATTTCTGCTTCTTCGGCTTCGTAAGTTCATACGGTCCGTGGAATTCTTCGTACATACCCATAAGCTCCACATCTTTTTCAAGATTTTCTAGGATTCGTGTCTCTTCAGCCAATGATTTCCGCTGAGCTTCTATCATCGACGCTACGCGCCATTTTACATTTACCCATGCCTGATGTATCTCTTTGATCTTTTCGACGTCTACAAGGTATCCGTTTGACGTTAAGCGATTCACTAGTCGTTTGAGTTCGACGTTCTCACGTTCGAGTTGGAAGATATGAGATTCTAATCCTGCTTTTACTTCAGGCTTGAATGCCGCGCCTTTGTTGAAGTAGTCGTTCAATGCATCGAAACACTCGTTTTTGTACTCGATCAGCTTTTCCCGAACTTCTGGCTTCACCTTATTCGGATTGATGCTGAAAAGCCATCCGTTAAGTTTGGAGAGGGGAATACAAAAAACGTCTTGCATCCCGCCCTTGGTTTGTATTTTTATAAGTTTGCTCTGATAAGTTTCATCAGTTTTTAATCTATTGTGTTGAGGATCAAACTGAATACCAAGATTACTAGTAACTGCTTTTACTGCTACCCACTGAATATCATCTTGAATAATGTCAAGAATGTCACTTTTAAATTCTACTTTTACAATATCCACAATTAACCCCTTAGGTGATACATAGTATCTTTATTTTTGTAATTGTAGTATATTAAGTATTATTTTGTCAAGCGTAGTGTGATATTTTATATTCTTTTTGTTTTGTAAACGGGATACAAGGTATCCCACTTAAGTAGGATACCTTTATTCAAGTAGCTCTTTCAGGGCTTTTTTTAATTTATTAGTATTGAGGAGTTTAAGCTTTAGAGTTAATACTTCTTTATAGAGTTCTATAGCTTTTTGCATGGGTTCGCTAATTGTATTTGTTTGAGCCGCTTTTTTAATTGCTGGTTCACTATATCCTATTAGTTCTCCAAGTTGTTTATATGTCATTCCGAGTTCTTTGCATGTTTGTTTGACGATGTTGTCGTCAATGATATCTTTTATCGTTCCGCCATTTGAACTGGACATATGTGCCATCATATTTAATCGTTCCTCAATATTGTCAGGTGTAAATGGAATATCAACTCCTGGTGCTTTTGCATAGAAACAACCATCTTCTATCAAAATCTCTTTTGTTTCTGTATTGATAGCTAATTGGTCATCTAGGAACATTTCCAATAAATAATTTAGTGAAGTCTGACCAGCTTCTTTAAACGTGGATAGATTGGCTTCATAGAATTCAGATGCAAGATTGATTTTGTATTCAAATTCATCATCTTGTTTATCTTCAAAGTAGTGTGTTAAAGCAGTAACAAGTTTACTTTTATTCTTGATATTGACAAGGTTGCTTATCTGATCTTTGAGTTTAGCTTTGTCTTCTTTGGTCATGATGGGTCCTTCGGTTTTTCTTGGATTTTTTCTTTGTACATTTTTAGATACTCAACTGCAGTTCTCATTGGGAGATCTTCTATAGCATCTAAGTTAATTGATCTCCAATTTTTATAATCCATTGGAGATGAAATAAAAGTATTATTTTTATATTGTGCAAACTGTAATACTGGGAGAATATCTTCAGGCCTAATTTTTGTTGTATTCAAAAAAGCAGTTGCCAAATCATCTGTTGCCCATGTGTTTATACTGCAAAAAAAGCTTGATTTTATTGGTGGCAACCCATCTTCTTTTGTCGAATTTGCAAAAGAAGAGTATAAGCGTAATACATATTTTGAATATTCCAATTGAAAAATATTTTTATGTGATTCCTCTACAATATATGAGCTTACGGTTCTCATATTGATTAAAATATCTGATGCTTGTTTCCATGCAAATACATCATTTTGACGTTTCCCAAGAAGTTTATAAACATCTTCTAAATATCCAAGACATTTTTCTAAATAAAATTTTGAATCTTCTTTTTCATGTTTTTTGATTTCATTTGCTTTTGTTTCAGCAATGTTTTTCAGCACACTTGCGGATGCGATCATGGCTGCAATCATCATTCCTAATGGAGCAAGAGCCATTACTGTTTCTTTTGCTTCAATTGCCTCTTTGGTATTATATATAACAAGAAGAGATATCCCGAATGCTGCAGCTAACCACCAAGTAGCATTTAATAGATTATTCGCATTGGAAGTATTATTTTCAATTGCTGATTTATTGTCAACATAAGCAAGTAGTGGGGATATTGCAAACCCAACCAATATCGCTAATGAAATAAACAGAGTAGGGTGTAAAGGAAAATCAAGCATTTAACTCCTTTCATCATTATTATTTTTTATGTAGTCATTTATTAGCATTTTAAATTCATCATAATCTCTTATCGCAGATTCATTTAGTTGCTGGGGTGACAAGCTCAATTTTGGCATATCGATATGTGTTGAGAAAAATTCATAAAAAAACATGTGAAGCTCTGAGATTTGATATTGTTGTTCATCGGTCAAATATGGCAATACATTTTCAACAAAAATGGAATCAATGAGCTTTTTGACAGATTCACTATTTAATTTTAAATCTCTTCTAATTTCATTAGACATTGCTTCTGTTTCTGTTCCAACCATAGGCATATCCATAGAACCAACCTTACTCTTAAATGAGGACATGGTCATCCATATCGTATGCATAACATTGTATACATACTTCTTTTTACGTATTATTTCTTTTTCACTTTTTGCAATATCGTGAGCCTTTGTTTCAGCAATGTTTTTCATTACACTGGCAGAGGCAATCATAGCTGCTATCATCATGCCTATAGGGGTCAATCCAACTAACACGCTGGTCTCATTTATTAAAAATAAGTAGAAAATACCTATTACATAAAAAAGTGCAAGATACCATGTTGCACTCAATATTATATTGACATGAGATACGTTATCTTCTAAATGCTGTTTACTATTCATATAGATAAACCACGGGGCTAGTATAACTCCTGTTAAGATGCCAAAGACTATAAAAACAGATGTATTACTTACTATTTGCAATGTGGCATCATCCATAGATTTCCTTCACAGAAAAATTCCGGCATAGATAACATAGAACCATGATAGGAACCCATGCAATATAGCCCAAAGAATCGAGTGATTGTGATCGTATGAAATCACGATTGCGAGTGCGGTACCGAATGAAATGATATAAAGTGTATCTTGATCATTTTTCATTCTGTACCTTTTTATAGTTTATTGTGGATATTTTATCTATATATAACGCTATTTTACAGTTATCTATCAACATTTTACTAATAAACATCAATGTTTTATTGATTGAATTAGGATATTGTGAATTTAATCATTTTCTCTTTCCATATTTTGATCCTGGGAAGTTTTCACCGTATCGGCGTTTGGATTTAAATGAACCCCATCCGATAAATGAAAAAATACTGACTAAAAACAAGATTCCAAATATTTGATCTTCCATCTTATGCCGCCTTATAAGAGATCATATTTTTCGCACCAGTCGAGCAATCTCTCGATAGTGGTGTCAATGATGTGCCATGCTTTAAACATTGGGGATCCTTTTGTAGTTCTTCGATGATTCGGATGGCTTGACCTACGCTCAGGCCGTTAAGAGAAGGGAGTATTCTTTCAAACTTCATTTTGTCTCCTTTTTTTAAGCTCTCTACGTGACCCAGTGAACCGCAAAGGGAACCTGTGCCTCGTAGAAAGCTCTTGCGCAAATTGGGCCTTATTTATTCAGCTACAATCATGGGTCGGGTGTCAATTTATCTTTGGGGAAAGGGGGTGATATCATGGCAACAAATACAGGAAAAGACTATCGGATCGGAAGCGTTAAAGATCGAACACAGGCCTACAACCCCCAAAACGATACATATGTTAAAAGAGGACCTGACGGTCGTTTTATGGACGTAAAATCTGATGGTTCACCTTTTAAAGGTGTAGCAAAAGAACCGGACGGGCGTCGCTAATGGTTTAGTGATACCGTTTTATAATCCCAAAGGGCACCTGACCCCAAAATAATGGTTTTTTCCAAGCTGAACCGCTTTGCTATAATGTTAGTTCTCACACAAACAAACTAAAGGGCTTCATGATGGAACTCAATAACGAACAATTCGGATTTGTATTAGCAATGCTAAAGGATATGATGCAGCGTATTTCTTTTGAATCAGCGAAAGCAACACTCGAAGCCGCTGGGCATAAGCTGACAGATGATCAGCTTAATACGCTTGGGCAAACAATAGAGTCAAAGTCTAATGAGGTTTTTGACAAGGTGACTAAAGAGGCTGCTTTAATTGCTTACAGTAAAGCTCATTAGTTTGAGGTGCTGATAGAAGCGCTTTAGCAAGGCGCTTCCATGCTTTTTTGTTTTTGCATTTCATAATATCTCCATTGAGTGTTTTGTAAACCACCTCGAAAGATGATTTATTAAGCACTCGCTTCGTCCCTGACTTCGTTTTACACGGGGACTATCGGAAAGAGGTGATTGCCGTAGCTTCACCACTCGCCGCCTGCTGATCGATCGCACAGCCTCCACACCAACTCGGCGTTTCCTCAGAGATAAATCTCCGTTTTGTAGCTCGTTTTTTAACTCGCTTGAAGAATATTACTAATATAGTAATTAAATGAAGCTTAATAAGTTTCTATTTTAGTAATATTTGATATGATTTGAAATGAAATGAATATTGGCATGAGGTTTAATATATGATTATTGGGTGGTATAATAGAATGAAAAATAACTATTTTGGATGGTTTGATATGAATGATTTACGTATCGATATACGGTTTAAACATGATAAACCTGTAGATTTGGTAGATATGGCGAATTCATTGATCGCTCTGAATAATCTGGCCAGAACACGTATCGCAAAAGAACATGGGTTGCAAGATACCAAGATCATGCTCAAAGGTGTAAAAGAGGGGAGCGATCTATATCAGCTTGTATTTGCATTTGGGTCAGTGCTTCCAATAATGGAAAATTTTAATACTGTTGCATCATTTACCGGATATATAAAAAAGTACATCGAACTCGGCAACGTGACAATCGACGATATCAGCTCAGACAACTCTCTGACACCTGAATCAGCTAAATTAATGACAACCCTGATTAATCCTATCGAGATTGGGAATGATAAATCTTCTATGAGTATCGAAGTAAAAGGTGATAATAATCACGTTAATATTTTCAATATTACGGCTAAAGATGCCGAAGAGATCATTAAAAATGCTGAAGTAGTGCAGCGGATCAAAAGCTCATCCAGTGATGAGAAAACTCAAAATAAGTCACATTATGAAAAAGTGCTGATCAGTATGCATAAAACGACAAATAGTGATAAAGTAGTAAAAGACCGTGCATACTGTGATGATATTGTCAAAGATAAATCGATTGCTACAATCGTCGAAAACATCGAGGATAGAAAAGTAATTTTGAATGATCCGTACAATAATTATTTTTTAGTGGATATTGAAGTGAATAGGGCAGGGGATGATGTGAAGCTCTATCGGGTTACTCGGCTGCATAAAGTGATACCAATTGAATAATTAGAATAGGAGAAAAAATGAATAATCCAGATCCATGGTACAAAATTTTACAATCTGTTGCCACATCATTATCTTTGATATTAATTCCAATCATAATAGCAATAATTGCCAACTCATATCAATCTGAAATGACGCAACAAAAAATTAATAGCGATTATATAGGTATTGCAATAGGGATTTTAAAAGAAGAGCCATCAGCGAAAAATAAAGAAATTCGTACATGGGCTGTTGATATTATCAATCATTATTCTGAAGTAAAAATTGGGCAGAAAGCTCAAAATTCATTAATAAAAGATACAACTTTACAAGTTGGAGATTTACTTTTTTATAGATCAAGTAAAAATGATCCATCCCATATAGCTATATATGCCGGAGATGGCCAGATTATACATGCATCATATAAGAATAATGGCATAAGTCATGAAGATTTAAATAGATCAAAAATTCTAAAACAGATCTATGAATATAATAGGAGATGAAATAAGCTCTATGGGATCATATGTTTAAACAATGTGGTCCAAATAGAGTAGGGTGTAATAATTATAGAACTTTATTATGGCCGCCATATGTATTATCCATGTGGCGGTCTACAGCTAGAGCAGCATTATCACCATATTCTGTCGGGGATAGAAGTCTGTTATTTTCATCAAATACAAAATATATCGATGCTTCTACTCTTGTAACAATCCCGCCATCGCCTTGTTTCAAAGCTACGGCACGTTCCCCATAAATAATATCCATATTATTTTCATGTATTCTTTTGGTTTCAAACTGTTTTGTAGCGATCTCGCCTTTTTCTTCACGTTGAATGCTTTGGGCGATACTATTGATTAAGAAATCAAAGTGTACTTTATCACTCTCATGTAACTGTACAAGTTCAGCTGGTGTCATAGTATGCCCCCTTTGAATAAAGTGTGAAGAATCCCATCCATCTTAGCAGATAGATCGTGAAAGTATACAATACTATCATCTTCCATTAGTATACCGTGATCAAATAGTATTCTAATAGTATCACTTGTCGCATAAGTTGCAGATAATGTATCGAGCGTTTTATCCTCTTGATTGCTCTCTTTTAATACAGCATGGGTATCGCGTACATTTTGAACGATATATTTTAAATCCTGCTCGCTTGCTTTATAGTCTTTATAATAATCAAGTATTGGTAGCAGATATTTATCGTTTCCGATAATTTCTTTATATGTCATTTCTTTTTTCGTATAAAATCTTAGATAGAAAATTTTAGCGACTCCTCTTTCGATAACAACAAGATGTTTTTTGCAGGAATGATTTATCGTTTTTATATTTTTATCACAATAGAATTTCATCTGTTTTCTCCACAAACTATTTTATTAAAATCCGGTAGCCTTCCTGCATGCCTGAATTCGTTATAGTGTAGTAAAAAGCACCGTTTTACTTTTGTACCAGTTTCTATATCAAACTCCAATTCAATATTCATATCAAAATCATTCCCTATGTTTTCAGCTGTTTGAAGAGAAATATATGTGATATTATCAGAAGTATATGTGTCAATAATTACCATATTATTTGAAAGAACAGCAACATTTATTCCATCAACTTCATTGGATGTATTTTTAATATTGATTTCAATGAAATCATCTATACGATTAAACTCAAACTTATCGAGTTTAAATTTTGGGAAGTATTTATCCATAATTAGCAAATCAATCTGTTGCTTCATGCTTGATGCTTGGTCAACTTGTGCGGCAACTGAGCTTTTAAGTTCCTCATGTTGTAATCTCAACATTTCATTATTGATAGATAACTCTTCTCCCTGCTGTTTATACCCAAGGACAAGCCATAAAAAAGCAATAGGTGCAGCAACACCTGAAAGATAATCTCCTATATTATTAAGTGGAATATCTTTGATATCACTCATACTTTTATCATTTAGCCAAAAAAATAATCCTGGTACTAGCAATAGCCAAAGGATTAGCCATGCGAAAGATATGACTTCAGGAGAGCTACTTTTTTTTATTTTTGCGATGCATAGATCAAAATAGTCATTATGATTATTATTTGCAGTAGTTACATTCTCTTCTTCGGTTGTCACATATTCTCTTGTAGATATACCCATTGTGTTACGATCTACCGATCAGCTTCAGACGTGCCGATTTATTGTTAAATTTGAGTTTATTTACCGCTACCACTTTTATGATCTTAAGCTCTGCGGCTTCTTCATCATCCAACCGAATTGTACGTGTTTTAAACGTATCAGATGAGTTATACGGTACGAATTGAGCGATATGGGCATCATTATCAACGACATAGACTTTTACTGCACTCTCCCCGTGGATCATATAGTGAACTAGATCTCCATGTGTCGGCTGAACTCTCGGATCACATACGATCTCATCACCATCTTCGATCTCCGGAGCCATACTATCACCGGATGCAATAACACAGTAGAGATCAGGGTGAAAGAAGTCGCCCCGATAGTAGCAGGTACGTCCAGCGTCTTGGAAAGATGATCCGATTGCTTCTCCACATGATGTTTCTCCAATAACCGGTACAGTCATAACTGGCTTTAGACTATCATCAAGTAGTGATCCTCTCGGTTTTCCAAAAAAATCTTCTATCGCTACCAAGTATTCAGTTTGTATTTTATATGCGGGGTCATTAACCCATTTATTTACTGCAACGGTGGTTGTATTTAAAAATTTGGCGAGTTTGGTTTGAGTTCCTCTACCACCATCTTCTACCCATTGCTTCAATCTATCTTCTGGTTTCATCATAAATTACCTAAACGATTTTATTACTAATATAGTAACTGTTATTAATTACTAAATTAGAAATATTTTAAGCTTTAAATTATTTCTATAATAGTAATATTGTCTCATGAAAACTATTGAAAACAAGTCAAACATTGAAATAGCTACAGAAATTGGGCTGCATCCTGCTGAAATTAGCCTTGCTCTTAACGGTAAAAGGCTTTTAAATCGAAATAAACTCATCAAGATTGATAAAGCAGGATATGACATTAAACCCTTTGTGTTTGGTAAATCATATGTAAGTATGACAGATGAAACCGTGCACGTTCAAGAAGAATCCGAAAATCAATTACACCAAAAGGAGAGTGCGTGAAACATAATGCCGTATTAGATGAAATCTTCGGGGGTGATCCGCTCCCGTTTCGTACCGTTTATGAATCGGCTCAATTGGTCGTTCGTGATTGGATGGATGCAAATAACTGCAAGATCGGGAAAGTTGCTGAACTGCTCGGAACGACGGATGGGCATTTATACAGCGTACTCGATCCGAAGCAGACGCATAAACCGCTATCCGTTGACCGTGTTATTGAACTGACTGCTCTCACCGGAGATCACCGTATCATCGATGCAATCCGAGAAGCGTCAAAAGTATCGGATGGAGATCGAGAATATAGCGTAACCGAAATCATGATGGCAACGCTCAAAATCCAAGCGCATACCGGATCGCTTAGCGAGACTCTTTTTGATGCTGTTTCAGACGGTGAAGTCGATGAAAAAGAGCGTGAGCGTATCCGACGTATGGCGATGGATGAGATTAGTGCGCTTTATACGATCATCGGTTTAACGAAGTAGGGGGATGAGATGGCGACGATAACCTTTAAACCAAACTCAACACCGTATACGCTTCATGTGCATTTTATGAGTGGCGGATCGTTGACTTATGACGAAGCATACGCAAAAGGGATTCGTCATCTTACCCAGCGGATATCCGACCTGAAAGCCAAGTTCGAGGATGCGAATGCACTAAGTCCTCTGATGGTGATCTATGAGCCGAATGATCGAGGCGGAACTCATGCACGATATTTCTATCGTGACACCGGATGCGAGTATCAGCATCGAGAGGGCGCGAAAGCGTATTAGGTTATGTCATGCAAGTCCAATTCAACCGCATTGATAAGTATCAGCTGCGTCAGTTCGATATCGCTTTCACCTGCATAATGCGCTTATCCAGCGTATACGATCACAAAAGAGAGATTGATATGTTTTCCATACGCTCAGGGGATGAAGCATTACCTAGTGTTTATGGGAGGCTTATCGCTACGTTGGGCGGGTTAGGCAATGTCGTGGCTAAGTTCTGCCCGCTTTATCGTAAAGAGGCCACTGAGTGGCTTATACGGTGGTGCTATGACAATAAGGTTCCACCTCACGCATTTGCATTGCCAGGCACGCTCGGAATAGGGCAAAAAAGAGCATATACGGTTCACTATGAAGTTAAAGATAAGGATGTTGCATGAGCATAAAACTGATTCAACAGGCGTGGGAATCGGATCTAAAAGGTAATGATTTGTTGGTTTTGATAGCACTTGCCGACAATGCATCTGATGAAGGGTATTGCTGGCCGTCGTGGAAATCGATTATTTCAAAAACAAAAGTATCAAGAGGAACACTTTCGAGCGTTTTAAACCGATTGGAAGAGGGTGGATATATTGCTAGAGAATCACGAAAAAGAGATTCAGGAAGTGATGCATCAAATGGATATTTCATTCTCCAAAACAAGCAGAGTTCAAGATTTGAACACCATCAAAATAATGGGCGGAGTTCAGAAATTGAACACCATAGCGAAGAGGGGCGGAGTTCAGAAATTGAACTGGGCGGAGTTCAGAATTTGAACCCCCAAAGTTCAGAATCTGAACACCTATATGAACCGTCATGTAACCGTCAGTTAGAACCGTCATTTAAGACCCCTATATCCCCCGTTGAAAAAAGCGACACAAATCGATACTCAGAAATTATCTCATATCTGAACGAACAGACCGGATCAAACTATCGTGTATCCACTCCGAAAACCAAACAACTCATCGATGCTCGGATGAAAGAGGGATTCAGTGTCGATGATTTTAAAACGGTGATCGATAAGAAAACAGCAGTGTGGAAGAACGATACGAAGATGGTCGGGTTCTTGAGACCTGAGACGTTATTTGGGACTAAATTCGAGGGGTATCTAAACGAACATGTCAGCATGGTTCGTGCAATGGCAGCGAGTGGTTCGATCAGCGACACGACGGCGCACAATATCCAAGTAGCTCAACGATGGGAGCCGAAACATGCTTAACCCCGATTTATTCAGAGCACACATAACCATGCTCGGTGAAATGTATGACCGCAAAGTGAGTGAAGCATTGTTCGATGGGTATTGGATGGTGCTCTGTGATATGAGCGACGATGAGTTTGTAGGATCAATCAAGGCGATCCTATCAGGTCGGAAGTTTGCATCGTTCCCGAAGCCTGCTGAGATCCTCGACTTTGCCAAGCCTGACATTGAATCAATAGCGACACTCGCGTGGGGTGACGTTGAGCGTGCGATCTATAAAGCTGGTAAGTATGCATCCCTAACTTTCCAAGATCCAGTCGTTAACTCTGTAATCGATGCGCTCGGTGGTTGGGTATGGCTATGTTCTCAGGATGTAAGCGAAATGAAATGGGTACGCAAAGAGTTCCCGAAATTGTATGGAATACATTCAAAGCTCGAAACACACCCGACGCACTTGATCGGGTTATCTGAGCGTGAGAATGGATACACAAAAGAGATAGCCCAAGTCCGTGCCTCGTATGTGCTTCAAACTCATATCACAGTACCGGCACTCAACCCATCTCCTGCACGATCAGTGAATGAGATGATGATCGGATTATCAAAGCAAGTGAGGGTGTCATGAACGAAAATAGAATGATCGATATCGTGGAAAGAATTAAAGATGTGATTAGTCACGACTATCCAGACAAGAAGATCAAAGACAAACATGTTGCCTTTGTTTTAGAGATGAGACCTGATTGTCTTAAGAGTATAAAGTCTCGCGGGTTGATTCCATATGAGACAGTGATGATGTTCTGTATCAAGCGTCGAGTAAGCGCCAACTGGATGTTGTTCGGTATTGGAAGTATGAGGTTGGATGATGCCGTCAAAAGTTTGTAATCAAGCGGGGTGTCATGTATTGGTTCCAATGAGTGAACGATACTGTGAAGCACATCGCCGTGATATGATCAAGCATAAAAACGAAGTGTACGATCATAACCATCGCAATCGAGAACATGATCGGTTCTATCACTCGAAAGAATGGAAGTCAGTACGCGATCAGGTGATGAAAGATCACGGAGGATTGTGTGTGCAGTGTGACATGATGGGGATTGTGAATAAGGCTGACGTAGTGGACCATATCATCCCTATCGAAGTAGATTATACAAAACGTCTCGATATTACCAACCTCCAACCACTTTGCCATCAACATCACGCGGTAAAAACTGCCGATGATCTCAGACGAAACCGCAGGGGGTAGGGGGGTGAAATCTCTACAGACCGACCGGCGCTACACCGCCCGTTCTCTCATCTTTTTACAAAAACTGAATCTCAGGGGGTAGGGTTTGGCAACTAGAACTATTGATTGGGATAACATCAAAATAGACTGGCTCGGTAGGAAGTTTGCCTCTGTAAGCGCACTCGCTTCACACTATGGATTGAGCCGTCAAGCGATCTCAAAAAAAGCCAAAAAAGAAGAATGGGGCGATTTCGTGCCTCTATCGAAAAAAGCTCCAGTTGCAACTACGCCAGACAGTGTAACCGACCCACACGATAAGATTTTAGGGCCAATAGCCATGCGGAAGATTGAAGAGCTGAAAAAGGAACTTGGTGAAAATTACAGCCACGTCGATGAGCCTCTGATTGTATGTTATGCAAAGGCATACGAGCGATACATTGACTTGGAAGTACAGATGTCAACTCAGAATGTTGTATCCACGAGTACCAAGGGGGGAAAATATCTTAACCCTCTTTTCAATGCGATTCAAATGACTCAGAAAACACTTGTCACGATAGGTGGACAACTTGGGCTTTCGATTTATAGCCGTAAAAAAATGGGGATTAAACTCGGCGAAGAGACAGAGAAGGGCGGGGGATTGTTTGATTTTGCCGATGACATTAACAAACTGGTCGGGACGGTAAATGCTTAAAAAGCCGTATTACGAGAAGACATTCGACAGACATGAACGTGATTTGGCTGATGTCGCATCCGGTAAGCGCGATGATATCCGTTTCGTCAAAGAGCTAGGGCTTGCCTATGTTGTTATCATCGAGCGGCTTCACCATTTCGAGGGGGAGCTTGCAGGGCAAAAAATCGTTTTAGAGGATTGGCAGCGCAGAGCATTGACGATCTGTTTCGGTTGGCAGCGGAAGCGGTTAGGTGCTGATGGTAAACCGATGATGCGCGACGGTAACCCTGTATGGGTTCGCCGGTTTAATACTGCACTTTGGTATCTCGCTCGTAAAAACGGGAAATCGATCTTGGCCTCCGGTGTGGCTCTCGCAGAATCGATACTCACAGTCGAAAAAGGGAATCAAATCGTAACATTCGCAACCAAACGGGACCAGGCAAAAATCGTATGGAGCGGATGCGAGAAAATGATCGGGTATAACAAAGATTTGAGAGATAATGCCTCGGTAGCATACTCTACGATCACCGTCAATAAAACCGATACGACGATACGGCCGCTTGGGCGTGACAGCAAAACAGAGGACGGTCTTAATATTGGGTTCGGGGTAGGTGACGAGATCCACGCTCACCCTGATAGATCACTCATTGAGGTCGTTCAATCATCTCAGGGGTCAAGGGTTCAGCCGATGATGTTCTATATCACTACCGCTGGGTTTAACCTGGCATCGCCCGGATATGATGAATACGAGTATGCCAAAAAGGTGATGGACGGTGTTATCGATGACGATGGGTATTTTGCATTCATCGCAGAGCTCGATAAAGACGATGATCCGTTCGATGAGTCGGTATGGTACAAAGCAAACCCGAATCTCGGGATATCAAAGACGTATGATCATATGAGGAATATGGCTAATAGTGCCAAAGAGCGACCGAGTGCGCTGAACAACTTCCTCGTCAAAGAGTTGAACCGATGGGTTAACGCAGTCGAGAACTTCATCCCATTCGCAAAATGGAAAGAGTGTGCCGCTCCGGAAACCGATGTAAGTGAAGCATATGGGATACTTTTAGGCGTTGACCTGTCACGTACTGACGATTTCACCGCAAAAGCAAAGACGTATCTACTCCCAAATGGCAAAAAGCACATAAAAACGCACTTTTATATCCCTGCAGACACTGTAAAAGAGCGCGAAAGAGAGCTTAGAGCACCGCTTACCACATGGATTTTACAAGGATTCATCACTGCAACACCAGGGAATACGATCGATTTGGAATACATCGAGCGCGATATACTCAATGATATTGAGCAAAACGGGGTAAATGAAATATGTTATGACCCGTATCGTGCGGCCACTTTGGTCTCAAATATCGAAAAAAATATCGGATTTGAGGGGTGTGTACAGATCCGGCAGGGATTTTTGACTATTTCGGAGCCTACATCAAATTTTAAAGACGATATCAAAAAGGGGACCGTAACACACGATGGTAATCCGGTAATGAACTGGATGGTATCGAATCTCACCGTACTCACCGATGCAAGCGGGAATATCAAACCCGATAAATCGCACCAAACGCGCAAAATTGATGGATGTGCGGCCGTGATCAATACGTATGCTCGTGCTATCGTTTTTGAACCACCTGAAATCAGCGTGTATGAAAGCCGTGGATTGAGGAGTTTGTGATGTAAAGAAAAAAGCACCCTTAAATTTTTACAGTTTCGATAAAATAACACTATTAAAGGAAAACATGATGAGTAATAAAATTTATAAAGGTATCAAAACTAATGAGATTAAGCCTACCGTTACATGCAACGGTGAGCTGTTAGACCCGCATTATGAGATCGAAGGTAAGAGTTGGCCCGGAACATTCGAATGGGGGTACGGCGGAGGCGGACCGCGTAGATTGGCAATCGCTATTTTGTTTGATGCAACAGGCAATGAAAACACGGCTATCAATTATGCTCAACCATTTGTCGAAGATGTTATTTCAAAGTTAGGCAATGAATGGGAACTTTCCGATTTTGATGTCATGCTATGGCATGATAATCGTACTATGAATATCGTCAAAAGAGTATGCAAAGAGCTTGGGATCACCCAAAAGGAGCTTGGTGATATGCTTGATGTGCAACAGAGTACATTATCTGGATGGGCTACAAATAAAATTCCAAAGATGGCCCAATTAGCTTTAGAACTTTTGCTTGAAAATAAATCATTAAAATCTGACATAGAAATCATCAAGAAAGCCCATGAAATCCTGCATCGTTAATGTGCCCAAATTATGGGCACATCTATTTTTAGAAAAATATAGTTAAATTTGTTCGTAAAATAGATATAAAGTATTGACAATAATCTAAAATATGAATAAAATGTCCTCGTTAATTCGTAAATACGAATTTTTTAATACGGGGAGAACTATGAAATCCATCACCTTCCAAAATATTAATCTCAATGTTGTCGAATCGACAGAACACACTTTTCTGATGTCGTCACGTGATGTGGCTGCTGGATATGGTATTGAAGAAAAAACGATTCGTAACCATAAACGAATACAATCAGACGAACTAATCGAGGGTAAGCACTTCATCATGACCCGAACAGCGAATAATGCTGCGAAAACCATGTGGACGCTCGAAGGGGTTCATATGCTTGGGTTCTTCATCAAGAGTGAACGGGCAAAAGAGTTCCGTAAATGGACGGCAAAACTGCTTACTGAAATTCGGAAGGGTAATGCAACTGTTATCGGACAAGAGCAGTATGATTTATTGCAAGATACCGTATTTCGTCAAAATGCACAAATTGTACAGCTCAATAAAGAACTTGATAACAGATCTAAACGACTACCAGTTAAGCCAACCGATGAAAATCTAAAACGGGTACTGATCAGAGTACATGACGGATATCACCGCATACTTACTACATGCAGTCCCCTAGATATGATCGACGAACTGCGAAGAATGACGAATCTATTTCAGTGTATCGGAAGTATCAAGAAGAATGGAAATAATCTCAACACCGATACCGTTGCGGGGCATTTGTATTGGATATAAATTAAAAAAGTCTATAAAAAAACTTATTTAGGGTTCTCTGTTCTAACTATCAATTTCCATTTGATATGACCTTGGATAGCTAGATGTTGATGATGATTCTGTGGAGGGAATGGATCACCTTTATTTGATGCAATTTCATCTCCACATCCTAAACATTTGTAGATTCCAGATATTGGAACCTTTGTCCCTGGGCTATATGTGTTTTGCCACCATTCTTTTGTGCCTTCAACTTTACGTATATTAGAAGAATCTGTGTATGCTGCCATTTTGTATCCTTAATTTTTAATATTAATGATTATAGGCATTAAAAAAATATAATGCAAATTGTCAGTTTAGAATATTATTGGAACTTAATTTGCATATAGGTCAGTTAACAGTTACTGTCGTAGTAGTCAATAGCTGTTATAAAAGTTTAAGGGGATTTCCCCTAATATGTTTACGTTAAAAATTTCCTGAAAGGTGGGTGTTTGAATATGCACATCATCGTACAAGGTGAAGGCGGTATCTAACCGCTTTCTTATTCAGTTTCAAGCTTTGAGGCTTTTGGATTCAAAAGCCTCCATTTCTCTCCAGTATAGAATATATTGTCTATATCGATTCCTTCAATCTCTCTACCTGCTTGTTTAATTACAGGAAGATACTTATGACTATTATGCCTTTGTTTATCTACTTTTGAAGTGAATTCAAAAATACCATATATCGGTTCTATGTTTAAACCATCATAAGTATTGTTTCTATCAAATTCTCTTGGTACTGTAATACAAACAAAAAATTCAAATGATTGGAAGCGTTTTAATTTTGGATATTTGATATAGTAATCCAATCTTTTTTCTGTTTTCTTTATGATGTCGGCAACAAATTTAGATCCTCTATAGTGCCCATCAATCAAAGATGCAACGATAAGGTGCTCTTTGAATCTATTTTCTTTTACATTATGATCAAGTTTTTCATAAACTTGTTGGTATTGGCTCATATCAACTTTTCTTTTGCCGTCTTTTTCTTCTTCGTCATTGTCACTGATATAGTATTTTTCAGTATAAAATGTACCATTATCAAGCATAGTAATCGAGTATCTGGTAAAAGTTATTAACGTTCCATCTTGCAATATTGTATGATCAGTATTCCTTTTATTTACGACAAAGTTTTGTGACTTATTTTTTTTGATGTAATACTCTTTTACCCAATAGAGTGTATTCATTGATGTAGCACATGTTTCTTGTGGATGTGCTGCACATTTTACGATACCTTTTATCGTTTTCCATACTAACATTAATGGAATATGGATATCCGCCAATTTATTTCCTTTTTTTATTTTAATTATAGCACTTGTGACGGCACTTCCATATTAGAAAACAAAAAATCAATATCCGTAACTTTTTTTTCTGCTTGTTTACAGTTTATATTTCAAGTGGAATAAAAAAAAGTTTTCTACCAAAAAGGTTGTTAATCCGCAACCTTTTTGAGGGTGTGATTTTTTTCATGTTTTAATAGCGACATGGAAAAAGTTACACCAATCATATTTGTTTATCTCTTATCTCTAACTCTCATTATGGGGTTCGCGTTTGGGGTATATCTCGTATTTACGCTCACTGCATCGAGCGTATTTGGTGTGGCGTGGATCGTACACTCTCTTTTGATGGTGTGGCAGGTATTTGGTTCATTTAGTGAGGTCAATAAATGAACCTCATAAGAGCACTTTCACAGCGTGAAACATCGACGCTATCCTCTCCGAAACGTTGGCTTTTGGATATGTTCGGCGGGAATATCACTACATCAGGGGTAAACGTTACAAGCGAACGGGCTATTGCTCATACTGCCGTGTATGATTGTGTCAATGTCCTCTCTCAATCAATCGCTTCTTTGCCGTTTTCTGTCTATAAACGAGAGGTTTTAAAAGATAAATCCCTCAATAACAAAGCATTCAACCATCCGTTATACCAAATTTTACATGATGAGCCTAACAATGAAATGACATCGTACACTTGGCGTGTTGTAGTAATGGTTCATTTGGCACTTCGCGGGAACCACTTCTCTCAGATCATCCGAAACAATGCCGGTAAGGTAACGGGGATCTATCCTCTTAACCCCGATAAAATGCAGATCGTTCGTCTAGAAAACAAAGAGCTTCGATATATATATCAATCGGATAATTACGGTCAAGTGCCACTCTACCCAAACGAGGTTCTTCATTTTATCGGTATGACTATGGATGGTATTATCGGAATGAGCCCAATCGAGTATAACCGACATGCGATAGGTATGTCGATCGCGATGGAAGAATTCGGAGGGACGTATTTCAAAAACGGAGCCAATGGTGGAGGAATACTACATACTGATAAATCACTAAGTAATGATGCATTCAACCGAATTAAAAAAGATTGGGATTCAAAAATAGGACTTGTAAACGCTAATAAACCGATCATTTTAGAAGAGGGATTGAAGTGGGAAAAATTGGCGATCAGTAATGAAGATAGCCAATTTCTACAATCTCGTAAGTTCCAAAAATCTGAAATAGCATCAATCTATCGAATCCCACCACATATGATTAATGAAATGGACAAAGCGACATTCTCAAATATCGAGCACCAATCCATCCAGTTTGTAACTGATGCAATTCGTCCGTGGGCGGTAAATATCGAGCAGGAGTGCAGACGAAAACTCTTGTCTAATAGTGAAAAAAGTGATCACTACGTGAAGTTTAATCTCGCTGCGCTTTTACGCGGTGATACTACCTCACGATATACCGCGTATGGTATGGCGATAAAAGATGGGTGGTTAGTACGTAATGAGGCACGTGAGATGGAGGATTTAAACCCTCTTGATGGGTTAGATGAACCGCTCTATCCACTCAATATGGCAAAGGAGGGCAACAATGCCGCGAAGTAAAAAAGAAATTATTGCCCGTATGAATGAGATCGGGGTGGTCCATCGTTCGTGCGGGTTGGGTGTGTGTCCAAGAGCCAAAACCGATCCGGCACAGATCGATACCGAAAAACGGATGATTCCATTTATCCTTGTAAGCCGTGATAACGCAGGCGAACGGTATGACTGGTGGAATGACGAAGTGTATATCGAAGAACTCGATCCAAACGGGGCGAGACTCGAAGAGCTGATGACTTTTTTCAAAGATCATGCCCCAAGTGTAGACACGGCAATAGGTCGTATCGATAACAAGCGTGTCGAAGATGGGATGATCAAATCGGATGTTTATTTCGGTACCGATGAAGATGCCTCAAAAGTGTTTCAAAAATACCGTGATCAGGTTCTCACCGATGTGAGCATCGGATATTACGTCCATGACGTCACAATCACTTCACGCCAAGGAGAGCCTGATCACGTACTCGTTACCGATTACACGATTGTCGAACTCTCTGCGGTTTGGAAGGGGTTTGATCGGGGGGCGACTATCGGGCGTTCATTCGGTGGGAAACGCGGTGAAGCGGAAACGCTTTTAAACACGGACGTACTCCGTAGAAAACTTAATCTTAAACAAAAGGGGATAAACCTATGAATCTTGTACAACTGCGTGCCTTTTTGGCAGAACTTGACGGAAAAATGCGTGCAATGTTGGATGCTAATCCAAGCGGACTGAATGAAGCTCAAGCAAAAGAGTATGATGAACTTGAAAAAAGTTTTGATGAAACACAGCGAAAAATTGAAGATGCCGTTTCTCGAGCTGAAAAAGCTGAAAAACGTCAGTCGTTTTTGCAATCTGAGCAACGTGCTCCTTTGGTCGGCGGTAGTCCGGCAGGTACTCAATCAAGCACCAATGATAAAGCCGAAACTTATCGTGCTGCGTTTTGGACTGCACAAAGTCGTAAACCATTGGATGAAGCACAAACTCGTGCGCTCAATGAGGGGACAGCCGATAAAGGCGGGTATCTCGTTCCAACTACATTCGCAGAAACGATCATCACTAAACTCGGTGAAAAATCACCAATGCGTGCTATTGCAACTGTAAGTATCTCTACATCAACCGAAAACATTCCGGTAGAGGGAGATGATGGAGCGAACGGTTGGATCGATGAAACGGGCGCATATCCTGAATCTGATCCTACTATCGGTCAAGTAATTATGAAAGCGTACAAAACAGGGCGCATCATTAAAGTCACTGAAGAGCTATTGCAAGATAGTTTTTCAAGCATCGAAGCGTACATCGCGATGAAGTTCACAAAATCTACTACCAAAGCGGAAGAGGCTGCATTCGTCAGCGGTGATGGCATCGGTAAACCGACAGGATTCCTTGTAGATGCTCAAATCGGTAAAACAGCCGCTTCGGCTACTGCATTTACTGCAGACGAGATTATCGATCTTTGGGGATCACTCGATGAAGACTATGCGGCGGAAGCGACATGGAAAATGAATCGTAACACTCTCGTAAAACTTATGAAGCTCAAAGATAGCAATGGAGATTATCTGGTTAATAAAGGGCTAAACGGGGCTCCGTCAACATTGCTCGCACGTCCTATCGTGTTGAACAAAAATATGCCTGATATTGCCGCCGGTACAACTCCAATTTCATTTGGTGATATGAGCTACTACTTCATCAAAGACCGTAAATCTATGTCTATGAAGCGTATGGATGAGCTGTATGCTACTACCGGACATGTCGGGTTCCGTATCGATAAGCGTGTTGATGGGAAACTGGTACTTCCTGAAGCGGTAAAAGTTCTAAAAATGGCTGCGGTATAAGGGTAAATTATGAAAATTAACCTAAAACTTCTCACCGGACGATCCGGTGATGATGGCAGTTATTCCCCAGGTGATAAGATTAATCTTCCTATCAAAGAGGCAATCGCTTTGGTTAACTCAGATCAGGCCGTACCGACCAATAAAAAAGAGTATGAAAAAGCTTTAGCTATGATCGATCAAACCAATCGTGAAAATGCTGAAAAAGAGGCTCAGGTTACAGCTATCCTCGAAAAAGAAGCTTTAGTACTAGATCTGATGGATTTATATCGTCAGGTAGCTCGAAAAGCGGCTCAGATCGAAGGTATTGTTATTACCGATGAAGAGGTTGAAGCATTTGTCGAAAAATCGATGAACGGTGAAGACCCTGCAGTGGATGATAATTTTCCCGCGGGAAAACAAAAAGATGAAAACAGTTTGGAAAACGGTACTGAAAAACCAAAAGATGAAAGCGGTACAGAAAACAGTACCGGTACATCAGAGGAATAACCAATGGGCTTAGTTCTCAAAACAGCTCCGCTGACTGCTCCGGTGACGGTTGAGGAAGCAAAAGCGCATCTCAATATTTTGTCTGCAGAAGATGACTTACTGATCGAATTTTTGATCGGTGTCGCTACGGAGCAGGCCGAAGAGATCACCAACCGTCAGCTCATGCGTGCAACGTATGAAATGACAATGGAGATTTTGCCAGATCGTTTTGAGATTAAAAAGCCACCGCTTAATGCTGTGGAGAAAATCGAGTATATCCCGGATGGGATGAGCAGTTATGCACTTCTTGACCCATCCGCGTATATGGTAGATACTACAGTAGAACCCGGAGTTATTATCCGTCGTAATGACGCTACCTATCCGTCGATTAGTTGGATGGTGAATGCTGTCCGGGTGACATTTATAGCGGGGTATGCAGATGCTGCATCCGTTCCAAAGTCGATCAAACAATGGATGCTGATCCGTATTGCAACACTGTTCGAACATCGTGAGGAGATTGTAGTCGGGGTATCGGTTACGCCAATACAAAACAACTACAACGATTATCTCATCAGTAAATATCGGGTAATTTCGTTATGAGATCAGGGAGTATGCGCCACAAAATCGAGTTTGTCACTATCGGTGAGATTCGTGGTGCTATGGGCGGTGTTTCAGAGGGTGAAACGCATTTTGGTTATGCTCGGGCTGAAATCAAGCCGATCAGCGGAGGGGAACGCTTTATGAGCAATCAACTCTTCGCTGAGGCAACGTCTCAGATTCGATGCCGATTCGTAGCGGGGATCACGCGAAAGCATAAGATCAAATTCGGAACACGGACGTTCGATATCCTCGATGTACAGAACAAAGAGGAAAAGAGTGTCGAGTTGTTTATTGTGGCAAAGGAGATTTTATGAGTGGGGAAATCAAAGGGCTTGAAGAATTGATCAAAAACCTCACTGATCTGCCGGATAAGCTCGAAAAAAAGGTCATCCGTCGCTCTGTACGTAAGGGGGCGAATATCATCAAGACTAAAGCACAGGGTTATGTGCCAGTACGTGAAGGTAAATTAAAAAAATCGATCAAAGTTAGTGGTGTAAAAGCAAAGCCCGGAGTGATCGCTTTTAAAATACGACCAACTGGAAATAAAAAAAGGGGAGTCAGCGTTTTTTATGACCGTTTTGTGGAGAATGGAACGTCAAAAATGGCAGCACAACCATATATGAGACCTGCATACGATGAAGCAGGAGAAGATGTTCTTAATGCTGTGATTGATGATATTAAATTACAACTCCCTGAGGTAATGAAATGATCGCCATCGGTCTTTTTGACATCCTCAAAACCATCCCTCAGGTAGGCGATAGAGTATTCCCACTCGTAGCACCTCAGGGGACTGACGCACCATATATCACGTTTCAACGGATCAGCTCTCTCGACACGGGTACGATGGATGGAACCGAAAGCCTCGATATGGGTCGGTTCCAAATCAAGGTCTTCGCAAAAACGTATGAAGAGTCTGTTTTTATTGCTCTATCTGATGATGACAATACCAAATCAGTCAAAACAGTTATGAGTGGATACGGAAATAAGGTTATGAGTATGGATGATTATGAGCCTGATGCCAAACTCTTCGTTCAACAGATAGATTACATCCTCTCTGATGATGTGGTCGGAGCGGTTTAAAAGTCAAGTGGAATCTAAAAAAGTTTTCTACCAAAAAGGTTGTTAATTCGCAACCTTTTGAGGGTGTGGTTTTAGATTGGCATAGAATATAAAATTATTAAAATAGGAGACTCAAATGTCAAAGGCAAAGAACTCACTTGGTGCCAAAGTATATATTGAAACGGCAACACCTGATACATATCAGTTAGTCGGAGAATTAACGGATATCCCAGGTGTTCTTGGGGACAAAGTCGGAAAAATCGACGTTACTAGCTTCGATTCTGATGCATATAAAGAGTTCATCAGTGACGGGCTTAAAGATGCTCCGGAATTCTCATTCAAGTGTAACTATGTTGCAGATGATGCAGGTCAAATGCGTGTTTTTACACTCGGTGGGACAAATGCAAATACGAAAATCAAGATCGAGTTTAACGATCAAATCACACCGGCAACAGGTAATCCTACAAGCATTATCCGCTCCGGATATGTTTCTGGTATTCCTAATATTGTTCCTGGGAAAAGCGCTCAACTCGTTTTTGAATTCCCGTTCCAAGCAAGCGGCGCACCTACTGTAGTATTGGCGGCATAAGATGGCACTAAATAAAGATGCGATCATCAATGCAAGTGATATCAAAATGGCTACGATCAACGTCCCTGAGTGGGGCGGTGAAGTAAGTGTAAAACGTCCATCAATCCGTGAGCGTGATGCTCTAGGGGTATATTCAAGAAAGTTTTTAAAAGTCAAACCTGCTAAAGAGGGTGAAGAACTAAAAACTGAAATGATTAAAGGTGAAGAGGCTGAAAAAGCATTCGCTGATTTCCGTTTGCATACAGTCGGATTCGCACTTTGTGATGAAAAAGGTAATCGTCTATTTAATGATGATGAGATCGAAACCGCTCTCGGTAAAAAATCACCTGATATTATCGACCGAATTTTCAATGAATTGGGAAACGTTTTCAAAGACGCGGCGTAACCGAAGAGAGAAAATTTCGATTCCGTCTCGCATTGAAACTCGGGATGACCGTCGAACGTCTTGAAAATGAGATGAGTGCTAATGAATTGGATGATTGGATGGAATTCTATCATATGGAACCATTCGGCAATGAAGAAAAAATGAATGATATTCGGCATGGAGTTCTATGCTCAACGGCTGTCAATATGGTCGGTTCAAAAGTATCTCCGTCTGATTTTTTAATGTATCAACATGAAAGTAAGCAAAAAGTCAAAGTAGAAGAAATGAGTGAAGAGCAGATAAAAGCTGCTCAATCGGCAATATTTTTGATGTTAACTACAAAATAGGATACGTAATGGCACTTGGAGCACTCGACATTATCATTGCTGCTGATACCGCACAACTCCGAAAGGGTATGGATGAAGCGGTAGGGATAATGAAATCGTCTACTAAGACGATGGAAACTGTTGCTAAAACTGCTGCGGGTGCTATTGCCGGTTATTTTGCGTTTGACTCAATACGGGACAATATTAAGCATACGTTAGATCAAGCAGATGCCATCAGTAAAATGTCCCAAAAGATAGGGGTGTCTGTTGATTCTCTCTACGCTATGCAGGCAGCGGGTCAACTTGCAGATGTTGAACTCCAATCAATTGAAAAATCACTATTAAAATTTAATAAAGGGATTGGTGATGCAGAGCGTGGAACCGGAAATACATCCAATGCTCTTAAAAATCTTAATATTTCGCTCAAGGACTCATCCGGGCATCTAAAAACGTCCGATCAGTATTTGTTCGAGGTAGCAGATAAATTCAAAGCCATGCCTGATGGAATAGCTAAATCTACATTAGCTATGGATCTATTCGGAAAAACCGGAGCAGATATGATACCGCTTTTAAATAGCGGGTCAGAAGCATTAAAAGAGTACTCAGGAATTATTAATACTGAAACTGCTCAGGCAGCAGAGCGATTTAATGACTCTATGACAAAGATAGGTCTATCTGCTGAAACTAGTTCAACGAGAATATTGACAGGCATGTTGCCTACAATCGAATCATTATCCGGTAAGTTTGAGGATATGGCTGACTGGGTACTCAAAAATCAAAGCACAATCGATGAGTTCACAGCTCAGGCGGGTAACGATTTAACTGCACTCGGAATGGTTGGGGCTGATGCTTTTAGCCTGATATCTGATACATCAGGAGATATGCTTAAAGTTGTTACATCAGTATTTAATGAAATACCTGGGTTAATGGGTAGATCATCCGATGAAGCGATAGATAATTTCGGGTTTTTCGAGTATTTCATCTTAGGGATGAGCACCGCTACAAATGGGATAGGCCAGTTTGTTGCTAATGCTAAAATGGCTTATGCAACACTAGCTGAAGTTCATGCTAAATACGGGTCTGTTACTGGAATTATTACGAATGGTGGATATGATGCCGCAAAAGCACGTATGGATTACCATGCGGCAAGTTTAGAGGCTCAAAAATACACTAAAAATGTATCAGAAACCTACAATACTCTTATCAGTATGAAAAAAGAGTTTAAGAAAAAATCAGACGGTAATGATCCGTATGTTCCACCTGTTGATTTAGAAGATTTTGCTAAAAAAGAATCCGAAAGATTAGCCGCACAGAAAAAGGCAGATGCCGACACTGCTAAAGCTGCCAAAGAAAAAGCAGATATGATCCAAGCATTGAATGATGAAGGGTTCCAATTTGCTCAGGAAAATATCGCAAAGCAAGAAGCTTTAGAAAAGAAAGCAACCGAAGATACACTAAAACGCTGGGAGGATAGCAAATCGGCTTTACTCGAATACTACTCTGCGATGGGTGACACTGCAAGCGCATTTGAGATCACCGAATCTGATCGTATGCAAAAACTCGCAGAGTCAGGTATTTTATCCAATGAACAGATGCTCGCAATCTGGGAAAAAGATAATGAAGCTCATCGTAAATCTGAATGGGAGAAAAATAACGCTTTTTGGGTTGATCTATTCGATAATGTAGATAAAGCAATGGAGTCACAATTCTTCGATGCTATGACTGGAAAATTCACTTCCTTTGGAAATTGGTTAAAAGACTTTTGGAGCTCAATTACTCAATCGATGGCTAGAGGGTTGTCCAAATCACTTGCTGACTCTATACTTGGAACCGGAGGTAATCAAGGCGGACTTGTAAATATGTTCCGATCTTACGGGGGGATGGGTTCAGTATTCGGTTCCGCCGCCACTCCCGCATCTCTTATCGGAGCAACTACAAATTCATCAGGATTTATGACTACATCTGGGGGAACAGTCCTGGATGCTATGGGCCAGATTACAAAATCAGGGTCAGATGCTGCATCGGTTTTGAATGATCTTTCTAGTGCAAGATCACTTTATAGCATCGCTACAGATGGATTAACCAGTGCAATTTATGCCCCATCTGCATTTATGGGGAACCTAGCCGGTACCGCTTACGGGGCAGGATGGACGGGTACTGGATCATTTTTAGCCGGCAGTTCCAATGTTCTTGCAGGAGGAGGTGTTAATGGGCTGAGCGGTGCAGCGTATGGCGGTGGTATCGCGACAGCAGGTATTGCCGGAGGCATTGGCGGATATGCGCTCGGTTCACTTGGGGATGCCTTATTCGGTAAAAGTACAAAAGCGGGAGAGTATGGGGCGATAGGAGGCACAATCGGAGCAATCGCAGGATCTATCATCCCTGGGCTTGGTACTCTTGTCGGAGGTGCAATCGGTGCCGCTCTTGGCTCTGTTATCGGTGGTATATTTGGCGGTTCATCGCATTATGCAGGGAGCGGTGTAAATATCCAAAACGGAGCTACTGCTAATAATGTTGTCGGTAATGACTATACGATCACCCATGTTGATGGCGGTTGGTTTAGCGGTAGTCGTGACGATTATTCGTATAAACCGTTTAGTGATGCTCAAAAAGAAGCAATCAAAGGCACCATTAAATCATATGAATACCTTCTTACTCAGATCGGTATTGTTAAAGAGTTATCAGTTAAAGGCGGTAATTTTGCAACTTTTCAAAACTTTCTTGATACATCAGTAACAAAAAGCTTTATCGAGGCAATAGATAGTCTAAATACTGATGCGATCTATAAGACATGGGTTGACTATGCTAAATCAGTAGATAAGTCTCTCAATGAGGCAATAGCGGCCTCAATAGGTGGATATGTAAATACTACCCGATCATTTACGGAATGGAATCTCGGAAAAGGAACAGCGGATCAGCTCAAATTCACCGCCGATTATCTCACCAAAGATTTTAACCTATTGGCTGACTCACTAGGTGCTTCTGGTATTACAGCTGAGAACTATCTCCAAAAATATGATGAAGCAATTAAAAAAAGTTTTACCCAAGAGACCATTACATCATGGAAAAATCTTGGTGATGCGCTTATGTCCGCGACTGATGCTAATAATGCATATGTAGATAGCTTGAAAGCCACAACAACAACCCCATATGACATGATGCTATCAAAAGTAGGGGTCAGTTCAACCCCTATTGACCTAAAGCTATTAGTTGATAAGCAGGGGGAACAAAATGCCCAAACTTCACAAATGGTTGCACAGCTTTATGAGGTTATTAAGGTGTTAAAAGCTCAGTTTACATTGTCACAAATGGGCAATAATCAAGGGATCCCGGCATGAAGATAATGTTTCCAATCAATATTGTTGTTGATAGCTCAAATGTTGCTGCATCTCTATATGACACATATGATATCGCAACCCCATATACAACAGGGCAAAAGGTTTATTTATCTACAAACTATGGTGAATATGAAGCCCGTACAAATAATACCGGTATGGATCCATCTTTAAGCCCTACTGATTGGAAGTTTTTAGGAACTGCAAATAGATTCAAAATGTTTGACCAATTTTTAAATACGCAGACAAGTAATACAGGGACTATTGAGGTTTCTATTTCAGCATACGGAGCGAATGCCATATACCTTGGGAATATAGATGCTATATCTGTACTTATTGAGGTAATTGATAATGATACTTTAACCGTAATTGAAACAATGTCTTATTCAACATATAACGATGTAACGGATTGGTTAGATTATTTCTATGGTGATTGGCTCACTGATACAAAGGACTCGATCCTCTATGAGCGTGTCACACTTACTCAAAATATCTCATTTCATATCATTATTGACAATGGAGCCAATAATGCCCTTTGCGGGATATCTATGTTTGGAAAGGTACGAGAGATAGGTTTTACTCAATGGAAGGTAAATGTAGGTGCTCTTGATTATTCAACTGTGGCCATTGATACATCAACCGGTGCTACCTATCTGCAAAAAGGAAATTATGCCAAGACACTTTCCGTTGATATTTTTACACAAACTGAATTAGCAAACTCAGTCTATAAAGTGCTTACTGCGGCTCGAGGTACCCCAGTAGTATTTATTGGTGGAGGATATGACCTCTTAAACATGTATGGGTATATCCAGAAGTTTGAAGAGCTTGTTAACGGCCCGGTTGAAACGGCAATAACCTGCCAGGCGATAGGTTTAGTTTAAGATGAAAAGGAAGTTTAGATGATAGATCAAGTAATAACCACCCCTCCAACGGCACCATCATCAAGCGATGCAACGACATTTAGAACACGGGCTGATGCGTTTATCGCATGGATAGTTGTTTTTGTTTCACAGATTATCGGGTTTATTAATCAGGTAAACACTCTTGAAACCAATGTCAATGCCAAAGAAGCGAGTGCCGTTGCTGCATCAAATATCGCAGTTGCATTGGCAAACTATAAGGGAATATTTGTGCAGGGGGTATCAAGTGCATTAGTTGGTGAATCATGGTCATATAGCGGAGTGAATTACCGATGCGCTGTTGATACAGCAAATAACCCCATAACCGAACCGGCATCATGGGTTTCATTGGCTATAGATGCAACAATCCATGCAGCACCTGCAGAAACTCCAGGCGATACAGATGAGTTTGGGTTTTGGGATAGTTTTTCTCTGCAGCTTCGTAAAGTTACATTTGCAAATTTTAGAGCAGCATTAAGAACCTCTTTTGATACTGTGTATGCCGTATTAAATTCCCCTGCATTTACAGGTAATCCAACTGCTACTACTCAGGCTTCTACAGATAATAGCACGCGATTAGCTACTACTGCCTGGGCTAAACTTGGGCTTGTATATAGTTTAGGGGTAAACGGATATATCAAATTCCCTACATGGATGGGAGGATTAATTATTCAATGGGGGCAGACAGCTGTTATAACTAATAATACCTATCTAAATGTAACTTTACCCATCACCCTACCTACAGCGGTACTAACTACCCAAACATCCCCCTATATTACTACTGGGGCAGATACAGTTGGAGATGCTATGTGTAAGACAATCTCTTGTTCTACTACTACGTTACGAGTAGAAATGGATGATACAACTGGTATCTCAGGGTGTAGATTTTTGGTAATTGGATATTAAGGAGAAGTAATGAAATTTGCAGTATTAGATGTTTTAGGGTTACCAGTAGCATTTTATGATAATTCTATTCATAAAGAAATTCCAATCGGTGCTATTGAAATTACAGAAGCGCAATGGCTCGAATGTATCAATAATCAAGGCACACGAAAGTTTGTTGATCGGGTATTGGTTGAGTATGTACCTCAAAAAACACAAGTTCAACTTGATAATGAAATGGCACAGGTTCGTGATGATGCTATGCTTCAAGGATTTATCTATGGTACTAATATTGACGGAACAGATCGATATATCTCTGTAACTAAAGATGACGGGGATGGGATGGTACAGGTAAAGATGGGATTTGATCTTGATCCATCTCCTACAGTGATCCATTTTAAAAACGGTAGCAATTTGCCTATGACAATCGAAGAGTTCGCCACCTTCGCACCGCTTTTTGTAGCAGAGCGGAAGAAGTTCTTTGTATGAAATCATTCCTTTTAATGCTTATCGCCATTCTGATTATATCTATTGTATCAATTCCGGCCATCATCCTCAACATGATCCGGAAAGTATATCGCCGTGAGAGCATCAGCAAATATCTACTTACTATCGCTATCGGATTTGATCAAGCGGGAGGTTCAATCCTATATGGGCAAGAAGATTGGACGGTCAGCTCATGGACGTATTACCTAGAGCAATGCGGGAATAAACACGCACAATATTTCAGGGTAATTATCGACCTTATTTTTGGTAAAAATCACTGTAAAGAGAGCTATTTTGCGGAAGCGGAGAGATTAAAATTTAATGCGGAGTGGATGTGATGGATAAAGAAGTAGTTATGTGGCTTTTAGGCGGTCTTATCCTGATTATCGGATGGTTTGCAAATAAAAAGATAGTTGACCTTGAAAAAGCAGATGAAGGGCATAGGGTAGAGATTGCCGCACTTAAAGAGTCAAAAGCAGAAATGAAGCTCCACATCGCAGAAAATTATATCAAGCGCTCAGAGATCAAAGACTTCATGGAGCGTATCGATACAAATATAAGAGAAATATACAATGAACTCAAATTAAAGGCTGATAAATAAATGGGGGAAGAATACAAAGCTATAAATCGAGAAAAGTTCCCCGGATGGCAGGGGTGGAAGATTATCGATGATTATTTAAAAATCGACGTATCCGATGATCTACGAAATAGGATGTGCGAAAACAATGCAGAGCTGCAGGAGTTAGTCGCTCAATTTCATCAAGGAGGTAAAGAGTGAAAAAAGAGTTTAAACGTATGTGGTTTGTCATGGTAGTGACGGTAATTTTGGTAAGCGTATTTATCAGCGGTGTATATGAGAGTTTGCCCCCGGTTATTCAGCTCGTATTATCTAAGTTTCTGCTTGTTACGGCGGGGGTAATCGTGGCGCATATTTTACGTAAGTTTTTATTTCCTGCTATCGATTGGGGCAATGATAAAAACTGGCAGCTTACTATTGCCGTAGTCGCTTTTTATATGATCATTATCTACTGCTTCGCTATGGGCGGATGATATGAAGCTGATCGTACTTTTAGCACTTACTTTGTCATTGTTCGGGGGTTCTGTCCAACGGTGCCAATCATACGAACAAGAGGTACGAAAAGCACATTGGGCACAGTTTGGGGTTGATTACCCATATCAGTATGGAGTCGGTCAGCTTGTCCAAGAGAGCGGATGCCGAAATATCCTATCTCTCGATGGAGTAGGATCAGAGGGGTTGCCTCAGATCACGTACCGGCTTTGGCAAAAACCGCTCAAAGCTAAAGGGATATCAAGCATTAAAGGTATCCCCGATCAACTCAAAGCTCAGGCGATAATTATGAAATCAGTCTATCAACCGAAGTATGGGCTATGGGTAACGTACCAGGTATATAACGGGGGAGGACTGGTTCTAAAAGAGATCAACCGTGCCGGGGGTGAAAATTGGGAATTATCCAAGGGTCAATGTCGACGCGGACAGAGCTGTTTCACATGGAAAGGTCAGCGGTCATGTCGATCGAACTGCGATATCAATTATGAGTACTCGGTGCTCGTCTATAAATACGGAGAAAAATATGCGTCTATCAGAAGTAGCAAGTTTCGGTACTGGTAAGGTGCTGATCGGAATTATTATCATTTTATCCGGAGCATTAATCGCTCTTGGATTCCATGATCTATCCGTGTCCGGAGAGCGTAACGTTCTCGAGCAAAAAGTTAAGACTGCAGAAGTAGAAACAGAACGGCAAAAAGATCGTGTTTCTTTTATGAAAGCGTGGATGGCACGTGATAGGGTGGAAGCTCAGGAAAAAGAAGCCGATTACAACCGAACGATGGCCGCAAAGCCGAAATACATCACATCGATCAAGTATGTACCTATCGGGGAAAAATGTACCGACCTAAGTGCAATCGCTGAGGAAGCGCGAAAAAATGCTGAGGGAGGCAAGCTATGAAAACACTCTATTTGATGGTCTTAACTACGGTTTTAATATTCTCTGGTTGTGCCGGTAAAGAAGTGGTCCCAAGTGAACCGATCACGATAACAAAAAAATGCGAAACAAAAAAACCAAAATGTGAAGATCCTACTCCTGAAGTAGGCGATATCGTTCAGTGGACTAAAGCACGGTTGGAAAACTATCCGAAGTTGCAGAGTTGTCTTTATGATTTTAAAGCGGCTTTGGAGAAGTGTTTGTAAAAGAGATCCGCGACTCACGTCGGACAAGGCATAGCTTCAAAACACCGAGCGATCATAGATCGACGGAAAGACCTCTTTATCCCGGTCAGTTAAATAACTTGACTGATGGAACAAAAGAATTATACCATTAATCAAGTCCCACAGCGAACCCGAGAAGAACGCTGCAGTATCGGCATTATTGTCGATATCTTTTTCTAGCCGTGAAAATATGTCACGGTGCAAAGGAATTATATGCAGCGACTTCAAGCCCCTTTCGGGTGGATAGGCGGTAAATCCCAACTGGCAGACGATATCGTTTCTATGATGCCTGAACATCGTCTCTATGTAGAAGTGTTCGGCGGTGCTCTCAATGTACTCTATCGGAAACGTGCTCCGATATCTACCAAAAAAGCGGAAGTAGTAAACGACGTAAACGGTGAGCTCGTCAATCTTCACCGATCGATCAGAACCAACCCGCAATCACTATCGATGTATTTGCGCCGGCTATTGGTTAGCCGTGAGGTTTTCGATGATATCGTCCATAAGCGGATCAAACCGACGAACAACATCGAGCGTGCCGCATTTTATTATTACTCTCTCACTCAGAGCTTCGGGTCAAAAGGGACGAATTTCGCAATGTCGGCAAAGAACGGTCGACCGAAAGATTTGCACAAAAATTTCAATGTATGGTCTCGTCGCCTCCGATATGTGACGATCGAGAACATGAGCTTCGATAAGCTGATATTGACATATGATAACCCGGATACATTTTTTTATTGCGATCCTCCGTATGTTGACACGGAAAGCTACTATCAGAATACGGGTGGATTCGGTGAGACAGAGCACAGATTACTCGCTGATATGCTGCACAATATCAAAGGGAAGTTTTTACTGAGTTACAATGACTGTGACCTGGTGCGAGAGTTATATTCGGATATGGTGATACGATCAAGTAGGGAGATTGATTATACATTAGGTGGAGGACATCAGAAAAAAGCAGTACGGGAAGTGTTCATATCGAACTATACAGATGAAAGCGTGAGGGGGGTATTATTTTGAAATAAATAACTGTGTCAAAAATGTGTCATAGAAACGTCTATTTCATGGTGTTTCTGTCACACATTTAATCTAAATCCCTATATTGCGATACATATTGAACCGATATACGGTACAATAATCCCACAGATTATAACAATGAGGTCTTCTGATGTTTGATACGGTCAAATCTAAAATTATTTTTACAACCTTACTTTTCAGTTTCCTGGGACTTGGTACTATCTACTGGTATTTAACGTCAACTTTTAATGATTTTTCCAATGATACGGCGAAGCGATCACTGACGATGCTAAGCGAGTCTATTTTTCAAACTTTGACCCAAAGTATGCTGGCGGGAGATCCTGCCGTTGTGGCTGAAACGATCGCTAATGCTCAAAAGATCGATGGAATAGAGGCGCTTAAGGTCGAAAAATCGCAAGCCGTTATCGATTTGTTGGCTCCGGATGCGAAGTTTAGCGATGAGCCGATGATCCGTGAAGTCTTTAAAACCAAAAAACCTCAGGTTATCGAAAATACGGACGGGAAGCATACCATCCGACTGCTGCAGCCGTTGATTGCCCAAGAGCGATGTTTAGCCTGTCATACTAATATAGAAGCAGGGCATGTTCTCGGAGTGATGGACTTGGTGATATCGTTAGAAAAGAATGATGCCGAGATCAGTAAAACCCAAACGATTTTGCTGATTGCATTGAGTGTCGTCGTCATAGTGTTTGTCTCGGTGTTAAACCTCTTTTTCGGCAAAGAGGTTCTTTCCCCGTTAGAAGAACTGCGCAATCGTATCGGTGCATTGGTCAGCGGAGATAAAGATTTAACGAAACGTCTCGAAGTCGTAAAAAAAGATGAGTTTTCTCAAGCGGCACTGGCGGTTAACCGCTTTGTCGAAATGGTGCAGGAAACAGTTAATGAAGTCAAAGATCTCGGAAAACAAAACTCTACGATCGCCACGACAATTACCGATGCAACACGAATCATTTCAGCAGGGGTAGAACAAGAACGTCAAATTGTTGAAGCGACAACGCAAAAGAGCCATTCGATCAAACAAATTTTGTCAGGAGCTATTGCCGTATCTGAGCAGACACAACGAAATGTTGCCAATGCAAACGGCGAGCTTGTGACCGCTAAAGATGCGTTGTATCGACTCGTGGAAGAAGTAGAGGGTTATATTGAAATGGAACACGAGATGTCTTCCCAATTAATCTCGTTACGGAATGATGCCGATCAAGTCAAAAGTGTTTTGGGTGTGATTAAAGATATTGCGGATCAAACCAACCTGCTAGCACTCAATGCCGCCATCGAAGCGGCACGGGCCGGAGAACACGGAAGAGGATTCGCCGTTGTTGCCGATGAGGTACGGAAATTGGCGGAACGCACCCAAAAAAGTTTGACTGAAATTGAAATCAGTGTCGGAACCATTGTCCAGGCCATTAACGATGTCAGCGATAAGATGGGGGATAATGCTAAAAACATGAATGAACTGACTGTGATTTCGAATGAAGTCGAAGAAAAGATTTCGGCAACATCTTCGGAGATGGAGCGTTCAGTCGAAGTTGCCCAGCACTCATACAACGACTCGGTCGAGGTGGTCGGGCATATTGAATGGATTATCGACAAAATTTCCCAGATCAATGACGTTTCCGAATCCAACCGCCGCAGTGTTGAACAAATAGAAAGCGATTCGAAGCATTTGCTCGAAGTCGCCAATTCTCTATCGGCACGTATTAACGAGTTTAAGAGCTAAATACCCCCAGCCAAAGGGCATTCTGCGATGTTGACAATACTCGGTGAGGAGTATGTCTGGGGATGAAAAGATAATCCCCGGGCTTAAGACTTATCTCGAGTGTTTCGATTTCTAGTTGTGCCTCTCCCGAAAGTAATAAAACCCACTCGTCCTGGACCTGATTATAGATTTCTCCCGGTGTTTTAAGCCATGATCGGATGGCTTCAATTTTGAGTGAATCATTTTGAAATAGAGTCGAAAATATTTCTGAATTTTCACGAGGATTCTGTTCACGGTAGAGGTTGTTTATCGAGATCAAGAAGCACTCCTAAGTTAACGCATGATATGATTGCGTCATTATAAACTAACAGCAGAGAATTTATGAAAAACATTATTTTAATCGGTTTTATGGGAGTCGGAAAAGGCTCGGTGGCTCGGGAGATAGTTAAACAGTCTGATTTGGTTGCGCTGGATACGGATGATATTATCGAGAGCATGGAAAATCGCAGTATCAAGAAAATCTTTGCCGAATCGGGTGAAGAATACTTTCGTGCATTGGAACGTAAAGTGGCCCTGTGGCTGCAAAAAGAGGTGGATGGGACATTGATTTCGACGGGCGGCGGTTTTTTTAAAGTTCCCAATCTTTCGAAAATCGGAACAGTTGTCTATCTGTCGGCACCCTTCGAGACGATCCATAACCGAATCCTTGCCCATCCGGATGCGGCTAAGAAATTACGCAAACGTCCATTATTCCAAGATATTGAGAAAGCACGAAAACTTCATGAAGAGCGTGCTGCCCATTATAAAAAAGTAGCCGACATCACTATCGATGTGAGCGGTAAAGAGATTAGTGAAATCGCTAAAGAAATTCTCAAAAAGGTAAAATGACATGGTAAAGATAGTTTTTATATTGATGTTCTCGGTATTCGCTTTATTCGGAGCCGATATTAAATGGGAAAAAGATTATGCGAGTGCTCTCAAGCGCTCGAAAGCTCTTCATAAACCTATGATGTTTATCATCTCGAACCATCATTGCCATTTTTGTGTCCAATTTGAAACTACAACGCTGAAAGACCCGAAAGTTGTACAAAAACTGAATGCCGATTATGTCAGTGCCATCGTATTTATTGATGAAAATCCTCTTTTTCCACGAGAATTGGCGGTCGGGGGAACTCCGGGAACATGGTTTCTCAAAAGTAACGGCGAACCGATGTTTGAGCCGGTTATGGGTGCGATTGATGCCGAGAATTTTTTAAATGCGCTGGATATCGTTAAAAAAGAGTACTCTAAAAGTACTCCAAAAAGCAATTGAAGGAAAACAATGACCCTCATACACAGTAACGAAAGTAATTTTCAAAAAGTTTTTGACGAACTCCTCGGACGCGGAAAAATGGATATGGAGCATGTCTCCACAATTGTCAAAGGACTGATCGATGAGATACGTGCAGACAAAGATAATGCGCTGATCCGGCACATTGAAAAATTTGACCGCTGGACACCTAAAAGCGGAAGCGATTTACGTATTGATACGGCATCAATGAAGAAGGCGTATGATGAGCTGGAACCCAATCTTAAATCATCTCTTCATTTGGCATATGACCGTATCCGCGCGTATCATGAAAAACAGCTTCCTAAAAGCTGGTTTGACACCGAGGCGAACGGAACGATTTTAGGGCAAAAAGTGACTCCGGTTGATCGTGCCGGGCTTTATATCCCGGGAGGGAAAGCTGCTTATCCGAGTTCTCTTTTAATGAATGTGATTCCGGCGCAGGTAGCAGGGGTAGAACATATCGTCGTGACAACACCGACCCCTGACAATGAGCCGAATGCCCTTTTGTTGGCGGCATGCCATTTGTGCGGTGTGAGTGAAGTCTTTAAAGTCGGAGGAGCGAGTGCGATTGCGGCTATGGCTTATGGGACCGAAACCATTCCGAAAGTCGACGTTATCACGGGACCGGGAAATATTTTTGTGGCAACAGCCAAAAAAATGGTGTTTGGAGAAGTGAATATCGACATGATAGCCGGTCCAAGCGAGATCGGTGTATTGGCGGATGATTCGGCAAATCCTGTTCATATCGCAATCGATTTGCTTTCTCAAGCGGAACATGATGAAATGGCGAGTTCTATTTTGATTACCCCGTCTCAAAAATTTGCCGATGCGTGTGCGATCGAGATAGAAATTTGGTTGAAAAAACTTCCGCGTGAAGCAATCGCCCGTAAATCGATTGAGGAACGTGCCGCGATCATTGTGACGGACTCGATGAGTGAAGCCGTCCGTCTTATGAATGAGATTGCTCCGGAACATTTGGAAGTTGCAACGGACAACCCTTTTGCCCTTCTCCCATCGATCAAGCATGCCGGAGCGATTTTCCTGGGTCATTATACCCCTGAAGCAATCGGAGATTATGTAGCAGGACCGAACCATACCCTTCCGACCGGCGGAACGGCAAAATTCTACTCTCCGCTGGGCGTCGAGAACTTTATGAAAAAGTCATCGATCATCTCTTTTTCGCGTCAGGCGATCAATGAGATCGGAGAAGCATGCGCATTGATTGCACATACCGAAGGTCTCGGTGCCCATGAAGCATCGGTTCGCTGCCGATTAGATTCTTAATATCCTTCTCTTTTCTTCTTCTTTTACTCCTCTTCTGAGGAAGTTACCAAACGGTTACATATCAAAAAGTTATAGCAAAAAGGGTGTCCGTTTTAGTTTCGGTTAACCAAATTTTAGTTACTATCGACCCAGCAGAAATGCCGTTAAACGCCTGTAATCACGGCATCAAATAAAGGTTATTCGTATCTGTTATGATAAGTTGGACCAATCGTGAATCAGGAATCAAGGAGAATATATGCAATTGGGTTTCTTGGTAGACCTTCACCTATGTATGGGGTGCAAGGGCTGTGAGATTGCCTGTAAAGTGGAAAATGAAGTCCCACTTTCTACATGGCGTCTTAGAGTAAAATATATTGATGTTGGGAGCTTCCCTGAAACTAAGCGGACATTTACACCGCTTCGCTGTAATCACTGTGCGAATGCACCGTGTGAGCGTATCTGTCCGGTTAGTGCGTTGCATTATCTTGAGAACGGTATTGTTAATATCGATAAAGAGCGCTGTATCGGTTGTGCCGGTTGTATTATGGCATGCCCATACGGTGCGATCTATATTGACCCGCAAACGCAGACAGCGGATAAATGTACCTACTGTGCTCACCGTATCGCTAGTGCTATGATGCCATCATGTGTCGTTGCGTGCCCTGTAGAAGCGAATATTTTCGGTGATTTGGATGATCCGATGTCAAGTATCAGCAAATATATTCAGCAGCATGAGGGGAATGTCCAAGTCCGTAAACCGGAAAAAGGGACAGATCCGCACCACTACTACGTAGGCGGCGGCAATGTAACACTGAACCCGTTGGCATCGTTCCGCGGCGAAGGACACAACCTTTTCAATGATCTTAAACATCTCCCAATTGGAGGGCACTAATGGTACACGAAACAATAGCGGCAACAAACGCGGTTGTAACTCTTGACGTTGCTCTTCCGGGAATCGTATGGGGTTGGATTATCACAATGAATATGTGGGCAAAAAGTATCGGAACCGGTATTATCTTCCTCGCATTTTTCTTGTTGAAAAAATATCCGGAGCAAACGGGCTTTATCCGTTTACCGGTAGTAGCAATTTCGATTGTATTTATCCATGTGTTCTTATTTTTTACCGTCATTGACTTGCACCAGATGTTTCGTTTCTGGCATATCTTTTTCTATCCTCACCTAACATCGGCGATTACGATCGGTGCATGGATGGCAACAGGCTTTGTAGGACTTCTTTTTGCGATGGCGTATGCGATCTATCTGAAAAAAGACGAAGCAATGTATGACAAGTTTTTGGGTTGGACAACATTGCTTGCAATCCCGGTTACCTTGTATACGGCTGGGTTGATGGCAGAATCAACCGCACGTGAATTGTGGCAAATGCCGACAGAATCGGCACAAATGATTTTGGCGGCATTGTTAGCGGGTTCAGCGACAATGATTTTGCTTGGCGGAAATAAATTTTCAGATCCTATCAAAAAAGATCTCGGAATTATTTTGGGATTGAGCGCATTCGCGGCGTTTATCCTTTATATGTCTGAATATATTTTCGGTGCGATGAAAGCCGAAGAAGTTGCGGCGACATTGGAATTTGTCAAAGGCGGCGAATACACTGCGATGTTCTGGATCGGTCAAGTAATGGCCTTTTTGGCACCGATGGTGTTGGTATGCCTGAGCTTGAAAAACAAATCGTACTATTTGTTGAAAATCGCTGCCGTTTCGGCGTTAGTCGGTTTGTGGGTAAGCAAACACGTTTGGCTTGTGATTCCCCAATTGTTAAATATGAGCTAAGAGGTAGACTATGATGTATTTAGAAAGCAGAAGAACATTTTTAAAAGGTACCGCTCTTACTGTAGCGGGTGCCGCTATTGCAAAAGGTGTATTTTCGACCGATGCGATAGCCGAATCAATTGAAAAAAGTAAATTTACCAATACTCCCGATACTCTCTCATTCTATCCTCCGATGGATCAGTGGGACGGTTTCCAAGAACTTGACGGTACCGATTGGAAGCGTGGCGGTATCGATCGTCACGGCGTACAAAGTGAAGAAAACCCTGATGGTATTTTAGTTCGTGATTATATGCTTATTCCTACGGCGTGTTCAAACTGTGAAGCGTCATGCGGATTGACGGCTTGGGTTGATAAAAAAACTTTTACAGTCAAAAAATACATGGGGAACCCGCTCCACGCAGGTTCACGCGGACGTAACTGTGCAAAAGGTTATGCTACACAATCGCAAATGTATGATCCGGATCGTATTCCGTTCCCATTGAAACGTGCACCTGGTTCAAAACGCGGAGAAGGTAAATGGATCCGTACGACTTGGGATGAAGCGATGACGACCATCGGTAAAAAGATGGGAGACACTCTTCGAAAAGGGGATGAACTCTCTAAAAAATCGGTTATGTACCATGTCGGACGCCCAAATGAAAACGGTTTTGTTCCTCAAGTATGGGAAACATTAGGACTTGATTCATACAATTCACACACCAACATTTGTTCGTCAAACGGACGTACACCGACAATCTGGACGGCAAATGATGACCGTACCAGCCCGGACTGGGGAAATGCAAAACTTGTTTTCCTCAATTCATCTCATGCAGCTGATGCGGGGCACTATTTCCAGCAAGCAGCCGGATATATTGCCGATGCCCGTAAAAAGGGTGCAAAAATGGTTGTTATGGACCCTCGTATGTCCAACTCCGCCGGTATGGCCGATTTATGGATCGCTCCATGGCCAGGTACGGAAGCAGCTATCTATCTGTATCTTGCCAACCGTATTCTCAATGAAAACATGACAGACAAGAAATTTGTCAAAAAATGGTTCAACTGGGAAACATTGATGAATGACAGTGATCATCTCAACTTCATGGTGGAGAAAGGGTACATTAGTAAACTTCCTGCCGGACGTGATTTTGAGAGTTATCTTGAAGTTCTTAAAGAGATGTATTCAGCATACACTCTTGATTTTGCCGTTAAAGAGACTCACGTTCCTGCTTATAAGCTTGAGCAGCTTTATGATATGTTTATCTGGGCAGGAGATGCGATTTCTACCTATATCTGGCGTGCAGCTGCCGCAGGTAACCGTGGTGCATGGATGGGCGGACGTACAGCGTACTTCGCAATAGGTCTTCGCGGTGCCATCGGTACAGTTGGGGGGACATTCTTTCACCACTGGCATGTTATCTCAGTAGGAGGCAAAGGGGGAAGTTCAACTGTCGGTCAAGGTATGGCCGGTGCAGATGTACCAAAAGTTAAAGTCTGGAATGAACTGACTTGGCCGCCTGAATGGCCATTATCGACCTATGAGCTTTCGTATCTTTTGCCGCATTTGCTAACGGATAAAGAATGGCAGAAAAAATGGAACGATCGCGGATTAAACGTTCCGAGCAAACTTGCGGTATATATCCCTCGTATGTATAATCCGGTATGGATCAATCCGGATGGATTCCGATGGTTGGAAGTGCTTAAAAATGAAGAGATTATGGAATTGACGTTAAACCTTTCTCCTGTCTGGTCTGAAACAAACTGGTACATGGACTATGTCCTTCCGGTAGGACTTGCAGGTGAGCGTCATGACCAGCACTCGGAAGCAACACTCCCTGCGCGTTGGACCAGTTTCCGTCAGCCGGTATTGCGTGTAGCCCTTGAAAAATCGGGATGGAAACCAAAAAATCCAAACCGTGCAACATTGGAAGCGCACATCAAAGCCGGTCTCGGTGAAGTTTGGGAAGAGAATGAGTTCATGTTTGACCTTTGTGTCAACTATATCGACCCGGACGGAAGTCTCGGTGTTAAGAAAATGTGGGAATCCAAGCGTCATCCGGGCAAACCGGTTACCATTTCCGAATGGTATGATGCAGCATTTGGGGATAACCTTCCTAAACTTAAAGAGACTGCAACGAACGACCCGCGCTACATGAACGAAGAGTTCCCGGTTTATTCGTACATGCGTGATCACGGTACATGGCTGGAAGAAGATAAGATCTATCATGCGATGGAACGTGAACTTAAATTTGAAGACGGTGAAGTGATTTCACACGGGCACAAATTTGCAGCTTCTACGATGAGTGTCGGTGCCCATGGTATTATCAGTGCTAAAGATCACGCAGGCAAAGAGAAAAAGATCGGTATTGAAATCGACGGTAAGAAAATGGAAGGGTTCGCTACCCTTACCAAAAAATTGGAATTCTTTACCCAGTGGGCTGTTGATTGGAAATGGAAAGAGTATGCGCTTCCTTTCTATCCGCGTAGTGATGCGGAAAAAGTTCAAATGCCTCACATCGTATCGCATGTCAATCACATGTATATGAAAGAGGGGAATGAATTCGCACTCAATACGGTATTCCGTTTACCGTATAACATTCATACCCGTTCAGCGAACTCCAAACATTTGATGGAGATCAGCCAAAATCACGATCCGATCTGGATCAGTACACCGGATGCTAAACGTCTCGGATTCAAACGCGGTGATGCTATCCGTGTGCGAATTGTCGATACGGTATCCGGCTTGGAAAGCGGATATTTTGTTGCTATGGCTGTACCTACAGAGGGTGTTCTTCCGGGAACGCTTGCTTGTTCACACCATGGCGGACGCTGGAAATTGACGAATGCTGTCACGATTCCAAATGGTGTCAGTGACGGTAAAGTCGGTTCAAGTGTATCTAAACCTGATCTGACCAGTAAAGAGTTCCTTGCTGAATCTCCTGCAAATGCAGGTCGTGAGGGCGGACAAATCAAAATTGACGATTACAGCGGTACTACTGGAATCAACAGCTTCGGTGTCCCGGTAGCTGAGATCCAAATGGATGGAAAAGAAGGTAAACTCAAATATGTTGAGGGTATCAAACCTTTCCATGCAGAGCGTTTTGCGGAATATAACCGTGACTCCGGCAATATCTGGTGGGACGGCTTAAGCGGATCATGGCAAAATGCCGTTGCCGCTTGTCATCCTGACCCGGTTTCGGGAATGCACTGCTGGCACCAAAAAGTTATTCTTGAACCGATTCAAGCTGGAGATAAAATAGGTGATATCTATGTCAACTATGAAAACAATCTCGGAGTTTATAAAGCTTGGAGAGATCAATTAACACGCGGTTTGGATGAAAATTCAACCATTCGTCGTCCTCGTCATATTAAACGACCATGGGTTAGTCTCGATCCTTCGTCATATGATGTCAGTATCAAGTCGTAAGACTTGATACCCCCTAATAGTACACTCTCCTTATCCGCTTTTCAGCCTGATAAGCTACAATCTCTCTACATTATTAAAGGTCATTGGAATGGATGAAATTATCGCACGCAGTAATTTATATGCGTTATTATCACGTATATTACTCCAAGAATTGGATGTTGAACGCTTGGAAATACTTCGCAGTGACGCTACAGTTTTAGAATTTATGCCACATTGGCGTGATTGGGAACATCGAGAAGGTGTGGAAGCCCAAAAACTATTGGAAGAGTATCTGAATCCTGATTTTACCAATATCTCATTACTCCATCTGGTTCCTTATGAGACGTTTTATACCCGCAGTGATCAGATGATCGAGACCGGCGGAGCAAATCCGGTTACTGACATCTACAGCGCCTATGATTTTGTTGTTGATTATGCTGTGGCACGTGTCGTTTCATCGGATCATATCGGAATTGAAATGGAGTTTATGCACCATTTATGTGAAGCACAACTCAAAGCTTATGAGGAAAACGATACCGAAGCCGTCCATGAATTAATCCGTGTACAGCATAACTTTTTAAATACCCATTTGCTCCGTTGGGCACCGATGTATCTCATCAACATGAAATATGAATCGCGTACCCCTTTGTACTATGATACGGCAGAGATGGCGTTAGAATTTATCCTGTCCGATAACGAAACATTGAGTGCTTTGGTCCAGCCGTGAGTCTTTTACAGCTTTCCCCGGCACAATGTGTTCGCGCCTTGAGTGTCAATTCGCTATGTACTCATTGCAGTGACAGCTGTCCTACGGGTGCGATAACCTTATCCGGCCGTCTACCCTCTATCAATCAATCATTGTGTGTCGGGTGTGCCGGGTGTATCTCCGTCTGTCCGAGTGAGGCTTTGAGTCTGGATGATTTCAGCGCGACCGAGTTTTTCTTTTCGTTTGCTTCGGAAGAGGGGAACTTGGTTTCGTGTCAAAAAAATCTTCCCTGTATCGCTGCGCTCTCTACGGAACATCTGATTGCACTTGCCGCTCTTAAAAAAGGGCTGGTCCTTGATATCGGACATTGCTCTGGATGCGAGATCGGAGAAAAAACCCTTTTGTCGGTACAAGAGAGGGTTGAGAGTGCGAATTATCTTCTGGAGGCGATAGACTCCTCCGAGTCCATCGTTTGCAATGAAGTATCGTATTTCTCGGATGCATCGGCGGAAGTAAAAGACCGAAGAGATTTTTTCAAAACGTTTCATTTGAAAGAGATCGGAAAAGTACGCGGAAATTTTGAGAAAGAGATCCAAAGTACAACCGATGAATTTATCGAAGCGATGATTGACAGTTCGCATACCAAAGAGTTACGAACCAAAAAAATTACCGACCGCCGCAAACTCTTTTTTACGGCGTTAAAGCGTTTAGAAAAACCTTCCGTCTATCATGTGGTAGAGGGGGATAAAATCGGATTCACCTCCCAAAAGATAATGGATGAGGCAAAGTGCACCGCCTGTGAAATGTGTTATCGTGTATGCCCTACAGCGGCACTTACTTCCGATATACGCAATTCGAAAATTGATTTTGACCCATTTTTATGTGTCAAATGTCATCTATGCCATGATGTGTGCGAAAGTGATGCCATTACCCTTTCAACATCGTATAATTTGAAAGATTGGTTTGAACCGAAAGTACAAAATCTTGTCACTTTTTCAGTACGGCGGTGCGATGAATGTGATGCACTTTTTAGCTCAGTTACCGGTGAACGGATTTGTCGACGCTGTCGTTTGGAAGATGAAGAAGCGCGTGAATTATGGGGGATAGTGTAAATGATGAACAATGACAATGCCATAACCGTAGAGACAAAACTTTATGGCTATATAGCCCAAGAGGCGCACAGCAGCCGTTTTTCGGCTACGATCAATAAGCTCTTCAAAGAAAATGGGGTCAATGCCATGATGATTCCGATGAACATCAGGGAAGATGACGTAACATTTACGATTTCACAAATGCGCAGTTCCAAGCTCAACGGTGCAATTATCGCGAGCGAATATCAAGAAGAGGCTTTTGGATTGCTGGACCGTGCTTCTGCCCTGGCAAATCAGTCCGGATACTGTGACTGCATTTTTATCGAGAATCAAGAATTGATCGGCGATTTGATAGCTCCGAGAGCACTGGAAAAATATGCCGAAAACAATGAATTCGCAGATGAAATTGCCATGCGCTCAATGTGTCAATATCTATATGAAATAATTTTGGGAGAAAATGTATGAACAGCAGTGATTTAAATGATCTTAAGGCCGAATTTGACAAATTTATTCGGGATAAATGCGACACGGATGAGTGTGAAACAGATGTAAATGAGAATGATCCGGATAATGAACCGGTTCCGGCATTTGTCGATGAATTGGCGGATAAACTTCTGGCACCATTTCACAGCGGTGTCTATTTTTCACGGCTGGATATTAAACGGGTAGCCGAAGCGATCGATGAATCGATTCCTATCAAAGAGCGCAAGAGAATGATCAAAGCGCTGTTTCGCCATACGACTAAAAAAGAGTATTTGCGTCAGGCATTTGATGAATTCAATCGACATTTTGGCGGACGTGTTCTTATTTATCAAGAACTTTCCGAAGCATTTCCCGCCTCGAAAGGAATATTTGATGAAAATATTCTCAAAATAAAAAAGACACAAAAAATGTTAGATCAGATCGTGCTGGATTTTGAAGAGATTGAAGCGACTGATGAAGCAATGATGATTTAGTTAATTTCTGATAGTAGCCAGCTGTCAGAACTCTAAGCCGCAAGCGCTACTTACAGACGTTAAATGTAGTGCAGGCGAAATATTTTCTTCTCTTTTGCCTATTTTTCTCCTCACCGTACCTTGAATAAATAATAATATTGCTAGAATAGGAAAACATGAATTTTATTAAATCCAATTAAAAAAAACTCTCTCTTTAGAGTTGATTTTATTGTGACGAAGTACAGAATGAAAAAGCAGGGGTTCTATGACTTTTAAACGGCGTATTCAATTATTTATTACCTTGTTAATATTGGCTGTTTCAACTATTTTGACAACCTATTTTCTGTATCATGAAGAACAGATGGCAAAAGAAAAAGCGCTGACTTCTTCACAAAATATCAAAATGATTTATGATTCAATCCGGAAAGATTTAGAAGATTTTTACATTTATCGGGCATATGCCAATCTCCGTTCGCCTGGGATAGAAGAGGCGATGATTGCACGTGATTCGGATAAACTCTATCAGCTTGTATCTACGCGTTACAAAACACTCAGAGAAGAAAATCATCATCTTATTGTCATGCAGTTCCATGCTCCGGACGGAAAATCTATTCTCCGTATGCACCGAAAAGAGATACGCGGTGATGATATCGCATCCCGTCGGCCAATGTTAAAAAAATTGCACAGGATGCAAACGGTACAAGCCGGATTTGAAGGGGGGATAGAAGGGATTGCCTATCGAGTCGTGGTACCGCTGATCGATCATAATTCCTATATCGGGGCACTAGAATTTGGGTTTGATCCGGATGCCATCATCGATAAATTGATCCACGCTACCAAAATGGAGACGATGTTTCTGCTCCACGAAAGCCGCATGGCTGCGGCGGATGGTCAAAAATATCAGGCAGAATACAGCGGATACCATTTTTCTCATTTAACACCGTATCAGAAACCGCTGATTGAAAGTTTTGTAAAAAACAATCCTGCGTTGAATCAGCGGATCATCCATTATAAGGGGAAGGATTACGATGTTATTCCGATTCATCTGACCAGTAACGGCGGAAAACCGGTCGGTTTATTCTTATCCTTTAATGATGTAACGAGAGGGTATCAAGAGGCATATGAGATCATTTTAGAGAGTCTGATGGTCACGGTTGCCATTATCCTGATTCTTTTAGGGATTGTTGAATATGTGTTTACCCGAATGACGAAAAAGCTAGTTTACCAGGAAGCATATACAGCTACCATTTTAAATTCCCAAAAAAATATTATTGTGGTAATGGATAACGGAAAAATTATGTATGCCAATAACGCTTTTTTTGATTATTTTCATTATCGGTCATTAGAAGAATTTCGTCGTCATCATCAATGTGTCTGTGAATTTTTTGAAACGTCGGAAACGGAAAAGTACCTGCAGCCCGAAATGGAAGGAATGGCATGGACAGAATATATCTTAAAGTATAAAGAACGTGAGCACAGGGCCAAAATAACCATAGAGGGGAAAACTTCAACCTTTGTAATAGACGTGCAAATGCTGGAATATGAGAATGCACTTCGTTATGTGATTATATTTAATGACATAACAAATCTCAATAATTTAGCGACTTTGGATCGTCTTACCCAGATCGCAAACCGTTTTGAATTTGATAAAATATTGGGACATTCAATGGAAGTCGCCCGACGGTATGAACGGCCGCTGTCCGTACTTCTTCTGGACATAGATCATTTTAAAGCCGTCAATGACAACTATGGACATTTGATCGGGGATGAAGTGCTAAAAACATTTAGTGAACTTCTGCGCAGACAGATCCGTCAAAGTGATGTTGTTGCACGATGGGGAGGCGAAGAGTTTATTATCCTGCTTCCGGACACCTCTTTGCCCTCTGCGATTAAAATGGCAGATGCATTGCGTCAGAGAATCGAAGTGAATTCATTTGATACGGTTGGAAAATTGACCTGTTCCATCGGGATTGCGGAGTTTAACGGTATTGAAAGTGCCGATGATTTATTGCACCGTGCCGATGAGAAGCTCTATAATGCAAAAAATAATGGCAGAAATCGGATTATGGCTTAAACAAAGCTCGCTATTTTTAGAAAAGCCTGCCAAAGCAGTGCCGAGGTGATTCCGGCGGCAAATCCGGCGATGATATCATCTCCCATAACCCCGAGCCCACCCTTGGTCTCACGGTCGATTCGGCCGATAATCGAGGGTTTTCGGATGTCATAAATCCGGAAAAATACAAAGCTGAGCAAAATTTGTACGGCGATACCGTTTTCCCACTGAAAGAGTTCCGCCATATTAAATCCGATACCCGGAGCGATCGAGAGGGCGAACCACATCCCGGCCAGCTCATCGATGACAATACGGCTGTCATCATGGTTGTTGGATGTGCTTTCGTACTGATTGATACTTTTAATGGCGATAAGGGTGATTAAAAAGGCCGCTAAAAAAAGGGTTTGAGAACCGAAATACATCAAAATGGCAATACCGAGCGGGAGAGACGCGATAGTCCCCATTGTTCCCGGGGCTTTAGGGAAGAGACCGCTGTATCCGACAGTGAGAAAAAACCATTGAAATTTCATATTGTATCCTTTAGGTGAGAGAAGTCGTTTGATACAAACGCATCAGTTCGACATAAAAATCTTTTTCACTGTGTTCTTCGAGCAATCCGTTAACGGGCATAATATCGTAATAGAGTTTGGCCAAATTTTTAAATCGGTTAGGATATAAGGACGCAACGATCATCGAGGAAATCTCTTTGCGAACGAGTACGGCAGGAGGTAAGAGCCCTTGCTGCATAAGCTCTAAAATTGATTCGGAATGATACGAAATATGGTGATGATGGCCGTGCGGACAGGTTTGAACGCTGACGAGTGTTTTACATTGGTTGCAGTAGACGTATTCACTCGAAATGCCGACTTCGATATCAATGCCGATCAATCGGTCAAGAATCGACTTATTGGCATTATGGTCATAATACATCCCGATTCCGGCATGATTTTGACCGATGATAAGACGGTTGCATCCGTAGTTTTTGGCAACGATGGCATCCAGTATGACCTCATTGCTGCCGGCAAAAATATAGCTGCTTTCCAAGGGAACGATGACGACGCGGTTATGCGGAAGATAGTTTTCGACAAAAAACTTGAGCGTATCAAAACGGAGATCATATTTTAAATTGGCATTGTTGTAGGGTTTCAATAAGAAAATCACAATCAGGTCGGTGCGGTCCAGACTCTGTCGGATAAGGCGCTCATGCGCGCGATGGAGGGGATTGGCTGCCATAAACAAAGCCGTCGTATGTTGTGCGCCTATCTGTTCTTTTGCCTGATTGATTTTGTCTTGAATCGACTGCACGCTGCTGAGATCGATAGTATAATCACCGCATATCGCATATTTTCCCAGCCGTTTATGCGTAGCGCTGACTCCGGGATGGGAGAGATCTTCGGTTCCGTAGATTTGGTGGAGACGTTCACGCGGATCGATGGGATAAACTTCATCGACGCAAAGCTCACCCACGATTGCATTATCACAGATCAGGTTAAGAATTTCACCTTTGTGGGCACTGGTCAGGACGGTTTCGTTGACTTTTCCGCTTGGGGAAAGAATGAGAGGAAAAGGGAACGTCTTGCCCAAGAACATTCCGCTGCTCAGAACCTCTTTGCTTTGCTGCTCATTCATGAGTGCCGTAACAGGGCTCAGCATTCCGGATTTCAGTAACGTTAGGGCCGATACGGCCTCTTGGTCAATATAGAGAGCTCTATTTTTTCTTGACGATGCCATATTTCTTTCTCTTTTCCCATAAACTTTTGCGCGAGATACCGAGCTTTTTGGAGAGTTCCGTATCCGGAAAACGATTTTGGAAATGGACCATAATATATTTGACATACTCTTCGATCGGTAGAATCTCCCCTTGATCGAAGAGATGGTTTTCACTTTCGATTTCAATCAGCTTGAACGGAGGATTGTCAATGGGATCGGTGCTGGCCACGATACATTTCCGATTCGCGATGAGTTCATAGAAAGCTTTGTGCTCACTCTTTTTAAGGTTTTGGAAATCGGTGATAAAAAGAATCGAGTCATCATTGAGGGAGGCTATATCACTGAATGCTTTAGCGGATGAGAGGGAGATAAACTGGAGCGTTTTATCATGATGTGCCGCATAGCGGAAGGCAAATGCATCGGCATATTTTTGGTATCCGCTGCAAATAAAGAGAGGGAGTTCGGTTTTCTCCAGATCCTCATCGACATTGATCGAATTAAACGTATGGGCAAGATAGCGCTCATACGTTTGGTTTTGACGGCGCATGCGTTCATGATTTTGGAAATGTTGGATTTTACGGATCAACTCTTCGATCATAAACGGTTTGAGGATGTAATCTTTTGCTCCGGCGGCAAGCGGTTTGGAAACGGTATCATTGCTGACATAACTGACCATTAAGATAACAACGGCATTTTTATACGCATCGATGACCGGATAGATGTCTTGGCCGCTGATGTTCGTTGAGAGCAAAACGACATCATACGGTATTCCGCGAAGTCCTTCTTTTGTTGAGCTGGAGATATCGCAGTTGTGGCTTAGATCGCTAAGCTTAGACGCGATACTCTGAGCAAGATAGATTTCATTTTCGATAATGAGTATGTTCATCCGTGTTTCCAATCAAAATAGTGTACTGATGCGGTTGCGATTACCCCTAGACCTTCGCTGCGGCCGATAAACCCGAGATGCTCGGTCGTTGTCGCTTTGACATTGAGACGGGCAGGGGGGATATGCAGTAAAGAAGCAAGGGTACGTCGCATCTGATCTTTGTAGGGGGAGATTTTCGGTGTTTGCGCGATAATGGTGATATCCGCATGCAAGACAACAAATCCAAAACTATGGAGCTTTTCGATACATCGAGCCAAAAGCAGCTTAGAATCAATGTTTTTATAGAGATTATCGGTATCGGGAAACAACATTCCTATATCGCCTAAACACGCCGCACCCAATAGGGCATCGATGAGTGCATGTATCGCGACATCCCCGTCACTGTGGGCTCTGAATCCGACAGGACTCTCAATCGCCACTCCGCCGAGTACCATCGGCTTTCCTTCTTCGAAGGGATGAACGTCAAATCCGTTGCCGGTAAAGATAGCGGATGAGGGGGATTCGAGACATTCGAGTGAGGCTGTATCTGCTGTGTGCGTTATTTTGGCTGCGCGCGGATCACCGGGAATAAAATAGCGTGTTCCGCCGGACGCGACAACAGCGCTGCTCTCATCCGTATATTCCGTATCACTTTTAAGAGCACGGCGCAAGACCTCAGTTTTGGAAAGCTGCGGCGTCTGAATCCGTTTGACACGTTCGCGTTCAATCGTTTCATCTCCGTAAACAACCGTATCGTGAACATCGAGAGCCGGGACGATGGTATCCGCCAGATTTTTGTGGGCGATGAGACGCGCGATAAGGTCGGGATCGATACAGGCTCGGGCAATGTCCGAGACCATAACATAAGGGGTATTTACTTCTTTTAGGGCATTTTTTAATGACTGCTGTCGAGTCTCTCCGCCGGCAACCACGGTAAAATCGCATAAAGGGGTCATAAAAGGGATTTCATCTGCATGAGCGGATAGAATAATGGTGGCATCGGGGAGGGACTCTTTGATACGGTTTGTAACATAAAGCCATAAAGGATCATGGCCAATACGGAGCCATTGTTTTTTTACAGGTACTTTAAAACGTGATGAGTTACCTGCGGCAAGTAAAACAAGGGTTAAATCAGACAAAATGTATCCTATTTTGTAAACTGTTACGAAATTATACACTTAAAAAGCTTTTTTTTATCTTGTTTGCGATAAATTATAAAGTATATCAAGGGGAGGGAATGATTCATTTCCTAAATCCACTTGAAATTTTTTATCTACATTGAAACAAATACGACCCTTTTAGGGGGTCTTATTTATAAGTCCAATAAAGCTTTTGTAAACTATTAAGGAGTAAGTATGAGAACCGCATGGGTCGCCAACAGACAAAACGACACCGTTCGTACTCAGATGTATTATGCCAAGCAGGGTATTATTACCGAAGAGATGGCGTATGTCGCCAAAGTAGAAGAACTCGATCCTGAGTTGGTTCGTTCCGAAGTAGCACGGGGGCGATTGATCATCCCTGCCAATATCAATCACAAAAATTTGGAACCGATGGCGATCGGGATTGCCGCACGCTGTAAAATCAATGCCAATATCGGTTCATCCGCTATTGCATCTGATGTTCAGGGAGAGATTGAAAAGATTCAGGTTTCTCAGCACTACAAAGCCGATACGGCAATGGACCTTTCAACCGGAGGAGATTTGGACGAGATTCGCCGTGCGGTGATCGCCAATTCCAAAATTCCGATCGGAACCGTACCTATCTATCAGATTTTGCATGATGTACATAACAAAATCGAAGATTTGAGTATTGAGGTCATGTTGGAAGTTTTAGAGCGTCAAGCACAGCAAGGGGTGAGTTATTTTACGATTCATGCCGGCTTTTTGCTGGAAACGATGCCCAAAGTTGCCAAGCGTAAAATGGGAATCGTCAGCCGCGGCGGATCGTTGATGGCGGCGTGGATGATGCATTATCATCGCGAGAATCCTTTTTACACAGCCTATGATGACATTTTGGATATTTGTGCCCGTTACGATGTATCACTCTCATTGGGGGATTCGCTCCGTCCGGGATGTTTGGCCGATGCAAGTGATGAAGCGCAGCTCGGCGAGCTCAAAGTCCTCGGTGAATTGACGCTTCGTGCTTGGGAGAAAAACGTTCAGGTAATGATCGAAGGGCCGGGACACGTTCCTTTAAATCAAATCGAACGCAATATGAAGATTCAGCGTGAATATTGCCATGAAGCGCCGTTCTACATTCTAGGACCGCTGGTTACCGATATTGCAGCAGGATATGATCATATCAGTTCGGCTATCGGTGCGGCTGTCGGTGGATGGCACGGTGCATCAATGCTGTGTTACGTTACCCCGAAAGAGCATTTGGGTCTTCCGAATGCAGAAGATGTCCGTGCAGGGATTATCGCGTATAAAATCGCAGCTCATGCAGCGGATATCGCCCGTGGCCGTAAGGGTGCCCGCGATATCGATGATGCTATGAGCGATGCTCGATATGCGTTCGACTGGAACCGTCAGTTTGAATTGGCGCTTGACCCTGAACGTGCGCGCGAATATCATGATGAGACATTGCCGCAGGATGTATTTAAAGAGGCGGAATTTTGTTCCATGTGCGGACCGAAATTTTGCAGCTACAAAATTACGCAGCAAATTATGGAAAATCCGGAATCAATGGCATGGATAACGGAAGAGGCAAAAACACAAAACGTTGGCTAAGAACGCCATGAGAGCAAAGCCTCTTTGGGCTGCGCTGGCCGTTAAGACATTCAAACTTGCCTTTAACGAGGCAAAAAAAAATCTACAAGGAGATATATTAACATGACAGAAGAAATTGTAAAATCAGCATTATCAAAAGTTACCTATCCGGGTTTCACGAAAGATATCGTGACATTCGGATTTATTAAAGAGATTAAAATTGAGGGGTCAAACGTTCAAGTAACGATAGACATTACCTCCAGTGCTCCGGAAGTAGCTCACCAGATCACAACCGAAGCAACGGATGAGTTGAAATTAGCAGGTGCCGCAGACGTCGTTATAAACGTACAAGCGCCTAAGATGCCTCGTGAGAGTTCTTCTAAAGGTAAAAACATTGCCCCACAAGTGAAAAACTTCATTATGGTCAGCTCAGGGAAGGGGGGCGTCGGTAAATCGACGACTTCTGTCAATCTTGCGATTGCTTTGGCGATGCAAGGGAAAAAAGTGGGTCTTTTGGATGCCGATATTTATGGACCGAATATCCCTCGTATGATGGGGATTGACGGAATCAAGCCTGAAGTGGTCGGAAACAAAGTTCTTCCGATCAAAGCGTACGGGGTAGAAGTGATGTCAATGGGTTCATTGATGGAAGAGGGGCAATCGCTTATCTGGCGCGGTGCGATGATCATGAAAGCGATCGAGCAGTTCTTGCGCGATATCGTGTGGTCAGATCTGGATTGTCTCGTTATCGATATGCCTCCGGGTACTGGGGACGCTCAGCTTACTTTGGCGCAAAGTGTTCCGGTTACTGTCGGTGTAACGGTTACGACTCCTCAAATGGTATCCCTTGATGATTCACGCAGAAGTCTTGATATGTTCAAAAAACTTCATATCCCGATCGCGGGTGTTGTAGAGAACATGAGCGGATTCATTGCGCCGGATACCGGTGTCGAATATGATATCTTCGGCAAAGGAACGTCTGAAGCGATGGCGAAACAATTTGATACCCATATTTTGGCACAAATTCCGATTGAACCTTCTATCCGTACAGGCGGAGATGAAGGTAAGCCGGTTACTTATTGTGTTCCAACCTCAGAAACGGCAAAACGCTATATGAAAGCGGCTGAAGATTTATGGGCAAGTATCGAAAAAATCAATGCAGAGGGCGGCGTTGATAATCAAGCGATCCAGCCTAATACTCCTCCGGGCGTTTCAGCGTGTTCTACGGCTGCAGCACCGAAGCAGGAAGCTCCTGCCGGCGGAAGCTGCGGCACAGGCTGCGGCTGTCACTAAACCCTGCCTTTCCTCCGATTTCCGGAGGAAAATCCCCCTTTTTTTAAATTCTAATCTTTTTTTCAGTATAATCGATCTATTTATGTAATAAGTCAGGAATAATGAAAAAAGAAAAAACATTTTTTACCCTTGCTCTCAGTATTCTCGCCGTTATGGCTCTTTTTGTCGCGGTTTTGCTGGCAACATTTCGATATATGGGATTGCAGTCCGCAGAGAGCAGGGCGCAGTTAGCCGGTAATATCGTTCGTGAATCGCTGACTTCTCATATGATTACCGGAAGCAGCGAGTATCAAGAGAGATTACTTCAGCAAATTGATGCTCTGGAAGGAATCAAAAGTACATGGATCGTACGTTCTGAGGCATTAAGCCGACAGTACGGGCAGGGGATCCATCCTCAAGAACCCCGCGATGATATCGATCGTGCCGTTTTACGAGAAGGGAAAAATATTGAAAATATATCAGGGACACTGTTTTCCGATACGCTTTATCGCCTCACCATTCCTTATGTCGCAACGGAAAAAGGAAAAATCGATTGCTTAAGCTGCCATGATGCCAAGGTGGGTGATGTATTAGGTGTTGTATCCATTGAAATGGATATTAATGATCTAAAAGTAACCGGACTGGTAGCAGCGATAGTCGCCATTTTCGTATTAATCACTTTAACCTTTTATCTTTTGAAAACAGTTCGCCGCTTTATTGCTTCGTATAAAGAGACGCTTGAAGCAGTTGCCGTGACTATGGAAAAGGCTGAAGGGGGCGATTATAGCTATCGAATAGAACAGCATGAAAGTGCTGATGGATACCATGCCGCGATGTGGACCAATGCTTTAATGGAAAAGCTGCACTCGACTCTTTTGGAAAGCAGTCAAAAAATGGGAGCGTTGATCCAGATTGACAAACCTAATAATGATCCGCTCTATACGCTTCAGATGGGTGTGCATCAACTCTACGAAGTAGAACGTTTCCGTACCGCCATCGAGAAAGACCAAAATATCGAAGAGGTATACGGACGGATCATTGCCTTGCTGCGGACGCGGTGGGAACTTAGTGATTTTAATATTCTGGAAGTCAATCCGATGAATAAATCAACCCGGATCGTCCATTCGGAAAAAACACTTTTGTGTGACGCTGTCAGCGGGTGCCGTGCCGATCATGCTACGGAAATGATCGATTCAACCCAGTGCGAAATTGCTTGTCCGAAAATGATCGATCCTGATGCCCATTATGTATGCCGAAGCTATCCGATTGTTGATGAACTCGATATTGTGATTTCGTTGGTAAGTTATAATGTGCGTGATATGGCGAAGAGCCGGTTGGCACTTGAACAGTTAGGAAACTATATTAATGCTTCACGACTTCAAATTATTAACAAAAAACTCCAGCATTCGGTTCGTATCGATCCGCTGACACAGCTCTATAATCGCGCATATCTGGAAGAATTGAGTAAACTGATCAATGCGCAGTCTACCCGTACAATGATCCCTTACGGGCTCTTAATGGTCGATATGGATCAATTCGGGGTCATCAATCAATCGTATGATGCACAGGTTGCCGATGAAGTGATTAAAGCGATGTCGCACAACATTCAAGAACATATCCGTCAAGGCGACATTACCATCCGTTACGGAGGAGATATGTTTGCAGTTGTATTATACGATTATGATCAGGATGAGGCCGTGGAAGTCGCTGAGGCAATCCGCCTCTCTTTCAAAAAGAAAATCCGCGTCAACACCTACGCTATTTTAAAAACGGTGAGTATCGGAATCTCATTCTTTCCGGCACAAACACAGGATATGGCTGAGGGGATAGAGTTTGCGAAGCGGGCATTATTGGAAGCAAAACATGCAGGCGGGAACTGTTCTCTTGCCTACAATGCGGAAACAATGCCGATCTAGAGACACATCTACACGATGAGAGTCTATCAAGAAGATTGCGCTTGATTGTATGAGGTCGAAAGATGCAGGTTTCTGTCGCCATGTGAGTGGTATATAAAGAGAGGTTTTAAGTGGGGGTGAAGAGAGCCTCTCGGGAGCACTCTCTCTAACGCGGTATACGGATTAAAACTGCTCTCCGCCCGTAAACATCCGTTCTTCAAACTCAATAACACGGTTGCGTCCGGTATGTTTTCCTTCATAGAGGGCAATATCTGCAAACTTAATAACTTTCCAAATAGAGTCGGCTTGAGACGGAAAATGGGCGATACCGATACTGAGGGTTTTCTCAACGGTATTATTGCCGAATTGGAATTTTTTCTCATTAAAGCGCATCCGGATTTTTTCGGCGACTTGTGCTGCACCTTCGGGTGTCGTATTGTACAGGAGAACTAAGAACTCTTCTCCTCCGTAACGGATTGCAAGATCGGCTTTACGGATATTCTCTTGGAGGATTTCGGCTAAGGCTTTAATAACAACATCTCCGGAATCATGCCCGTACGTATCATTGACCATTTTGAAAAAGTCGATATCAATCATTAAAATAGCATAGGAGATATTGGAACGCAGCGCCTGCTCCGAACTTTTATCGATAAACTCTTCCAAAAAGCGACGGTTATAAAGACGTGTCGCGCCATCGCGGAGTGAAGAATCCCGCAGTTTATCCATCAATGTACGGCTTTCGATGACCGCTTTTGCCGCTTCAAAATAGTTTTTGATACTCGGCAAAGAGAGGTTCATCGTCTCGATATCATGTGCATCTTTTGCCGAATAAGAGAGAATCAGCGCCAAATCGTCATTGATATTGAAGGGGATACACGAATATTCTATCGCCTCGGCACAATTGCTGCAGATATTTGGAAAGTCCGTTGAATAAACATCACTGGCAGTACGGTAAGCACGGCATTCCAATGCATCTTTATCCGCGACAGGAAGACAAAAACTTTTACCGTCGGTAATATGAATCAGTTTACGTTCTTTCGAATTTTTATCCACTTCATAAAGGGCAAAGTGGGTAATGCCGAATTTTTCTTTCAAAACATAAACGAAGCGATCATAAATAGCTTCTTTATTGCTGTCAAGCTCGATTGTTTTTTTGAATTTATAGACATCGGAGAGCTCTTGAATAATTATACTTGCGGTACTGAGGGGGTCAGAACATGAGATATTCGAACGGGAAGCAAAGGTGTTAAGATTGTGCTTGATCCCTCCGAACGTCTCTTCCATTTTTTGAAACAGCGTATTCATTTGCTCGGCGACTTCACTTCCGGCATCTTTAAGGGTTGTTGTAAATCGGAAAGTGAAATCTCCGGTTCGGGCACGTTTGATCCCTTGTTGAAGATTTTCAAAAAGTTTCATATAAGGTTTGAAATAGTGGTTGGTAACCCAAAGGGCGATGATAATAAAAATGACATTGATGGCAAAGATCTTGGCTATGGTCATAGCACCGGTTTGGCGAATGTCATTAATATTGAACTCCATACTGATGGCCCCTAAGACATCCCCTTCTTTGGCATTGTGACATGCAAGACAGTTCGGGGTACCATAGGCAGTGGCAATATAGGGAATCGTTACACGTAAAATAGCATTTTGTGAATCTTCACGGATTTCACGGACGATAATCCCTTCTTGGAGGACTTTATTGTCCATGGCATCTCTGGGATGCTCGTTTTCCATCCCCTCACCATGCTGTTTAACGACATTTTCAGACCGTACAATCCAGAGTTTTTGGACATCTTTGATGTTGGCAATATTGGAGAGAAAAAATGCCCGTTTATCCATCATACCGTTGACCATATGGGCCGTTAACCCGTCCCGTACAATTTCAGCCGTCATTTTCGATTTTTCGATCGCGTTGTTATAGCCGTAATCACGGAAGTTAAGGGCAACGTTGGTAATGGTGGCTACAGCAAGTCCGATGAGCATCAAAGCAACAATCAGTAAAATTCTACGATTAGTATTCATGGATAAAAGCCTTATGGTTTAGTGAAGGTAAAAATTTTATTTAGTGACAATAACTAAATAAGTTTTAAATATAGATGAAAGTAAAAGAAAAGCTACGGTCTATTCGACCGTAACGCTTTTTGCGAGGTTTCGAGGCATATCCACATCATTTCCTAAACGGATTGCAATTTCCATTGATAAGAGTTGCAAAACAACCATCATCTCAAAAAATTCCAGCATGTAGTCATCGGCATGGTGGGTACGTATATGATCATCGGCTTTGTCAAAATCAAGCGGACTGATCGAACAGATGGTTGAATCCCTGGCACTTAACTCTTCGATATTGCTTTTGGTTTTTTCGTACAGCATATGTTGCGGCAGCAAAGCAATCGTAAAAAGCTCCGGATCGGCGAGGGCAATAGGACCATGCTTCATTTCTCCGCTCGGATATCCTTCCGCATGGAGATAACTGATCTCTTTGAGTTTGAGTGCCCCCTCCAGTGCAAGAGGGAAAAACACATCCCGTCCGATAAAAAAGAAACCGTGTCCGTGCAGGTAACGTTTCGAGAGACGGCGCAGTTGTTCGTGAAGGGCTGTTTCAACACTGACGGCAGAGGGAAGGGCGCGTAAGAGAGCAATTTGACGTTTTATCTCAGAAACTTCGAGTGTTTTTCGCATTTCACCCAGCGTCAGGCTGAGCATCCAGAGTACACATACCTGAGTAGCGAATGCTTTGGTCGATGCGACCCCTTTTTCAATTCCGGCACGGGTAAGGATGCTGGCATCCGCCAGACGAACCATGGAAGAGTTGTCAACATTACAGATAACCATCGTTTTGAGGCCATTGCGTTTGGCCATTTTGAGACTCTCCAGCGTATCTGCTGTTTCGCCGCTTTGGCTGATAACGACAAAAAGGGTATCGGAGGTCAGAAATGGTTCCCGGTAGCGAAATTCACTGGCAATTTCGACCGATGTTCGGATTTTAGCATGCCGTTCGAGCAGATATCCGGCAACCAATGCAGCATGATAGCTGGTACCGCAGGCGCAAAGTTTGATTTCATTGATCCCTTCAAAAAGGGTACTGTCCAATTCTTCAAAATAGATGCTTTCATCGCGTAGCCGTCCTAAAAGGGTATCGGACAAAACACTGCTTTGTTCATAGATCTCTTTTTCCATGAAAAAGCGATAGCCCTCTTTTTGGGCGGAAAGCTTGTTTTCAGAGAGAGCGGTAAAACGCAGAGGTACGCTATGGTGATGCTCGTCATACAGAGCGATTCCCTCAGATGAAGCGTATCCGTAGTGACCGTCTTCAAGATAGATCACTTCGTGGCATTTACCGATGAGTGCGGCATCGGAAGAACCAAACAAGGTCTCATTGTCACGGTTGCGCCCGATAATCATCGGAGAACCGTGCTTTGCAAAGAAAATAGTCCCTTCCGCATCTGCGTTTACAAGCAGTATGGCATAGGCACCTTTGAGTTGGGAAAGAGTTTGTTTAAACGCATCAAACGGAGCAGCCCCTTTTTTAAGTTCATGTTCAAAAAGATGGACAATGACTTCGGTATCCGTCTGGCTGAGAAAGGATATCCCCTCTGCGCTCAGCATGGTTTTAAGCTCTTGATAATTTTCGATAATACCATTGTGGACGACGTAAGAATTCTGTCCCAAGTGGGGATGGGCATTCAATTCTGTCGGTTTTCCGTGGGTTGCCCAACGTGTATGCCCGATACCAACGGAAAAACCGCTGCTCTCGTAATCTTTTGCTTTTTCTTCGAGATTGACAAGTTTTCCGACTGCTTTAAAAAGAGAGAAGTTCCCCGCTTGTAATACGGCGATTCCTGCGGAGTCATAGCCTCGGTATTCGAGTTCACGAAGCCCGTCGATCAATATTTGCTTAACCGGCTTAACTCCGATGTACCCTACAATACCGCACATGTTTACTCTCCTACTAATTTATCTATTATTTCGCGCGCATTATCGCACATCCTGTTTTGTTTTTCAATTAAGAAATGGTCACGTGCGATATTTTTGTTGGTATGGATTTTTGCTGTAGCGATATTGATGTTCGCTTCATCGAAACATTGTACGAAATACGCTAAAAGTCCCCGTTGATTTGCCGTCGTGAGATTAAGCTGTGCGTAATTGATCGAGTGGTCACATTCAAGCGTAATTTCGTTTGGTTTGATAATAGGTTTGGGGAGGACGAGCTTTTTGGACATATCAAATGCTTCTTCGACAATCATTTCAATTTGTTCCATTGTTCCTTCCAGGGGACGCTGTAAAAATTCAATTTTAAAGTATTTGATCCCATCGAAAAGGGTGAAAATATCCATGGAAGCAACATCCAGATAACTGAGTTTACCGAGAAGATATCCCAAGTTGAGAGGAATTTTACGGAAAATATGGATAATCAGCCCCCCTTCCATGTCCAGTTGGTAGGTAAATGTCTGACATTGAAAAGCCTCTTTTGAAATATTGATAATTTCGCTTGGGGTATGTTTGAAGAAAAAAAGATTTGATTCGATGGAAAGAACTTTTTTCTGCTCGATTTTACTGAGATGGGTAAACTCAGGATCGTTTGTAAGCCGTTTTTCTTTATTGACCCGTTTGATGGCATCGGTGATACGGTCGTTTTGGGATGCAATTTCAAGGGAAGCTTGATAAAGTTCTTGGAGCAAATTGGCACCGAAACTCGTATAGGTCCCCGGTCCGACACCGTTGATATCGGCATAGGTCACAATATAGAGA
>NZ_JBASYM010000007.1:0-59850 GCF_049277495.1 Sulfuricurvum sp. | reverse complement strand
CATCAAGCTTCCTGCAAAGATCCCTTTTTTATGTAAAATCAACGAGGTGATGTCACTGTCCATATTGATATGGGTCATCAGCTCTTTGATATTGGTTTCAAAGATGGAGCCAAGTAGAGAAAACATCCCGGCCAAATAGGCTTTATCTTTATTTTTTTCAGATGCTTCAGCCTCCATGCTTTCGGCTCTTTTAATTGCAAGATCGAGCAGTGTCTTGGATGCAGGATTTCGTGAAAGCTCCGAATACAGATAGACCAGCAGCCATCGAAGCAGTTTTTGCCTCCCCATCAAATTGATCACTTGGGGCAACGATTCGACTTTGGTATTGAGCTTTTCTGAGTTATTAAAAAACTGTATCAGTTTAAAAGAGAGATCGGCCTGTTTTTTCAAAAAGTATTCAAGTTTTTCATTGGCGGTATTATCCTCTTTGATGATTTTGATGAGTTGAAGGATGACAAATTGGGCAGCTTCTTTGGGGCCGACGATTTCAATCTCGTCTGGTCGGTCAAGATAGTATCCCTGAAATAAGCTGAATCCCAGTTCCACACATTTTTTATAATCTTCTTTCGTCTCGATATTCTGGGCTAACAGCTGGAGACGTGTCCCTTCAAATTTTTTGATCACTTTTTCGAGATTTTCAGGTCGAGAGAGGGCTATGTCCATTTTTATGATGTCGATATAATTGAACAGCAGTCTGAATTTATGGAGCATTTCGGCACTAGAGTCAAAACGCTCCAGTGAGAGCATGAATCCTCTCTTTTTGTACTGGATGATCTTGTTGAGGATGGTATCATCGAGCTTGATGTCTTCGAGGATATTGAGGACAAATCGATCTTTGTCCAAAATATCCAATATCCCTTTGGTCAGAGTTGTTTCATCAATATTGATAAATGCAAGGATGTTTTTCCCAAGCAATTTATCAAGTTCAGGGCTGGTTATGGAACTCATGATAAGCCGTGATGTTTCTTTGACTCTGTCTGATAGACCGGTATACCTGTCCGATCCGTCTTTAAAAAGGAGCTCATAGGCAAAAACTTCGTTTTTTCGATTGAAAATCTTTTGTTTAGAGAGGCGCATAATATTCATAATTTATCCTTCAAAGAATAAATTATGGCATAAATTTTTGTGGTATTGTTTGAAAAGTCTTGTTTTTGATAAGCACTGCTAAAAGATGCGGCGGTTTCTGACTTATATCCCGAAAATCTTCTTCGCCCGTTCCAAGTCTTCCACGGTATCGATCCCGAATCCGCTGCTCGCCACTTTGACCATCGAGATTTTTTTACCGTGGTAGAGGGCGCGGAGCTGTTCGAGTTTTTCGATGTCTTCGAGCGGTGCTTCGCCGAGGGCACAGAAATCATGGAGTGATTTTTTTGTAAATCCGTAGATGCCGATATGCCCGAAATACGACGCCTCGCCGCTGCGGTTGAACGGGATCGGGCTTCGGGAAAAATAGATCGCGTTGTGGTTGACGTCGGTGATCACTTTGACGAGGTTGGCATCATCGGCCGATTCGGTGTTGATCGCGTTGTAGCAGCTCGCCATGATAAAAGGCTCGTCTTGAATTTTCAGATAGTTGAGACGTTTGATGAGGAGGGTTAACACTTCCGTTTCGATAAACGGTTCGTCCGCCTGGACGTTGATGATGAGCTCATCGTCGGGAATATCGAGGATCTGGGCGCACTCATTGATCCGGTCGGTTCCGCTTTTGTGGGTCGTGGAGGTGAGACGCGCTTCGACACCGTGAGCCGCACAAATCTCCAAGATTTTTTCATCATCGCAGGCGACGACGACACGGTCGATTTTCGCAACCTGTTTGGCCGTACGGATCACCATCGGCAAACCGCCGATATCGGCGAGGACTTTTTCGGGAAAGCGGGTAGAAGCGAGACGGGCAGGAATGATAATCATAGTTAAACCTATAGAGAGATATAATTGCCTAAATCATAACGCAAAGAGTCGTAAATGCTCCTTTATCAGCCCGATGGCGGCTACTGTTACAACAGCGATTCGATATTGCTGTATGGATTTATTACCCGTTTTGCCCCACGAGGGAGAGTTCTCGACGTCGGTGCTGGGAGCGGAATCGTCGGCCTTCTCATCGGGCGTGATTTTCCCGATATTACGCTCGAAGCGGTTGAGAAACAGCCTCTGTATGCGGAGTTTGCCCGTCGAAATGCCCAGATCAACAAAATCGGCTATATGCTTCATGAGGGAGATTTCTTAGAGCTCGGAAACCATGGAAGCTATGATTGGATCGTTTCCAATCCCCCTTTTTACCATGAAAATGTTTCGCGTTCGGAAAACCCGCTTCTTCATCAGGCCCGCTATAACGTCCACTTGCCGATCGAACCGTTTATGACGAAAATATCCAAGCTTCTCAAATCCAACGGCGAAGCGGCGATCTGTTACGATGCGGGTCAGAGTGTCCAACTTTTCAGTGCATGCGAACGTTCAGGATTAAGAGTCGTTGATGTACAATTCGTCCATTCTAAGGCAGATCGTCCCAGCACTCTGGTCATGATCCATTTGAAAAAAAACTCAAAATCGGCACTCACGGTAATGCCCCCGCTCATAACGGAGGAAAATGGTGCGTACACTGCCACGGTGCAGGCGATTTATGACAAGGCAAAGGCACACAGTATCAAATGTCCGAGTATATGACACAAGAAGGTTTCACTTATGCGTTCGACCCATCGGCATGCGCCTCATGCGGAGGAAACTGCTGTACGGGAGAGAGCGGCAATATTTTTGTTTCCGTCACCGAAATAGCGGCGATTGCAAAGCTTTTGGAGATGGATGAAAATGAGTTTCGCCGTACCTACCTGCGCAAAGAAGTCTATCGCTATTCTCTCAAAGAGAAAAAAGTGAACGGATCCTACGACTGTGTGTTTTTCGATCGTTCACTTAAGGGGTGTAGTATTTACCAAGCGCGTCCTCTGCAGTGTCGAACGTTTCCTTTTTGGGATTACTTTCGCCACCGTATCGATGAACTGAAAGCTGAATGCCCGGGAATTATCCATGATTAAATATTTATCGATAGCCGTCTTGCTGGTCTCCATCGCCGGTGCCACATCGAAACCGTCACTCTATCCCAATATGATAGAAGATACCTTCTCCCTCTATGCGCTGGATGCCCAAATGCATCAAAAACATCGTCAGGCTTCAGGATTTTTTTCCGAACTGTACAAACGGACATCGAAAAAAGAGTATCTGTATCAGTCGCTCCGCATGCTGGAACAAGCCGGGGATATCAAAGCACTCTCCACATTGACCGCAGAAGCGCTCAGCAAATCACCCGAAGATGAAACGCTCAAACGGTTCGAGATCATTTCCTTGCTCAAAGCGGGCAATTTCGGTGAAGCTTCCCAAAAAGCGCTGCTGCTGAGCGAAAAGAGCAAAGCCCCGTCTGATTATCTCCTCTATGCGGAGGCCAGGTTGAAACTCGCCGATTATCCGGGCGGGGTAGCGGCTCTGAAAAAAGCGTATGCCCTGAACTACGATGAATCGACGGCAGAGCGGATAGCTTTGATCCAATACGCACAGCTCGGGAAAAAAACGGAAGCGATCACGTTTTTAAAAGATCATATCGGTGCCCACGGGAACAGCAAAATCGTCGGGAAACGGCTGGCAACGCTGTATGCTGACAGCGGCGAGTTGGATAATGCGGCAGCAATCTATGAACAGACGTATGATATCGATGCCGATCCGCTGATCGCCGAAGAGGCCATCAAGATTTATGCGTTTCAGCGCAATCTGTCCAAAATGGAGATGCTGCTCGAAAAGTCCCATATCAATGACCCTCTTTTGCTGGACATCTATGTTCGAACCAAAACCTTCGGCAAAGCTTCGGCTTTAGCCCAAGCGCTTTATGAGAAGGAAGACAATCCCCTCTATTTAGCTCAAAGTTCCGTTTACACTTATGAGGGAGCATCGAACCGTTCCGATCCGGTTATGATTGCCAAAGTGGTCAAGGGGCTGAAAAAAGCCAATGCAGAGTTTGAAGACCCTCTGTATCTCAACTATCTGGGCTATCTGATGATCGAACATGATTTGAATGTGACCGAGGGGATGGAATATGTCCGCCGTGCCCTGGACAAACAGCCGGATTCGCCGTTTTATATCGATTCGTTGGCATGGGGCCATTATAAACTGGGCGAGTGTGATGAAGCCAAAAAGCTGATCAAGCAGGTCGAGTCGATGATAGGGACGGAAGAAGAAGAGGTCAAAGAACATATTAAAGCGATTGAAGCGTGTAAAACTAAGGAGAAGCAGTGATATTAGATGAAATCATCAAAAAAACCAAAGAAGATTTAAAAGAGCGCGAAGCCAAGTTCAGCATGGAATGGCTCGGGCGTTCATTGGCATTCAATGCCCGCGCTCCGCGCGATGTCCGTCCATTTTTGACCTCGACCCCGCAAGAACCGTACCGCATTATCTCGGAAGTGAAAAAAGCGAGCCCGTCAAAAGGGGTTATTCGCGAAGATTTCGATCCCGTGGCGATAGCGCAGGCGTATGAACGCGGCGGCGCGAATGCGATCTCTATCTTGACCGAACCGCACTTTTTCCAGGGTAACCTCGATTATCTGGCAGAAATCCGCCGTTATGTGAGTATTCCGCTTTTGCGAAAAGATTTTATCGTTTCCAAATACCAGCTCCTCGAAGCCCTGGTGTACGGTGCGGATTTTGTTCTCCTGATCGCCGCGGCACTCTCCACGAGCGAACTCAAAGAGCTGTTGAACTACACCCGCCATTTAGGGATGGAAGCGTTGGTCGAGATTCACGATAAATCGGAGTTGACCAAAGCGATCACGGCGGGTGCCGATATCATCGGAATCAACCACCGCAATCTTCAGACATTCGATATGAACATGAATCTGAGCTATGATTTGATCCCCTTAATCCCGAACGGAAAGATCATTGTTGCCGAAAGCGGCATATATGAGCATGGCCAGCTTGAGGATTTAAACAAAGCCGGAGTCGACGCATTTTTGGTCGGCGAATCGCTGATGCGCCAAGATGATGTAGAAAGTGCACTCAGAATCCTTAAAAACGGGTAAAAATAAGATTTGACTACTTTTTAAGCAACCCTTGAGATTAGTTTAGGATATGATTGAGTTAGTCCTAATTCTAACAAGGGGTGTGCATGATCGAACCGGTAAGTCCAGAATTACAAAAATTTTATGATATTTTTGAGAGTGTGGATCAGACAAAAGTTTCCGAATTTAAAGATTTTCTCGAAGCCAACGCGGTCAATTTCAACCTCTTTAAAGAGGGAAATTTCATTGAGCGCTCTTTTCCTTTTGATATGATCCCCCGTATTATCCCCAAAGCCGAATTTGACGATTTAGAAGCAGGAATCATCCAGCGGGTCAAAGCGCTGAATGCGTTTTTGAATGATATTTATAACGATCAAAAAATTGTTAAAGACGGTGTCGTTCCGCGTGAATATGTCGATTCGGCAAAAGCATTTTTACCCCAGTTTATGGGGGTTAACCCTCCCAAAGGGGTTCGTACCCATATCAGCGGTATTGACTTGGTCAAAGATGCGGTGAGCGGTAAGTGGATTATTCTCGAAGACAACCTTCGCGTTCCGAGCGGGGTGAGCTATCCGCTCACGATCCGCCGTGCATTCCGCCATACGTATCCGGAATTTTTTGAATCGATGAAAATATCGAAAATCAAACATTACGGTGACGAGCTCAAAGCGGCAATGGATTACGTCAATACCGGAGGACTCAATGTCGTCCTGACTCCGGGGCGTTACAACTCGGCCTATTATGAACACAGCTACCTTGCCAAGATAATCGGAGCGACACTCGCTACCGGTGATGATTTGGTCATAGAAAACGATGAAGTTTTCTTGTGCTCCTATGATGGAGAACGTCTCCGCGTCGGAGCAATTTACCGGCGATTGGATGATGATTTCCTCGATCCCGAAGAGTTTGAAGCCGACAGCCTTATCGGGATAAAAGGTCTCGTTCGGGCATACCGTGCCGGAAATGTGGCGATTATGAACAGTATCGGAAACGGTGTTGCCGATGATAAAGGGATCTATTATTTTGTTCCGGAGATGGTCAAATATTATTTGAAAGAAGAGCCGATTCTCTCGAATGCCCCGACCTATTTGCCGTACTATGAAAAAGACCGCGAATATGTTTTGGCCAATATCGATAAATTGGTAATCAAAGATGTCGCTGAAGCGGGAGGATACGGTGTACTGTTCGGAAACCGTCTGAATCCTGAACAGCGCCAAGAGATCATTGATATGATTTTGGCGGATCCGCGCCGTTTTATCGCCCAAGAGGTCATTGAATTTTACGATTTACCGTGTATGATGGAGGGGGAAATTCTTCCGCGAAAAGCTGATTTACGAGCCTATGTTATTCATGGCGAGAATATCACTGTCAGTATGGGCGGATTGACCCGTTATGCGATGGAAGAGGGGAATTACCTCGTTAACTCGTCCCAAGGGGGCGGATTTAAAGACACATGGGTGGTGGAACTATGATTATCAACGGGATCGCGATTTCGGTAAATACCGCACAGCGTCTATATTGGTTCGGACGTTATGTTCAGCGTGCAGAGACGATGCTCAAAGAGTTGGTGAACGGTTATGATTATGTCATCGACAGAGATTTGGACGAGGGGCGAAAACTCTATGCAAAACTCGGTGTTGAAATCGAGTACGAGAATGCACTTGATTTTCTTAAACAAGGGGTGTACGGTACCTATGGCGGAAGTATTGAACAAATCATCAGCTGGGCTCGGGAAAATGCGATAGAGACACGCCATTTGCTGGATGACCGGGGTTTTGCGACACTTAACAAAATTCATAATCAACTGGTAGCCGGACGAAACCGTGCGGTAAGCCCGGCAAACCTGGAAGAGATTATCGACGATTGCAGTTTGATATTGGGGATATTTTCGACTGAACTGGATCGTACACGCGCCTATCAACTGATCCGTTTCGGACAGCAGATTGAACGTTTTGATCTTATTTTACGCCTCTACGGAGAGATCGAGATGGTGACGGCGGATATCGATGTCATCAATACGATCGCCAGACAGTTAAACCGTAATTATCGCCCTATTAATGTCACGACATCGGACATTTCAAAATTTCTCCTTTTTCTTAACAGTGTGGTTGACCGTGTGATTCAAAAAGATACCTGTGCCGCAGTATCTTCGCAAACACAAGCGCAATAGGAGAGCAGGTGGGTGTGATTGAAGAGGTCTTTGCCATCGATTTGCCGGTAGGGGAACAGTTCCGGATACAGCGCTGCCGTTATCAGCCCGAAAAAGGGGAAACGTCTAAACGTATCTCGATTGTCAGCGGAATCCACGGAGATGAGCTGGAGGGGCAATATGTCTGTTTTCTTTTGGGCGAGTGGCTTCGGGCCAATCCCGATAAGATAAAAGGGATTATTGATATCTATCCGGCTATTAACAGTCTCGGGCTTGACAGTATTACCCGTTCCGTCCCTTTTTATGATGTCGATCTAAACCGTATGTTTCCCGGAAGCAAAAATGATTTTCTCCCCGCACAGATCGCCGATGGAGTCGTCAGTGCAATGCAGGGGTCTGAAATCGCTATCGACATTCATTCCAGCAATGTCTTTTTACGCGAGATCCCGCAAGTGCGTATCGCCAAATCCCAAGAAGCGGTATTGGTACCGCTGGCCAACAAACTCAACATCGATTTTGTATGGGTACATGATGCCGTAACGGTTTTGGAATCGACTTTTGCCCATGCGATGAATACGCTGGGAACCAAGACACTTGTCGTTGAGATGGGGGTTGGGATGCGTTTGGGCAAAGCTTACGGTCATCAGCTTCTGGACGGGATTTTAAATTTGATGGCATGCGAGGGATTCTTATCCATTGAACCGCTGGATGTGCGGATGCCGATCCAATCGCATGTGGGTGAGGTGGCGTATCTGAATGCATCCTGCCCGGGACTTTTCGTCCCTGCCATCGAACACTGCCAAATGATAGAGAAAGGGTCTGTCGTCGGACAAATCGTCGATCCCCTGAGCGGACAAACCCTCGATGAAGTGATCGCTCCGATCGGAGGGATACTCTTTACCCTCAGAGCCTATCCGATCGTGTATGAAGGCTCATTGGTCGGCCGAATTTTTGGAGAAAACGGATGAAGCGTATCGAGATACTCAATTTTAAATCCCCGAACCGTGCCCCTTTGAAAGTCGAAGGATTTTTATTCGGCGAAGATTCAGAAGGGCCGTCGGTTGCAATCGTAGGAGCTATGAGCGGCGACCATATCAATCAGCTTTATGTCGCCTCGCGCCTCGTTGAGCACCTCAGACACAAAGAAGAAGAGGGAAAAATTATCGGGAAGATCTTGGTGATTCCCGCCGTGAATACCTATGCCCTCAATATGGGGCAGCCTTTTTGGCCGCTCGACAAAACCGATATGAATATGATGTTTCCGGGATATGCGGAGGGAGAGACGACCCAGCGGATTGCGGCAAAGCTTTTCGAGGCGCTTAAAGGGTATGATTTCGGGATTATCTTGGAGGGACGGCGGGATCAGGGGATGTGCCTGCCGTATGTGAAACTGATCAAAAGCGGCTACGAAGATATCGATTCGGCGAAAGATTTAGGGATGCGTTTTATCCATTACCGCTCTTATAGCCCGATCGAGACGGTTATGCTGCAGTATAACTGGCAACTCTGGGAGACCAAGGCGCTCTCAATCGTTTTCGGAAAAAACGGTTCGATCGATCATGCCAGCAGCAGCGAAGTCCAAGGTGCATTGATACGCTTTATGGCAAAACAGAAGATACTCAATGTACCGGTATTCGACGGATTTCAAAGCAATATCATTGAACCCGAAAAGATTACAATTCTCAAAGCATCCCGTGCCGGTATTTTTGATTCATCGGTATCGTGCGGAACCACAGTCGAAAAAGGGGATATTTTAGGGGGGATTACCGATGCGCTCAGCGGTGAAAAGCTGGAAAAAATCGTTGCTCCGATCGGAGGAGTGTTGACCTGCCAATATTCCCATCCGCTTATTTTTCAAAATTCCATCGCGTTTAGGATCGCTTCTGTAGAATAAAGCAATGTTTTTTTTTTTATTTTAATCGTCATATGTTATAATCATTTAAATTTATAAAATGATGCAACAGGGACGAAAATGCAATCGTATACGACTTATAAACGACTTATCGCTAAAACGGTAATCATCTCTTTATTAGCAAGTTTATCCGTGGCGTTTTTGTACGGTCTGTATATCAAAAAGCGGGCAGTTGACGATCTCGCCCGTATCGATGCCCGTAAAACGAGCCGTATGGCCTTTGAGGCACTGTATTCCGCGATGGAAAAAGGGTGGAGTAAAGAAGATCTCGATGCGATTATTCTCCGCTTGAACAAAGTTGAGCCGAAAATGCGGATCAATGCCTATCGCAGTCCTATCGTAGCGGAATTGTTCGGAGAACACAGTACCGACAAACAGGTCCGTGAGCATGACCCGATGGTTTTGCGTGCCATGAAGGGCGAAGAGGTCCTTACCGGGGACGATGAGATCCGATACCTCTATCCGATTGTTGTAAAGAAAGAGTGTATCAGCTGTCATACGAATGCTAAGATCGGAGACATTAACGGCGTTATCGATGTCCGTTTTCCGGTCGCCAATCTTAAAATCTCGCTCACGACGATGATCAACTCGTTTATTATCTTTTTTGTCCTCTTTACCATCATTATTTTCGGATTTTTGTACTATAAACTCAATTCTTTGCTCGTGGAGCCGTTAAAACAGTTTCTGTTGATGATTCAAGAGATCATCAGCAAAAACGATATGGCAAAGCGGGTGAGTCTCAAGACAAAGATTCTGGAAGTCAAAAATATCGAGAACTATTTCAACAAAATGCTGGATTCGATTCAAGATTATTATGAAAAACTTCAGCAGCTCTCAGACAGGGATTATCTTACCGGACTCTATAACCGCCGTAAATTTGAAGAGTTTTTGGATTATGAGATCAAACGTTCGCTGCGGCACCACCATCAATTTACTATTTTGATGATCGATTTGGATAATTTTAAATACATCAACGATACCTATGGACACGCTTCGGGGGATTTAGTCCTCAAAGAGGTGACCCAAATATTTGGGTCCAACCTTCGCAATGCCGATATTTTAGCCCGTTTAGGGGGTGATGAGTTTGCCGTTATCCTGCCGGAAACTCCTTATGAAAACGGATATGCCGTCGTTGAAAAACTTCGGTCGCGTCTTGAAGGGACACCTATTTCTCTGATGTTTGATCAGATAACCCTGACGGCAAGTTTCGGAATCGCCGAGTATCCCGAACAAGGTGAAAATATCGAATCCCTTCTCACGGGATCGGATTTGGCCATGTATAAAGCCAAACGCGCCGGGAAAAATACGATTGCCCGTGCCGATCAAAGCGATCAGGAAATAGCGGCAGAGATCCAGAAAAAAGGGGAATTCCTGCGCCGGGCGATCGATGAAGACCGGGTAGAACCGTTTGTCCAGCCGATTTATAATGTCAGTAACGGAGAGTTGTTCGGATATGAGGTTCTCGCACGTATCCGCGACGGTAAACGCTATATGGCGGCAGGGCAGTTTATCGAAGTGGCCGAAAGTCTTGGATTCGCCCCTAAGATCGATCATATTATTTTGACGAAAGGGCTGCAAAGACGGGAAGAAAAAGGGTTATGGGATAAGCAGTTCTTCTTTAATCTCTCAACCAACAGTCTTTTCGGCGGTGAATATGTTGATTTGATCCAGTCCCATTACGCCCGTCACCCGAAAGGGGCATCACACGGCGGTGTGACCATTGAGATTTTAGAGCGTGAGGCAATCCATAACGTGAACGGCTTGATGGAGATTATTGAAAAAATGAAAGAGCTTGGGATAGCATTCGCCTTGGATGATTTCGGATCAGGATTTTCGTCGTTCGTATACCTCAAATATTTTGATACCGATTATGTCAAAATCGACGGTGAATTTGTAAAGAATATCGCCGTCAATGAAAAAGACCGTATTTTCGTAAAGCATATCCATCAGATTGCCAAAGAGTTTGGCAAGATGACGGTTGCGGAATACGTAGAGGACGAAGAGACCCTCAAAATCCTCAGAGAGATCGGCGTGGATTACGCCCAAGGGTTCCATTACGGCCGGCCGGAGCTGTTGGGTTCGTAGTCTTATTCGACCCCTATATGGAGCATCCAATACTTATGATCAGTCGGAAGAGATAGGAAAGTTTGTTTTCGCCAATTTGTGTAAAAGCCGGATAAGTCTTAGTGAAGGGAGGTCATATAAAGCATATGACCTTTTTTTTTCTGTTTGAGATGATTTAGCTCAAAATCTTTTTGGCACATTCGTTGATCCGCTTGCCGTCGGCTTGAGCGCCGAGGGTTTTCGACGCGGCACCCATGATCCGTCCGATGTCTTTGATCGAAGTGGCACCGATTTCGGTGATCAGTGAACGGAGCGCATTTTCGAGCTCGTCATCCGAAAGCTGCTTCGGAAGATAAGTTTCGAAAATAGCGGCTTCGGAAGCCTCTTTTTCATACAAATCTTCACGTCCCGCTTCACGGTACTGGCTCATCGCATCATTGCGCTGTTTGACCTGTTTTTGGATGATTTTGATGACATCTTCATCGGTGAGTTCTTTGCGCTCATCGACTTCGATTTGTTTCATCGCGCTGCTGAGAAGACGAAGCGCATCGCGTAAGGCACTGTTTTTTTCTTTCATCGCTGTTTTGATATCGTCGTTAATTTGCTCTCTGAGTGTCATAAATTTCCTTGGAACTATATTTGCTTTATTATAGCTAAATATGACTTGGGCGGAACAATGCGAATATCCTTATACTTATTAATATTATCAGCTTCTTTATTGCTAAGCGGCTGTACCGCACGTTTGACAGAACCTGAAATCGCATTTACCCCTCCGAAATACGTGGAAGAGATGCCCTCACGCGAAGAAGAAAATACTTTCGTAGCACGCGGAAGTCTGTTCGGACAGGGAGACAGTCCCCTCTTTTCTGACCATAAAGCGATGCATGTCAATGATATCGTTACGGTTGTGATTTCGGAGACGGCAAGCAGCACGAACGTGGGTAAAAAAGCTCTTTCCGAAGCCGATACTATCGGATTAAACGGGGGTGTATTCGCTTCCGCCGGAGATAACTCAGCCGTGAATTCGGCCATCAACAAACTAAACGGTTTAACGAATATCGGTTTGTCCGGCGGGTCTACGTCGGCGTATACGGGATCAGGAAGTGCAACGAAGAATGCCTCTTTCACGACAACCGTATCGGCACGGATTGTTAAAGTGATGGCAAACGGAAACTATTTTATCACCGGACGACGGGAGATCATGGTTGATGAACAAAAACAGATTATGCAGCTAAGCGGGGTTATCCGACCGTACGATATCGATCAGAACAACCAAATCAACTCGTCTAAGATCTCCGATGCAAAAATCCTCTACGCCAACGAGGGTGACATCGACCGCTCGACCCAGCAAGGATGGGCCAGTAAAATAGCAGGAGCCGTCTGGCCGTTTTAAGCGAAATTCCCCTATTTACCCTAATGGGGTGATATTATGTTAATATGGCTCTTTACAGTCTAATAGAGATGGAAGAGTCAAAAATGAAAAATTTCGATCACTCTTATACCAAAACTCCCGATGAACTTTATGAATTGTTAGAAAGTTCTGCATCCGGCATAGAAGCTAATGAAGCGGAAAAACGCCTTCGTATATACGGGTTCAATACGCTCAAAGAAGAGGAACGCTCTTACTTCTCAATTTTTTTAGGACAGTTCAAAAGCCCCATTGTCGCCATTTTGATCGCGGCGGCAATGTTGTCGTTGGTGATGGGACATCGAACGGACAGTATGATAATCGTAGGGATTCTCATCATCAACAGTCTCTTGGGATTTGTTCAGGAATACAGGGCCGAAACTTCCATCAGAGCATTGAAAAAATTGACCGAAACGCACGTTAAGGTGATACGAAGAGGACTGGAAGCACTGATACCTTCCCATGAAGTTGTCTTGGGCGATGTTATTTTGTTAGGGGAGGGCGACCTTGTCCCGGCTGATATCCGCCTGATCGAATCGCATGCCCTTCAGGCAGACGAAGCGATTTTGACGGGAGAATCGGTCCCGAGTGCCAAAGAGGCAAACGTTCTCCTCCCGATCGAGGCGCTTCCGTATGAGCGGAACAATACCCTTTTTTCGGGAACGCATATCATTAAGGGGACGGGTGTAGGGATTGTCACTTCGACGGGAGAAAACACTTATTTAGCGTCTATTGCACGGAGTGCAAAAGAGCAATCTCCACACTCTCCCCTCACGCGCGCACTGGCCATATTTTCCAAACGTTTGATTCTTGTTCTCATTGTCATTCTTTTAGTTGTCGGGATTGTAGGGCTCTTGCAGGGGCGGAGCCAGGGAGAAATGGCTTCTATTTTGATTGCGGAGCTGGTTTCGGCCGTTCCGGAGGGGCTTCCTATCGTTGTGACCCTTATTTTGGCATTGGGTGCATACCGGCTCAGCCGCCATAAAGTACTGGTCCGTCATCTCCCTTCGGTCGAAGCGTTGGGAAGTGCATCGGTGATCGCCACCGATAAAACCGGGACCATTACCGAGGGGTTTTTATCGGTTCGTCAGACGGAAGCTTTGGATCATGAAGAGTTGAAAATGTGTGCCGCATTGTGCAACGATGCCAGCGAAGAACGGGGTGATCCGGCGGAAACGGCATTGGTTCGGTGGATCGGCGAAGAGTACATTTCGATTCGAAACAATCACCCCCGTATCTTCTATCACCCATTCGATCCTCAATCGCGTTTTATGGCTACGATCAATCAAAATGATGCGCAAGAGCGCCTCCATATAAAAGGGGCGTATGAAGCACTCCGATCAATGGCGAAAAATCCCGAAAATGAGCTGCAGAGGCTCGATAACGCTCACGATGCGATGGCTCATGCGGGGCTTCGTCTTCTTGCATTCGGGATCAGTGATGAAAAGTGGGAAGATCCATCAGAATGGAATATCCGAATCGTCGGTCTGATCGGGTTTGCCGATGCCGCAAAAAGCGGCGTAGAGAGTGCGGTCGCACAGGCGCAAGAGGCAGGAATCCGTGTCGTGATGGTGACGGGGGATAATCCGATAACGGCGCAGGTAATTGCCAAAGAAGTGGGAATATGGAAAGAGGGGGATACTATCCTCAACGGCAGTGAAATCGAAAATATGGATGATGAAGAGCTTCATAGCGTACTACATGGCTGTACCGTAGTCGCCAGAGCTTTGCCGGAACACAAATACCGGATCGTCAAACTGCTTCAGACGCATGGCGAAATCGTCGCCGTAACCGGGGATGGGGTCAACGATGTTCCGGCACTCAAAGCGGCTGATTTGGGGATCGCGATGGGCAACGGCAGCGAAGCGGCAAAATCGACGGCAAAAATGGTGATAACGGATAATAACCTCGGGGTCATCGTCGATGCAATCCGGCAGGGGAGGATCATTACCGCCAATCTTCGAAAGGTTATTTTTTATCTTCTCGCCACCTGCTTCGATGAAATACTCCTTATCAGCGGAGCCATTTTGATGGGCCTCCCTTTGCCGATTCATGCGACGCAAATTCTTTGGGTAAACATTGTAACCGACGGGGTAACGGATAAGACGTTTCCGATGTGCCGCGAAGAGGGAAATGTAATGAAGAGGTTTCCAAGACGGCTGGAAACACAGTTTTTTGACCGTTGGCAGGTAGCACGAATCGGATGGGTTTCTATAATCAACGCATCGGTGACATTGGCAGTGTTTTTACATCTGCTGAGGGAAGGGTACAGCTATGAGACGGCGCTGACGGTATCGTTTTGTATCATAGTGACATCGCAATGGGTGAACGGCATTTTAGCCCAGAAAGAGGAAGAGCCTTTTTTTTACAATATCCGAAGCAGTATAACGATCAATCCGGCCATTTGGATCGGAATCGGAATCGGATTGGCACTTCAGGCCGTCGCCCTCTACGTTGTGCCCAAATGGTTCCATGCCGTCTCTCCGGATGGGGAAATGCTCGCTTGGATCGGTATGGCTACCGTTTTGATTTTTATCCTGATCGAAAGTTATAAATGGATGGAGTGGGGCCTCAAAAAATGGATAAAGCGGGAAGAGAACTGAAACGTTCTCAGCGGATCACCTGCAGCGGGTCGATGTGTGCGTTGCGCTGCGTGACCTGGAACATCAGTTCTCGTCCGACGCGACCGATGATGGAGCCTTGTTTGAGCCGTTTCCCTACCTCGACCGTAGGGGCGATTTTATCCAAGTGGGCATAAATCGTATGGAGTCCGTTATCATGTTCGATAATGACGACATTTTCGAGCATCGCGGTAGTTTTTGCAAAGATCACTTTTCCGTTCAGTACCGATTTGACTTTTGCATCAGGATCATTCGGACGGAGCGATACCGAATCGTTAAAGATTTTTATACCGTAGACAGGATCGGTATACGGACCAAAGCTTTTCGTAACAGAGTATCCGTCCAACGGAGATATCGTCCGTTCCCCCGAATATTTGGCAACGTTGGAGGGACTGTATTCGGCAACCGCCTGCTTGACATCTTCAGGTACCGGTTTTGAACCCGGTTTTTTGGTTGCGTGTACCGGTACTTTTTTAGGCTTAAGGGATTCGCGTTTGATAATATTGAGATTGGCAAGGGTATTTTGTAAAGAACGCTGCTGGTTGAGAATTTTATTCAGCGATTTTTTATAAAGCTTTTTCTCTTGTTCGAGTTTAGCAATCGCTTTTTCGTTCTCTTTCTTCGTCTCGATGACCTTGTTTTTTTCCTGATCAATGATGGCGATCGATTTCTTTAATACGGTCGTTTGCGAAGAGAGTCCGGCAATCTTTTCGTTATTGGCAACAAAAAGGGCATTGAGCTCTTTGATCTCCTGATTGATCTGTTTCAGATGGAGCTTGAGAGCCTCTTCGGTGATGATGGCATCGGCCTCTTTGGCACGGTCGTCATTGACTAATAATGAGATGGAGGTATTGCGGGCAATCGCAAAAACGAGACGCTGTTCAATATCATTTTGGGTTTTGGTCAAAAGCGTTTGCTGGGTTTCGAGTCCCTTTAGGGTCATTTTATTGGATTGATAAACACTCTCTTTGGATTGCAGCTGCTCGACGAGGGTACTGATTTTCTCCTGCTGAGTGCCGATGATCTGCTTTTGCTGGATAATTTTGGATGCGGTTGCTTCGAGTTTGCTATTGAGACTCGTATAGGTTTGTTTGGTCTCATTCAATTGTTTCGATGTGTGTTGGATCTTCTCATCGATTTTAGCGGCATACAGCGATGCCGCTAACAACGGGAGCAATACCAGGGAAAAGGGGATTTTCATCTATTCCTCTTCATTGTTGCCGACGACGATGGTAAAGGTTAATACAATCGATACGCCAAGCGCAATCAGAAGTGAACGGAGTGCATCATTTACAAAATCAAAAAGTTCGATACTGATCCCGACAGTCCGCAGGAGCAGATCCATCCAGCCGTATTGCTGGATAATGAAAAAGGCAAAACAGAGTACGATGGTTGCGATGATGGCATCGACGATGGCCAGACGGAATAAAACTGCTGAGCGCAACCATACCGGCGCTCCGAAAAGGGCCATGATACTCATTCTATCAGAATGCTGGAACTGCCAGAGACGCATCTCTTTGAGGATCAGGAGTGACGTGACCGCCGCAATAGAGATTGAGAATACCTGGACGACATCTTTAAACAAAAGCATCAGTTTGTAGACCGTATCGTGGCTTTGGGCATATCCTTCAACACGCTCTATTGCAGGATCTTTCTGGAGCCGTTTTTGAAGTTTGGCAATCTCGGCAGGGGTCGGGAAACGGTTCAGATAGAGCCGATAAAACTTTGGAAGAGTGAGTTTGAGCAAATCAAGATTTTTTTTGCTCATTTCCCCTTGCAACCGCTGCAAAACTTGATCGGTCGCGATAACGTCGCTTCGCTCGATAATAGGATCCATTGCTTTAAACTCAACCGGAGTGAGGGTTTTACTGGCAACGACGATAATCGAATAGTCGTTTTTGAGACGTGTTTCGTATGCCGCGATCGTTCGATCCACCGCTACGTAAATTTGAACCGAAAACAAAACGGTAAAGAGGGCGACAATGAGTGAGATATGGTTTTTAAGAGACTTCATGAATATTCCCCATCTCGATATGATAGTGTTGGTAAGGTACGGTGATGGTGGAGGGGATATTGTGGGTCACAACGACGACGGTCGTTTTGAGCTGGGTATTGGCCCCCTCTAAAAGATTCCAGATCACCTGTGATGAATACTCATCCAGATTTCCGGTCGGCTCATCCGCTAAAATCAAAATCGGATTGTGGGCAAGCGCTCGTGCCATTGCTACACGCTGTTGTTCCCCGCCGCTGAGTTCAGGGGGATATTTGCCCGATTGATGGATCAGTTTGACGTGCCCGAGGAGTTTTTGCACCTGTGCGCTGCTGACCTCTTTGGTATAGCCGGAGATGATCAGCGGGAGCATCACGTTTTTCTCGATGGTCCACTCTTTGATCAGCTTGTAATCTTGAAAAACGACACCGATATGGCGGCGCAGAAAGTTGAGCTTGGAGGTACTGATACGGCTCATCTTAACCCCCCCTACCATTAACTGCCCGGCGCGCGGTTCAATCGCGCCGTAGAACGATTTCAGAAGGGTCGATTTCCCGCTTCCGCTGGCTCCGGTGATAAATACAAAGCTTCCCGCATCGATAGTGAAATTGGCTTTGGAGATAATGGTTTCAAACTCTTTGTAGGAAAGAGAAAGATTTTCGGCAATAATGACTTTATCCATGCAACAGTTCCTTCAATAAGGTATGGGCTTTGAGATTCGCATTGGAACGGACAGGCAGTGAGGGGAAGTAACGGGCGGTACCGTTTTCGATAATGACATAAGTACTCTCCGGCCGGTCAAAACTTCCCATTGCCAGACGGATCATTCCGCCGTTTTCTCCGATCGTGAAAGTTCGCTCCACATGGATGAATCCCCAGTCGCGTTTATAAGTCTCTTTGGAGAGGCGGTCGATGATACTCGCATCGATCTCTTGGAAAGGGAACGAAAAATCACCCTCGACGTCAGGCTCAGGACTGAGGATTTCACAGGTAAAGGTGACGTCGTAAATATTTTTCTCCATACGTTTCCAACGGTCTTCGTATTTGCTGCTGATCGCAATATCCTGGTTCTTTCGGACATCAAAGCGGCTTTTTGCCGGGGAACTGAAGGTCTCCAGTGCAAACCGGTAGTAATTTTCGCTGTCGGTACGGAGTTCCAGTGTTCCGCCGACACGCAAAGCCCGCTCGGATTCTCGTAAAAAGGCTTCGGAAATAACACGTCGATGAGGCTTTTTATCCCATGGAACGGGAAAATGGACGTAGACCTTTCCGACGATATTGGAAGGGACAAACTCTAAAAAGAGGCGGGCATCATAGTCGAGAATCATGACGTTAGTGAGGTTTTGAATCATGATATGTTTGAGTGCTTGTTCGATGGAGGGTTTGTGAATCTCCAAACCGATGAAGAGGACATCCGGGTTTGCGGCAGCCTGGTGGAGAAGATGACGGGCAGAGCCGAATCCGATTTCGATTCGGACTTCACGGTCGATTGGGAAACTTTCGGCAAAAAACGAGATCGATTTAAGCGCATCATGGGTTTTGAGGTGGGCATTTTCCGGAGCATTGTCGACGTTTGAATCGAGGATGTTCAGCTCGGCACACTCAGCATACGCCAAAAGGGCGTGTTTGATCAAAAAGTTCGGCGACGGACGGGTCACTTTGTCACTTTTGAGAAGCTCTTTATTCTCAGTCTTTTTGTAAACCAAAAAGAATTCTCTATCTTTGTAACGGGTAGCGATCAGGGCACCCTCATGGTCTTTGTAGTCGGCTTGAAAAAGAAATTCCACCTCTCCGCGGCGTGCGGGAAGGTTAAGAGGTTTAAAGGCTTCGATATGTAAATGCGGCATTCTCTATTTTGCCTCGTAACGAAGTTCGATTGCCGGCGTCGGAAGAGACCGGATACCGTTTTTATCGACGCTTACGATTTCATACAGATAATCGACGTCGGGTTTGATATCACCATCGTGAAAACGGGTGTCCGTGATGTTGTTGATATCGATACTCTCTCGGCTGACCCAGCTTGTCTTGGTGGTTTTGATGACGGAATACGAAACGCTGCGAGGGTCGTTGTTTTTCCATTGCAAATCTACGGCACGATCAACGATTTTCCCCTCATACGCAATCGGTGTGAGCGGTTTGGAAAGGGTTGAACCTTGTGTCGCTACCGATGAAAGAGGGCTCTCCAACCCGTCTTTATCCACTGCGGTGATTTTGTAAAAATAGAACTTTCCGTCTTCGGTGATCGTATCGGTGAAGCTGGTCGTTTCGAGTTTGACATGGTATGCGAAAGAACCGTTAGGGGTACTTGAGCGATAGATGTTGTAGTGGCTCAAATCGCTGAGGGTACTTGGCTCCCATGTCAGAGTAATGGCCCGTGGAAGGTCGTTGGTACTGGTAATGTTTTTAATCTCCGGCGGAAGTGGCTTGGTGATTACTTTGGTCGTTTCACTCGGCTCGGTTGAGAGTTTATCAAACGTGGTTGCTTTGATACGGTAGAAATAGACTTGGCCGTCTTTGAGGTTTGAATCGATAAATTCAGCATTCAAACGTCCGGTGATGGTTGCTATCTCAACCCATTTTTGATCGGTTGCATTTTGGCGTTCGAGGATATAGCCGTTGATCTTTCCGTTTGGATGCGGACGCCAGAGAAGTTTGGCGCTGCGGGGCATGTTTCCGACCGATTGGAAAAAGCTGACCGGCGCGATCATCGGCTGTGTCGCTACGACAGTCGTTTCACTGGCAACCGATTCGCTCCCTTCTTTGGTAATCGCGGAAAAGCGGTACTGATATTCGCTCCCCGGCTTGAGATCGCTGTCGACGTAATGGGTTGCGAAACGGCTGTCAATCGTTGCGATGCGCTGAAGCTTTTGATCCTCGGCACCTGGGGTATTGCGATAAACGTAAAATCCGGTTACTCTCGGATCACTGACCGGTTTCCACTCAAATGCGACCGACGTGATATCGGCGATAAAACCGTTCATCGAGGGGATAGGAAGGGTCGAATCTATCGTGACTGTTTTTTGCGGAGCAGCAGGCTGAACCGCACAGCCGCTAAAGAGACTCAGTGCTAAAGAGATGCTTAATGCGTAGCGGATCGATGAGTTCATGATATTCCTTTGAATCAAAATGTTTATTTAAATAATCTTCCATCACCGGACTTAAAGCGGCGGTAAATGTAACCGTCTTTTGGGTCGTCGGGTGGGTAAAATAGAGGTTATAGGCATGAAGCAAGATACGTTCCATTTTGTCGCTTTTCGGCGATGTTCCGTAGAGGTGATCTCCCAGAATATGGCGGCTGATCGACTCCAAATGGACCCGGATCTGATGGGTCCGTCCGGTGTAGAGTTTACAGACGATCAGCTCTTCGGTCTCGTCATGGCTCGGGAGGAGTTTGCGAAATTCGGTTTTGGCACTTTTGCCTGTTTCGCTGATTGCCATTTTGAGACGGTTGTTCGCGCTTCGCCCGATCGGACGGTCGATAATGGTGACCTGCTCTTTCAGCGGAGGGGTGATGACGGCGAGATAAAAGCGTCCCATCGTTTTGTCTTGCAGCTGCAATGAGAGTGCTTCATGCGCATTATTGTTTTTTGCGATGACCATCGCACCGCTCGTGCCGCGGTCGAGACGGTGTACGATCCCGTGACGCTCTTCGCCGCTGAGCGTTGAGAGGCTGATCCCTTTATGTTTGAGCCAATCGACCAGTGTCGGTTCTTTGACACTCGGGGCAGGGTGGACGGTGAGAGAACTGGGTTTATTGATGACGAGAATGTCATCGTCTTCAAACAAGATTTCGACATCAAAATCGATTTGGAGTGCCGGAGTCGATTTTTGTTCCGGGAAACGGATATGGACTTTTTGGTTTGGTCTAAGTTTTAAACCTGATTTAGCGGTAGGTTTGCCATCGACGGTGACACACTCTTGTTCGATGAGCTGGGCAATCTGATTGCGTGTCTGTCCTAACTGCTGTGTTAAAAAAACATCGAGACGAATCGCTTCGTCCGTCATGAATTGTGATTCTTCTTGTGTCAAAATAGGGTGCCTTTTGGTATTGTGTCTGAAAACGTTAAAATAAAGTTATAAGCCCGCTATGCTACAATTAGCAAAAAAAGAAGGACCGTAGTGCTTAATATTGATCGGCGAATTTTAGCACACTTTGATTTCATAACTGTTATCTTACTGATTCCTCTGGTTTTTATGTCAGGTTGGCTGATTTACGAGATTCATCCCACTCTGGGACAAAAACATATGGTTTATGTTTCGGTCGGAATCGGCGTCTTTATTACCCTTTTTCTTCTCCCTATCCGAAAACTTCTCTGGATGATACCGATAGCCTACTGGGGAAGTATTTTGCTTCTCATCGCCGTAGAATTTGTAGGACACTCGCGATTGGGGGCAAAACGGTGGATCGAGATCCCGTTTATCCATTTTACCCTACAGCCCTCGGAACTGCTGAAACCCGCATTTGTCCTGATGCTCGCTTATCTGATCAGCCGTAATCCTCCGCCACGGGACGGATACGGGTTAAAAGCGTTTGCCAAAATATCCTTTTTTATCCTTATGCCGTTTTTCCTGATTGCCAAAGAGCCCGATTTGGGGACGGCCAGCGTTTTGGTACTTTTGGGATTCGGGATTTTGTTTATCGTCGGGGTACACTGGAAAATCTGGGTCGGATTGATCACCGCGTTTATCATCTCCCTGCCTCTTATCTATACGCAGCTGCATGATTACCAAAAGCAGCGTTTGACCGATTTTGTCAGCGAAAAACCGAGCTACCATGTCGAACAGTCGATTATCGCCGTCGGTTCAGGAGGCTTTTTCGGAAAACAAAAAGAAGACGCGACCCAAACGCAGATGAAATTTCTCCCCATTGCCTCAAGCGACTTTATTTTTGCCTATGTGGTGGAGCGTTTCGGTTTTTTCGGAGCATTTCTTTTGATCACCCTTTATGCGGCACTGATTATCCATCTGATGATGATCGCTTTTTGGACGGAAGACTATTACATCAAAGTGGTCGCAGGGGGGCTTTCTCTCCTCTTTTTCATCTATATGGCGGTCAATATCGCCATGACGATCGGATTTGCCCCCGTCGTCGGGGTTCCGTTGCCGATGTTCAGCTACGGAGGGAGCAGTTTTGTCAATTTTATGGTTCTTTTGGCCGTGATGGAAAATCTTCTCGCGTACCGATTTCGATATCTTTACGGAGATACGGGTAAAAAAAGCTTCGTCTAATTAAAGAGCGTTTATAATGGCGCTCCTCAAACACGGGTCAATAGTTCAGTGGTTAGAGCCCCCCGCTCATAACGGGTGAATCTAAAAGAGTGGAATGCCTACAGATAGGGCGTTAAACGGTCTGAATTCTTTTACGGTGACGGCTTAGGTGACGGCTTCGCTACAAAATGGGTCAATAGTTCAATGGTTAGAGCCCACCGCTCATAACGGTGTAGTTGCAGGTTCAAGTCCTGCTTGACCCACCATTTCTTCAAAATCAAGCTGATTTCTCAATACGATTTCTCTCTAAAAATTCCTCGATATCAGAAACTTTATAAATAACTGATCCTCCAAATTTTGAGTATGATAATTTTCCTTGACTCCGATAGTTTGCAAGAGTCCCCTTGGCAATACCGAATTTTTCTATGACTTGTTTGTCAGTTATATATTTGTCAAGCAATTCCATTGGATACCTCCTCTTTATAAAATATTTCCAAGCATTCCTCTTTTGATAGTGGAACAATTTTTATCCCATATCTAAGAATGTATGATTCACCAAAATTAGTTTGCATCATCACCCCGCTTCTTGATTTGATGCTCACGATTTTGTAATCACTCCATCCATTCTCTTTTACTTTGCAAAGAATAGGATATTTGACATCGTTGTACCATTGAGGAACAATCTCGAATTCATCGTCAAGATATGTTTTTATAAAGTCATCATGTTTTATTGACCCGCCAATTGAGCCTTGGGTTGGCCTCGTTGTATCAGAATAAGTTACAAAGAAAGAATAACTATTGTAGTTTTGAAATAGCTCACCATTTTGATTTCGCAAAATAACGCTTGAATCTTCTAATCGTTTTATAGCTTCATATATTTTCATGCTTGCTCTCCATACTTTTTATCAAACTCATTTCGCTTATCTATACAATCTTGTAGCCATTCGATTTTGAGGTCTTTTTCTTTCATCCGTGCTTCGTGTTCATCACATAGCTGATCGATCACTTCGTCCACTGCGTGTAGGCTTTTGATATGGGTTACGTTTACGACTACTCGACTGCGGATAGTGGTTTTGGCTGATTGGCGGGTCATCGTTGAACCTTTTTTATCAAATAATTTTCATACCAAGATCGTTGTAAATCAACACGGCTATTTTTTCCATCTTGTAGAGTTTGCTGTAAACACGAATGCTTTAACCCACATGGGATAACGGTATCACCTCTTCGATATGCTTCAACCCTCGTCGAGTCGCCTTTGATTATCCAAAGCGGATCACCATCTCTAATTTCACACCCAATGAAGTCAAGTTTCATCCCGCTCTCCCCATTCGTTCTAAAATTCTTTGTGCTTCGTAGTAATCAAAGCGGTGATCTACGTTTATAAAATCATCGGGTTCTTGGTCTTGGGTTCCAAAGGCTTCACGTAGTTTTTTGCCATAATATTTCAGGGCTTTTTCTCTGCTCATACGTGGAGGGATAGTGTCAAATGATCTCATATTTAACGCCGATGCGTTACTTTGTTCAAAAGCTTTTTTACGCTCGAAGAAAGCCTCACCATGAGTAAGCTTTTCTCGCTTCATCGCTTTACCTTTTTAAGTTCTAACATCATCAAGTGATTTGCAGTGTGAACGTTGGTACATACGGCGATCAACTCATCACCACGATAAAATTCATAGTCGAAATTACGAAAATGGCTTTTGGATGGTACTTTTTTGATATGTAGTCTCATCGTCGTCTCCTCTTTATCAGTGTTCTAAATTTGTCTTTGGTTTTGAATATGAAGAACCAATAGCGGTACCGTATGCGTTCTATTGGCATTATCCTTCCTCTAGTTCATGCAGTCCGCACCCGCTATGATGAATGTATTGAGGTACGTAAAAATCTTCTACTTCAGGGTGTATGCATGAGTTATCCTCAAATAGGTGACATGTCAAACATGTCTTAGGTTCTTTGAGCTTTGCATTTTCGGATTCGAGTTTCGCAATCTTCTCTTCTGCTTCATTTGCCCAAACAAACATTTGTTCATCAGTCTGAAATTTATCGTGAAATTCTAATTGTGTCATTGTTATTCCTTTGGATAATGGCTCACAGTAAACCCGTAGGTGTGCGGAATGGTTGGACGGATTTAGTGTGGGGCATGGGGTGATTGGAGAGGAGGGCTTACGCCGCTTCCTCTTATTGAACAGAAGTTTTTAAAAACGATTTTAGAAGTGGATTATTATCCATACTTTCAAGCTCATGATCGACTGGTATCCGAACGCAATTTATGGCTTCGGCAATTTTTTCATTTTGTAAGTTCCATCTTCGGCAAATCTCATCACCAAGAAATAATGCACTCTCGAAAGTTGCATCAGCATCGATGGCTAGGTTTGAATCATAAAGCTTGATTTTGGCAAAAGGTATATTCCAACCACCGCCACGGAAACAAAGCTCAACTGAGCCGTATCGTTTTTTCGATACACATAAAAGTTCTAGTTCTTCCACTTTATCCGTGTCGTCAGTCTCTACACCATCGATTCGTAATATCAGCTGCATAATAGCTTCTTCAAGACCAACTCCGCTACATCTCCTGCATCTCCAAGTGATGTATGCTCTACGGATTTAACGATACCAGCACGATCAAGGCATTGTTGTAGATCAGGTAATGTTTCATCTTTTTCCCAATCGACATAGAGTATCGCCGGATCAATCATACGATGACGGTACTTGATTTTAATGCCTGCCGCTTCGATGAATTTGAGGTCAAACGATGCGAGATTCTTCCCTGCAAGTGTTAGGCGCTCGGTAAAGTTGATCGACTGTAACCATTCATCGAAATATTCTTGAAATCCTTGTGAATTACGGACATAGACTGTATCAGAAGCACTACTTTGTAAAATATAAAGAGTGTCTTTATCTTTTAAAACTGTATTGATCTCATTGATAAGCCCTGCGTTCATCGTCAACGCGATAGGGTTACCAGTCAACTCTTGATGGATGAATACTGCCCTAAAAGAATCGATATACGGTTCATGCTTAGAGGTATCTATAGCGATAGCTCCGAACTCTAATATTTGGTTTTTTTGTGGGTCAAGCCCTGTGGTTTCGATGTCAATACTAATGAATTTCATGTGTTTCTCCGTTTTGTTTTTGTTCTGCTCTTACAATACGATCATATTCGGCATTGATAAAAGCGGCAGCGATGATAAGCTGTTGTTTTCGTGAGTGATCTTCTTTTTTGAAAAACTCAAAGCTCCATGGCCACATTTCTGATAGATCAATATATTCAGTATTATCAGTTACATAACACGCCGCAGCATCTGCAAGCTCTCCATCTACATGTTCGTCATCATGTTCGGTGGTGTATCCCTTTTGGACGATCTGGCGGGTTCGCTCTTTTTCGACCAGTTGTAAGAATTGATTCATCTTTTTGCCTTTCGATCTCGTTTAGCCTGAGCTTTAGCTAAAGCGGCTTGTTTTGCCTCTTCGCTTTGCGTGGGTTTTGGTTTTGATTGGTGCATTTGGATTGGTCTTGCTCCGCATGACATAGCGGTAAGCCCTGCTATCATTAACGACATTTCTATTCTATTCATGACTTCACCCTTAGCATCTCTTCAATCTCCCGCTTCGCTATCTCAAGCGAAGAAACATTTTGTGATTTGTGAACGTGTTGAAATACTCTCTCGTAGGTACTCATTATTTTCTCCCGTACTTTGCATCATGTGGGTTACATCCCCATCTTCGTTTAGGTCTGAAACTTGCCAAAAAGATTGCGAACCATATCGCTGTAAGTGCCACCGCTAGTACTAAAAGCTCACATGATGGGCAGTGTGCGAAATATTGCATGATTACTCCTAATTTAGAATGATGGGTCGAGGGTGAACCACTCGCAGAACGTGTATTGGTCCATGGTTCGGATCAGCGGTTTGCCTTCGGGGTAGAATAGGGTCTCTGAATCACGATGGACTTCATCTATGCATTGGTACTCGATTAGGTCATCCGTCACGTCATGGACAACGCAGGGCATCTTCCCCGGAGAATATACGGTTGCGCCCTCGAGGGCAAATTGGAAGTGGGTTGGGGTTAGCATCTTATGCCTCCATAAAAATTTCAGATTGTAATAATTCGCCTTTTATCATCCACCATGATTGTTTAGGGTGGGTAAGCTGATCTGGTAATATTATATTGATAGGAAATCTAACTATAAAATGATCGTTGGCAGTATTCTTTACAGCTTCATCAAGCGAAGTAAATATTCCATCAATACTCCAAGACCATCCTAGCTCTTCATTATCATCATTTAATTTATGACCTACATAGTAAACATCTGAATCTAGCAAAGGGAAGTCTAATATTTCAATCATCTCACACCGCCATAATCAAAAGCGCACTGATGCCGAACACGAACACCAACATTCCCCAAAAACCTTGCGACTTATGGCGAAACACGGTACCATACAAGACAGCAGCGGTTACAAGATAGATCGTAGCAGCTATCGGAGTGATAACCCATCCAAGTATCAAAGGAATTAAGATCGCATGAATAACACCCTTGAAGGCTTTATCGTAAGCATCATTATCTTCGTAGGATACAAAATCTACAGCGACCCAGTTTGGCGTGCTAAGGTTGATCGGTTTTTCTAACATTGTTTCTCCTTTTTTAGTTCTTCGATTATTCGCAGGGCTGTCCCGATCGGAAATCCGTTTAACGCCGCATAAATTCTTTTAAACTTCATCATGTCTCCTTTTGTTAAGCTCTCTACGTGACCCAGCAAACCGCAATGGGAATCTGTGCTTCGTAGAAAGCTCTTTGGTATGTCGACGACATGAATGTCGCCAACATCGTTAAACTTGATACGACTTAACGCCCTCGATACCGTCACAGATACTCTGTGTGAGTTGTCGGCGGGTTTCCTCTTCGAGTTGGTCGATGTTGTAACAGATCAGCTCTGCGACGAATACGCCGTCCTGAGCACTTAAAAACAGCTCTGTTTCAAATCGGGTGGTTAACTCACGATCATTGGTATATATTGGAAATTCAAACGTAATAATCCGTGGGATCTCAACATTGGCTTTGCCCGTTCGCACCGTTGCGTCGATGGTGAATTTGTTCGAAGTGTTACGCTGAATACTGTCGATCTGAGTGATGCCCTGCAAACTCTCCGCCATGTCGATGATGTCCATGTCATCCGCTTTTTTGTTATCCAGTGCGACGATGTACGGCTCCATGCGTTTGAGGAAGCGGATGAAATCTTTTTGGATGATTTGGTTGGAGGTATTCGCTCGGTAATGTTTATAATCATCAGTTAGGATGAGCGGCATAGTTGCACAGCTGTCTCCATAATCAGGGTTATTCACTGCAATGTAGTTGAATACTGCTTGGACATTGTTGTCGGTATAAAAAAGCTTTGTAGCATCGGTTTTATACTCGGTTACGAATGCGATATAGTCATCTTTATTGATGATCTTCTGAGAAACGACATGACGTGCCAAAGCGGGTTTAAAGTGGATAGGCTGTTTGGCCGTATCTACCTTGTAATCATTATGGATGATGATTGAGCCATCTTCCAAAGGTTGCATCGGTGGTTTGAATGCATTCATTAGATTGTTTAAAAATTCTTTCATGAGTTGACTCCCGGAAGTATTTGTTGGTTTGGTCGGTTACGTGATGGCATAAACGTTTGATCATTGACAAAGAAGCCTGTTTTGATCTTCGGTCTGGGGATGGTATGGCTTACGTCTCCGACCATAGTGATCTGATCGTCAGCGACTTTGGAAATCTCTAATTTAATAGTGATCGTCGATTTTTTTTCCTGAATCATGGTGGCTTTCACACATGCTTTCAGTGCTCGGGCGGTGTTATCCGCAATGTCTCCGTTTCCAATAGCTCTAAAAGCATTGATAAACGCATCGATCTCAGAGGCGAAAACCTCGGGGTTTTGTTCCATGGTGATTCCTTCGGGTTGAGTATTTAATCAGGGTAGGGCCCTTACCCTCATGTAGATACTCGGTAAATTACACCACTGCTTCGTGGCTCAGTCACCCTCACGGCAACTCATCCCAAACCAGCACCACCGATCAACGGTTACTTTTCACTGTCAGGTCTCAGGGCGACTCGCCCCGTATTTGAGCATAGGCTCAATAGATCACACCGATGTGTGCTCTATGAAACTATTTTGATCTTGTTTGCGCGGCAGTAGGTAGTAAAGCCATTGCAGTTCTTTTTTAGGTATTCATAAATCTGTTTATCGAGAGGCGTACTTTTGCCGTTACGGACCAGTTTGTTATGCAAACGCTGTTTAATCGATTCGGGTTTTGCATTGAGGTCACGTGCTGCTGTCTCAAAACTCTTACCCGAAACGAGCAGTCCTAGTTTGACGTTTTGGTAGAGAGATAAATCTTGGTTAAATGCCATATTTGCCAAACCTTCTATATTTTTTTAACGATGGTGTATAATCTTGTTTACGTTCTGAGAACGTGAACGAATGAAAGTATTGTAAGATAAATTACTTACTATGTCAAGAGGTAATAAGAAAAATGTCTGATTTTGGTCAAAGAATTAAAGAATTACGAAAAAAATTTGATTTAACACAGCAGGGTTTAGCCGATGAAATAGGTGCAAACAATAAGCAAACAATTAGTGATGTCGAAAAAGGAAAGCAAAAAAGTCTAAATGATGATCAAGTAAGAATTATCCTTGATAAATATGGAATTAGTAAAACATGGCTCATATTGGGTGATGGTGAAATGTTTGAATTAGATAAAAAATCAGAGGCGACCACCACTGCCATCGATACCAATAAATTTATCTCCGTTCCGATAGTGTCAGCAAAAGCCAGCGGGTCACCGGTGGGTGAGATCCACTATGATGTAGAGATAAAAGGGGAGGTGTCGATTGCGAAGATGCTTTTCAAAACAATGCCAAATATTAATAATATCCAAGCAATCGAAGTGATAGGCAACAGCATGTCACCTCGGATCAATCCGGGCGATTATGTCATTGTTGATAAAAAAGACAATTTCGACCATGATGGAGTCTATGTGCTGCAGTTTGACAGTATGTTACTCGTTAAGCGGTTACAGGTGACAACGCGAGGGATTAAGATCATCAGTGATAACCGATCATACGATGAAGATGTCTACGATCCAAATGATGATCAGAGAATGATGCATATCGTAGGAAAAGTTATTTTGGTAATCAATAGGGATATGGCGTCGTTTTAGGAGATTGTTTCGTGCCTATAAATCTTTATAGGCTTCATCGCGCATAATAATATGCTTTGGCATGCTAAGTAAATCTACAAGATTTTTTGGAGCTTTAAAATCCTCTGCAATTTGTGTAGCTGTAATGTTCGGATTTTTTATTTTAGCTTGAGTTAGATCATATGGTAATAAGAAATCAGCTGCAAATAGAACTGCAAGATACTCATGGTCTATATCATCTGCAAATCCAAAAGATGCATTAAAAAGACCATCTACTAGTTTATCAATATCTTCCGTAATGCCTTCATCATTTTTACTCATCAGCAAATGAAATAGCTCTTTCACAATTATATATCTTCTCCAGCATGGGTTTAATGCTGTATCGTTAAACAAAACCTCTACATGTGTTGAAAAGTGTCTTAATTTACCAAGTATTAACCTGCTAGATGATTCAATCGGGAGAACTGAAATATATTTACCATTATTAAAATTTAGATAAGTACCTATTTTTCTAATCAACTCCTCATTTATATCCATGGGAGCTTTAACATTTACGCCTTGGCTAAAAGTGAAATCGCGAAGAATAGTTACGATATCCTGATATCTCAAAATACCACTTTAAATAATGGTGTTATAAGACCGCTATCTGCTTGATCATTGAAATGGTTTGCTTCTCTATAAAATTCTTCTTTGCTGGTCAATTTGATATCACCAGGCTGGAATTTTACGTCAATAAGACCTTTTTGTGCTTTGGCTTCGTTGAACCATTGTGTGTATATTTCTTCTTGTGTTTTATAAGACATTATGTTGCCCTTTTCTGTGTGTTGCTAAAATAAATACCAGGATTATATGTCTAGCATATATCCAACTACGCTATGCGGTGCAGCTTATTCAGGCAATTTATGCATGTTTCCAGAATTTAGCTGTTAGCTATTTTTAAAAGTTGCGGGATTATATCTAAAAAAACCCTTATTTTTGTTTACGTTCTGAGAACGTTAACGCTATGTTTAACTCTTACTCTATCGCACTTGATAATACCAAGTATATCGGTCAAATCTTAATAAATAGTTACATCTAAACCTATAAAAGTAATTAAGACTTTACCTTTAGTAACATCTCTGTGTGTATCGCTACTTGTAATGCAATAACTATTCCAAAAATTATCTAGCGGGGGCCGCGCTGCTATATTTACTATAAAACTCACTGAGCCATTGTTCGGCTTCCACGCTTTGGCTAGTAGGTTGTGTATGGGAAAAGAATTCTAAGTATGTCAAGTCTTTCCAGTTGGTTGGTAGCATCGTTTTAGAAACTTCAATCGTTGCCCATTGTTCTTCGGTATCTGATGAAACCAAAAACGTTATTTTCCCTATATCACTACGCAACAGCAATCCTTTGCTGATGCTAAATGCTGTAGTTGCTACCCCGTTCCAATCTTGGGCTCCACCCCATATTTGCCCTGAATTAAATGATATGTCAATATTATTCATCCCTTTGTGCTCACCTGTATATTGCATATATACGCTTGCTGATTTTATTTTAGGTGAGATAGATTTAACTGCTTGCTCGGTTGGCTTATTATCTTGCATGTATGTATCACCTGATGTGGCGACAACCTCTATGGGTTTAACTTCGTCTACTATTGGCGCCACTTCTGATTTTGGAACTCCAATAGCTATAATAATCGTCCATGCTATAAACCCGGCTATTCCCCCGATTAAGTGCGAACTAAACCTATCATGGCCTTTTTTTATACGGCCCTTTGATAGATACTTCCACGTAAAGTATGCTACAACTGCCCCAACTGCAAAAAATAGAAATGTCATTTTAATTCCTTAGACAAATTTGATCCAATGTTCTTCCGAAACAATACTGATCTGTACCTCGCCAGTATCTCTCCATTCCATAGCAGTCTCTATCTTACGACCATGTGTTGAATGTATCCAGTCCCGGCTTCCGATAATACCAATAACGAGGTAGTCAGTGCTTAGGGTAGGGGCTTTTACGCATTTACCGCCTTTGCTCTCAATGAGCTTGGTTACTTTATCTCGAGATCCGACCGTGAATGCTCCAGTAAGACAGAATATTCGTTTTTCAAACTCAATAATAGGAGGAGGGGTGTCAAGCGGAAGTGTTGTAGCCATGCTCTGAACCATATCTGTAATGTTATTACCGCCAGTAATTTGTTTTAGGAGGGTAAATAACTCTTCTTTTTCGGAATCATCCAAGATGCCATCGGATAAATATCCCTCAATACGCGAGTATAAAATATTTGCCGGCCATTGATGTGCCGCACTTTGGTTTGACTCCATCCACTTAAGCAGAAAATCTGCTTCAGCTTGCACGATTGACCCATCTGCCATGATCCCTTTGCATAAGCCTATCAGTTCATCAATATTTCGTTCCGCTATTCTAGCTGAGCATATTGCAGCCACTATCGGTTGCCCTGTTTCCTCATTAAGAATTATTTTTTTATCACCCATTTATAGCCTCCTATAATTTAAAATAAGAAATAATCTTGACAAAGTAAGAAATAAACCTTACAATGTCGAACCAATCAATTTATCTGAGCGGCGATTGGACCTTCGGGGTCGCTCTTCAGATAAGTACCCAAAGGACTAAAATGCCTCTCTCAAAAACTCCATGGTTTTACAAAGCAATTGACAAGGCGATAAACGCATTCGGTTCTCGCCATAACATTACTGCACGTCAGCACTTCGCCCCTATGCTAGGGTTTACGGGTAATAACGGAACGATACAAGTCGGCACTGCGCTAAATTATACCACATACATTCCTTCAGCTCCAAAAGCGTTAAGTATTGATCAACTCGCCATTTTACTCGATGAGCTTGGGCCTGATAAGAAATTCATCCTCGATGCTATTGCCAAAGAATGCGGTGGAATATTCAACTTCAGTGCACCGGCAAAGGTAGAAAATGAATCAATCAAGGATGAATTGCTAACCATCGCCTCATTTGCTGGGAGTTTATCGGCCAAGTTTTTGGAGTTCAAAAACAATGATGGGCTGATCGATGAGAATGAAGCTGATGAGCTCGAGCGCGTAGCGTATGAAACGCGGCAACATTTGAGAGCGTTTGAAGAGATGGTTAAAAACCATAAAAAAGAGTGTGAGGAGTAGGGGATGGCGAAGGTAGTTTTCAAAGCAGGCTCAACACCGTATACGCTTCACACTCTTTTCTCTTCGGGTGGATCTCTAACTTATGACGAAGCCTATGGAAAAAACATTCGCCATCTATCCCAACGTATCGCTGATTTAAAGGCTAAGTTTTTAGAGGCAGGGATCAAAGATTTAATTATGGTGATCGATGAGCCAAATGATCGTGGTGGATTTCATGCGCGGTATTTTTACCGTGGGTATGGTTGCCCGTTAGAAAATAAAGAGGGAGCGAGGGTTTACTAATGAGTATCAAACATAATCTCCTTCTAACCGCGAATAAAATCGTTATGAAAACACCTCTTTTGTCATTTGATATCAAAGTAAAAATAAGAAGAAAAATTATGTCTGAGCTGAAATGCAGCGGGTTTAAGGGGATATGATGGAACAGCTTCTCTATAACCTGGCTTTTGAACGATCAGTCTTATCTTCTATCCTTTTTATTCATGATCTTGATAGCATCGATGATATGGTAGCTACCCTCGATGAAGATATGTTTTATATGCAAGCGCATAAAGACATATGTGCTGCCATCATAAAACTTCACTCTTTAGGGTTACCAATCGAAGAGAGCTTTATTCAAAAGCATTTAGTATCTATGGGTAAATTTGACGAAAGAACCATGATTGAAGTGCTGACAGCAACTAGCATGGCAAATATCAAACCCTATATTGATACGCTCATGGAGTTTGCTAGAAAGCGAAAGCTCGAGGGGCTATCATTAAAAATTCGTAAGATGCTTGGTGAAGAAAACAATACCGCTGATGATATTGAAACAATGCTGGAGCTATCGCTTGGTGAGTCTCAGATCAAAAGCGGTATGACGATGCCTGTCACGATGGAAAGAGCGATTGAAGAGTTTCATAACATGGTTGTTCCTGCACCAATCAGAACAGGCGTTGATAAGCTCGATGAGCTTTTATGCGGTGGGTTTGAACCGGCTCAGCTCGTTCATATCGGGGGGGAGCGTAACGTTGGTAAAACAACACTGCTGAAGCAGATTTTATTTAATACCTCAGTGGACTATGACACGCTCTTCTTTAGCTTTGAGATGCCTAAGTGGAAGATGGCCAAATACACTGAGCGTATGACCGGGAAAAGCAATATGAAGCGGTATCACATCATCGATACCAACATGATGAAAAGCCGTGATGTTTCTGACGTAGCACGTATGATCCGTACGATGTGGCGCAAACACGGTATACGATTCGTTCTGCTAGATTCTAAGATGAAACTCAACCACCGAAGCTATAAGGGCAATAATGATGCTGAGAGAAAAGGGGATATCGACTCAATACTTAGCGCAGTAGTCCAAGAAACTGGAATTGTACTAATGATGATTGTACAGGGTTCAAGAGATGAGTTAAAGAATGGGAAGATGGGGAGCTACGGCTCTGTTCTATCTGACTATGAGGCAGACATGCAGTTGCTGTTGACTAAGACAGAGGGCGGCATAGAGATTAAATGTGAGAAGAACCGTCAGGAAGTCCTGCACTATCCTATCAAGTTATGGTTCAACAAAGAGGAGCTGAAGTTTGACAGTATCAAAGTAGATATTGTGACCTATCAGACCCCATCATCGTATACGGATCGAGTTTCATTAGGCTCAGAAAGTAATGAAAAATTTGAGGTTGTAGTCCTATGAGAATGAATTATAAAAATTATCCAACCGATTTTATCCAGCAGCTCAAGCGTGAGCGCGGCGTAGCAGGTCGTAAAAAAGCGCGTGCGTTTATGGAATTTTGGGATGATATGGAGCATGGAGATCATAACAGTGAATCTTTCTATGCCAAATCATGGGATGTATCTCGCAGCACTTCTCATGATTGGATCAAAGAGTTTAAAGTTGAGAATGATTTATTTATAGATCATCTATTCATAAAAAATCAGCAACACTATAACCACGCCATTTTTCAAACCGAGCAAAACGAGCAAAGCCAACCGAGCAAAACGAGCGTTTGTAAAGCACGTAATATAGGAACTTCTACAACATCAACCGAGCAAAACGAGCAAAGCCAACCGAGGGAAGCTTTTAATTTAAATGATAATAATACCGCGCGTGAACTTCGTAGAGAATGGTGGGATGATGGTGAATTTCAGGATCTCTTTTTCATCTACTCTCAGAACACAAAGTACGTCGGCAAAAAAGAGGATGCATTCGCACAATTCACTCGAACTGAAATGAATCCATCTATCCTGATCCTATCCGCAGTGCAATACCTCCATGACCCTGATGTAGGTGGAAAACATTATAACCTCGCAAACTTCCTCAAAAACGAAACTTATCTCTCGTACATTCCTAAGATGATCAAAGTACGTCATGGCAATCATGATATTATCGGTGAGTATGATCGAGTTAATAATCGCATCATTGAGAGTGGTAGTAATCGTACTATAGTCTTAACCCCTGAGCGATTGGTTGAATTATTTAAAGCAGGTTCGCTTGAATTTTTAAAACCAGCAGGGAGAGCAGCATGATAGTAACGATTGATATGACCGGACAAGAAGCGTTACTCAGATCAATAAACCCAAACACTGCGAAGAAAGCAATCAAGAGAACACTCAAAGAAGTGATGAGCAGTGCTATGACTGCCGGACAAAAAGAGGTAACGAAAAAATACAACCTCAAAACCTCACAGCTCAAAAGATATATTGGGAGCCGTGTCGTATCCAAGCAGGGGTTAGAGGTATCAGTATCTATCCGATCGCAGGGATATGTTTCTATGTTTAACTTCATAAACAAGGCGAGTACCCAAAGCTCACTCACACGTAAAAATAAAAATAATAAGAGCAAAGTGAAAGTAAAGATCATCAAAGGCGGTGGGGTGCATACGTTCCGCCATGCGTTCGTGATGATAGGGAAGAGTGGGAACATCGGTATCTTTGAACGTGTACGTGGAGTGAAGTCATCAACGGGGAACAATAAGATCACGCGCCTAAATACTGTCGGACCTATCGGGATGTTTGAGAAAGTTGGACTGCCTATCATTCAAGATCATGTGACGTCACGTGCTGCGGATGTACTGAAGCGTAACCTCGCATTCTATATGGGGAAGGACGCATGAAAATGATTGGGTCCTCCGGCATACTTCCCGCCGTGCGGGGCTTAAGACTCGCGGAAAACGTGTGGTTTTTTGGTTTCAAACTTCCTAAACTTCTCACGTTCAAATCGTTTACTGAACAAACAAAGGGCTTATAATGTCAAGTGATTTGATCAATGCTTCTCAATGTCTATCTCGGTTGAGCAAAGATGGGATCACTTATTCAAAAGGGTATTTTTCACAAATTTCAAGTGAGGGGAAAATACCGCACCATACAAAGCCTACAAGCCCTAAAAAGTTTTATCGATACTCTGAGGTACTGGAAGCCATAAAAACAACTCAGGACCCTACCCGTGACGCTCAGAGAGAGGCAAATGAGAAAAAGCGTATAGAGCCTAATGATTTATTTGCGGCAGTGGGTACTTATAAGAGTGTTGCCGACATGAATGACGATGAGCGTGAAGCATATGAGGCCGAACGAAGACGTGAGATCGATGAGGCAAAAAAGGCCGCTGCAGAATTAAAAGAAATATCAGGGGTTAATGATATACCAGGCATAGATGCTGCAAGTATTGAGGGTGTTACATTATCAGAAGCTAAAGTACTCAAAGAATACTGGCTTGGTAAAAAAGCAGAACTTGACTATAAGAGGATGTCAGGGGAAGTTATAGACAATCGTGAAGTTGAGCGTCAGGCATTCGAGACGGCACGAACTGTCCGTAATGCAATATTGGCTATACCTAGTCGTATTTCTCCGTTGTTGGCCGCTCAAAATGATTCACATAGTATTAGAACGATTTTAATGAATGAATTATCACTTGCATTGGAAGCGATAAGCCTATGAGCCATAATCCTATCTACACTAGCGCATTTTTTAAAGGGCTCAAACCTGATCCGATGCTCAGTGTATCGGGATGGGCAGATGCGAAGCGGATATTACCTACTAGCTCCAGCGCGGAACCTGGACGCTGGAGAACATCAAGAACTCCATATCTTCGTGAAATCATGGACGAACTCTCTCCTCAATCACCTACGGAACAGGTCAAAGTTATCAAAGGTACCCAGCTAGGGTTCACAGAGGTAGCGAATAACCTAATATTATGTTATATGGATACCTATCCATGCCCTATTCAGATGATTATGCCTACAGAGCGATTGGCAGGTAAACACTCCAAAACAAAACTTTCCCCATCAATCAGTATGATCCCTGCACTGAACAAAAAAGTAAAGTCAGCCAAATCAAAAGATGATGCCGGCGGGATGTTTGAAAAAGAGTTTGATGGAGGGATGCTCTCAATCGGTTGGTCAAATGCTGCGGCTTCGTTTGCTTCATTCTCTGCGCGTGTAGTGATACTTGATGACGTTGACCGATTTCCTGATGATGTAGAGGGAGAGGGGAACCCTGTTGCACTTGGTAAAAACCGAGCGGATGCTTTTAGTAATCGTAAAATATATGTAAACTCTAGCCCAACTCTAGCGGGTGGATCTATGATTGAACGAGAGTATGAGGATAGCGATCAAAGAGAATACGAGATGCCATGCCCTCATTGTGGAGGGATGATTGTATTTGACTGGAATGAAGATGATAACAACTTTATATTTGAATACGATCATGAAACATATCAGCTTACTTCAGATGTAAAGTATAAGTGTGAACATTGCTCAGAATTGATCGATGAATATCAAAAAACTGCAATGATGGATGAGGGTAATGGGGCAAAATGGGAGCCAAGAAATCCGGGACATCATCATAGAGGTTATAAACTGCCTAGTTTTTATAGCCCTGTAGGATGGCTCTCATGGATATCAATAGTACGTGATTATCTTGCTGCTAAAAAAGCTGAGGAAGATGGCGAAAAACGACTTATGAAGCGGTTTGTAAATACTCGTTTAGCTCAAGCTTATAAAGAAAAAAGAGAAATAACAGACAAAAATTCACTTTTAAACCTTAAAAACTCTCTTGATGAGGGGATAGTCCCTCCTAAAACTGCTGCTCTTGTCATGGCTGTTGACGTACAAAAAGATCACTTTTGGTTTGAAGTAAAATCACTGACTTATGGGAACGGCACGCACCTGGTACGCTATGGGCGTGCTGAAACGTGGGCAGATGTTGAGCTGATCATACGAACACCGTATTATGACACTGCAGGCGGTGGGCATATGATACGCATGTGTGCGGTGGACTCAGGGTATTTGGCGGATGAAGTCTATGAGTTTTGCGCCATGAACTCAGATGTATGTATCCCAGTAAAAGGTGCGTCGCAGCGGATGAGTACCCCCTACATGGTCAGCAATGTAGATAAAGACGTAAATGGCCGTCCCATAGCAACCGGATTAAAGCTTTATAAGCTTGATACGGAGTATTACAAGGATATCCTCGATGCCAAGATAAAACGCTCTATTGAGGCTGTGGCAACTGGTGAGACTGCAAAAAGTAGCCTTCTAAGTTTTCATAATAATGTAAATGATGGGTATGTCAAACAATATACGAGCGAGTACAAGCATACTGAAACCAATTCAAAAACAGGAGTTGAAAAAAGCGAATGGCGCAAAGTTACCGAAAAAGCGGACAACCACCTATGGGACTGCGGAACGTACATCACATTTTTAGGGGAGCTTTTAGGTATTCGTTTTTTACCAAGCGAGCCTATCGAAACTGTATCACGATCACGACGCAGTGAGCGTCCGGCACCGCGTCATGATGACGATGAATCAAATTATTAATTGGAGGGATGAAAATGCATAATTTTTGGGATGGAAGAGAGAATATCAATAAACGACCATCGGTTGAGCGCAGAACAGAACGTGTAATTCATTGGTGTATGGAAAAATACTCGATCGGAATAGGGCCTGCAATCGAAAAAATCATGAAAGAAAACCTCTATGATGACATTTTAAAAGAACTTTCGGAGATTTATCCCGACATTGCAACCGCTTCATAACCGTAAAAAAGCCTAAATTATCCAAAAAATACCTAAATTTATACAAATTTTGCAAACTTTTCTAGCCGTTTTTTCGGCTATTTTGCTGTCAAGGTTAAAAAACTAAACTTTTAACCTCCTATTTTGCGAACTTTTATGGTACTAGCTGAAAAAACAAAAAAAGTTTAGGTCTAAGTTTTTTGGCCTAAACTAATTTTTTCCATTTTACTAAACTGCCACCATACTTTTAGAAAGGTTTGGTTTTGGCACAAACACTCGGGCAACAACTTGACGCTGTACAAACTGCTATCACTGCAGTCGAAAGTTCACAGAGCTATAAATTTGATGGCCGTGAGCTTACCAGAGCCGATCTTTCTACACTTTACAAACGAGAGGATGCTTTAATCTCTAAAATTGAGATTCATGGTCGCAACTACTCCCCAGGACAAAATACTACACCGATGAAAACGAGAGCTCATGTCCAATTTTCTTAAAAAGTTTTTTTCTTTTGGAAAAGTGGAGCGTGGGTTCTATGAGGGCGGTAAACGTACCGGGACCAATCAGGATTTTTGGAATGCGAATAGCAATTTTGAGAATACTGCCTCTCCTGACCGTGATACGATGCGTGCTCGTGCTCGTTGGCTTCATGAGAACAATGCGATCATGGCCAACATCGATGCAACTATCGTCCGCAATAGTGTAGGCAATGGGTTCACTTTTCAATCTAAGAGTGGTAAAGAAAACATTGATAAACAAATAGAGTCTTTATGGGCTGAGTTTATCAAGCCTAAAAACTGTGATGTCACCGGCCGTCAACATTTTGGAGGGATCCAGCAGCTTATTCTTTCTCAACGAATGTGTGATGGTGAAATCGTTATTAAAAAACACCTCTCTAAAAACAAAAGTAATCCTTTCCAAATTCAGCTTATTGAAGCGGATCGGTTTGATACCTCCTATCGTGTTCGCGTAGACAATTCAAATATTCTAAACAGCGTAGATGGTATCGAGCTGGATACGATGGGTGCTCCTCAAAATTATGTTTTTAGAGATGGGCTTATGAGCAACGTCAAGGTCCCGGCATCTGAAGTCATTCACTATTTTAAAATGGGGAACCGTGCTACTCAGTACCGTGGGTTATCAGAGTACAAACAAGCTATTGTCGATCTTCGTAACTTCGCAGGATATCAAACCTCTACTCTGAAATCAGCTCGCGCTCGATCGAGTGTGGCCTATGCTATTGAGACGAATAACGTTCAAGGTCATATGGCGTCTATGCTTCAAAGTGGATCAAGCAAAGACAGCGATCAAATCTATGACATCAACGGCGTAATGGTCCAATATCTCAATCAAGGTGAAAAACTCCATCAGTATGATCCGGCTGTAAAAGGTGCGGAATACGGTGAGTTTGTTCGCGCGTGTGTTCGCCTCATCGCCACGGCTCGACAGATCAGCTATGAACTCGCATTTCGTGATTACTCTCAGGTTAATTTTTCCAGCGCACGTGCCTCATTCATTCAGGACCATAAGCGGTTCAGTAATGAACAGTGGCATATGGTGACGTATGTTCTCAATCCGCTGTTTGAATCATGGCTCGATGCGAACGTAATGGCCGGTAATATCAAAGGGCTAGGGGTAAGTGCCTATTTCATAAACAAATCTGATTTTTGTCAGCCTCGCTGGGTGGCTCCTGCCCGTGAGTGGGTTGATCCGCTCAAAGATATCAATGCAATCCAAAAAGAGATCGACATGGGTATTACAACGATTGAGGAAGTAGCTGCTGCACGCGGTAAAGATTTAGAAGACGTTATCGCGTCAAGAGTAAAAATAAACAAGATGCTCAAAGATGCAGGAATTTTAACAAAGGAGGAAGCAAATGCCTAAAAAAATGAGCGCTGAAAAGCTATTGGAAAATAGTGATTTTGTGCGAGCACAGATTGAGCCAGGTTCAGTTAATTCAGATGAGCGTCGGGTTGCAATTTTAGTCTCTACCGAAACCCCAGTTCGTCGTTATGACTGGTACAGCGGTCAGTATTACGAAGAGGTGCTGCTACATGGTGAGGAGAACGTAGATCTAACCAGAGCCTCTACGGCAAAGCTTCGCTGGATGCATGGAAGCGGGCAATACGGTGAACTCCCTATTGGGAAACTCGAAAATGTGACACTCACAAATCGCCAACTTCGCGCTGAAGCGGTGTTCTCTCTTGCCAACCCAGACGCGGATATGTTTTGGCGTATGGTTGAAGAGGGGACTCTTACCGAGATTTCGGTCGGAGGGTCAAAACAAGAGAACCGTGTTACTGAGAGAGATGGAAGCATCGCTCTCGTAGAAGTAACCCGCTGGGCATTTCATGAAGCGTCGCTTGTGGATATAGGTGCCGATCCGAGTGCCGGAATCGGTCGAAGTGAAAATCAAAAAAAAGGGGAAACTGTGAACGAACAATTGGAAGCGTTACGACGCCAACTCGAAGAAATGACAAAACAAGGTGCGGATAGTGCCGCAATCGAGCGTAAAAATCAAGAGATCCAAGTGGCAATGACTGCGCTTGCTGATGAAAATAAAGAGCTCAAGCGCGTAGCCGGTATCCGTGATCTCGTAGCTGCTAAACCAGGCGTGATGGCTGATGATGAAGTAAACCGTTTCATCGGTGATAAAACAAAAAATGCGGATGATTTAGCTCGCGCTATGCTCGATGCAGCTACATCAACTCAAACAGAGGTGCCTTTCCAGCGCGGTGAAGATACACCTCAAGTATATGTAATCGGTCAACAAAATCGTGGTGACTTGATACGTGCTATCGGTGACAGTCTCATTATGCGTGCAGGGCTAAATGTAGCTGATGTTCATAAAGATGTTGATATGTTCCGTGGTGCATCAATGATCGAAATCGCTCGCATGGTAACAGGCTATAGCGGATATGACAAAAACGAAACGATCAAACGGGCCATGAGCACGAGTGATTTTCCAACACTGCTTGGAAATGTAGCTAATCGTGTCCTATCTCAAGCGTATGACGAAGAGATGGGAACATTTGATGCGTGGACAACTGCGGTTGATGTCGCTGATTTTAAAACCCGTACAGAGGTAAGCCTTGATCGTTTCGGTGGTCGATTACGTAAACTCACTGAGACTGGAGAGAAGAAAAACAAAGAGACTAAAGAGAGCGCAGAGCAATGGCGTCTATTTAGCTTCGGTGAAAAAATCCGCATTACTCGTGAAATGCTGATCAATGATGATCTTGGGGCATTTGAGGGAATTATCCTCGGATTTGGTCAAATGGCAAAACGCACCGCAAATGGACAAGTTTATGACTTGTTACAGGGTAAGGGCGATTTTGCAAATTATTTGATGGGTGACGGTAAAGCTGTTTTCCATGCAGATCATACGAACTACACGGCAACCGGAACAGCTCTTAGCATTGATGCGTTAAGCGTTGCACGTACATCAGTACGTCGCCAAAAAGATGCTTCTAATGTTGCGCTGAACATTGCGCCAAAGTTTTTGATTGTTTCACCTGAAAAAGAGACGTTGGCTCGTCAGTTGATCACCAGTGAAGCGGCACTCGGTCAAACAAATCCGGGCGTTGTAAATCCATTCCGGAACTCTATGGATATTATCGTTGAGTCTGAATTGTCTGCTGCTCCATGGTATCTCGCCGCTGCACGTCGTACTCTCAAAGTAGGGTATCTCCAAGGTACAAATCGTCGTCCAATTGTCAATGAAAAAAGCCGTGATCTTAGCGGTGTCGAGTATGAGTGTGTGTTTGATTTCGGTGTATTCGCTGAAGATTACCGCGGTCTTTACAAAAATAACGGTCAATAAGGAGTAACTAATGGCAAAAGAAGCAACACAATATCAAGAGGGTGATGTAATCGATTATACCTGTCCGGGCGCGATCGATGTAGGTGATGTGGTACCTCTTGGTACCGACATGATTGGGATTGCAATGAGCAGCGGGTTAACCGGTGAGGTTATCGGACTGGCAATCGAAGAGGTCTATGAGATCAATGCAACTACAGCGGATGTAATCGCTATCGGTGGGCTAGTATATTTCAATGCTACTACCCGTGCGATTACCACTACGGCAACATCTAATACTCGTGCAGGTCGTGCAGTAAGCGCAAAAGCAGCGGCAACGGCCGGTACTGTTTTTGTAAAAATCAACGTAGCATAAGGGGGGATGTGATGTTTGTAAAACTTCATCGCAATGAAACCTATCGCGGAGCCAGTCATCAAGAGGGGGACGTCATCGAAGTGGGTGACGATCTCGGAGGGCGTATGATCTTATCTGGGACGGCAAGCAAGGCAACAAAGCCCACGGATGCAGTCACTGCTGAGTCAATCGATGCAATGCCTTATAAGGCTATGAAAAAGCTCATAACTGAGTTAGGTATTGAGACGGCAGATACAAAAATGCCAACCTATTCGGCAGCGCTTAAAGCGCACTACGGGGTATAACGATGTTTAAAGAGCAGCTGCAAAAAGATTTAGACGTGTTTTTAAACGCGACTGAGTTTGGGACGGCTGCTCTTTATAACGGGGTAGCGATCGTTGTTGATTTTAGAAGCTCCAGTGATGTGGTGTTTGATCGTGGAAATATTCACGATGTCAGCGGTTCTGTCCCTGCATGTTTTTGCAAAGAAAGTGATATCCAAGGTATAGAAAATAGAGACCCGATTACGATCGATGGCGCTATTTTTTATGTTTTAGATTCTGATCCATCATCAGGTGGGATACAAAAAATTTATTTAAGTAAGGATAGACCGTGAGTAAACGTCAAACGATTATCGATGCCATTGTCACACGTCTATCTGCGCTAAAAGTATCAGACGGAATCGTTCGCGTAGATGAGTGGATCGTTCATAAACTCAATGAAAAAGAGATGCCGGCAATCGTTGTGCGCGATGTGAGCTCAAAAGTGGATTCATCGGGTGGATCTTTAACTCACTCACTTTCTATTGAGATTGATATTTTAGTTACTGAAAGCACAACAACCATGACACGCCTACGTCAAATAATGTCAAGCGTATTGACCGCCATCGGTGCTGAGGGAGATGATCTGCTCGAGTATCGAGCCTATGAGGGTGATGATATTTTGGCAGAACATCAAGATCACTTTTATGGTGGTGCGAGAATGAAATTCAGTGTGGATTATTCCACAGTTGCATGGGCGATATGATGATAGATAACCTTATCCAAATTGGAACTATTGTCGGAGTCGATACCGCGAACCGTGCCTTGGTCCGCGTGCAGCTTGATGAGCGTGTGACTGATTGGTTTCCATATTTAATGATATCAAATTCTCATATCAAGGTTTGGACACCTCCAAAAGTCGGTGAGCAGGTGATTGTATTGTCTCCGTATGGTGAAGGGGATGATGGAGTAGTCATTGGTTCGATTTTTAACGTTGACCTCAAAGAGCCAACATGGGCGAATGATCACACATCTGGGATCGAGTTTTCAGACGGTACCGTGATCACCTACGACACGACCGCTAAAGCCCTCACAATCGATGCAAGCGGAAGCGTTGCTATCACAGCACCATCAGGGATAACAGTTACGGCAGACACTTCGATAACTGGCAACGTCACCATTACGGGGAATCTAACGGTAAGCGGCACGATCACTGATGAAAAAGGTTCTCTATCCTCTCACGTCCATAGCGGCGTTATGGCTGGACCATCCAATACGGGAGTGCGACCATGAATTTAGCACAGCGTATCACCCGTATTTTGACAACCCGAATCGGTGAGCGTGTCGGTATGCCGACGTATGGATCAGAGCTTTACCGTTTACGTGATCGGGCTTTGACCCAAGAAAACAAACTTCTTTTTGCCAAATATTGCAAAGAGGCGATTGAGAAGTGGGAAAGCGTGAAGGTAACCAAAGTCGAGCTCAAAAATGTCAATGCGGTTAATGGGTTATTTTCATTCTCACTGACTCTCAATAATGGCGAAACCATCATGGGGGCTGCGTAATGTTAATACCTCCAATGTGCGAAGTCAAAACGTTCGCTGAAATCGTTGCGGACTTGGTAGCTATTCATCAGATGCGTATCCCTACTTATGTGCCTAATGAGTCAGATGAGACAATGCCTATTATTGAAACATTTGCATATCGAGAAATGCTTTTGCGAAACCATTTTAATGCTCAGATCGCCGGGAGTTTTTGGCAAACGGCTACTGGGGATGATCTTGATTTTGTGGCATCTTTTTTTGGTGTTTTTCGATCGAAAGGTTCAAAACCCACAGCTACTGTCAAATTCACGCTTAACACCGTTTTGACATATGACTATATTCTTGACGCAGGGTTAGAGATCGTCAATAGTGATGGGAGTATGTCATTGCTTTTGAGTGCGGTGACTATCCCATTGGGAAGTTTAACCGCCAATGGAATTGCAGAACTACAAGCGTATTTGAGCACCAGTGATGCAACCATTACGGCCACGTTAAATCCAAAACCCTATCTTGGAAGCATAGAGTCAATCACAGCCTATGCAGGTGGCAGCGATCAAGAGAGCGATGAATCAGTAAGAGAACAGATCTCACTCTCTTTTGAGGATCAGACGACAGCAGGCAGCGCAAATAGCTACAAACTCCATGCCCTCAAATCTGATGCCAGGATTGATGACATCAATGTTTTTAGCTCAACTGCAGGGACTGTGGATGTTATCGTCCACTCTCTAAGCGGTGTGGATGCGACGATGCTTTCTCGGGTAATAGCGGCCACATCAGGTGAGACGGTTCGCCCTCTTACTGATACAGTCCTCGTGCGTGCCGCATCGGTCATCAACTACTCGGTCAACGCTGTGTTAAAAATCTCAGAAAGCAGTGATACGGCCACTACGCTCAATGAGGCGAATGTACGTTTGGCACAACGCCTAGCGGCTGTAAAAATCGGGGACAACGTGACCGTTGGAGCTATCATCTCTGCTCTTTCTGTAGATGGAGTACTCGATGTGACGCTTAGTGATCCAGTAGCAACAGTTGTCGTAACCCGTGAGCAAGTCGCGGTACCAACTGCATTGGTGGTGTCCGTTGCCTAGTCTATTACCGGCTCACTACAGCGAGCGTGAGCATAACCTAGATCATATCAGTGAAGAGGTGAGAACCCGTATCGCGGCATCAATCTGGAATGCTCCACTGCTTGACCCGATGCGATGTGATGCGCGGTTTCTTCCGGCTCTTGGGAAATTCTACGGTATCGAGTACTGGTGGGATGATCTTACCGTAGCCGAACAACGTGAATTTATCATGCGGATGCCACTAGTTAAAAAGCGACGAGGAACTCTTTGGGCGGTTCGTCAGGTTATCAATGTCATCGATATCGGTGCAAAAGTAATCGAGGGGAACTTTTCAAATCTACGAAATGGAGCCACCTCACGAAATGGACTTACCCAACATGGATATATATCGTTTTGGGCTGAGTTTGTAGTTTTAGCCAGTAGAGCGATGAACAACACAAAAGCCATCCAAATGCGTCGTTTGATTGAGAGTGTTGCACCTGTGCGCTCACGGCTCATCCGTATTGATTATAGGAATGTAGCAGTAAAACACGACGGAACAACATATAGAAATGCAAACTACAATAGAGGAGGCGCGTAATGGCAGATTTAGCCGAAACAGAAACATATGTAGCTGGTATTTACCAGCTTGAAATAACCGATCCGGTAATCGGTGGACCGGATGGAATTGACAACCTACAGGCAAAGCAGTTGGCGAATCGTACCAATTGGCTGAAGGCTAAAATAGACAGTATTTTAAGCATGAGTTTTATTCATACTGCAGTAGCTGAAAATCCTGGCGATACGGATGAGTTTGGGTATTGGGATAGCCTTACGCTATCTCTTAGAAAAGTTACACTTACAAATTTAAAAACTGTACTTTTTGGGTCGGCAACATTAACTGGAACACCTACAGCTCCAACAGCACCAGACGGTACAAATACTTTGCAACTAGCAACTACTGCATTTGTTCAAGGTCCAAAAGTTGGTACAGTTACAAACAACTCTGCCCCCGCTGGTTATATCGGGGAGTATATTTCATCTACTATCCCAGCAGGTTCACCGGCAGCATTACCAAATAATTTGGGCGTAAACATTACTTCTATTTCTCTACCAGCTGGGGATTGGGATGTTCGCGGAATTGTACTATTTACAGGAGCTGCTACTATTGGGATGGTATTCGCAGATATCAATATCTCTTCGGCTGCAAGATCTTCCGAGGCAATCGCTACTCCGATGTTTAATGCTTCATATAACTCTGCTACTTATGGTCCTCTTTCATTATCAATACCTACAAAAAGAGTATCACTAGCGGCTACTACAACGGTATATCTAGTGGCATTTTCTAACTATAGCGCAGGCACTGCATTTTCGGCTTTTGGATCAATTTCAGCAAGGAGAGTACGATAATGAAATATGCAGTTTTAAATTTAGAAGGTGTTATTACAGAGGTTTGTGAAAATACAAATATTCCAAATGGAGCTATTGAAATAACAGACATAGAATATGAAAATATTTTAAATGGCGGAGTATGGGAAATAGTACTTGGGGCAGTAACTCATATTCCCAATGTCCTTAAAACTATTGCAGAGCTAAAGACTAAAAAACTCTCAACAATCAAGACCGATTATGAAAATGCAGTGAAAGTCATGACCGGAAATACCGATCCGGCTGAGATGGCATCATGGACGAAACAAGAGCAGGAAGCACGTGCGTGGATTGCTGATAATGCAGTGATCACTCCTATCATCGATAACTTAATCATCGGTCGTGCTATGGGTGAGAGTAAAGCGGATCTCGTTGTGAAGATCATCACCAAAGCGGATGCATATACGGTGGCGTATGCTCAGGTGCTCGGCGCCTATCATGCGAAGCAAAAAGCAATCGAAGTGGCAAAAACTGTCATGGAGGTTGAGGCGATATGAAACGCTTTTTCTTAAATCTCCTCCGCTTAGATAGAAACATTAACGCGGATATATTTAACGGGAACCGAAAAGAAACGATGAGTGGAAGAATGGGGCGTAAAGAGGTCGAAGGTAAAAAAGGATGGAGGCTGTGGGTTTGCAGATGCTTGTCTTTTATCGATCCTAGACCGGGCGATCACTGTATCGAGTCAATAGAAAAGGATCAATAATGACTAAAAAATACGTGTTATCAAAAATTAAGGGGGTAACGTTATGAATTTTGGAATTAATGGAACTATCAGCGTAAATGCTGCGCGTCCGATCACGGTGGAGTCATCCACTCCGATCGCGATCGTAGCTACAACGGATGTAGGTACGCTTGGGTTACAGTTTTTTGGAAATGCTGAGTTAGCGCTCGCTGCATTTACCGGATCAACACTGGGGACACTTAAAAATGCCCTTTTGGCTATCAATGCTCAGGGTGTACGTTGCCCGATCATTATCAATGCGGTAGCGAATACGGCGTTAGAAGCAGACATCATTATCGCAATCAATGCGCTTACTACTGCGGAAGCCATCACCGGCTATCGTCCTGATCTTATCATTTGTCCTGAACACTCAGGGACGAGCACTGTCGGGTTGGCTATGGATGCTATCGCCTCTCGTCTTTGGGCGACGGCTATCGTCGATGTTGTGGCAACAACTGAGCCGTTAGCAGTGACTTATGGGGCTAATTTTGGAAGCAGATTTGTTCTATTGGTAGGGCCTACTACGGTTACTCTTGGTGGCATCGCTATGGCTTCATCTGCTGCATGGGCTGGGCTTATTGCCGCTACTGATGCAAGCAATCCTTTTGGATGGGCTGAGAGTTCATCTAACCGTGTTGTTAAATCAGTGAGTGCCACAAATCGAATTATCGATTATGCTGATGGTCAAGATTCAGAGGCACGTCGTTTACGTAATAACGGCATTTGTTCTATCGTTCGCGATGTCGGCTGGCGTTCATACGGTTTTGAGACAACCGATATTGACCCCGTTTGGGCACCGCTCAACCGTGTACGTTCTTTTTACAAAATGATCCGGGCAATGATGCTGGCTTCCAAGTGGGCGCGTGATCGTCAAGCTGATGAGCTCGTGTATGTTCGTCAATCCGTAGTCGAGTTTATGAACGGACTCAAAGGTGCTGGGGTTGTACTTGGGTTTGAGGCGTTTTTTGATCCGGTCCTGAATACAAAAGCTACCGTTACCAATGGGCAGTTTTTCCTAACGGTTGAAGTTCAAGACATGCCAACGATTCGTGAGCTCAATATCGAGCTTGTTTACGTAGATAATTACAGCGATGTTCTTTTGAACATTATCAACGGGTAAGGGGTAAATTATGGCAACACGTCAAATATTCACTGATATGAATATCCTAGTGGATGGTATCGGAAACGTTGGAGTTAGCAAAAGCTGTGAACTCCCAAAAATCGAGTATCAAACCATCGAGCGAGAAGGTGCGATAGCGATGGAAGAGGTGCTCCCTCTGATCAAAGCCATGAGCGCGAAGATCGTCCTCAATGAGTTCAACCCTATTTCTTTTACTGCAGCGAGCAATCTGTTCGGTAACGGCACGCTCATCATCTGTAAGGGTTCAATGGTTCAGGACGGAAAAGCTGTCCCTGTACTGGCAACGCTTGGCGGTTATGTGAAAGTTATCGAAAGTCCATTCCCTGAGAAAGGTAAAGAGGTAGAACTAACGATGGAGATTGCGGTCTCTTCGTATGCGTTGTTGATAAACAATGTGCCTGTAGTGATGATCGATGTCAAAAATCTCGTGTGTGTTATCGGCGGTGTGGATCTGTATGCTGATCTACGTGCTCACATTTTGTAAAAAAAAGGAAAAACGATGCCAAAAAATGAAATAACTTCTACAGAAGAAAATAATGTCACGGAAGAACGTCTAGATAGTGTAATAGTAAAACTACACGATGGGAAAGAAGTCAAGATGCGTCGTCCAAAAGGACGAGATATGATCGCCTCTGGTGTAACTACAAACCCCGCGATGCAAGAGGCGATTATGATTTCAAATCTCTGCATGATGACACCTCAAGAAGTTGAAGATCTTGACGGTGACGATTTCATGTTGTTAGTCAAAGAACGTGAGCGTTTTTTGAAATAAGCCGGCAGGATTGTATTACTGCCATAGCTATGGTGGGGCATTGGCTTCACTTTAGCTATTCGGACATGATCGAAATGGATTTAGAACTTTTGCTGTCTTTTGTAGATGAAGCTAAAGAATTAAGGGAGAGAGAAAATGGATAAGACATTAACACTTGGTATTTTACTAACTGCCAAAGATGCATTTAGTCCTGTATTCTCATCGTTTAAAAGCTCTTTAGGGAACATGACCAAAAGCAGTAAAGATTTCAGCACGGCAATAGCAGGAATCGGTACCGGATTAAAAGGGGTGCAGTTAGCAACTCAAGGTGGTGCTCAAGAGGTTATCAAATCCTTCGTCGATTTGGAAGAGGCGCAGACACAGCTTAAAAATACGCTTATGAAAAGCGATGGAAGCGTAAGCCCTTTTTTCAAGTCGATCAATCAAGAGGCCATAACATTAGGGAATAAACTACCAGGGACAACCGCTGACTTTTTACAGATGGCAGCATCAATGAAAGCCCTTGGGGTTGAAGAACAGAGTATTGTTAAAGGAGGGCTAAAATCAGCGGCATATCTCGGGGCAGTACTCAAAATTCCATATCAGGAAGCAGCAGAAGCCACGGCAAAGTTTAAACAAGCCATGGGGATAGCTGATGCTGAACTCCTTCCATTCATCGATGACATCCAACGTCTATCTCACATGGGGGTTAAAGTCGGAGAGATGAGCTTTGCGTTCTCAAAAATCGGGGCGACCATGAAGGGGCTTGGAATGAGTGGGCTCAAAGCCGCACGTGATGTTGAACCTCTGATAGGGCTATTGATAAAATCAGGATTTAGCGGAGAGACAGTAGGTACAAACCTTGGGAATATCATTGAAAAAGCAGTTGGATTTAGTGGCAATAAAGATCTAAACGACATGGGAATCAAGCTGAATTTTAATGATGAAAAAGGAAAGTTCAAGGGTACCGAAAACATGATTAAAGAGATGGAGAAACTTAAAGCCATCAAAAGTGACTCGGCACGTCTTGGAATCATGCAAGCAATCTTCGGGTCAGGTGAAGGTTCAACGATGGCAAATGTTCTGATCAATGAAGGGGCTGAGGGAGTAGCACGATTTAATCGCAATATGGCGGTACAAGCTGACATCAATAAACGTGCTGCCGCATCAGGGGCAACACTGGGGGCAATGTGGGAAGCAATGACGGGAACATTTACCAATTTTCTCGCATTGGTTGGAGAGAGCTTCGCGCCTGAAATGAAATCACTTACTAATGCGTTTTCAGATATTGCCGGCGGGCTTTCTGCTATGTCAGAAAAGCATCCTATGTTTGCTAAGTTTATCGGTGCGATTGTAATCGGTGTCCCGGTTGTTGCCGGGGTTCTTGGAACTCTAGGAATCGCCGTGGGTGCGCTTACCACTTCATTGGGATTTTTAGGGATCACTTCAATGCTAGCTTTTGGATGGGTAATCGGCGGTGTAGCTCTTGTCGCTGGAGCGGCATATTTAATAGTGTCAAGCTGGGGACCAATTAAAGGTTTTTTTAGTGGATTATGGGGCGGCATACAATCCATTGCCATGTCTACATGGGGAGTATTAAAAACGCTCTTTGGATGGACCCCTCTAGGAATGATTGTCAATAATTGGACACCTATCGTTGGGGTATTCAAATCAATTATTGGGATGATCACAAAGCCTTTTGGTGAGTTTTTTGCATGGATAGAATCAAAGTTTAATTTTGTATCCAACAAAATTCAGGGAATAGGCTCTTTTTTTGGCATCAGCGGACCAGCACCTATTCCTACGCAAGCACTAGGGGTAAAGTCTCCTGTGGCAAATAATCGTATCAACGGAATAGCAAACAGCACTAATCCGCGTATTGCTGCTGTGAGAGCTGTACCATCGCGTTCGGCTGCAAATACATCAGTAACCGTCAACATATCTAATCCAAATTTTGCATCAAAAGAACACGCTGCAGCAACACAAAAACAGCTCGATGAGCAAGTTCGTAAAGCTTTGGCTAGACATTCAAATGATAAAAAAGATAGGAGCTATTCATGAGTGGAACTATGGCGATGCTTGATACTTTTATCTTTAGCCTTTCCAAGACTGATTTCGATCATCTGAGCCGAACGCGTAACTATAACTTTGCTGAAATACAAAAAGCCCAAGATCATGCAGGGCTTCAAAGCTTGGGTAAAGATGTGGAAGAAATTACGATTAGCGGAAGTGTCACGACATTGCGTTCCGGTATTGATCCGCTGGAGGAACTTTATGCCATCGCGGATAAAAAAGATGCGGTGAGTTTTATCCTCGGGTATGGGAAGGTGCTCGGTGATTTCTCGATTACAAAAATCAGTGAAGATATGGAGTTATTTTTGGATGATGGGCGTCATGTCAAAGTCGGCTTTAGTATCGATTTGAAAAAGGTTTACTCATGAGACATACGATAGCTACACAGGGCGATAGACTCGATCAGATTATCTATGCGGCATATAAAACGCTTGATGTTATGAATGAAGTAATGATGGCAAATTCACATCTTATGAATAAGACTATTCTCAGCGATGGTGATATCGTCTATCTTCCAAAAATCACCGTAGCCGCACCTATCCAAAATGGGGTGAGCTTATGGTGAAGTTTCCTGATTTCAAGATCATAGCCAACGATAAGGACGTGACAGAGAGCTTGCGTCCTCATCTTGTCAGTATCGATTATACCGATGACATCGACGATGAGGCTGATGGTTTCACTATTCGATTCCAAGGGGATAACTTCAAGCCTCCATTGTTTGGTGATTCGCTGAAAGTATGGCTTGGATATGTAGGGGATCTTTGGTATATCGGCTCTTTTTCTGTTTTGAAGTCACGTATAGAATTTGAGACACTCGAGGTAGAAGTCACGGCAACGCCTGTCAATTTTGGAAGCGATATCAAAGAGAAACGGACTATGGCGTATGAGCATACAACCCTCGACCATATACTTCATACAATCGCGGCACGGTATAAATTAGGGGTAAAAAACAGCTTCCCAAAACGTGCCTATAAGCATAAAAGCCAAACAGATCAAAGTGATTTAGACTTTATGCAGCGATTGGCAAAAGAGAGCGGAGCAACGTTCGCCATAAAAAACAATACGATCATCTTTTGCCCAAAAAATGGAAGTGATGGGGACAAAGAACTCCCTACTTTTACGATTGATGCAAAGAATACAAAAGGGCTTTGGGTTGAGACGCTTGATAAAACAGCATACGGATCATGCGTAGCCTCATGGCATAGTACAAAAGAGAATAAAACCAAGAGCGTAACTGTGGGCAAAGGGAAGCCCGTATTACATATCAAGAGCCGCTTTAAAGATGAAAGTGATGCTCGTATGAAAGCATTGGCCAGACTGGACGAATCACGGCGCGGTGAAGCGCGTGGGGGCTTTGAGTATGAAGGAATAAATATCATAGCCGGTGCAAAAGTATTACTGTCCAATCTTCCCCCAGGATGGATTTCATCATTTGGAATCAAGCAGGTACGTCACTCATGGGGTGATGGGGGATATAAAGTAAATATTGAAATTGAAAATTAGGAGAGCGTAATGGATGTATTAATACAAATTTTCTTAGCAGCCGTCACGATCATCGCTGTTTTTGCAGTTATGCGGTATCAAACAGCAGAAACAAAAAAGAATTTGGCAGAGTATCAAGTATCCAATGGGCATACGATTGAGGCTATCGAAAAAATAGTTGAGGCAAATGGTAAAGCGATTGTCGCCTTGGAAACAAATCAGCAGCACAACATCACTGCTAAAGAGGTGCGGGAACAATATATTTCGCGTGAATTGTTCGAGATGCAAGTTAAACATATCGATCATCGCTTTAACAATATCGATACGACCTTGGGAAACATTTTAGCGGCAGTTCAAAACAAAAACGGAGGTAGAGAATGAAAAAAGAGTTTAAGCGTATGTGGTTCGTCATGGTTGTGACGATTATTTTAATAAGTGTGTTTATCAGTGGGGTATATGAAAGTTTGCCGCCAGTGATTCAACTCGTGTTGTCCAAATTATTGCTTGTAACGGCTGGAGTGATAGCGGCGCATATTTTGCGTAAGTTTTTATTCCCGCCAATCGTATGGACTGACGATAATAATTGGCAGCTTACTGTTGCCGTGGTCGCTTTTTATATGATTATCATCTACTGCTTTGCAATGGGTGGGTGAGATGAAACTTATCGTACTTTTTTTCATATCTATGACACTGTATGCAGGATCAATGCAGCGGTGTCAATCGTATGTTCAAGAAGTACGCAAAGCACATTCCTCGCAGTTTGGGGTTGACTATCCGTACCAGTACGGGGTCGGTCAGCTCGTGCAAGAGTCGGGGTGTCGTAATGTAATTTCGTATGATGGGGTAGGCTCAGAGGGTCTGCCTCAGATAACGTACCGTCTTTGGCAAAAACCACTCAAGGCAAAAGGGGTTAATAGCATCAAAGCAATCCCCGATCAGCTCAAAGCTCAGGCGATCATTATGAAGTCGGTCTATAAGCCTAAATATGGTTTATGGGTGACGTATCAGGTCTATAACGGTGGTGGGTTGGTTATCAAAGAGATCAATCGTGCCGGAGGTGAGAACTGGGTAAAAGCAAGGGAAAACTGCAAGCGCGGTCAAAGTTGCTTTACCTATCCATCAGGGAAAAAAGAGTGTGTCTCGAACTGCGAGATCAATTATGACTATTCAGTCCAAGTTTATAAATATGGAGAGAAATATGCGTCTATCAGAAGTAGCAAGTTTCGGTATTGGTAAGGTGGTAAATAATGTTTGATTGGCTTAAAACGTATCTCATCGGGATACTTGTTACCCTATTGGTCGTATCTATCGCCTCCAATGGTGCACTGTGGTACATGAATGACTCCAAGCAAGAGGAGATCAATAAACTTAATGTCAATATCGGGGTAACTGCTGCACTCTCCCAACAACAACAAGTGAAGGTTGTAGAGTCCAAAGTGATCGAAGAAAAGATCCACGTTATCACGAATGATAAATTAAAAACGGTAAAGGAATACGTCTATGACCAAAATAAGTCTGATTGTGACAATGGCATTGCTATCATGCGCGGTGTTTTTTAGCGGGTGCACAAAAACAATTTATCTTCCATGCAAAGCAGAAGAACCGATGCGAACGTATCATAAAAACTGCGGCGGTGAAAACAATGTGACGGCATTTGCTCAATGTGCTTCCGAGAAACATATCCAGCTCGAAGGCGATTATGAGATATTGCTCACGCGGTTTCGGAGTTGTAAGTGAAAGCAATACCCATAAAATTAATAAATCAGGAGTGGGTGCAGGTATCCGTTGAAGAAGCTACTCACGTTGAGTTAATATTTCCATTGAATATTGAAGTTACTATCCCGACAGACCCTCCATATACTTATTACCCATTACGCAAACGTATCATCCCCATACAACTGAGTGGAAGCCGAGCTGAAACATCAAATTGGTCTTGGAACGGTGATACTGAGCGACCCACTCTTAAACCGAGCATCTTGACTGAGTTCCGCTATGCGGGAGTACCGTATCGTTGTCACAGTTTTGTAAATGATGGAGTTGTTCAATTTTTAAGTGATTGTTCGCATGAATTGGTGGGGCAAACTGTTGAATTGGTAGAGGTTACAGAGGTTTTATAAATAACTGTAGGCCCACAGCACCCGGTGAAGACTGCTGCGGTATTGGATTATCTCCGATATCTTATTCTAGCTGTGAAAATATGTCACGGTGCAAAGGAATTATATGCAGCGACTTCAAGCACCTTTCGGGTGGATAGGTGGAAAATCCCAACTGGCTGATGATATTATCGATATGATGCCGGAACATCGGCTCTATGTCGAAGTATTTGGCGGTGCTCTCAATGTACTCTATCGGAAGAGGGCTCCGATGTCTCCCAAAAAAGCGGAAGTGGTAAACGATGTTAATGGGGAACTCGTAAACCTTCACCGATCAATCAGAACCAATCCGCAATCACTATCGATGTATCTGAGCCGGCTATTGGTGAGCCGTGATATTTTCGATGATATCGTGCATAAGCGGATCAAGCCGACGAACAACATAGAACGTGCCGCTTTTTACTATTACTCTCTCACTCAGAGCTTCGGCGCAAAAGGGAGCAACTTCGCAATGTCTGCCAAAAATGGCCGACCTAAAGATCTACACAAAAATTTCCATGTTTGGACACGACGGCTTCGGTATGTCACAATCGAGAACATGAGCTTCGATAAACTCATCCTCACGTATGATGCTCCAGACGCTTTTTTTTACTGCGACCCGCCATACGTTGACACCGAAAGCTATTATCAGAACACGGGAGGGTTTGGTGAGGTTGAGCATCGATTACTAGCTGATATGCTGCACAATATAAAAGGGAAGTTTCTACTGAGCTACAATGACTGCGACCTGGTGCGAGAGCTTTACTCGGATATGGTGATACGATCGAGCAGGGAGATTGATTATACATTGGGGGGAGGGCATCAAAAGAAATCTGTTCGGGAGGTTTTTATCTCGAATTATACAGATGAGAGCGTAAAGGGGGTGTTATTTTGAGGAGAAATTAATCTTCCTCATTTCCGCTGATTGTGTCCATCATGTTTGATGCTATCCTTGAACCTTTAATATAGTTCATTGTTAGGTACTTATTAATCGTTGTAGCATCATTGTGCCCAAGCGCACCGCTCATGTGTATTGCATCGATTCCATTCTCAGCCATTGCCGAAACCATAATGTTTCTCAGGTAATGGAGAGAGAACCAATCTCCTATACTTTTCCGGATCATTAATACTTGTTTATACCCACCTGTAATCTTCCCTCCGGTTCTTGGAGATGTAAAGACATATCCATGGTCAGGCATAAATTCCATAAGGGCGATTTTTACATTCGGCGGCAAGAATATTTTTTGTTCCTCTCCATTTTTTGTATCTCTTAGAATGTATATGTCATGGGCTAGGTCTACATCCTCGGCACGAAGATTGATTATTTCACCTCTACGTCTTCCCTGAATTGCTAAAAGAAAAAATGCCCTAAAGAATGGGTCTTTTTCGTATCGCTCCATGATATGATTATGGGCAACCTTCAACCGCTCCGATGCATTAGATACAATCTTTTTGGTTTTGGTATATTTGATCTTAACATCCTCGCAAGGGTTATGATACATTATGCGATTAGCTCGTGCTATCCGAAAGGCTGGAGATAGTATTTCAATAGCTTGCTTGGCTGTGCGTGCGGCATATCCTTTTTTTATGAGAGCATCAACTAAGGTCTGAATATGATCCGGCATAATTGAGGAAATCTTTTTATTGCCCAACTTTGGCTTTACATTGTTATCATAAAACGCTTTCCTATCACGCTTATAATTGCCTTCATCGAGTGTTAATAGATATTTTTGCACCATATAATCTACAGTAGCGTCAGAGCTTATCCCTTGCTCTATTTTCTCTTTTATCGCTAAAAACTCTTTTTTGGCAACCATTAATCGGTCACGTTTTGATAAGTCCTTATTTGAGAGGTCTATGATTCCTCGATGTTGTTTTTTTTCAAACTCGAATCGATACCAAAATCGATCATAGCCATCGTTGGCCTTTAGGTTTTGCATTACAGGGTTGTCAAATTGTTCTTTAGGTGGCATATCATATCTTTCAGGTGACGGCTTTGGTGACGGCTTCTGAATGAATGATACTATAATTTTAGTGAATGTGAGTGAAAGTAGGCAAGTGTTTAAGGGCGTGCAGTGAGGGATAGTGAAGGGTGGTTATGATAGATAAAACGACTCATAACGGGGTTGTCGCAGGTTCAAATCCTGCTTGACCCACCACCTTTAAACCTCCTAAAATACAAACTTTCAAAAGATTTTAGAATCATTCTGTTTAAGTTGTATATTATCTCCATATCGTACAAAGCGCTCTTTCTTGCAACATCCTATCACTATTTATTATTGACTACAGTAATATCCATCAGAAGGGATAAATGATAGATTAAAGTATTAAATAAAATTATAAAATTAAATATTTTTATTTATAGATACTGTGTTACAATGTTAATAAATAATTAGGTATATGTAGAATACACTCGTAAGGAATCGTGTTCGATCATTGTTATAAATCCTAAGCGTATGGTGTTATGGAAACATTAGCTAGCCCTGTATAAACGGTATTTTGCAATAGAATGAGTAGCTCTCTGGATAGGTCTTAAATAACATGAAAGAACTACTATGTATATCGTTAAAAAAATCTCCAATCAAAGCTTTAATAATAAAATGAATCCCCCTAAAGAGATTCACTCTACTGCAATGAATATTGCGATGGCAGCAGCTGTTTTAGTTGCGACGGCTGTTCCTTTGTTTGCATCGGCAACAGACGATAAGATTGAATCATCGTTTAAAAAAAGTTATGTGTATAAAACCTATCTTAAGGACGAGCACATTGCTATTAAGTCTAAAGACGGAGCGGTTACTTTATCCGGTGATGTCTTGGACGAAGCACATAAACCGATGGCACAAGACACTGTCGAAGCGCTGCCGGGGGTCAAAAGTGTTGACAATAATATCGTCATTAAAAACGATAAGTCCGATACATGGCTTAAGATGAAAATTGAAACAGCACTTTTGTTTCACAGCAATGTAAGAGCCAGTAAAACAGAAGTATCGGTAAAAAATGGAGTTGTAACCCTCAAAGGTAAAGCACAAAGTCAAGCCCAAAAAGAACTTACTACTGAATACGTAAAAGATGTTGAAGGGGTAAAAGAGGTAAAGAATGAAATGACAATGGCAAAACCTGATGCTACTTTAGGTGAAAAAATAGATGATGCATCTATTACCGCACAGGTGAAAATGACATTGATGATGCATAAATCTACCGGGGCTGTCCGAACCGGTGTTAGCACGAATAACGGGGTAGTCACACTGAGCGGTCAAGCTAAAAACGATGCTGAACGTGATCTGGTGACAAAGCTTGCCGAAGATGTTGAGGGTGTCAATAAAGTAGTCAATAAAATGAGTGTTGAGTAATACACAAAAGGAGACTGATATGCTGTGGACAATAGCCGTAATCTTATTGGTTTTATGGGCGTTAGGTTTGGTTAGCAGTTACACATTAGGTGGATTTATCCACCTGTTGCTTGTGGTAGCCATCATTGTTGTTCTTATTCGAGTGATTCAGGGACGACGACCGCTCTAATGAGTGGAATAAGGAGATATTCTGAGTGATAAAGCACTGTACCAGCAAAAAAAAGAGGCAGAGGTCGCGATCTGGAAATCAGATATACTAAAGCTCAAAGCAAAAGCATCTATGGCAAGTGCCGATGCACAGATTGAACTGAATAAAAGTATTGATGCACTAGAAAAGAAAATTGATGAGGGGAAAGTCAAGCTCTCCAATTTGATAAAAGCAACAGACGATATGTACGAATCCATGAAAAACGAAGTTGAATCCAGCTGGGATTCAATGAAAACAGCTTTTAGCGACATGGCTTCAAAGTTTAGAAATTAGATTGAAAAATAAAAGGAAATGAAATGAAAAATTTAAAAATAGCAGCTGTAAGCACTTTCGTCATGATCGCACTATCCGGATGTGCAGACAAAGCACCTACGACAGCCGATTTTATGCGTATGCATGCTACTGAGAACAAAGAAATAAGTCTCGATCAAAAACAGATGGCAAAAGACTGGGACAAAGGGGTTGCGCTCAAAGAATCTGGCGCTAAATTGGTCAAACATGGTGAAGATCTTGTGAAATCGGGTGATAAAGATATGACTACCGGTAAAAATGAGATTGTACAGGGAAACAAAGATATCGAGGAAGGATCACGTCTTATGGCAGCGAGTAAGCAGGAGTTTAAGGAAACGTATCCAAATCAAAAACTCGAACTAAAGAAATGATCTATCATTAACAATGCGGCAGTAAAATGTCGCATGAAAACAAATTAAAGGAAAACACATGCATTTCTCAAAAGTTATCTTATCGGTAGCATTAAGTATTACCCTGTTTGCCCAGGTTTCATGGGCACAAATGGCTTCAACAGAGGCTGTTTTAGTCCAGCCTGTTGCGGTTTCGTCCCACGTAAAAGTGAGTC
>NZ_JBASYM010000006.1:0-18541 GCF_049277495.1 Sulfuricurvum sp. | reverse complement strand
GGGTAATACCGAGCAACTGGGCAATCTCGATCCCTTTGAGGCGCTGAAATGCATCTTTGTCATCGCGAATTAAACGAGCTACTTTAGCCAAGGCATTCGGTGCACTGTGGCGTTGCAAGGAAAGTTCCAATGCAGAGATTTTTTGGGTAAGGGACGCGATCAATGCGATACTCAACGACGGGTCATTTTGCAAAAGGGCTAAAAAAGGATCACGTGAAATTTTAAGGATAACGGATGGATGAAGTGACTCACACGATGCCGGGTAGGGGACTTGTTTGAGGGTCGCTACTTCAGCGATCAGTGAAGGGGCACGGAATCGGTGGATGAGAATGGTTTCGGTAGAAGCGGTCGCTTTAAAAATAGAGACTTCACCGTCGATGAGAAAATGAAAATAGCTGCTCTCATCCCCTTCGTAAAAGATGATTTCTCCCTCATTATAATTACGCACAATACCGATCTGCTCTATTTGGGAACGCTGCAGCGGTGTTAGGTGGCTGAAAATTCCGATTTTGTCGAGAGACAATGGATTATCGTGCAGTGATTGGCTCAAAACCGTACTCTTTCGCGCGTAGCAGTTCCACAGGGTAGATCACCTGAGCGTTAATCATCCGCATAGTGTATTCTCTATCGGTATTGTCGAGAGTTGCGACAAGATAATCGATACCGACGCTGGTAGCATATTGAATCCAGTCAAACGTGATGTCATTATTCATCAGTGCGTTGGATTCATAAATATTGGATGGAAATTCGATCAACGAATTCGCCAAAATCATATTCTTTCGGTCTTGATACTGCGTTAAAGTGAGGAGGGCAGGGTCGATATTGATCTGAGTCGAAAGGATATTGTGTTCTTTGATGCCTCTGACTGTCATGTGTGAGGTCAGGATAGCACTTTTAACGACGGGAATATGTAAGATAATACTGGCCTTATTAAATGGGGACGGTTTGGAAAGATGGGCGATAATGTTATCCCCTTTGAGGTCAACCGGATAGGAAGAAACTTTTTTCTTTTCACTTTTGTGGGCTAAAAAGACTTCTTCCGTTGATGCTTTGAGTTGGTTTCCGACATTGGAATTATCGTAAAAAATAGCGATGGAGTTTGCCATATACGGGACTAACGCTTCAATCTGAGCGACATAATCGATTGCTCCGAACGCTATGTTTTCCGGCGCTGAGGGGAGATCTCTTTTGTGGACGGTAGGAATAAAAACAGAAATCGTCGACTCAAGCGTGACAAGGTTTTTAGCACCGGTTAGGGTAAGAGGGGCGAGAATAGCATTCATATTGTCACGATGCACGGCATCCAGGGCTTGTGCAATGGATGCTGCTGACTCATTGGCTAAATCGTAGCGTTTGATTTCATAGTGTTCATTGCGCAGCGCCATAAGGGTTGCCAGGGATACATTATAGACGGATTGCGCGTATTTGCCAATGACGTTAGGGGAAGAAAGCACAGCAATTCTAATCGTATCATCCGTTGGTTTTTGAAACGGCTGAATCAAATCGGTACCAGCCGATGATCTATGAATCGTCATTGTTTTGGCATTGGTACATGCAAAGAATACCAACAGTATGAAGATTAACCGTATAAATTTCATAATAATTGAGCCTTGATAGTTTGTAAATCACGCATGGCATCTCGCTTGAGGGAAGGATTGCGGACAAGGTAAAGAGGATGATACATCGGGATCAGCTGTGCATCTCCGAAAGGAATGATTTCTCCGCGAACGCGTTCGAAATCTCCGTGATCACCGCTGAGGATACGATACGCATCGGGTCCGAGTGTGACAATGATTCGAGGTTTTATCAGTTCAAGCTGTTTGGACAAAAATGGGGTACAGCTGCTGCATTCACTTGCAGATGGATTCTGAAAGCCAAACGGTTTGCATTTGACTGCATGGGTGAAATAGGTGTCTTCAACTTTCAGATTGAGCACTTTTTCAATCATATCACGCAGCATCACACCCGATCTGCCGACATAATATTCCGATGATTCATCCTCAGCCGCAGATACATAGGCATCAACAAACATTAATGAGGCACGCGGATCGCCAAATCCGGACATGCTTTGGCGTCGCGATTTACTCAGATCACACAGATAGCATTGTGAAATATTTTGCCCCAATACACTCAGAGAATCAGGCAAGGTGTTAGACGCACTCTGTACGTTTGGGGTGATGGGATCGACGTAGGTATACCCCAGCGATTTTAAGCGGTAAAGATTTTCGAGTAAAGCGAGATTTTGAAAAGAGTCCACGGTATTGCTTCAGTTGTTAAAGATAAGAGAGTATAAAAGAAAGGGGGTTAAAAGGAGATAAAGAAGGAGTGCTCTAGCGTTTTATGAAGCAATGATACTTTCAGGTTTTCCGGTATAGTAGCCTTGGGAATAATCGACACCGAGTTTTTTCACCGCATTATAGATGGCTTCGGAACTGACAAATTCAGCGATTGTCTTGGCACCTATTTTCTGAGCAAAACTGACGATTGTTTCAACCACGATAAGGTGTCTCGGGTTGTCCGTTATCCCCTGAATGAGAGAACCGTCTATCTTAATATAATCGACGTTCAATTTTAGAATATTCTCAAAATTTGAATATCCCGTACCAAAATCATCAATCGCTATTTTGGCTCCCAATGCTTTGACTTGAGTAATGAACTCTACCACTTCTTCATAGTTTTCGATCCCCTCCGATTCGAGAATTTCAAAGACGATTCGAGAAGCCGTACCTGTCTTTGTAATGGTATTGATGATCTCTTTGACGATGTGGGGATCTCGTATATCACTATCGGAGAGATTAACCGAGAATTCTTCATTGCGTGTTGCAAAAAGTTTACAAGACTGATTAATCACTTCAATCGTAATCTGGGGGTAAAGTTTTGTTTTTTTGGCGATCGTCAGGAATATGGATGGCGCAACCAAATTTCCATGGCTGTCAATCATACGGACAAGCGTCTCGTATTTGTCAACGGTTCCGGAAACGAGATTGACAATCGGTTGATAATGACAGATGATTTGCCCTTTGCTCAATGCCAAACGTATGGCAGCACTCATTTTCATGTTTGCACGATACGTCTCTTCTACATTTTCATGTTCGGCATAAAGAGCGATTGCTTTTTTACTCTTTTTTGCGCGGTTAAGCGCAATATCGGCACGTGTTAAGAGCTTATAATTTCCGATAGCGGCACCGACAGTCATCCTGATATTGATGATCTCATCATCAACGTAAAAAACTTTTTCTTCGAGTAATGACATCAGCGCCGTAATACGGTTATGTAAATCATTCCAGGTGATGTTTTCATAGAGTAAAATAGCAAACTCATCTCCGCTGATCCTGTAGGGTGAAAAATTCATCTGATAAAACCATTGGCCGACTTGATGAAGAATGTTGTCTCCAATTTCAATCCCAAAAAAATCATTGATCTCTTTAAAGTCGTCAATGTTGAAAATAACACAAACGGAAGGGTTTCTTTTTCCCATATCGGAAACGATTTTTTGGCGATTCGGCAATCCGGTGAGCTGATCGTAGTAGGCAAGTTTAAACGATTTTTTTTGACTTTCCCGTAATGCGCTTAAATCGCTGAAGATAGCAAGATAATTTTGAATTTTATTGTTTTCATCCATGATGACACTGATACTGACCCATGCCGGAAAGATTTCGTCATTACGTCGTTTGACCCATATTTCGCTATTCCAGTGTTTTTCACTCAATAAGGTATGCCACATTTCGTCATAAAAGGAGTTGTCATGCTTTACCGAGGAAAGAAGATTCGGATTTTTGCCGATTACATCTTTTTCTTCATACCCGAATGTTTTGATAAAGGCATTATTGACCTTAATGATCTGATTGTGGCGATCGGTAACGATCATGCTGTCCGAAGCATATTTCATTGCCATTGCCAAGATTTCAAATTCACGGCGACTTTGATGTATTTTGGTTTCTTCCAAAGTCGTCCATGATTCTGAAATAATTCTTTCTCCCATTACTGTCGCCTTTATAGATGGAAAATAAAAATATGCCGTGTAATTTTTTTTAGATAAGAGGCCATTATTTCATTGCTTTTACTAGTTTTTATTATTATTTTACAAGGATATCGGTATAAAAATTATTTGATGTATTTGTATATATTATCACAATTGTTCAATTTTAGAATTTTATTGTTACTTATGTATAAATAATAGTAATGCTAATTAAAATAATATTAAAGTTTTCCTTTCAAATATTCATATTATGGATGATTTTCATCCTATTTATGGCACTATTTGAAGCTAAATAGGATATTGTTATACCTATAAAATAATGGAAGATTATTCTTCATTATGAGTAATTTCATCAATACTACTTTACTAAGGATACTAATGGATTCTGATTTATTGCATTCAATCGAGTCATTTCCGCCGCTGCCTGAATCTATAAATAAAATGAATGAATTATGCCGTTTTGAAGAGATTGATTTAAAAGCTTTTATCAAAGTCATTGAATCTGATCCGATTCTCTACACCGATATTCTCCGCTACTCGAATGTTCCTCAACATGGATTTCGTCACTCTATTACATCTATTTCACAGGCAATTGCCCTTTTCGGCATCGGGGCAATACGAGGTATGTCTCTGACTGCCGCGTTAAAGGCTCACCCTTACAATGATCTAAGTCCATACGGTATCACCATCAATGAATGGTTTGGAGTGATGGAAAATCAGCAGCGTTTTTTAGACCTTTGGCTCGGTAAAAAACATCGGATTGTTCTTCAGTCGTTAGGGGGCCTTACGTTTATTTTGGAAATAGGCCGTTTGGTTGCCTCCTATGCATTGATGGACAAACAAAAAAACTATCAATTTACTGAAAGTGATCCGGATAAACTTATCCTTGAAGAAGCAGAAATTATCGGTAGCTCCGGTGATGAACTTGCCGCTAAATTATTTGAAGTTTGGAATTTTGACCCTATGTTTTTAAACTCTTTAGGATGTTCTCTTAATCCTGAGATTGGAATTGATCCGAAAGCCTGTGCTTCTTTAATGTCTGCACGAATGCTTTTTACACTTAAAAGTATCAAGCCCTTTGAAGAGATTGAACCTATTTTGAAGAAGTTTGATTTTAACCTTGAGGATGCAAAAGTAGCGTATGAGATTGTAACCGCTCAATTGTGAGCGCAAGATTTCACCACGGCCATTTGAACCGGGTAGCCTCTTGGCGGTGAATGACAAAATAAAGTTCGTAATAATGGTTGACGATCGTATTGAATCGTTTCAGGCTCGGATGGGTCGCGGTAAAGAGCAGCCGGTCATTGAGCTTTAGCAACACGTCTGGATCCGGAAGAATAATAAATTCTCCGTCTGTGCGTTCTATCCCTAAAACTATCATTTGTAAATCGATTCCGTCGTTATAGGGATTATTCAGCAGGTCTCCGAGTTTGACCGGATGCTCATCCAGAAAGCGGCTCAGTGCGTACATATTGGTTTCATTGATCCGTGTTTCAATCAGAGCGGGACGTTTATTGATCTTATGGGTAATCAGTTTTAGTATCTCGCTGTATTTTTCTTCTCCCAAGATTTCAATCGATTCTATAAAGCGAAAGGTCATAGGACGATGGATGTAATTGTATGCATCCATCGCCGCCATCTGATCGAGGGCAAAGATCTTATCGACACGCAGATGAGAAAAGAGGCTTCTTTCTTCGAGCTCATTCTCCCGCACGATAGTAAATATTCGCGGATTAACGGCACGGGCGGCTGCGACAATGGAGAGATTGAATGCATCGTCATTGGTCGCTGCAATAATACATGATGCATTGATGATATCCGTTTCCGGAAAAAAGTCTTGATTGGCAGATATTCTATTCTCAAGCTCTTCGGTAAAATCAATATAAGCATAGGCGATGTTATTTTTTTCTAGCATCGTCATGATCGCCTGGGCGATTCGTCCGCGGCCACAGACAATGTAGATTCCCTTAGGGAGCTGATCGGTTTTACTGACGTGGAGATTTCCCCCCTGAATCCAGCTGAGCAAGTTAAAAAGATAGGGCGAACGTAGGGCAAAATCAATCCGTTGGGCAACAGCATTGAAAACATCGATAACATGGTCAACCCCGATCGTCTCCAAGGTTCCGCGCCCTTGTTTTAACCCGGCGCGGGCAAGAATTTTGAGCTGTTTGTTTAAAATTCGTGAGCGCACGGCTATTTTCAGATTCAGTTGGCTGTCGTCGAAGAGTGTGACTATAAATTTACAATCTTGTGATTGTATTCCGGCTGCTTTAAGTACTTCAGTCAAGGAAGCATCTGCCGCAATTGCCGGTATGGAGGGCATATAGAGCTCTCCGTTTAGGGATTCGATTTTGGCAGGATTGATATCGATGATAACAATACGAAAATGATTGTCCCGATTGATACGGTCGATAAGAAGCCGGGTAGCATCGGTATAACCGCAGATCAGGATGAACTCCTGATCGAGGTGGCGTACTTTACGTCGGAAGGCATTTAGTCGCAAAGCGGATATAAAGGATTTGTCCTGCAGCAGTGCGATCAAAGAACCCAGCGCATAGATCCATGCCGGAACAGCAATATAGATGGTCAAGAATACAACCATCCGCTGTTCATACGTAAACGGGTACGGGACTTCCCCAAACCCTATTGTTGTGGCGGTGTATGCGACAATGTACATTGCATCAAAAAAGCTTAGATGAACCGTATTGCCCTGATTGTCAATTCCGGGAACGATCGTAAGCAAGATAATCGGGATTGCATGCACAAGGTTCAATAGGATCAGAGGAGTTCTCATCCTCCTTAAAAAAAGCCAAAATGATGCTTCGCGTTGTTTCATGAAAAACCGGTTAGCGTTTGAGCATCAGGGTTTCACCCACAAACAGAGCAACGGAGATGATATTGGCAATCAATGCCCCGGCCGCAAGTGAAATGATGACACTCGATGCATCAGGAGTGACACCTCCATGCATCGTTGCTATTCCCCAATACGTTGCCGCTGCAATGAGCTGTAAATCCGCGACCAGACTCGTTGCCAGGAGAACGGAACCTATCTGTGTCTTATCTCCCAATTTCATGACCGTCGCAATGACATTGACGATAAATGCCGCAGCCAGTTCATACACACTGTGATGCGCTATAACATCAATATCTCCATACACAAAACCGAAATTAATGGTAAGCGCAAGGATGATAAAGAAACCGGAGATTACTTTTTCTGAATTCATATATTGCCTCTCTTAGTATTCTTTGACGTGCTAATTTGGACAAAGGATAGTATGAGAGAGCGTAAATTTTACTTAATGGAGAAATTATATAAGAGAAAAAGGGTAAGAGGAAGAGATGAATACTCATTAAGCCCAGGAATAGGGCTTAAAAGTTTATTGTTTTAATTTGACTTCAGTTGAAGTTACGAACAGTGTCCGCCGCCGCAGCATGATGAAGCTTCTTCTACAGTTACTTCGACAGGAGTTGATTCCCATACACCGTGTTTGGTGCAGTACCCGTGAGCTACAAGAGTCAATTTTTTACCCATTGGAACGATGTTGAATGTTACTTCAGCGTGATTTTTCTCGTTTCCAAGTGTTCCCGGTACGAAATCAGCGCGTGCAAGCAAAGTTTCACCGTTGTAAAGTGCGATGTTAGCGATGAAATGATCGAAATCATCCGGATGAGAGTATTCATTCCCCATTTTAACGGTAACAGCGAATTTCTCCCCTTTTTTTGCTGTGCTTTCACAGTGAATAAATGGTGAGTGACGGTCAATGTAGTCTTTTTTCGCTTCGCGGTCTACAGTACTGATATCGACGTAACGGTTGATTGTTGGCATTTTTGTTCCTTGATTGAATTTAATATGAATGGGGACATTGTACAACTCCAAACTTTTAACAACACCTAAATAGGATACTTTATCTCTGAATTAATTTTTTCCAAAGCAACAGCGATTTTTAACCAACATAGGGGTAAAATCGGGCTTTAAAAATGATTGATGGATAAGTGAATATGTTAAAACCTCTTTTGATTGAAATCGGTGTTGAAGAACTTCCGGCTGTACCCCTTCTCAAAGAACTCTCGGAAATCGAGAAAAAATGGGTTGCCGTACTGGAAAAAAATGCTCTTTTAGGGGAGTTTGAGTTCTATTATACGCCGCGTCGTTTGGTACTGTGGCACCGGGAATTTAAAGTTTCTCAAGACGATCGTGTCGAAGAATTTTACGGCGCACCGGTAGAAATGGCAATAAAAGACGGTGTTCCGACACCAGCTGCTTTGGGTTTTGCCAAAAAATGCGGTGTTGAGTTCGACCAAATATCACGTGCGGAAAAGGGGGGTAAAGAGGTTCTCTACTTTAGCCGTACCGTAAAAGGACGACCAAGCAGTGAAATTTTGGGTGAGATGATCGAACAATGGATCAAAAGTCTCAACTTCGGAAAATCAATGCGCTGGGGTTCCTCGCATGAGAGCTTCATCCGTCCGATTCGATGGATCAATGTCATGATGGAGAATGAGGTCGTTGACGTCGAGCTTTTCGATGTTCGCTCATCCGCCCATACCTATGTCCACCGCATTAGCCATTTTGAAGCGAAGAAGGTTGACTCTATCCACCACTATTTCGATCTGCTCAAAGAGGGCTCCGTCACCCTTTATCCGCAAGAGCGTCGTAATACCATTTTGGCTGCTTTTTCTGCACTGGAAAATGCACACGGTATCAGTATCGAAGTCGATGAAGACCTTCTGGATGAAGTTGTCGCTATCACCGAACACCCGACCCCGCTTTTAGGAAATTTTGATGAGAGTTTCTTAGAACTTCCGCCTGAAGTCATTATCACGTCGATGAAAGAGCATCAACGCTATTTCCCGGTATTTAAAGACGGCAAACTGATTAACGCATTTGTCGTTGTATCGAATGCCTTAACGGATGATTTTAGCAAAGTCATCGAGGGGAATCAGCGTGTACTCCGTCCGCGTCTCTCCGATGCACTCTTCTTCTACCGAAATGACCTCAAAAAAGGGCTGAGCACGGCAGGATTGGAAAAAGTCGTCTTTATGAACGGATTGGGTACGCTGGCTGAAAAAATCGCACGCGAAAAAACGGTTGCTTCAACGCTCTCGAATCTTGTGTATGAAAATATCAATCCTACCGTCTTGGAACGCGCTATGGAGTTGGCAAAAGCCGACTTGATGAGTGAAATGGTATATGAATTTACCGAGCTGCAAGGGTTGATGGGGTACTACTATGCCCTAGCGCTTGGAGAACCTTCAGAGGTGGCCATTGCCATCAAAGAACAATATTTGCCTACGGGTGAAGAGAGCGCTTTGCCGAGTACAATGCTCAGTGCGATCGTCGCTATGGCGATGAAGCTCGATACGCTGATCGGTATGTTCAGTATCGGTGAGATTCCGACCGGTTCACGCGATCCGTTCGCACTTCGCCGTGCCGTTAACGGGATTATCAAAATCGCCGTTGCGCACCAGATCCCACTCAATTTTTCAACCCTGATCGATCAGCTGAGCAATCTCTATCCTCAAGGAAAAGAGTACAAAAAGAATATCGAAACCTTTATTATTGAGCGTCTCGCCGGAGCGTATCCGGGAGTTAATCCATCGATAATTCAGGCGGTTGTTGCCAAAGACGCCAATGTAGAACTTGATGTCCTCGAAATCGACCGAAAAATCCGGGCAGTAAGTACTATTGCCGCATCGGATTCATTCGTCGAAGCGTTCTCTACCTTTAAGCGTGTCAGCAATATTCTTAAAGACGAAGCAATGGATAAAGGGTTCAATGTCAACGAATCCCTTTTTGAAAACGATGCAGAACGCAATCTCTATTCATCAGCTTATGCAGTCATAAACAGTCAGTATGAGACACTTGAAGAGCGTTTGGATGCGCTCTTTGCCCTCAAAGCTCCGCTGGATTCTTTCTTTGATAATGTCATGGTCAATGCAGAGGATCTGAACGTTCGTGCTAACCGTAAAGCCCTTGTAGGGATGATTTACGCAGAGATTTATTCGATTGCCGACATCAAAAACATTACCTTATGATGTCATCATCATCGGTGCGGGGATAAACGGCTGCTGTAGCGCATACACTCTCCATAAAGCCGGTTTACGTGTCGCTCTGATCGATCAGGAGGGGATAGCCTCCGGCGGCAGCGGTGCTGCAGGGGCTTTTATTTCTCCGAAAATCTCCAAAGCGGGAGAACTCAAAGAGATCATGAGCGAGGCTCATGCCGAAGCACTGAACTTTTATGCAACCCATTTTCCAAGTCTTACCCTAATAAAGCCGCTCCTTCATATTGCCAATAGCCCGAAAGAGGGCGAAAAAGTCGAATCGTTTAAACATGAAACCCGTATAAAGCACTCCAATATTCCCCACAAGATACAAACTCTGCTGAGTGATGAAGCACTCAACGCATCTTCGATATATTTTGATATGGGTGCCGTCGTCGATGCCCAGGGTGTATGCAAAGCAATGACGGAAGAGATCGATTTTTATCTATTTAAAGTTGAAAAATTCATTCATGCGGATAGCCTCTGGCATGTCGGTAATTTGTGCGGAAAACACCTTATCCTTTCGATCGGAGCCTATCCGAAGCTGCTGCCGATTGATTACGTCGGCTTGCGAGGTATCTGGGGGCATCGGATCGATATGGAGACATCGACTCATATCCCGTGTATCCTCCATCATCATGTTTCGATCTCTCCGACAACCAAAGAAGGGATCGTGGCTATAGGTGCGACACACGATGTCCATTATTCCCCGTTTTCCGGTAAAGCATATGATGCAGAGCAGGGGAGAAAAATACTGCTCGAAAAAGCTTCCAAAACATTAAAATTAAATAATATTAACATCATAAGTGACTATATGGGTCTGCGTTCAGGCTCAAACGATTATCTTCCGATGCTGGGAAGTTTGGTCGATGCGGAGGCTACATTGGAGAAACACCCCCATATGCGGCATGGTCAGGCCGTTGATCCAAGCGACTATATCTATTACCCGAACCTCACCATGATCAATGGTTCAGGGGGATACGGGTTTGTACTGGCACCATACTTGGCCAAACGATTAAAAGAGTTTATTGTCGACGGCAGAGCGACTGACCCGATATTGTCTCCATCGCGTTTTTTTCCGCGTTGGGCAAAAAGAAAAAATCTTCAGTCGTAAACAACGACTCCATAATTATCATCAATCCGATAAAATCGTGAATCGGCCGTAATAATAAGATCGTGCAGACGGGCAAGATGGACATAGCTGTTTTTTTCGATTTTTATTCCGTTTTCAAGAAAAAACCGTTTGAGATTGACAAACTTGATATCGTTGACAAACTTGTATTCGAATTGATTGTAGAGACGCATTTTTTTGTAGCCGAAGATATGGCTGTCGATTCCAAGCTGTGTCGCGGCATATTGGGTGGGCAGGTAGCCGGTGAGATCGGTTAAATTTTCTTGAATATGGGCGTATTTCGTCGGAAGGGTATTCTTTTCGATAAAGACGTAACGGTTAAGCTTAATATGCCGGCTTTCATTCCAATACGAATAGGCAGGCGAAGAGAGCGAGAGTTTGGTATACACTTCTTTCCAGAGCCAGTGTTTGTCAAGAATGGAGTAAAAAGCTGACATGTTTTTCGATTATTCGTCGTACTGAAGATTGTTAAGTGCGAGACGCTTGGCGTACATAAAATGATTTTTATAATATCCTTTGTCAATCGAATCGTATTGTACTTTACGAGCGGCATAGGACGCATGAATGATTTGTCCGTTTCCTGCATATATCGCTACATGTGAGGGATCTGACTTATAGGTGTGATAAAAGAGTAAATCACCGATCTGCAGGTCCTTATAATCGACATTTTCACCGAGTTGGGCTTGTTCAGCCGCACTGCGTGGCAGAGTGACACCGAATTGCTGAAAAACTTGCTGGGTAAACCCGGAACAATCGGTGCGGTCTCCGTCTTTACCGCCAAAACCATACGGGGTTCCTAAAAAATCTTTTGCACGGGCAAGGACTCTTTCCTTTACATTCTGTAAGTTTCTGACAATCTTTTGGGTATTGTTTATCGGAGTCTCAGTGGCAGTTATTTCATCCGGGCAAACCATTTTTGACGGGACGGGAGAAGGCTTGGTCACGACTAAAAAAGGGTTGGAATTCTGGCCGATCGTATCGGTCTCAACTTTGGTATTTTTGATTACCGTCTCGGAAATCACAACGGGTTTAACGGCAGGTTCTGTCGGTGGAGTGGGTTTGGCAATAGCTAAAGGAGAACTGTTTTTAAGGAAAGGGTTATCATCCAGTTTTGAGGCGTCATTCGTTTTCTTTAATGCCCGTTCATATTCTAGAAAAAGAGAAGGTTCACGCCTTTGTGAGTCTGCTTGTACGGTAATACTCAGCAAGATTAGTGATAGTACTGTCTGTTTTATCAGCATTCACCCTCCTAATTTTCTGCACTGTAGTCATTATAGATTAAAAAGCTTTAGTTTTTTTTATAAATCTTAAATTTAACACTTCGTTATGGTACACTTTCTTCAAAAATGAATGGATAATGCAGAGTTATGAAAGAAGCGATTGTTTTACTAAATATGGGCGGTCCCAATAATTTAGCTGAAGTTGAGATGTTCTTGCACAACATGTTCAACGACCCTTATATTATTCGAACAAAAAGCACTCTTTTACGACGATTTATCGCCGGTTTGATCACGTTGACACGGACTGAAAAATCACAGGAGATTTATCGGCAAATCGGAGGAAAATCTCCTCTCGTTGATCTTACACGGAGTTTGGTAACGCATTTGAAAGAAGCACTTTCTCCTGATATTATCGTCGATTTTGTGATGCGTTATACACCTCCGATGGCGGATGAAGTATGTGTGCGCTTGCAGGAACAGGGGATCGAGAAGGTTTATCTGATTCCTTTGTATCCTCAATATTCAAGTACGACAACCCAGTCTTCGCTGGATGATTTTGAAGAAACTGCTCATAAAATCGGCTGGAATGTCATTACGGTAGAGATAAAACATTTTTTTGCCAATCCTACGTATAACCGCTGTCTGCTTGAACGGATAAAAGAGGCATTGGGCGGTGAGAGGGCAGAGTCGTTTGATATTATATTTTCCGCCCACGGCCTGCCGCAGAAGATTGTTGATCAGGGAGATCCGTACCAACGTCAGGTGATTGCGCATGTTGCATTGCTCAAAGAGATGATGAAAAATGAGACACTACATTTTAACGGTATCCATTTAGCGTATCAATCCAAAGTCGGGCCGATGAAATGGTTGGAACCCTCATTGGAAACAGCCTTAAAGGAGCTTGAAAATAAAAAAGTGATCATTGTCCCGATTGCTTTTACGATTGATAATTCCGAGACCGATTTTGAACTCTCCATAGAATATGCCGAGGTTGCCCATGAATTGGGGTACGAAGAGTATCGGGTGTGCCGCTGTCCAAACGATCATCCCTTATTCGTTCAAATGCTGAGTGAGCTGTATCTAAAGATGAAATAGATGAAAAACATTGCAATATTCGACATGGATGGCACGTTAATCGATTCGGGTCTGGACATTACCATCTCGATCAACCATGTTCGAGCCGAATGTTACCGTCTCGGACCTTTGAGCGTTAGCTCTGTCATTGATGCGATTAATGCGCCCATCCGTAATCTGCCCGAGATTTTTTACGGCAAACCTCTTTATGAAGAGAAAGCCCGCGAATTATTTGAGGAACACTATTTTGATCAGTGTATTCAGAATGTGACGGCGTATGCAGGAATACGTGACCTGTTGAAAACATTGGATGAAAACAACGTGGTTATGGGGGTCGCTACGAATGCCCCCGGAATATTTGCCAAGCGGATGTTGGAACATTTAGAACTGGATTCGTATTTTCAGCTGATTATCGGTGCGGATGATGTCGAGACCCCTAAACCTCATCCGCAGATGCTCCATCGCCACCTCGATCACTATGCCTATCATTCAGGTACGGATTATGCTTGGATGATAGGTGATAACACCAAAGATATGGAAGCCGCAGCACGTGCCGGGATTCCCGGAATCTTCGCCGGATGGGGCTTTAGTAAGACGGGTGAAGGGGATTATTTCAGTTCTTCCCCTGAATCTATACTCGATATTATTTTTACAAAGGGATAAAATATGATCAGTATTGATTTGCTCATCACCATTATCATCATGTCACTTTTATTTTTGCGCCACACCGCAGTTTACAAAGATCCGAATAAAATCAACTATACACCCGTTGTGTTCGCATTGGGAACCATCGGGGCACTGTTGCACTTTATTCTCTCCGGAGGAATGGATGCGGGTGTACTGAAAGAGTCACTTTTATCTTTAAGTGTCGGTATTGCACTTGCTGCTATTATGAGTGTAATGACACAGACCGTTTCGGTCATTAATGCCCATGACAACAGCGCACGCCTCGGCGAATTGAGTGATCAACTCTCAAGTGTAGGAACGTCGGTCATCACGATCAAAGACCGGATTGATCTGCTTGCTCAAATGGAGAGTTCGACGCATGAACAAATCCGCAATGTTTTTAAAGAAGAACTTGACGCCCTGAATGTCATCCAAGCCAATCAAAAACTATTCGTTTCTAAAATCGAATCTCTATTAGCCCAGCAGCAGAGTGCAATGGAAAAATTTGAAGATTTTACCCTCAGTGAACTTCCGAGTCTGGATAATGTCGTTCATCGCCATATCGATCTATTGCGTGTTTCGGAGCAAGATCACTTTAATCAGCTCAAAAATGCTTCCCGTGTCGGATGTGATGAACAAAAAGAGGTTCACACGCAGCTTAAAGAGCTTCATGATCTCGTCCTCCAAATGAGTCACCAGCATCTTCCTGACCATACGATCGCGGTTTTACAAAAAGAGCTTGACCGCATCGTCCATGATTTTTCGCATCATCTTCAGATGCTCGGGGCAAAAAGCGAATCGATTGTAACCTCATTGCTGGAAAATGACTCCTTGCTCCGCGGTTCACGCGAACAAAGCGAATTGATTATGCAGCAAATGGTCCTGTCCTCAAAACAGATGCGTGAAATGACCTCCCATTCCAAAGAACTCTCCGATTCGCTCAAACCGCTTTCCCGTCTTTTCGCTTCAGCGGAAACGCTTCATGATGAGTTTGTCAATGCCAAAGGCAAGCTCGGCGAACTTATCGTAACTCTCGAATCGTACGAGCGTCAGGAATATCGATCCATCCGTCAGAGTTTGGAAGAAGTCGCCGCCGAAGCAACCGCACAAATGCAGCTTTTGGCTCAAACACTCCAAAAAAGAGAATCGTTTCCGATAACAGAGACTAAAAATGTCCAGGAATTGTCAAGCAAAGTCAAGTTACATAAGAGCTATTTGGGAGAAAACCAAGAATAAAGACCTTATAATGGCAAAAAAATAAGGTTTGATTCAATGGTAGAATTTTATGAACTTTTAGATGATGAGAATGTACCGTATCGCTGTGATGTAGAACTGGACCTCATTGAAGAAGCTCCCCAAGAGGAACGTCCTTTACTCCTATGGCTTTTTCTCAAAGCAGATAGCGTTACGGAGAGCCTGGAATCCTTTACTGAAGATTTGAAATCAATGCTCAGCAGCAATTTGGATGCAGTGTTTGCGGGGAGGGTGATGAAAGACGGCTGGGCCGAGTTTTATTTCTATGCACCGCAGGCCAAACGTTTTGAAAACGTAAGTTCTGAAGTGATGACCCGACATGGCGGATATGTATATGAACGCGGTTCCTCCAGAGACAGTAAATGGGAGATGTACAGTGACAACCTCTACCCGGATGCTTATGGACTTCTCAGTATCCAAAATCGCCATACGATCAGTGCCCTCGTCGAAGCGGGCGATGACCTGAGTATTCCGAGAGAAGTTGAGCATTACCTCTTCTTCCAGACCAAGAGTTCAATGGAGCGTGCCGTTGCTCAACTCGCTTCTCACGGATTTGAGGTCAAAGAATATGTAAATGATGATGAAAGTGATTACGGATACGGCGTCGTTTTAGTCAAGAATGAGGCCATAACACCGGAGACAGTGGAAGAGACGACAACGTCATTGTATGAGTCTGCCATCCAAGAACACGGGCATTATGAGGGATGGAGTACGGTCCTAGGAGAATGAGTATCCGTCGTATTGCGGGGGTAATCCCCTATACCTTGGCACTTTTTTTGAATGCTTTTACCGATTTGGGCCATAAAATCATTATCCAAAATACCGTTTTTAAAATCTACGATGATCAGACCCAGATTATTTATACGGCAATTTTAAATGCCCTTATTTTACTTCCGTTTATTTTTCTCTTCACCCCTTCAGGGTATCTCTCTCACCGCTTTTCCAAAGTCAATGTCATGCGCTATGGAGCATTGGCAGCCGTTGTGATTACGTTATTGATCACGTACAGCTATTATCAGGGGTGGTTCTGGGGGGCTTTTACCCTTACGTTTATACTGGCAGCACAAAGTGCAATTTATTCACCCGCCAAATACGGATATATTAAAGAGATTGCCGGTGAGCATGACTTCAGCGCACTCAATGCTTTAGTCCAGTCGGTAACGACCGTGGCCATATTGAGCGGCATAATTGCCTATACGGTACTGTTTGAGAAATCGTTGATTACATCCTATCAAAGCGAAGCAGACATTTTGAAGCAGATCGCACCGCTGGGGTGGCTGCTGGTTATCGGGAGTACCATCGAATTCATCTTAACACTTCGTTTGCAAGGGTATTCAAAAAGCTTCGGCACCGCATTTAATATTAAAAAATATCTAAGTGGCTACAGCTTCCGTAAAAACTGGGTTTTGCTTCGTCGTAAGCCGGAGATTTTCGATGCCATCCTTTTTCTCTCTTTGTTTTGGTCGATTTCGCAGGTTATTCTGGCCGCTTTCGGTGCGTATGCCAAATCGACGCTGGGTGTTGAAAATACGATTATCGTTCAGGGCTTGATGGCACTTGCCGCGTTTGGAATCATTCTCGGATCGGTTATCGCTTCAAAGCTCTCTCGCCATTATCTGCACAAAGGGCTTATTGTTGCCGGTGCATTGACCATCACCCTAATGCTTGTATTGCTGCCGATTACTCATAGCCTGGTTTTGATCGGATTGGTCTTTTTCGGTTTCGGTATCGGCGGTGCGATGATGATCGTCTCCTTAAACGCCCTTATCCTCTCCAAAACCCCGCGTGTCCATATATCTTATGTTTTATCAGGAAATAACTGGGTACAAAATATTTTCATGACACTTTTTTTGGCGTTGACCACCTTGTTCGCCTATGTCGGATGGGATTCATTGATGCTTTTTTACGGCATGCTGGCTGTCTCTGTCATCCTGACAGCCGGGGCGATGGTTCGCTATAAGGACTATTTCGTTTGGCTAATCTTTGAGAGAATTTTAGCGTTTCGCTACAACATAATTCCGATGCAAACCCATAATATTCCTCATGATAAAGCGGTATTACTATTGGGAAACCATATAAGCTGGATTGACTGGATTTTGGTTCAAGTCGGCATTGAGCGGCGTATTCGCTATCTGATGGAGCGTTCTATTTATGAAAAAAAATTGATTCGGCCGATCATGAAGCTGGGTGAAGTGATTCCCGTTTCATCCAAAGGGGCCAAAGAAGCCTTCAAAGAGGCCAAAATACGGCTGCAAAACGGTGAAATCGTTGCACTCTTTCCGGAAGGGACGATTAGCAGCAGCGGTGATATGGGTAAGTTTTATCCCGGATATCAGGCTATCGCTTCAAAGAGCATCGGAGTGATCGTCCCTTTTTATATTGACGGGATATATGGAAGTGTTTTTTCCCGCTCTTCATCGCGATATACTTCATCCGGATCATGGTTTAGACGCAATATCCGGGTTATTTACGGGGAACCTCTGCCAATGGACAGTAACCCGGAAACCGTGTATAATGCGATTATCACATTAAAGGAACACTGTGGCACTCAACAAGCCTGAATACACCCTTTTTAAAAATACACGATATGCACTCAACGGTTTGCTTGAGGTGACGAAAAACGAGAAATCGTTTCGTCTCCAAATTATTTTGTTTGTTGTCGGTATGGTTGTCGCATGGAGTCTTCCTCTCGGATTCATTTACAAAGCGGTTCTTTCGGTTTCGCTGTTTATCCCGATGATTGCTGAAGTGATTAACAGTGCGATCGAACGCACGGTTGATTTGGTCACGTTTGATCATCATGAGTTGGCGAAACGGGCAAAAGATGCCGGTGCGGCACTGGTTTTTCTTTCACTGGCTATGCTGGCATTTATCTGGGGTTTGACACTCTACGCGGCTTTTTGCCTGTAACGTTTTCGTAAGAGATATTTTTCTATAATTCTTAATAATTAATTCACCAGGAGGTTTGCTATGGCAACTGTACTTATTATCGGCGCCGGTGGAGTAGGGCGCGTCGTAGCACACAAATGTGTTATGAACAATGATCTCTTTGATCGTATCATCTTGGCAAGCCGCAGCATCGGACGCTGTGAAGAGATCCAAAGCGAACTTCCGCAGGGTGCACTTGAAATCACTACGGTGGACGCGGACAATACCGATGAAGTAATCGCT
>NZ_JBASYM010000005.1:0-3046 GCF_049277495.1 Sulfuricurvum sp. | reverse complement strand
GTATATTGCTGTTCATTGAGACGAGAAAGAGGCAAGAGGCTCCTTGAAGCCCCGGTTGGAGCTACATTATGATTTAAATTTTTTGATCGGTTCGGCTAAACCGAAACCGGGATGATTTTTCACATCCAATACCGCTTGAGCCATAGTCGCATTGTCTTGATTAAAAATAAGCGGGGCGATGAAGTTAATACATGATTCATCGAGCGGGTCTTGAATAACGGCGATATTATATACCACTAGTTTGGAATTTTCATTAATATCGAGAAGTACCCGGATCGAAGTTGGCAAATCAAATGAATATTCACGCAGTGCATACGGATTTACCAAAGTAAAACTGATATTTCCATCACAGCTTCTAAGGGTTGAAAACAGTTCATCAATCTCATTTAATTCTACACACTCGACATTCTCAAAGCCCAATATTGTCGATTTGACTTGATATTGCATTATTATCCTTTTAAACTAGCATTCCTTTTGTAAAAGCAAATCGCGTTCCCTTGAATTTTGGTATAATTCGCGATATTTTTTGTTACCAAGGCCTTGTCATGTCAGCTACCCATTACGATCCCAAAAATATTGAAGAAACTTACTATCCCATTTGGGAAACACGGGGGTATTTTGAAATTGACGGAAACCAACCTATTGTAAAGCCGGATAAACATTTTGCTATTATGATGCCTCCCCCTAATGTTACCGGACGTCTCCATATCGGCCACTCCCTTACCTTTACCCTCCAAGACATTATCGTCCGTTACAAACGGATGGACGGATATATGACACTCTGGCAGCCGGGAACCGATCATGCCGGTATCGCTACTCAAAACGTCGTTGAAAAACAGCTCTTGGCTGAGGGGACAACCAAAGAAGAACTCGGGCGCGAAGCGTTTTTAGAGCGCGTTTGGGCGTGGAAAGAAGAGAGTGGCGGAATTATGGTCGGACAGCTCCGTAAACTCGGAGTCTCTCCCGCATGGAGCCGTGAGCGCTTTACGATGGATGAAGGGCTAAAGTCTTCGGTTAAAGAGGCATTCGTCCATCTCTACAACCAAAACCTCATCGTTCGCGGCAACTATATGGTTAACTGGTGTACCCACGACGGAGCCCTTAGTGATATCGAAGTGGAACACGAAGAGCACCAAGGCAACTTCTACCACATGCGCTACCCTTTCAGCGACGGAAGCGGTCATATCGTGGTTGCAACAACCCGTCCTGAAACCTATTTCGGTGATACCGCCGTTATGGTTCATCCGGATGATGAACGCTACCTCCACCTTATCGGTAAGAGCGTTACCCTTCCCCTCATTAATCGTGACATTAAAATCATCGCTGACAGCCATGTCGATAAAGAGTTTGGAACCGGTGTCGTTAAAGTTACCCCTGCCCATGATACCAACGACTACGAAGTAGGCAAACGTCATGATTTGGAATTCATTACCGTTTTCGATGAAAAAGGGATACTCAATCACCATGCAGGCGAGTTTGAGGGATTAGAGCGTCTCGAAGCACGAGCGGTTATCGTCAAACGCCTTGAAGAAGCCGGATTCATCGAAAAAATCGAAGAGCATACCCATCAGGTAGGTCACTGTTACCGCTGTAAAAACATCGTTGAACCTTACATCTCTAAACAGTGGTTCGTCCGCAGCGAAGTGGCACGCGGTTCGATCGACAAAACCAATGCGGGATTAACCCAGTTTTTCCCGCCGCATTGGATCAACAGCTATAATGCATGGATGGGCGATCTGCGTGACTGGTGTATCTCCCGCCAACTCTGGTGGGGGCACCGTATTCCGGTATTTTACTGCGACGATTGCGGCCATGAATGGGCGAGTTTGGAAGAGCACCCTGAGAATTGTCCTCATTGTGCAAGCAAAAATCTCACTCAGGATCCGGATGTCCTCGATACGTGGTTCAGCTCTGCCCTTTGGCCGTTCTCAACCCTCGGTTGGGGCAATGGAGACACAGCAGGCGATCAACTCTTCCAAAGCGAAGACATGGCTCGTTTTTATCCGAACACCCTCCTCATCACCGGATTTGATATTTTATTCTTCTGGGTTGCCCGTATGATGATGATGGGAGAGAGTTTTACGGGAGAGCTGCCGTTTAACCATATCTATCTTCATGCATTGGTGCGCGATGAGCACGGTCAAAAAATGTCAAAATCCAAAGGAAACGTCATCGATCCGCTGGATATGGTCGAAAAATACAGTGCCGATGCATTGCGTTTCACATTAGCCGTTCTTGCGGTTCAGGGACGCGACATCCGTCTCAGTAACGATCGTTTGGAGCAAAGCCGCAACTTTACGAATAAACTCTTCAATGCCTCAAAATTCCTCCAAATGAATGTTCCGACATTTAAAGATTTGGCGGATCAAGAAGTAACGACTCCGTTGGGCCGCTATATGCTCAGCCGTTTCCACCGTGCTACAGCAGAGACGAGAGCATTCTTGGACGAGTACCGCTTTAACGATGCGGCTACGGTACTTTACCGCTTCTTGTGGAACGAGTTCTGCGACTGGGGTATCGAGCTTGGCAAAGCGTCCAAAGAGAGCGTCAATGAACTGGGTAGTATCTTTAAAGAGTCGATGAAACTTCTCCATCCGTTTATGCCGTTCATCACCGAATATCTTTATCATGAGCTTTCGGGGACAACACTTGAAGAGGGTAATTCGATTATGGTAATGGCTTACCCTGAAAATACCCAGACGGATGAAGCTATCGAGGCAGAATTCGCAATCATCATGGATGCCATCGTCACGATCCGACGTGCCAAAACCCTTGTCGATCTCGGGAACCAAAAAATCGATCTCGCTTATCTCAAATGCGGCGGCGATCAAGCAATGATGGCTCCGTTTATCACCCGTCTAGGAAAAGTCGAAACACTCCACTTTACCGACTCCAAAATTGACAATGCGATCAGTGACATCGGTGAATCGGTCGAAGTCTATCTTCCTACCGATGCAATCGATCTCAGTCCGATTATCGATCGTCTCACCAAACAGCGTGAAAAACTCCAAAAAGAGGCCGATAAACTGCGCGGAATGCTCTCCAA
>NZ_JBASYM010000004.1:0-7831 GCF_049277495.1 Sulfuricurvum sp. | reverse complement strand
GAAATACCATCCCCCCCAATGCGGCAAACGCAGGGATGGCGACGGCACTCGGAGAACTCAGAGATCCTTCCAGGACTTCACGTTTTATCTCCAAGCCGACCATAAAAAAGAATACAGCCATCAATCCGTCATTGATCCACAGCAATAAAGGCTTTGCGATGGCAAACGTTCCGAAGCTCACGACTACTGGGGTCATGATAAATCCATCATAGTCGGAAGCAAATATAGAATTGGCCATCAACATCGCCATTAACATCGCAATCACCAGCATAATGCCGGTAGCTGATTCGAGTTTGAAAAAATGGAGTAAAGAATTTCTGAGCATATATGCTCCTTAAAGCCAGAATATCAGATTATGACAGAATAAAATAAACTGGCAATCTTTCCCTATTGAATACGTACAGCAATCGATTCCGCAGTAAATCCGAAACGTTCGAACAATTTATCGGCAGGGGCACTTGCACCGAAGCTTTCCATCGCCACCACCGTATCGGCAAAGCGATACCATTCTAATCCGCGTGCCGCTTCTATCGCAAGACGCTTGGTTCCCGGTTTGATAATCGAATCAATATAGCTTTGCGGTTGTTCCAGTAAAAGATCAAAACACGGCACACTCACAACATTCGCCGCAATTCCGCGCGTTTGAAGAAGTTCCGCACTCTCTATCGCCAAGGCTACCTCGGAGCCTGATGCCATCAGGGTCACGGTAGCGTCACTGCGTTCAACGAGCAAATAACCGCCATTTTCAACATCCCCGTGAACCGCTTTAGGAAGAAGAGGAAGATTTTGACGTGAACAGACAAATGCCGAAGGTGAGTGTTTCATTGAAATCGCTTTTTGCCAGCACTTAACATTCTCAGCCCCATCGGCAGGACGGTAGACATAGAAATTCGGCAAAGCTCTAAACTGGCTCAAATGCTCTATCGGCTGGTGTGTCGGACCGTCTTCCCCGACACCGATACTATCATGGGTCCAGATAAAAAATTGCTGAATACCGGCCAATGCCGCAATACGTGCTGCAGGTTTAAGGTAATCGCTGAATACAAAAAAAGTCGCGCTGAATGGCATAATAGGACCATACAATGCCATCGCATTGGTAATGGATGCCATCGAGTGCTCACGAATACCGAAGTGGATATTTTTCCCCTTCGGAAAATCACCCATATTGACCAGTTCCGTTTTGTTTGACGGCCCCAAATCAGCAGATCCCCCTAAAAATCCCGGAATTGCTTTGGCAATCGCATTCAAAATAATACCGTTCGTGTTGCGTGTCGCATCGGCTTTTTCAAACGTAGGCCATTCAATGCGGCTGAAATCAGGATTCAGCAGCTGCTCATACGCTTCATTTTGTTCCGAAAGGGGAAGTTCTTTCAGACGGTGATTCCACTCGCGTTCCGCCAAATCCCCTTGTTCGATCGCGCATCGGAAACGCTCCAACACATCCGCATCCACGGCAAAGGTTGCTTCCGGATCGAATCCGGCCTGTTCTTTCGCCGTTTTGATGACATCATGCCCGAGCGGTGCCCCGTGGGCATGGTGGGAACCTTCCATTTTCCCGCCCCCTTTGGCTATGACCGTATTGGCGATAATGAGCACCGGGCGGCTGATGGTTTTCGCTTGGGTCAATGCACCGTCGATCTCATCAAAATTATGTCCGTCGATTTCCAAGACTGCCCAATTCTGAGATTCGAAACGATCGCGCATGTTTTCGCTCAGACTCAACTCGGTAGAACCCTCGATCGTAATACGGTTTGAATCGTAGATAAGGACTAAATTATCCAGCCCCATGTGACCGGCAACCGAACATGCCTCATAACTGATCCCCTCTTCGAGATCTCCGTCGCCGCACAGACAGTAAACATTGTGATCGACCAAAGGCGCTGTTTCGGAATTGACTTTATTGGCAACATATTTTGCCGCCATCGCGAATCCGACCGCATTCGCGATTCCCTGCCCCAAAGGTCCCGTCGTAATCTCTACACCGGCAGTGTGTTCATATTCCGGATGTCCCGGAGTTTTGGAATCAAGCTGACGAAAGTTTTTAAGATCGTCTATCTCCAAACCGTATCCCCATAGATAGTATAGAGAATAGATAAGCCCCGTGCCATGTCCGCCTGAAAATACAAGACGGTCACGATTCAACCATTTCGGATTTTTCGGATTATGACTCATATGTTCGGACAATACTACTGCTATATCCGCTAATCCCATTGGAGCACCCGGATGTCCCGAATTAGCCTGCTGAACCATATCTGCCGCTAAAAAGCGGATTGTGTCTGCCATTTTTTGGCGCATTGCATTACTCATTGTCTAATCCTTATGTCGGTTAATGTAGTGTTCAAGTGTTGGTGATAATTCACGTCGTAAATTCTCATCAAAACTTTCCATCCGCTTGGTAATCTTATCAGCCAGACTATCGGCTTCGCTCATTGCAGCCTCAAACCCGAGCAATGTCACAAAACTGTTTTTTGCCTCGTCATTGTTTGTGGTCTTTCCTGCTTGTACTTCATCTTGGGTCACATCCAAAATATCATCCTGGATTTGAAACAGCAATCCCAAATCAATTCCAAACTCATACAATTCTTTGGCAAGATCATCACGCCCGACGATGAAAGCGCCCATTTCCAGTGAAGCGGCGATCAATTTGCCGGTTTTATGGATATGCAGCATCTTGACCTGATCCAGTTCCAACCGCTGATTTTCAAAATAACAGTCAATCGCTTGACCCAATACCATTCCGTTCATCCCGCCGTTATAGGCAAGAGAGCGCACCAGTTTGACAATGACACGATCCGATAACGGGGCATTGGAGAGCACCTCAAACGCATGAGTATTCAGTGCATCACCGGCTAGAATAGCACTCACTTCATCGTATGTCTTGTGGAGGGTTGGAATACCGCGTCGTAAATCGGCATTGTCCATTGCGGGGAGGTCATCATGAATTAGAGAGTACGTATGCAGCAATTCGATTGCCAATGCGACATGATAGGCACTTTGTGTCAAAAGAGGATTATACGCACGGACAACCCCTAACAGCAAAGCAGGTCGAAACCGTTTTCCTCCGCCTTTAAGCATTAATTGCAGGGATGATTCATAATGGGGGTGAAAACTTTTTGCGATAGGAAGATGTGATCCTAAAAACGCTTCAAATTGCTCCATTGTCATCCCACTATTTTTTAGCGAAATAGTACCACGACAGAGCTTATATTTTCTCGATTATATCGGTGATAGCATTCTCATCATCCACCAACACTACCGTCGGTTTATAATTTTCGAGTTCAGAATCATTATATGTTGCATAAGCGACGATAATTATTTTATCGCCCTTATGTACTTTTCGCGCAGCGGCACCGTTCAGACATATATCACGCTGTCCCCGTTCACCGAGAATGATATAGGTTGAGAATCGCTCACCGTTATTGATGTTGAGGATTTCTACTTTTTGGCCTACGCGCATTTTAGAAGCTTCCAAAAGTTCTTCATCAACCGTGATCGATCCGACGTAATTGAGATTAGCGTCGGTTACTGTTGCACGATGAATTTTACTATAAAGCATTTCGATCAGCATTGATTAGCGCCCCATCTGCTTCATCATTGCTTGAGGAGAGATCGCATCATCCCAAAGCTCTGAAGGGATTACATACTCTTGCACCACTTCACCGCCGATAATATGTTTCTCAATGATTTCATCGATTTTTTCTTTTGTCAATCCTGAGTACATTACATGACCCGGTTCAACAAGCATGATCGGACCGACATTACAGCGGTTCATACACGATGTACGGATCGGCTGAACGGTAGCGATCAACCCTTTTTGCATCAATGTTTGTGCTAAATGCTGGAATAGATCCTGAGTCTGCGGATTGACACAGCTTGGCTTCGGCATACCCGGAGGGGAACTTTGCTCACATTTGAAAATATAAAACGCCGGTTGTGGGATACCCATCAAACGCTCCTTCTGAAATCGATGTACTATTACACCGCAAAATAATTACGGCATTATAGCCAAAATAAAAGAGTGCATATTAAGCTCCATCAAGCAATCATCCTGCTTAAGGGGAGCTTTAGCACTTTAAAGAGCTGCAAGCAGTTCTTTTGCCACCACACGATCATCAAACGGAAGATGCTGATCATAAATGATTTGAGATGTTTCATCCCCTTTGCCCAAAATCAAAATGACTTCGTCGCCGCTACGATCTTGAAGTGCCTGTGCGATTGCATTGCGTCGATTAACATCGACATACACATTGCTTTTATCTTCGATACCGGCCAAAATATCTTCAATAATAGCATCCGGATCTTCGAAACGGGGGTTATCACTCGTGACGTAGAGTTTTTTTGCATAGTTTGCGGCTACCCGCCCCATCATAGGGCGTTTTGACCTGTCGCGGTCACCGCCTGCCCCAAAAACGACCAATACCTCTTTTTCTTTCAATGCATTTAAAACTTGTTCCATACCATCGGGCGTATGGGCGAAATCGACGATCACAAGAGGTTCGGTACTGACCACTTCCATTCGTCCGCTGACACCGCCGAAATTTTCTACCGCATCGGCAATTTTTTCTAAAGAATCATTGGTTACCAGATGGACCGCGGCAATAGCCGCCGTGATATTGTAGAGATTAAAGAAACCGTGCAATGACGTTACAAAGGGAACATGCTCTTCAAAGTGTTTCATCACGCCGCTTACTCCGTTATTCAAAGAGTAGGCAATGATTTTGTACGTTGCAGGATTCTCAACGCCGTAGGTAAACGCATTTTTGAAATTGAAGTCTGCCTTTGCTTCATCTTTATTGATCAGTTTTTTGGACTCATCTTGAAAAAAGAGGTTTTTAATACGGGTATATTCTTCGATACTTTCATGGTAGTCAAGGTGATCTTGGGTGATATTGGTCAAAATCTTAAGACCGAACGATATTCCCGCTATTCGCTCTTGCTCAATGGCATGCGAACTCACTTCCATGATAAAATATTCGCAGCCTGCAGCGATTGCCTGTGCCATGTGACGGTAAGTATTTAATACGGTAGGCGTCGTGAGGGTCTTTCCCTCTACCGGCGCATCGTTCATAAAAAACCCGCGGGTTCCCTGCATTGCCGCTTTGTGCCCTAAATCAAGCAGTATGGAATAAACAGCGCTGGCTGTCGTTGTTTTCCCATTCGTGCCGGTAATGCCGATTACGGATATTCTGTCAAGTCCGAAAAGTTTCCAGCACTCCTCAGGGGTAAGGATAGAGTGAGCGCCTCGGGCTATCGCATCGTCTTTGTATTTTTCATTTTGTTTCGTCACCAAAAAAGCGCATTCGCTGCTGCACTCTTTGGAATCTTCACTGATGTATCGGTATGGCTGATCCGAAATCTCAATTTTCAATGCTTTTCCCCTTCGCCAGACGGCGCAGTAAATTACGAAGCTGGCGGTCATTCGGGTAAACACCCAATGCACTTTCTAAATAGCTGAGAGCCATCTCTTTGTACCCATGGTCAATCAAATTATCCAGAAAGTCGACAAAATCCTCTTTCTCAGTAATAATGACACGTGTTGAGAACATGATGTTTTCAAAGATCCGGTTGAAATCGTTTTCATCTTTGACAAGCTCTTTAAATTCAGTATACATAATACCGTCTTCATACGCCAAGCGCTGTTTCATCGTGTCATCAAACAATCCGGCCACTTGATCAATCGTTCCGTCCATCGTCTCTAATATTTCAGAAATGACAATATCTGCAGATTCAACATCTTCGTTCCGTAAAATCGTATAATAATCAAACAGTGCTTCACCGGCACTCTCGCCGCTCATGGCCATATCCGACAAAATTGCGCCGTTATAAGCTTCTTTGGACTCAGGATAATCTTTAAGTGCCAAGGAATAGTCACGTAATGCTTCTGTATATTGACCCGCCAAAAAATGTTCGCTGGCTTGTTTGAGGGTTTTGGATAAGTTAATTGTTTTCATAGTAATCCCTCCTATGTTACCCTAATATCGGCTCAATTTTTTTGAATTATAATGCGTCGATTTGATGTTCCATACCCTGAGGTACGTTAATAACACTCAATTCAGGATGTATATCCATCCGCAACTGGCGTTCTACGCCATATTTTAGCGTGTTACCACTGCTTGAACACCCAATGCACGCACCTTGTAATTGTACATATATCGTTCCATTCTTAATTGTCAGGAATGCTATATCTCCGCCGTCTAATGCAAGACTCGGACGAATTTTATCAATAACGTTACGAACTGGTTGCATTAATTCATCATCAGTAAATGGAATCATAGTTATTGTACCTTCTAAAGCTCAAATATCGTGTTATAGTATAAGAAATGGGCTAAACATGCACTAATGCGAAAAGGATAGTTTGTGAGCGAAGCTCGATTTAAGGGGGTGATGGGTTATTGAACTCGTTAGACGAGTTCAATGTATGCCATAGGTGTAGCATCACCACGGCGAATACGAGTTTTAACGATACGGGTATATCCGCCGTTACGCTCTGCGTATTTTGGAGCAACTTCGTTAAGAAGCTGTTTTGTCGCTTCTTTGTTTTGCAATACAGCAAACACTGAACGGTGAGCATTTGCATCACCTACACGTGCAGTTGTAATCAATTTTTCAGCAAATGAACGGAGTTCTTTCGCTTTAATCAACGTCGTTTCAATTTTACCGTGTTCAATCAACGCAATGCTAAGGTTGGTCAACAAAGCTTCACGATGTGCGCTTGTACGACCTAGCTTGCGGTATCCGTGACGATGTCTCATGATACTTCCTCTTTTATATTAAGCTTATTCAGCTTCGATTTTCTTTTTGATTGCACTGATAAGATCATCAGCCAAATCTTGTCCTACGGAATAACCGTATTCAGTGATTTTTTCTAAAATCTCTTCAAACGATTTTTTCCCAAGGTTTTTTACTTCTTTCAAATCATTTTGGCTCATCATAACGATTTCACCAATGTATTTGATGTTTGAGCGATCTAAACAGTTAAAACTGCGAGCACTTAAACCAAGGTCTTCAATACGCGCACCTAAACGTTTAAGTTCCGGATGCTCATCGCCACGCTCTGCTGCTGCAGGAGCTTTAATGCTTACTTCACTGTTAAATACGGCCATTTGAGCGTACATAACTTCCAATGCATTTTTAAATGCATCTACCGGTGAAATTTGTCCATCAGTAACGATGTTGATGACTACTTTTTCGAAATTTGGATTATCTTCGACCAATACGTTCTCGATAGCATATGTTGCGCGGCGAACCGGTGTAAAATAAGCATCAAGAGCGATAAAGCCCTCACCCAATGAATCCCGTACATCTTCACTCGGCGCATAGCCGATACCCTGATGAATTTTAACGGTAAAAGTTAACGTCGCATCTTCATTCAACGTTGCCAAAAATGAATTTGGCGTTACCACTTCGACGTCATCATTATCTAAATCTCTTCCATTGATTTCGCAAGGGCCTGCAAAACTGTAAGTGATCTCTTTCTCTTTAAGTCCGTTTTTCAATTTGAAACGAACCCCTTTGAGGTTAATAATGAAATCCGAAATGTCTTCGAGCATACCGCGCACCGAGTCAAACTCATGCTTAGCACCCTCAATTTTGATACCGATCGGTGCGTATCCAACCGAGCTGCTTAGCAAAAAGCGGCGAAGCGGATGAGCGAGTGAAACCGCGAATCCGGTTTCAAACGGATAGGCGATGATATTCGCTTCGTTCGCGCTGATTTGCTCGACGACAAACTCTTTCGGAAGAAGCGGTGATGTCTTAATTTTTTTCATGCTGAACGCCCTTTCTTTAATGATTATTTCGAGTAAAGCTCGACGATTAGACGTTCTTCAAC
>NZ_JBASYM010000003.1:0-12484 GCF_049277495.1 Sulfuricurvum sp. | reverse complement strand
ATAATAGGATTATGAATGAGCATTGAACACTCACAAAGCGCTTTTGAAAAAGCCCAGCAACTCATCCCGGGAGGCGTTAATTCTCCTGTCCGCGCCTTTAAAAGCGTCGGAGGCATTCCTCGTTTTATCGCGAGCGGGGAGGGCGGATATCTGATCGACATCGACGGCAATCGTTATGTGGATTATGTTCAAAGCTGGGGACCGTTGATTTTCGGTCATCGTGATGAGAGTATCGAAAATGCCGTTATTGAGGCAGTCAAACACGGGCTGAGCTTCGGAGCGCCCACGGAAGCCGAAAGTGATCTCGCTGAGCTGATTATCTCCATTTACGACTCTATCGAAAAAATACGTTTTGTCAGCAGCGGAACCGAAGCGGTTATGAGTGCCATCCGCCTTGCGCGCGGGTTTACCGGACGGGATGATATCGTCAAATTCACAGGGTGTTATCACGGGCACAGCGATGCGCTTCTCGTGCAAGCAGGTTCCGGTGCCGTAACATTCGGAACTCCGAGTTCACCGGGCGTTCCTGCCGATTTCACCAAACATACTTTATTAGCCGAATACAACAACATCGAAAGCGTCCGTCAATGTTTCAAAGAGAGCCCGGGGATTGCCTGTGTCATCATTGAACCGATTGCCGGGAATATGGGTCTTGTCCCCGCAACGAAAGATTTTCTTGCCGAGCTCAGAGCAGTGTGTGATGAATACGGTGCCTTATTGATTTTTGATGAAGTAATGAGCGGCTTCCGTGCCTGTTTGCACGGGGCAGAGAGCATTACAGGGACCAAACCTGATTTGGTGACCCTCGGTAAAGTCATCGGCGGAGGAATGCCGGTAGGTGCATTCGGCGGGCGTCGTGAGATTATGGCCCATTTATCACCGGAAGGCGGTGTTTATCAGGCAGGAACCCTCAGCGGCAATCCTGTCGCTATGGCCGCAGGATTGGCATCGATCAATAAATTAAAGTCCAATGCCAGAGTATTCGGTGTCTTAGAAGAACGGGCAAAACGTTTGATGAACGGATTTGCAGATTCCGCTAAAAAACATAATATCGGGTTGCAAACAGATGTCCGCGGTTCAATGTTCGGATTTTTCTTCAGCGGTGATCAGGTGACGAATTTCGCCGAGGCATTGAAAAGTGATACGGCACGATTTGCCCGTTTTCATGCTGCGATGCTTGACAGCGGGTTTTATTTTGCCTGTTCACAGTTTGAGACAGGATTTATCTGTACTGCTACAACGGATGCAATGATCGAAGAGACGATCACGGCAGCCGATAAAATATTTTCAGAATTGTAAAACAGGCACATAAGTGTACGCGGGCTTCCTGCCGAAGGAAACCCTGTGTTAACGCAGCTAATCGGGACGTGTTCCGATAGCGTATGAAAAAAAGGAGCTGTAATGGAAGAAAATCAAGAAGAACATAAACCGCGTATTAAACCGATCATAGAGGGTGCGGAGAGCCTTTCTTTAGGTATCTCAATCGTTGTTGCCATTTTAATCGGGGTAGCGATAGGTTTTGGACTTAGAAAACTTTTCGGTATCGATTGGCTGTTGTGGATCGGTGTTGTACTGGGTATCGCTGCCGCATTTTTAAATGTTTACAAAGCCTATAGCAAACAATACAAAGAATTTGAAAAACTTTCCAAAGACCCTCGGTACAATATGGGACAAACGGTCGGTGAGGATGATGATGAGGATTAAACAGGCCGTCCGTATTTTTGTATTATCGCATTTTGCCGTATTGCTTTTACTTTTTTTATCCAAAGCAGTCTATGCAAACTTCACGGTCGCAATGCTCACGTCGATGTTCATTGTGATGGGATCCTTATACTCATACCGAAACATGATTACACATCGCGTTGAGGGTGCTGAATTAGACGACACTAAAGATGTCATCGACATGATGGATGACCCGTATGATTTGTATGAAGAAGAACGGGAACAAGAGATCACGGATATCAAACAGATGATCAAAGAAGAAAAAGCACGTCAAAAAAGCAATATTGTCCAAAATACGACACAAAATGCCTCTGCATGGGTCTCACTTTATCGGCTCGTTCCCTATGCATTTTTAATCTTGGGTTTTTTGGCCCTCAATAATAGCCATTCACTCTTGGTATTACCCTACCTTCTAGGACTTGCGGCAGGTATCCCTTTGGGATACTTTATTGCCCGTGAGCTGTTTATTTCACAATCATCGGAACATTAAGAATAATTTTTTGCTCTTTTATATCAACGAAGAGATTATTCTCTTCGGCTAAATGGGTGATATCCGGAATAAATTTACGGATAATCGTCTCAGCAGATATCTCAATAGAGAAAAGTGAATATTTCTCACCTTCGAACTTGATGTGTTCCCCGACACGGAAAAACAAACGTGTCAGAATCTTCTCATTTCCCCCCATCGAGAGATAAATCTTATTCAGAAGTTTAATAAACATTTCGGTTTGAAGACGGATCTCCGGGATGGTAGGATCGAGCTCTTTAGGATACTTTGTCTGTGACCCGATCGAGTTGGAGCTGATACACAGATCGATCAGAGTGTAAACATTGACCAATTGTCCATCGGGCTTTTGCTTGGTAAACTGGAAAGAGGGGAGTTGGTAAAGACGGATACCGATCTGCTCTTCATCTTCATAGCCTACCGTAATACCGAAAAACTTAAAACGGCCGAACTCAAGTTCTAAAAATGTCGTTTTAAAACCAAAAGATGAACTCGCATAAGTTGTCGCAATTTTATAGATGGCAGACGCTTCAATCGCACCGAGCAGATATTGCGCTTCGGTATTCAACGATACGATTTTTCCGCCTGAATTAAAAAGGATAAACGGATTGAAATCGTATTCAATCCATTGCTGATCGAATGTCATCAGTCCTCGATATAATTTTTGAGTTTGCGACCCACTTTAGGGTGCTTGAGTTTTTTGATCGCACTGGACTCGATCTGACGGACACGCTCACGGGTAACATTAAGTTCTTTTCCGATCTCTTCGAGAGTTCGGTCACTTTCATCGTCCATAATTCCGAATCGCATTTTGATAACCGCCTTTTCACGTTCATTAAGCTGTTCAAGTACGCTTTCGATCTGAACTTTCAAATCGTCTTTCAAAATAGCATCACTCGGTGAGATCGACATCTTATCTTCGATGAAATCTCCGAAACGACCGTCTTCTTCGTTTCCGATAGGAGCTTCAAGAGAAATCGGCTCTTTGGTGATTTTGATAACGTTTTTAACTTTTTCGACAGACAAACCGACTTCTTCTGCGATGGTTTCGACATCCGGCTCTTTTCCGTGCTCTTGGAGATGTTTACGCATAATCTTGTTGATTCGGTTGATCGTCTCGATCATGTGGATCGGAATACGGATAGTTCTTGCCTGATCGGCAATCGCACGGCTGATAGCCTGACGGATCCACCATGTCGCATAGGTCGAGAATTTGTACCCTTTTTGGTATTCAAATTTGTCAACCGCTTTCATCAAACCGATATTTCCTTCCTGGATCAAATCCAAGAAAGGGAGGCCGCGGTTAGTGTAGCGCTTCGCAATCGAAACAACAAGACGGAGATTTGATTTTGCCATCCGAGTTTTGGAAACTTCAGAGATATTTTTACCCCGTTTGATCTGCTCCAAAATATCGGCTAACTTGTCCGGTTCCATATTAAAGCCGCCTTTGGAAGCTTCTTTGGTCTGGATCAGTTTTTTGATCTCCATATAGGTACTGACCATCGTTGCTTCAGGCACTTTGGTCGCGATCTCTTCTTTGGTCAAGTCGCAAATTTTATTCAAAATCAATGTGTGATTCTTTTTGAGCTGGTCGTTGAAAAGCGGTAGCTTGTATTCAAGACGTTTCAACTCACGGTCAAACCCTTCATCACTACGCAATGCCGTTTCCATAGAGCGGACAAGTTCATTGATGAGTTTAGAGGTAGGCCCAAGATCAAGCAATGCCTCTTTCAACATTTTTTTCTTAAAGCTGACATTGAGGAAAAACAAAACGTAATCCGCATCCATTTCATCAATACTGCATTCGTCTAACATCTTCTCAGTCGCTTTGACCCAGTCTTTTTTTGCTTTCTCAAGTGCTTTAAAGCTGGTGACAACTTTTTCTACCCGTTTTTTGTCTTTAACCGACGGGGCTTTTTCTTTGGTTTCTTCATCATCGGTATCGTCATCGGTATCGTCTTCGCTGTCCTCTTCTTCTGCTTCTTCAAAACTTTTGAAAAGTTCTTTGACACGGCGTTCACGGTTGATGAGAGGATCTTTGTAATCGAGGATAAAATCGATCAGGTAAGGAACCGAGCAGATCGCATCGATAATAATTCCTTCTCCCATTTCCATACGTTTGGAAATTTCAACTTCTTCTTCTTTAGTAAGAAGGGGAATCTGACCCATTTCACGTAAATACATACGGACAGGAGAATCTGAACGAGACCATTCAAGCAGTTCATGCTGCTTGAGAATATCAAACTCATCCCCGCTGGCTTCTTCAATAAATTTAAGCTGGGCGGCACGTTTTGCTGCAGCCTCTTGCTGATTGAGCATTTTGGCATGCTCCGAAGAGGTGAACAGGCAGATCTTGTGTTTTTGAGCTAACTTTAGGATGGTTTTTGCTTGCGCAAGAGTCGGTTGTTTGTCAAAAGGATCGACAATTGTTTCATAAGTGAGACAATTTTTGGATTTATGTTCGGTGAATAGGGTTTCGAGATGTTTATTTAAATCTTTGACACTCATGCGAGGAAGACTCCCTTACGTTAAAAAGAGGTGGATTATACCGAAATATTTCTTAAACACATTTATAGGCTATAAAATCTCATCTTTCCAGAACGTTGGAACACTTGTTGCTATCTGAGTCTCAATACTCCACAAGGATGATAAATGCAGACCGGATATTATGCGGCAACAGCGGGAATGGTAGCCCAGTTCAATCGTATGGACACGATCGCTTCCAATCTTGCTAATGCTAATACAACGGGATACAAACGGGATCAATTGATCACAGGCGATTTTGTGCGTCTATTTAAAGAAGCACAAAGCGAGCTTCCGATTCAAAATCAAACCGAAGCTGCAGCACAGTATTTGAACCGTTCGCTCAGCCGCGTACCTCAGATCACCGATGCTTATACCGATCAAAGTCTGGGCTCAATGCAGCAAACCGGTAATACCTTTGATATGGCATTATCAAAAGAGGGACAGTTTTTTGCGGTCAGCACACCCCAAGGTGTCCGTTTGACGCGTGATGGTACATTTACCCTTAGTGATCAGGGAAAACTAGTGAACAAACAAGGACATGAAGTTCTTTCAACTGATTATTTTCAAACGAAAACAGCTATTACCTTGAACCCCGGTGACAGTATCGTTACGATCGATAAAAACGGACAAATTTCGACAAACGTACCCGGGTCTAACCAAATGATTGCCAATAAAAAAATTCTTGTTGTCGAGCCGCAAAACATCCGTATGCTGATGAAAGAGGGCGACAATCTCTATGTTCCTGATTCAACCGATCCCCTGACACCGCTTGCGGATAGCGGAAGCGTAATGCAGGGGTTTACTGAGAGAAGCAATGTCAATGCCGTCAATGAAATGATTTCACTGGTCGAAGCCAACCGGCTGGTCGGAATGTATCAAAAAGCCATGGATACGCAGATGAATGACATGAACCGCGATGCAATTGAAAAAATCGCTACAACACGACGATAAAACTAAGGAGAAATGACTCATGATGCAATCACTTTATACCAGCTCTACCGGGATGCTCGCAATGCAAACCCAAATCGACACTACAGCGAATAATATTGCCAACGTTAATACGATGGGATATAAAAAATCTCGTGCCGAGTTTGCCGATTTGATGTACAAAGTCATGACCTATGCCGGAACATCTACCAGTGACACGACTCAGTCTCCGACCGGTATTGAAGTGGGGCTAGGGGTTCGGCCTACGGCGATCAATAAAATTTTTACGGAAGGAAGTTTAAAACAAACGGACAATCCTCTTGATCTTGCGATCACAGGCCAAGGCTTTTTTAAACTGCAACTTCCGAACGGTACGGAAGTCTATACCCGTAACGGTTCCTTCAAAGTGGATGCGAACGGAACAATCGTCAACTCGGATGGCTACACTCTTATCCCTGAAGTCGTTGTTCCCTCCGATGCTACCAATATCAGCATCGGCACAGACGGAATTGTGAGTGTGACTCAGCCGGGACAGGCACAGGCAACACAAGTCGGACAGATTTCATTGACCAACTTTATCAATCCGGCCGGCTTACATGCGATGGGGGACAACCTTTTTGTTGAAACCGACAGTTCCGGACAACCTGTCGAAGGTACAGCGGGTGAAGACGGTTTAGGTTCAATCCGCCAGGGATTTGTAGAACTCTCAAACGTTCAGCTGGTGGTTGAACTTACCGATTTGATTACCGGTCAGCGTGCCTACGATGCAAACTCAAAAGTGATTACGACCAGTGATGAGATGCTGGCAACCGTCAACGGATTGAAACGTTAATATTAAACACTATTAAATCCCTTTTTCGGGGATTTAAAACTCTTTCAACTCTTCTTGGCTATAATCCACTCAATTTTACATACGATAGGATTTTTGATGCAGAAAATTGAAGGGAAAGTTTGGAATTTCGGTAAAGACATCGATACCGACCTCATTATCGCAGCCCGTTATCTCAACACCTCTGATCCCAAAGAGCTTGCCAAACATGTTATGGAGGATGCTGATCCGACATTTGTGAGCAAAATGACTCCGGGTGATATTATCGTAGCCGATGAAAATTTCGGTTGCGGATCTTCTCGTGAACATGCCCCGATCGCGCTTAAAGCAGCTGGTGTTGCAGCGGTTATCGCACCGACGTTTGCCCGTATTTTTTATCGAAACGCATTCAATATGGGATTGCCGATTTTTGAACTTACCGAGAGTTTAGAGATCAAGGAAGGTGAATCCGTCAGTATCGATATGGATGCGGGGACCATCACCAATACGACGAATGGAAAAGTTTACTCTTTTATCCCCATCCCTCCGTTTATGCAAGAATTGCTAAGCGCCGGTGGATTAATGAATTACGCAAATGCCGAAATAGCGGCACAGGAGAAATAATTGATGAAAAGTTACAACATTGCACTGATTAAAGGGGACGGAATCGGTCCTGAGATCGTTGATGAAGCGGTTAAAGTCCTGGATGCCGTTGCCGCTATGGAAAATATCGAATTTAATTACCAAGAAGCCTTGATGGGCGGATGTGCTTACGATGTAACAGGCGATCCTCTTCCTCAAGAGACAATCGATATTTCACTTGCCAGTGATGCGGTACTTTTCGGTGCTATCGGCGGAACCAAATGGGATACGCTTCCGAGAGAAAAACGTCCTGAGAGCGGATTGCTCCGTTTCCGTAAAGAGTTAGGTGTTTTTGCCAATCTTCGTCCGGCAAACGTATACGATGAATTGGTTAATGCCAGCTCATTAAAACCTGAAATCGTCAAGGGTGTCGATTTAATGGTCGTACGTGAACTGATCGGCGGTATCTATTTCGGTGAGCCGAAAGGGCGTGATGAGAACAAGGGCTGGAACACGATGGTCTACACCCGTGATGAAGTGATCCGTATCGCTCACGTTGCGTTTAAAATCGCCATGGAACGGACGAAAAAAGTATGCTCTGTTGATAAAGCTAATGTTTTAGACGTCAGCCAACTATGGAGAGAAGTTGTCGAAGAAGTGGCAACCGAGTATCCGGAAGTGGAACTGAGCCATATGTATGTAGATAATGCGGCAATGCAGTTGATTCGTGATCCAAAACAATTCGATGTGATTTTAACCGGCAATATTTTCGGAGATATCCTGAGTGATGAAGCCAGTATGCTATCGGGTTCTATCGGGCTATTGCCATCTGCATCCGTAGGTGCTTCCATCGGAGTCTATGAACCGATTCACGGTTCAGCGCCTGATATCGCAGGGCAAGGGATTGCCAACCCTATTGCAACCATTGCAAGTGCTTCCATGATGCTCCGTTTTGCGTTAAATGAGCAAAAAGCTGCTGATCGTATCGATTATGGAATTAAACAAGCATTGGCACAAGGATATCGAACCAAAGACATCGCAGGGTTTGATGCGAAAGAGATCTGCTCTACCAGTGAGATGGGTTCAATTATCGCTAACTTCGCGGCAAAATGCAAACTTTAACACTCGCCAATATTTATGAACTTCAAGGGCTCAAAGAAGATGCTCTTGAAATTTATAAAGAAATTTTAAAAAAAGACCCTTCTAATGCAGATGCAAAAATTGCTATTCGCAGACTCTCCGGGATGCGGAAAAAGTTTTTAGGGGTTAATAACGAAATGAAAGCTTTTTTTGTCCAGATGGATGATGAGGCAGAATTTATTCAGTTTGAAAGGTGGTTGTTGCGTACATGGAACTAAAAGATGTTATTTTATCCACATTGGCCGAAATTGAAGAGTTATCGACATTGCCCGAACCTTTAGAAAATATCGGGCATCCTAAAGAAGAGATACCTCTTCATGAAGAACCGATAAAAAATGACCATCCTGTAGTTGAAACAATTCACACAGTGCGTGACGATGAGGCCCGAATGTTAGAAGGTATCCGAGAACGTTTACTGGTTCTTTTTGAAGGATTCCAATCACCGAACAATGTCCAAATCGAAGCTAAGGTCGATTTGACACTCAATTTTCTTGAGTATCTGTTAGCGACTATCGACCATCGTTTAGACACCATCAAATAATTTAAATGCGCGCAAATTCGAGGATGACCAATGAATGAACAATATCGTGTACTGATCCGTTGTAATGATGAAAAAGGGCTTGTATACAAAGTATCAAGTATCTTTTACCACCGCAATCTCAATATCATTTCCAATAATGAATTTGTGGATAAAGCACACAATAAATTTTTTATGCGCAGCGTTGTTGCGGGAGAAATTGCTCCCGATGTACTGCGAAATGAACTTGCCAATATTTTGCCCTCGAATGCACATCTTGAAGTGATTGCTCCTCGGAAAAAGCGCGTGGTACTTATGGCAACGAAAGAATCTCATGCTCTCGGAGACATCCTAATACGCTATGAAGCAGGTGAACTTGATTGCCATATCGTCGGAGTCGTTTCCAATTACGATTTGCTTGAGCCTCTGGTATCAAAATTTGATATCCCTTTTTATACGGTATCCCATGAAGGATGTGACCGCGACGAGCATGAAAAACGTGTTCTTGCCAAACTCTCCGAGCTTGGGGATATCGACTATATTGTACTGGCCAAATACATGCGTATCTTGACTCCACGATTTGTAGAAACATATGAAGATAAAATTATTAATATCCATCACTCGTTTCTTCCTGCTTTTATCGGGGCTAACCCGTATAAACAAGCGTATGAGCGCGGAGTGAAAATTATCGGGGCAACTGCCCATTTTGTCAATAACCATCTGGATGAAGGGCCGATTATTGCTCAGGATGTTATCCATGTCAATCATGCTTTTGGATGGGAAGAGATGCAGCGTTTAGGACGGGATGTCGAAAAAATTGTTTTGTCTAAAGCGCTTAAACTGGCATTGGAGGATCGTATTTTTGTTCATACCAATAAAACGATTATCTTTTAAATGTTTAATATCGTATTAGTAACTCCCCAGATTCCCAATAATACCGGGACAATAGGAAGACTTTGCGTTAATACCGGTTCAACGCTTCATTTGATTAAACCCCTCGGATTTGATATTGATGAAAAAGCGGTGAGACGCGCAGGTTTGGATTATTGGCATAAAATTGATTTGCATGTCTGGGAAAATATGGAAGAGTTTTTGGAAGCACATCCTAACAAAGAGCGTTTTTTCTTTGCTACGACCAAGACGGAAAGACCTTATTTTGAAATTCCGTTCGAAGAAGGGGATTATCTCTTTTTCGGAAGCGAAACATCAGGGCTTCCGGCGGAAATTTTGGATGCATACCCTGAGCAGACCATGACAATCCCTATGACCAAAGAGGGCCGCAGCCTCAATCTTGCCATCAGCAGCGGTATTATTCTCTATGAAGCGATCAAACAAAATTTTAATTCTTATCGAAAGATGATGTAATATGAGCCAAATACTTGATACCATAGTCCTCGTACTCTTTGTACTTTTTATCGTATATATTTTTCGCGGATATCATCTATCGCGTTTAGAAAAATATGATAAAGAAGAAGAAAAGAAAGAAGACTAAAAAAGTCTTTCTGCCCATTTCTCCATCTTAATCTCAAATTTGTCCATCCATCCGTTTGCTTTACGAATAACCTTTGCCATCGTCTACTCCTTGAGTGATATTAGGCAAATAGTAAATTAAATTCAAAAATATCTCATATAATATGTCATTTTGTCATATAAACTAAATTTTTATGTCATAATCCATACAATATCTTATCAATAGTTTAAAAGGATTTCACTGTGAAAACATTCAGCGATATAGTTGAGACGATCAAAGATATTGTCTCTTCCGAGTTTCCCGATAAAAAAGTTTTCGATAAAGATGTGGCAGAATTATTAGAAATTACGCAAATGAATTTTGCAACCATGAAAAAGCGCAATAAGATACCTTTTAATGAGTTGCTTGATTTTTGTGCGAAGCGTTCTATCGCGATTAACTGGCTCCTTTATAATCAATCTCCGGAAAGTCTTATCGAACCGACTAACCGTTTTTATATGGTACGCTATTTCTCGTCGGTAAACGCCTCTGCGGGGGGCGGGGCGGAAAATGATGAGCTCTCCTATGAGCCGTTGATGCTGGAAGAAAATTTTGTCGTCTCCCTCGGGGGAGAAAAAGAGTTGCGCCATATCGAAGCAATTAATGTTTCAGGGGACTCGATGGAGCCCTCATTCAGCTATAACGACATCGTCTTTGTCAACCGTTCAAAAAATGATCTGAGTCGCGGAGGTATTTTTACAATTCGTACTGAACATGGACTATTTATTAAACGATTACAAGTACGAATTGATGGTAAACTTGATATTATTTCTGATAATAAAGACTATCCGACCTATATTGCCCGAAAAGACGAAGTTGAAATTATCGGAAGAGTCGTAGGGCGTTTCGGCGGAGTAGAATAAGATTGGAAAGTATGATGAGAACAACACTGTGGATGGGTGGAATTTTATTGCTATTAGGCGGATGCAGTACCCATACTCCGATTATCGCACCTCCGCTGAAACCTCTTAATACTCTTCCTAAAGTTGATAATAATGAAAGTGTATTGACTGATCCGTTTTGTTGTATGCTTCCACAAGATTTGGATTTAAAGTTACCCGAATACGGTCCAAAGGTTAATGACTTAGAACGCTTTGAGCAATCGATGAATCCTTATGTCGACAAAAATGCTGTTGAACATGAAGAGCTTTTGGAAGCTCAAATGAATTTTGACGGACGCTATTTCTCTCCATGGAACTATACACTCCCACCGCAAAGCGTTCAAGATGTTTCCTGGCCTCTTCGTGCGTACCGGGGAGGTTATGGCAGTAATCTTTTACCCGTTAATCCGGCTTGGTTTGAAGAGATGCGAAATCAAACTAATTTTGAGGCCTATGGAACCCTCAACCAAAAAGCGGTTACCCTTAAGTGGATGAATATCCGTGCTTTTCCTACCGATAAGCCGCTTTATAAAAATCCTGATCGCCCCGGGGACGGATATCCGTTCGATCTTCTCCAAAACAGCAGTGTCAATTTCAACGAACCTATTTTTATTTCGCATACTTCGAAAGATGGTGCCTGGAGTTATATTTTTACCAATAACGCATCCGGATGGGTCAAATCTGAAGGGGTCTGTGCAATCGATAATTCAATGGCTTCAAATATTCAAAAATCAGAAAAAGTTTTTATTACTGAAGATAATGTTGCCATATATGATAGCAGTAACCGATTTGTCGCGTATTCTCGCATAGGGATGGTTTTGCCTTTAGAACGCATTGAGGGAGAGAATTATTATTTAAAAGGCATTGATTCGAATAATTCGGTACAGACTCTTGTATTACCGGTCAAATCCGGGCATGTCGGAGTCAGTAAACTGAATAAAGCTGATTTAATTACGGTCGGAACACAGATGCTCAAAAATACCTATGGCTGGGGCGGCATGTACGGTGAACGAGACTGTTCCTCCATGATTCGGGATATGCTTACTCCCTTTGGCATTTGGTTGCCCCGTAACTCTTCAGCTCAATCTCGTAAAGGAGAAATCGTATCATTTGACGGGCTTTCGGATGATGAAAAGATTTCTATGATTAAAGAAAAAGGGATCCCTTTTGAGACAATTATTTATCTCAAAGGGCATGTCTTGCTATATATCGGAACCTATCATGAGAGTGTCATGGTGATGCATAATATATGGGGAGTCCGAACGGTTGATAAACTGGGAAATAAAGGAAGATATATTATCGGTAAAGCGGTGATCAGTACGTTAGATCTGGGTTCGGAGTTGGAAGAGTACGATCCGGCAATGAA
>NZ_JBASYM010000002.1:0-55507 GCF_049277495.1 Sulfuricurvum sp. | reverse complement strand
CTCGGATCAGCCGAACGAATCAGTACCGCTCGCTACCTTTGCCGCACTGTGGAAACGAAGCGGTAACTGGGGCATTGTCCTTCTCCCTCCGGGAGAGCTTCCTGCTTCGGTTTCATCCAAAACATTTCTGCGTGCCGCGTATGACTTTGAGAAAACAGGGGAGAGTGAAGGCGCTGTAAGTGCCTATAAAAGTGCATTGATACGCTGGCCTGAGGATACGGATATTCTTTTTGCCCTGGCAAATGCTTACGTTAATATCTCGAATCTGTCTGAAGCCGAAGTGACATACCGCAAACTCTTAGCCCTTAAGCCGTCGCATGCCCTTGCACTGAACAATCTGGCGCTGCTTTTGTGCCGTACCGGAAGAGGTGATGAAGCAGTAAAACTGCTGGCCAAAGCGATAAGCGATGACACGAAAATACGGGCTATCCTCAAATCGACGCAGGATGAAATCAATACAGGATGTATTCAAACCTCTAAATAAAAAAAGCAATATTCAGGATATTGATGACAATACGTTGTATTCAACTCGGTTACGCCCATTTTTCTTTGCTTTATAGAGGGCGTCGTCTACACGTGAAAAAGCGCTGTCCGAATTGTTGTCATTGCACGATAACGAAGTCAGACCGATACTCACCGTAAAATGGATCTGTTTCCAATCGGCAGTTATCGTATGTGCAGCGACATCTTCTCTTATTCTGTCGGCTAAAATAACGGCACTTTCCAAATCGGTGTCGGGTAGAATCATAGCAAACTCTTCTCCTCCGATTCTACCGATAATATCCGACTTGCGCAGATTGTTTTTTAAAATATTGGCGAACTCTCTTAAAACGGTGTCGCCTGTTAAATGCCCGAACGTGTCATTGATGAGTTTGAATTTATCCAAATCGAACATCAATAAAGAACTGACGGTTTTTTGACTGCGCTTGATTCTGGATAATTCTTCTTCTAAGCGGTTGGTAAAGTAGCGTCTGTTGTAGAGGCCTGTCAAATAGTCCGTTATCGCTTGTTTTTCAAGCTCATGCTGTAGCTCTTTTTGCGCAGTGATATCGATGATGCTCCAGACGACCCCAAAGCTGTTTTTGGATAGTTCTATCGGAGAACCGAAAAATTCACATAAAATATTCTTGGAATTTTTTGGTTTTAATTCATACTCCAACTTGCGAATGGAACCTTTTTGCGCATCGATAAAATGGTGCTGAAAGATTTCAGAAGATTTTTTACTCGTATGAAAAATAGTGACATCTCCCTCTAAAAGCTCATTTTTGCTATAGCCTATCATTTCGCAAAAGCGCTTATTCGCCATGATAATCGAGCGATTCTCATCGACGACTAATATTCCGGATGCATTGTTTTCAAAAATAAGTTCAAACCGTTTTTTGGTCAATGAGAGCTCATCGAGCGCGAACTGTCTTTCCAAAAATGCTCCGGCCCAACGTGCCAGCAGGCGCATAAATTCAATATCGATGTCATCATATTCCAAATGGCGCGCCGTAGGCGAAGAAAAATTGATCGTGCCGTATACGATACCGTTCACCCGAACCGGAGCGCCGATATAGGAGACAAGCTCAAACTCTTTATGGCATGGATGGCCGACATATTTTGATTTGGTGACATCGGTAATCGCCAAAACATCATCGATTTCGAGTGTCGTTTTGCAATACGTAGAACCGAGGGCAAACAGTTGTCCGTCATACAGTGTTTCGGTAGGGGAGGATTGTACTTCGATCGTATAGTCTTCTCCTACGATATGACTTACGATGGCAAATTCCAAACCGTAATATTCTTTGCCGACAATTAGAGCTTGCCGCAGCGTCTCTTTGGGATTGATATTCGATATTGAGGCGATTTCATTCAGTTTCTGGAGTGCATTGTTCTGTCGTTCAACGATTTCTAACTTATCTAACAAATCCAGCCCCTTTTTCTCATATTAGAGATATTGTTCATTCTTCATTGTAAAACGAACAACCTGAATTTAGTGAATGATTTTTTAAAGCTTGTCTTTGTCGATAGAAATATTACTGATTTCCAATGCATATAACAGCATGGAGATATCGATCTTGTCAAAGTTATTGAACATCAGGTGTTTTAAATATTCACGTTCAGTGCATTCGGCTTTTCTGAAACTGGTGATGAATTTCCCCCGTTTATCGATGATAAGGTCTGTGATGTCTTGGTGAATATTGATATCTTTGACAACGTCTTTGATATCGGATTCAAAAAGAGCTCCGAGCATAGAGAACATACCCGAAAGGTAGGCTTTGTCTTTTTCACTCTGCGGAGCATCCTCTTCCATCCTTTCAGCTCTTTTCATGGCGATGTTCATGATACTCTCCGAAATAGGGTTTTCAGAGACTTCGGCATAGAGGTATAAAAGGAGCCAGCGTAAAAGTTTGTCTCTTCCAAGCAGGGTAATAACCTGGGTAATGGATTCGATTTTATTATCAAATTTCCACTGATTATTGATGAATTTCACCAATTTGTAAGACAAATCCGCCCGTTGCTTGATATATGACTCTATTTGGGCTATTTCCGAGTCATCTTTGATCAATTTGATCAAGCTTAAAATAATGATTTGCGTTGCATCTTTATAGCGGTCCATCTCTACGATTTCAGGTTTGTGCAGGTAATATCCCTGAAACAGGTCAAACCCCATATCCCGGTACATTTTATATTCTTCTTCCGTTTCAACTTTTTCAGCCAGCACTTTGATACCCAGCTGTTTGATTTTGCTCATGACATTTTTTAGATTCTGTTTTTCCGCGACCTGTACATCCATTTTGATGATATGGATATATTTTAGTATCGGGGTGAATTTTTTAATCATCTCTGCACTGCAATCAAAATCATCAATCGCTATTTTAAATCCTCTTTTGTGGTACTGCTGGATACGGGAAAGAACTTTCTCATTCAGATCCGTCGTTTCTAAAATCTCTAAAACAAATCTTTCCTTATCCAGCATATCGACAATTCCGGACGTCAAGACATGCTCATCCAGATTGATGAAAGCGATTCCTTTATTACCTAATAATGCATTGATATTGATGTTGGTCAGGGTATTTAACAGAACCTGGGAAGTGGCGCGTATATTCGTGGGAAATAGCTTGATTCCATGGGCATGGTCTCTAAAAAGAAGTTCGTATGCGAAAAGTTTGCCGTTCACATTGAAAATTTTTTGTTTTGCTAAATAAACTTTGTTCAATTGTATCCCATCTTCTTTATTCTTTGATAGTGTAATTATAACTGTATTTATTAATAAAATTTATCTTGAAAATGTATTTTTTATTCCTTAATGTTTTTTTTATTGTTGAATAACGTTATCAGATTTTTATTCATATCAATATATAATATGGACTATATAAAAAATGAGGTTTTATTGATTAAGCTTGTACTGTTTTTATTTCTTTTCTTCACAAATTTTCTGAGTGCGGACAATTCAGTATTTGTCGTTCATTCCTACCATGAAAACTATCCATGGACAAAAAATGAAGATAACGGTTTCAGAGAAGTATTAAATAGTGCGGAAAACCTTTATCCGCTTTATTCTGCAGAATATCTCGATACAAAACGCCGTCATTTTGATAAAGATTATGAAGAGTCTTTTATCCATTATTTTAGCCATAAATATCAGGGGTACCAACCGAAACTCATCTATGTAACGGATGACAGTGCGCTCTCTTTTATGATACGTAACAAAGAGAAGCTTTTTTCCTCAACTCCTGTCGTTTTTTCAGGCATCAATGATCTCTCCAAAAAAGAAATACTGGAAACCGCCCAGTATACCGGTGTCTTTGAAAAAAAAGAGATCCTTCCTAATCTAGATCTAATAACGAAAGTATTTCCCGATCAGAAAGAAGTATTGGTTATCGGTGACGGGTCTAGAACGGCCAAAGCAACCCAAAGAGAGATTGAAAACGACACACTGCATTATGAGAAGATAAAAATACAATTTGCAAACACTCAAAATTTTGAGAGTGTTTTAAATAGACTTAAGTCCTATAAAGGCAAAGCAGTCATCTTGGCATCTGTGGGCGGTTTTCGTTCACCTGAGGGCGAGTTGATCAATCTTAATCATATATTGAAGCAGATCAAAGATGCGGGCAGCTATACCGTTTTTACGCTTGAGGATACTTATATCCAACAGGGAGTAGTTGGAGGATATATTGTCGATGGTAACGCACAGGGAATCGAAGCCGGAAAATTGGCATTGGAAATATTGTCCCATCCTGAATCGCCCCTTCCAAAGGCTCGTCAAGGCAGTAACCGATGGGTTTTTGATGTGTTAGCACTCAAACAGCATGCGATTACCTTACCGCCGGAGATTGCATCCCAAAGTACCTTTATCAATCTCCCTCAAACATTTTTCCAAAAAAATCAGGAACTGCTGATCAATCTTTTATACGGATTAAGCATTACAACGGTTTTGGGAGGCTTTTGGTTCGCTATGTATATGCATCGGAGCCAAAAGATTCTCCTGGAGCGTAAAAAAAGCCTTTTAAAATTAACGGAAAGTTTAAATCAGGCACAAAAGATTGCTCACCTCGGGAACTGGGAATGGGACATCCATTCAAACATTTTATGGTGGTCAGACGAAATTTACCGTATTTTCGGACTGGATCCGCAACAATTTACAGCGACGTATGAATCATTTATGGAAAAAGTCCATCCGGATGATCAAGAAAAAGTCCAAGAAGCTGTCGCTAAAAGTCTTCGGAGTAACATAAATTACTGTGTCGAGCATCGGATAATCAAGTCAGACGGATCGATACGATATGTCCTGGAAGAGGGAAATACCGAGTGGGATGAGCTTGGCAACCCTCTCAAAATGAGAGGGATCGTTCAAGACATCACCGAAGAAAAAAGTGCTCAACTATTAATAGAAAAATCGGAAAAAAAATATAGAAACCTCGTCGAAAATGCAATGATCGGCATATACAGCGCCGATTTATCCGGAAAGATCATCTATGTCAATCAGGCTTTGTGTGAGATGCTCGGTTATGAATCGTCTAAAGATTTAATTGGTCAGGACAGTGGTATCCGATATTCCAAACCTGAACAGCGTAAAAAATTTATCCAGATTTTGCGTAAAACGGGGTATGTTACCAATATGGAAATAGAGCTGCTCGATCGGAATTCACTCAGCGTACCGGCTATGATCAGCGCCACGGTCGAGGGAGACGTGTTCTCGGGAATTTTAATGGACATGCGTGAGCTTAAGCAATCACGTTTGGAAATCGAAAAGCTTTCAAAGGTCGTTGAACAAATCGATGATGCCGTTGCGATCACCGATAAATACGGAAAAATAACCTATGTCAATCAAGCCTTTTTACACCAGACAGGGTATGAAAAAGATGAAGTTCTTGCTAAAACGCTCACGTTGCTGAAGTCCGGAAAACATAGCAAGGAATTTTATCAGGAACTTTGGAGAACCATTTTGAAAGGGAATGTATTCCGAGGAACGATTATCAATAAAAAGAAAAACGGTGATCTGTATTATGAGAACAAAACCATTACTCCGATGAAAGATGATCAAAATAATATTATCAGTTATGTATCCAGCGGAAAAGATGTCACCCAAGAAAATCTCTTAAATCAGGAAATAAAACGGATCGCCAGCATCGACAATCTGACCGGCATTTACAATCGGCATAAATTTGAAGCACTGTTTGATCTTGAAGCAGAGCGTGCAAAAAGATATTCGCTTCCTCTTTCCATGATCATGATCGACATAGACCATTTCAAATCCATAAACGATTCCTATGGACATGATATTGGTGATGAAATTCTTCAACATCTCGTCAAAACCATAGAGTCAAATATACGGAAGATCGATATATTTGCACGTTGGGGCGGTGAAGAATTCTTGATTTTATGCCCGGGGATTGATTTGAATAATGTCCACGCACTGGCAGAAAAACTGCGCATAGCTGTTGAAAAAGATCGCTTTCCGCTCATAGAAACAGTGACAATCAGTCTTGGAATCTCTACGTTTAAAGAAAACGACACCATCTCTTCACTCTTTAAGCGTGCTGACCAGGGGCTGTATCATGCAAAAGGATCCGGCCGAAATCGGGTAGGGGACGCTGCAGTCTAATCGTTTAGCTGGACTCTTGCAGATCTTTATAACTGTTAATATCGGTATTTTCAGTATGTAAGTGTCTATGTCCACAATACAAATGGTATTTTTTGAGCAAAGGGGTATTATTGATTTGTACTACATCTATTTCTCGGTGTGCTTTGCTCAGCAAAACAAAATCATCGCCGAAAATTCTGAAAATTTGGTAGTCTGAAAATTCAGACCGAAGATAATCGCTGAATTGTTTTAAAAAAATATCTCCTTCGCTCCATCCGTACTCGCGATTATAGGATGTGAAATTACGGATATAGAGTATATTTAAACATAAATTTTTTTCTTCATCCTTATTCTTCTGCAGCAAAGCATCGAAATAATCATGGTTATACAGATGTGTCAGAGGATCTTTATAAAAATAGGCAAAGCGTTCATCGTCTATATGCGAATCAGGCTCCTGAGCCCCATACGAAGTGACATCTGCCGATTCCAAAATAGTTACTGCGTTCTCAACAACGCTTGGATCATACCAAATACCGCTTAATTTCTTCAGCTCATCGATCGCTTCGGAAACACTCTTTTTCTTTTTGTATATTCGGCTGGTCGTCATTGCGTCAAATGCATCGGCAACAGCCATAATACGTGCCGGAAGCGGAATTTCATCTCCTTTTAAAAAACGGGGATAACCGCTCCCGTCATAATGTTCATGATGCGCATATACAATATCCGAAAGTTTATGGTACATCGGGACTTCTGAGAGGATTTCATACCCTGCCGTTGCATGATTTTTGATAAGAGCATATTCTTGTTCGCTCAATTTTCCCGGTTTGAGCAATATAGCATCCGGGGTAACAATTTTTCCGATATCATGCAATATTCCGGCTTGATAGATCAGATCACACTCCTCATTGACACATCCCATCGTTTTGGCGATATCCCTCGAATACGATGCAACATGCTCACTGTGACCGCCGGTATAGGTGTCCCGTGCCTCAATCATCTTCACGAGAGAATGTATCGCATGATCATAGTTTGACAGACGCTCTTCCTGTAGCTGAGTAACTTCCGCGGTCCTTTTTTCGACCATCGTTTCAAGTTTGGTTTTATACATTTCATTTTCCCGAAATGCACTCAGCTTCTCGACTGAACTCTCCAGCACGGTCAAAACGAGGTTGAAATCGAGCGGTTTGATGATATAACCGGTTACATCCAACTGAATACACTGTGTCAAATACTCTGAGTCGGTATAAGCCGAAATAACGATAATTTCCTGTTTCGTATTAATTTTACGGATATTATCGATCAATTCCAGACCATTGGCTTTTGGCATCAAAATATCGGTGATGACGATGTCGTAAGGTTTTAGCAGGTATTTCTCAAACCCTTCAACTCCATCGGGAGCTGTTTCGACATGATTAAAAATTTTGGAGAGAAATAGAGCCATTTTTTCACGCAGATCCTCTTCATCTTCAACATAAAGTATTGAAAAGGATTCCGCTTTTAATTTGAGTGATTCTACTTTATTTTTAAGCTGATCTTTCATTCCGAATTTTCCTGATAACTGTTGTATATTATTGTTAGTTTATAATACTGCTTAATAAATAAGGAAATAATAATAAAAAAATAAGATAAATTATTTTAATTTTACGATGATGTTTTTTTCAACAATCTGACCCTGAAACATGCTCCATAAACACTGTTTGAGGCTTCAATGACTCCGTGTAAATGATCTTCAATAATCATTTTACTCATATAGAGTCCCAGTCCTGTTCCTGTTTTTTCATCTTTGGTCGTGAAATACGGATCAAACAGTTTTGAAAAAATAGCCGGATCGATACCTCCGCCGTTATCACATATGACGGTATTGACATACAAATCATCCTCATAGACTTTTATGGAGATCCAGGGTTCTTTCACTTTCGAAGAGATCAAGGCATCTTTTGCATTGTTGATAATGTTAACAAAAACTTGCATCAATTCTCGAGAATAAGCATCGATTTTTGTTTCAGAATGATAGACGGTCTTGATTTCTATCTTATGATTGATAAGGCTCTCTTTGACAATGGTAAAAGTCTCTTCGATAACTTCCTGAATATTCACGCGGGAAACGGCCTTATCCGATTTGAAAAAATTTCTAAAATCATCAATGGTTTTGGAAAGGTGTTTGGTCTGATCCAATATGTCCTGCGCATACCCTTCAGCTGCGTCGTTATCAAATGTTTCCAGTGCAATGTCCAATAGCATATTGTTGGCATCCATAGCGATGCCGGCGATAGGCTGACGCCATTGATGGGCAATCATTCCGATCATCTCTCCCATAGCCGCGTGGCGGGACTGCGCCATCATCAGATCATCTTTTTTCTTTAATTCAGTAATGTCCATTGCCGATGTTACAACCGTCCGTTTTCCGTCTATAATCCCTAACGGTGCGGAACTGAACTGCCAAATGATGGTGTTGCCGTCTTTGGTTTTAATCGATGATTCACCCATATCTGTTTTCTCTTCGATAGAATACAGATTAGCCAGATTATCAATCATCGGCGAATTATGTTTATCGCATGCTTTTTCAATCCATTTATCGATGGTGTCAATCTCTTCATACGTGTATCCGCTCAGTATTTGCCACACATGATTGATCATCAAAACTTGGCCATCTTCGTTATGCAGCATAATGGGATTCGGCGCCTCTTGCAATATCGTTTCCAACTCTTTTTTCTTTTGGACCAATTGCTGGAAATTATCTACTTTATCGGTAATGTCTTCGTGGGTAATAACGATATTTTTGATATTGCCGGAGTTGTCTTTGAGCGGGTAAATACGGGTATTCAACCACCGTTTTCTCCCCATTCCACGCCCTTCTGTCAGGCCTGAAGAATCATATTCATAAGAAGGGACCGACACTGACTCTCCTGCATAGGCTCGCCGTACATAGTCAATCAGACCGGTTTTGACTAACTCATCGCTTTGAAATAGATTGAATGTTCGGAGTGTACGTTCGGCCGGGAATCCCCAGAGTTCTTCATACGCACGGTTGACGTCAATCTGCAAGCCATTTAAATCATACAGTTCTATAACTGATGGTGATTGCTGCATGAGTGCTTTGAACCGTTCTTCGCTTTCATAGAGAGCATCCTGGGCTTTTTTTTGTTCCGTCAGATCGGCAGAGTTGCCGATCAATCCCAGAAAATTTCCTGCCGAATCCATCAGCGGAGATTTTACGGTAAAAAGATAGACTTTTCTCCCGTCCGGATAGGTCACCCATTCAAAATTCGATTTGCCTTTTTTCTCTGCAAACATCACCTGATCATGTTCTCTAAAGAAATCTGCGACCTCTTTCGAAAAAATATCATAATCGCTTTTTCCGATGATTTCTTGATTCGATTTTCCCACAAATTTTTCAAATGCCTGATTACAGACGATATAGGTGAAATCAATTCCTTTAACGAAAATCATATTCTCGACACTGTCTATCATATTTTCATAGAGATCTTTATAATACCGGAGTGTACGCTCTTGGTCTTGCAGGTTTTTTTCGGTCTCAAAATTAAAAAGGGCATACGCAATATCGCCGGCAACTTCATGCAAGAGTGCAATTTCTTCAGGATCATAAATATAAGTTTCATTGACAGAGAGTGTCAAGTTGCCATATGTTTTTCCATTGTATTCGAGTTGAATACTAAAGGCTCCTTTGCTCGTGTATCGATCTGTCAAAGGGCATTCCAAACAACTCATTTTTGTATTTTCAATCAATACATGATCACTCTTTTTCTCGGCTGTTTTTTCGATGCAGTAGGGTACCCAGCCCGATTTAACTTTATTTTTGAATGCTTCGAACGTTTCCGAGTTATCTGAACCGGCGATATGCTCACAGCATTTTGAATCATCATACAGGAGGATCCATGCATTTCCGTACGCTTGATTGGAAACCAAAATATTACAGCTCTCCTGAATCAATACTTGGCGGTCTTTCTCACGTAAAATGAGCTTATTGACATCTCTGATGACAGAAAGGACATGGCTTAGATGCTGATTCCGGGCAACATAGAGCGAAATTCGTCGAACGGTATAATACGCCACGATAAGAAATAGAATCAACAACATTATTCCGACTGCAGCAAGTATGATTTTCATTTGCCGATATCTGGAATCGGAGTGATTTTTAAACTCAATGGCCCTCATATGGGCATAATCATTGAGTTTTGAACTCGAGACTTCCAGTTTTAACACATGCTCGGCACCCTTGCCCTGAGTGATCGCTATCGCTTTAGTTCTTTCATGGTTTTTGATCGCTTGAATCACTTCATCCCGTATCGGTTTCCAATCCTGAAAGAGCTTTTTTGTCTGCTCTTCTAGCTTTAAGCCTTCATCGTCCAGCTTATTTTGTCGAATAAGATTGAGATAAATATAGACATGTTTTTCATGCGCATTGACTTCCTTAATCCCTTTTTCCAACTGCTCTTTCGATTCGGACAAAGCAATGTCTTTCATATCACGATGTATTTTATACACTTCAGCTTTGATTGCCAGTGCCGCATTGGACACTTTTAAAGGGTGTTCATATAGATCATCCGTGATCGTGTTCATCACCGATAGCTCATATAAATCTAATATTTTTGATCCTGCCGCCAATACAATTAAAAGCAAAAAACTAAAAAGTATAAAACGGATCTCTTTTTGAGGCTGAAAATTACCTATCATTAGGTGTCCTGTCGTTGAACTTTAATTATTTATGAGAAAATATTCATATCAGTATAGCAGGGGTTGCAAAAAATATTTTCCAATCACTGTTTTTAAGCTATAGTTATAGGAGATCATTATTTCTAGAGGAGGTTTTCCCATGGATACCGTTACCCTGACCGATAACCGCACCGGGCAAAGCTATGTATTTTCGATTCTGCATCCCAGTATAGGTCCGAATGTGATCGATGTACGCAATCTTTATAAAGAGACAGGGATGTTTACCTATGATCCGGGATTTACCTCTACTGCAAGCTGTACCTCTTCCATTACTTACATAGACGGTGAAAAAGGGGAATTGCTCTATCGGGGCTATGATATCAGCGATTTGGCAACCAAAAAGAGCTATTTGGATGTGGCTTATCTGCTCCTAACCGGAAAACTTCCGAATGAAAAAGAGCGTGCGGAATTCGATATCGAGCTTCGAAAACGTTCCTTTGTGCATGAAGGTCTCAAGAGGCTTTTTGATGCATTTCCGGACAAAGCCCATCCTATGGCAATGATGGCTTCGGCAGTTTCGGCACTTTCAACCTTCTATTTTGAACATCTTAATGTCACCTCGGATGAAGAAGCCCAAATAATGGCACGGCGTATTATTGCTAAAATCCCGACGCTGGCCGCTTTTACCCACCGGCGGATGTTTGGAATACCTTATATCTATCCCGATATCGAACGCCCTTTTACGGAAAATTTTCTCTATATGATGCGTGCCTATCCGGGGGAGAATCTTGAGATTCGTGATGTCGAGGTCAAAGCGCTGGATACGATTTTTACCCTTCATGCCGACCATGAGCAAAATGCCTCTACTTCAACGGTACGCGCGGTAGCTTCTACAGGAGCGCATCCGTATGCCGCCCTCTCTGCCGGGATTAATGCACTCTGGGGCAGGGCCCACGGCGGAGCTAATGAATCCGTGATCGGCCAGCTCGAATACATCGGAGATGTTGCAAATGTGGATGCGTTTATCGCCCGTGCGAAAGATCCGAATGATGAGTTTAAATTGATGGGATTCGGGCACCGCGTTTATAAAAACTTCGATCCCCGTGCAAAAATTCTTAAAAATCTTCTCGATCAGCTCAAAGATGAATTGGGTGTCAATAACGATCTCTTGAAAATTGCCGAAAAAATTGAGCAAATCGCCTTGAATGACGACTATTTCATCCAGCGCAAACTGTATCCCAATATCGATTTTTATTCGGGATTAATCCTTACGGCGCTCAAAATTCCAAAACCGATGTTTACGATCATTTTTGTCATCGGCCGTTCTGTCGGGTGGATTACCCAATGGATAGAGCTGAGAAATGACCCGGAAATGAAAATCTTTCGTCCAAGACAGCGCTACGTCGGTGAGCAAAAAAAGCGGTTGTAACGGATTTTGGTATAATAAGAAATATTTACCGTATTTAGGAGCTTTTATGGAGTGCGAATTCCCTACTGTCAATGCCAATAATGAAGAGATTAAAACAATTTTAGCAGAAGTCAAAACCATAGCTGTTTTGGGACTTTCGCCTGATTCGACAAAAGACAGCTACCGTGTAGCCGAATATCTTCAAAGTGCCGGATATACGATTATCCCTGTTTATCCAAAAGAAGAGATGATCTTGGGTGCGAAAGTGTATCGATCTCTCCAAGAAATCCCTTTTCCGGTCGATATGGTCAATATCTTCCGAAAAGCTGATGCACTGGATGCCATTGTGGATGCATGTATGGATCGTGGAGACATTAAAGTTTTTTGGGCGCAAAAAGGGATTGTCAACAATACCGCCGCAGAACGTGCTCGAAATGCTGGTATGCGTGTCGTACAAAATCACTGTTCAATGGTTGAACATCGAAATATTAGTGCCTAAAGGGAATCCTTGGTTGATTTAAAAACAATATATCAAGCACACGAACGTATCAAAGGTGTCGTTGTTGAAACGCCCTTTGCCTTCGCTCCAAGATTAAGCGAAGAGACCGGAGCTGAAATTTACCTCAAAAAAGAGAACCTTCAAGTGACCGGTGCCTTTAAAATCCGTGGTGCCTACAATAAAATTGCTTCCCTGAATGCCCAGGAACGAGCCCTTGGCGTTATTGCGGCAAGCGCGGGAAACCATGCTCAGGGTGTGGCAATGGCGGCTCAAATGTTCAATACCAAAGCATTGATCGTTATGCCTGATTCTACTCCGTTGACCAAGATCAACGGAGTCCGCTATTATGGGGCAGAGGTTATTTTGGCCGGAAGCAATTATGACGAAGCGTATGCTTACGCATCGACGTACGGGGCTGAACACGGGATGGTTTTTGTCCATCCGTTTACCGATGAAGCGGTCATGGCGGGGCAGGGGACAATTGCGATTGAAATGCTCGATCAGATCCATGATCTCGATGCTATCGTCATCCCTGTCGGCGGCGGAGGACTTATATCGGGAATGGCATCTGCGATTAAAGCACTTGCCCCGAACATCCGTGTGATCGGTGTAAGTGCCGTAGGCGCTCCGGCGATGCGTGAATCGTTTGATGCAAAAAAAGCGATCGACAGCACCGCGGTGCGTACCATTGCAGACGGTATCGCTGTCCGAGACACCTCTGAAATAACACTGAACCATATTCTAGAGACAGTGGATCAGATCGTCAGCGTGGATGACGAAGAGATCGCAAATGCGATTTTATTTTTGCTGGAACGCCAAAAACTGGTTGTTGAAGGAGCCGGTGCCGTCGGCGTAGCCGCCATGCTGCACAACAAACTGAGTGATCTCAAAGGAAAAAAAGTCGGGATTGTCCTCAGCGGCGGAAATATGGATGTTACCCTTCTCTCCATCATCATTGAAAAAGGGCTTATCAAATCGGGACGTAAGATGAAACTTACCGTGACCCTGATCGATAAACCCGGCGCATTGATGCAGTTGACGGAAATGCTCCAGGGGCTGAATGCCAATATCGTTCATATCGCTTATGACCGTACCTCCACGACATTGGCGTACGGCGATGCCAACGTCATGATTCATCTGGAAACCAAAGGGGAAGAGCACCAGTCTCAAATCCGTGCTTTACTCAAAGAACATCGCTATTTAAGCAGCGAAGAGCATTAAGGATTATTTCACGTATGGACATTTTAAAATTATTTAATATTAAATCACCCATACTGATGCTCAAAGCTCTTGATAACGGCCGGCTCGGCATTATTGACGCTCAAAATACCTTGCGTATTATTGATTTGGCGTCGTATGGTGTTGTCGGCGGTTTTAAAAGCAATATTACACACCAATATTTTGTCGGATCACATGTTGACATGACACCGGATGGCGAGTACTCGATTTCGTTGATACCGGGATCCAATAAGGCAGCCTTGTTCAGTGTTGCGAAAAAAGAGATGCTTTATAAAGTAGGCCGACATCAGGGAGAACTTGAAAGTGTCGGGCTAGATCCTAACGGCCGCTATTGTGTTACCTGCGGACAAGACGGAAAAGCATTCGCCTGGGTACTCAAAACCGCTAGGTTGGCATTTTCGATGCCCTCGCATACGGATTTTATCTCTACCGTAGCTTTTAACGATAACGGTCAGTGGATTGCCACGGGAAGCTATGATCGCACCATAAACCTGCTCAATATGGCAACCATGAAACATCCGACACGCTTGTACGGTCATACGAGCGCCGTTATTAAAATTCTTTTTTTACCGGAGGCAAAACTTCTTTCGGTGGATAAAGAGGGGTCGTTGATCGTATGGGATATGCGAAACGGCAAAGTTATCAAACGTTTAACAAAAATGAGTGATGATGTTACTACGATGACGGTGAGTTATGACAAACGATTCGCTTTTGTCGGAACCAAGCTCGGATATGTCGGACTTTACGATCTTGAGACATTAGAGCAAGTCAAACAGCGCTATATCAAAGAGAGCGAGTCGATAACATCGCTCGCTTTTCTCCAAGATCCCTTTCGGTTAGCGATCGGAACGGCTGAAGGAAATGTCCGTATCTATTCCCTTTTCGGGGATGAAGAGAAATACATGAGCATGCTGCGCGAACGCAACTACAAAGCATTTTATAATGCATTGGAAGAAAACCCTATGCTCCTTTATTCGAAACCTTATAATGTGGCCGAGCGCATATGGTCGGATATCCTTGAAAAAGCGCGTGTCCATCTTGAAAAAAATGAACGGAGCAACGCCAAAGAGCTTTTGGATATGTTTTCCGGAGTTCCTAAAAAGAATACGCTGATTACCCATCTGCTGAGCGATTATGAAAAATATACACAGTTTCAAAGCTATGTCAAAGAGGAACGTTTTCCTCTGGCATATTCATTAGCCAAAAAATTTCCGGCATTTCAAGATTCGGATCCCTACCGTAAGATGGAAGCACGATGGAAAAAACTCTTTTTTAAAGCGCAGGAACTCATTTTAACCCAAAACGGTGACGATCAGGCACGGGAACTTTTAGCTCCCTATCGGGGTATTTCGGATAAAACGATTTTGATCCAGCAGCTTTTTGAGCAGCGTCGAATGTATGAATATATGAAAAAGATCATTTCGCATAATGATTTTGCCAAATTTTTTGATCTTATTAAACTGCATCCGTTTCTCAAAGAGTTCTCTGAGTACAACGCCATTATGGAGTACGCCGATAAACTCTATATACAGGCACAAAAAGCTTATATGGAGAGGGATTATTCGACAGCGCGAAAATCATGTGAAATTCTGATGGCATTTCCTGATTATGTCGCGGAAGCACAAGAAATGTCCGATACGATTCGGGTCAAACATCTCTTCTATGATGCGATTGCTTCCAATAATCTTTCCAACGCTTTCTCTTATCTAAGCTCTTATCCGCTGCTTTATGAGACACCGGAAGCCCAGGTCTTGGAGCGTCAATGGAATCTTCTGGTCGATCAGGCTCAGCGATTTGCGGCGAAAGGGCTTGCCAATGAAACATTGGCTGTATTTGAGCCCTATTTCGGCATTATCGATAAATATAGGGCAATGGGCGGGGTGATGACGCAAGCATATTGTGTTCAGCTTGAGCAAAAACTCCGGACCAAAGCACCCCAAGAGGTGATCGAGCGAGGTATTCAACAATATGTTACCTTGTTCGGGATTGATGAGGGAGTGAGTACTGTATTTGATTATTTTAAAGAGCATTATCCGACAAAACTGGATATCAAACTGCTCAAACAAGGCTCTGTTGAATCGTGGACACCTGCCATTCGTATTGAGGACATAACGGCATAATGATCGCAATAGATTTAGGTTCCAATACAATCCGCTTTATTGAATATGACGGAGTCCATTGGGGCAAGAGTTTTGAAAAAATTGTCAAAACGGCCGAATCGCTCAATGTGACCAATCAAATTGGCCCCCATGCGCTCAAACGTATCATCGATGCGATCCGTGAAGCGAAAAGCAAGCTTGAATTTTCAGGACAGGATACTGTCGGATATACGACTGCGGCTATGCGATTAGCCTCGAATTCCAAAGAAGTTCTTGAAACGATCGCAACTGAAACCGGAATCCATTTCACCATTATTGACGGAGAAAAAGAGGCTTCTCTTACCCTGCGTGCCGTGCAGGAGCGCCTCATGGATCTTGGAATCAGCCCGGAATCGTTTCTTCTGGCGGATATTGGCGGAGGTTCGACCGAATTGATTCGCTATGCAAAGGGCACGGTTCACTCGGTGAGCTTGAATACGGGTATTGTCACCCTCTCTGAAAGTGCCGATTCCTCTTCCGGGTTAAAAGAAAAAATCGAACTCTTTGCAGAAAAGGTTCGAGAGATATTGAACGGATCTACATCATTGCAATTAGTCCTGACAGCGGGGACGCCCACGACGATTGCCGCTTATCTGCTGGGGATGGATTATGAGAGCTACGATCCTGAAAAAATCAACGGTTACAGACTGCTTTTAGAGGAATGCACCCGTGTTTACGACGAACTTTTGACAATGGATGAAGCTTCACGTGCGCGCTATGTCGGAGTAGGGCGGGAAAATCTCATTATTGCGGGGATTTTGATGGTCACTGCGATTTACACCGCATTGGATGCCAAAGAAGCGATTATCATCGATGATGGTTTGCGTGAAGGAATCGCACTGGAATATTTCGATACAAAATGCCCACAAATTTGACCGCTTTTTTATTTTAGCTATAATAGAGTCAAAAAAAGAGGGGGAATATTTTGAAATTAACAACTATGAAACGTGTCGGAATGATCCTTCGCCCCTCAACTCCCGAACTCAAAGAGATGTTTTTCGAAGCCAAACGGATTTTTGAAGCACGCAACATCGAAGTCATCATCGATAATATCAGCGGCGGAATGATTGATGTGATGGGCCAGCCTTTTGAGATGATGTGTCAAAATTGCGACTTTCTGGTCACAATCGGCGGAGATGGGACACTTATCTCTGCGGTACGGCGCTCATATCGCTTTCAGCTTCCGGTTTTGGGTATTCATGCAGGAAAATTGGGGTTTTTGGCGGATCTTGATTTTTCCGAACTCGAATCGTTTGTTGACAAGATGCTCCAAGGCGAATACCGAATCGACCAGCGTGCCATCTTGCAAGCCACCATTGTAACACCCGTCGGAGAGAGTGAAATTTACGCATTTAACGATATTGTCCTCACACGTCCCTCTATTGCAAAAATGATCCATCTGGAAACGTTCGTTGACGGGAGAAGCTTTAATACCTATTACGGCGATGGAGTCGTCGTCTCCACACCAACGGGTTCCACCGCATATAATCTTTCTGCCGGGGGGCCGGTCTTGTTTCCTCTGACGCAGGTCTTTGCACTGACTCCGATATGCCCGCACTCTCTGACGCAACGCCCGGTAGTCTTTCCCGGACATTTTGAGATCGAAATGAAAACACCGGACGCGAGTGCTTTGGTCATTATTGACGGCCAGGATTTGGTTGAGATCAGCGACAGCGATACGGTTCACATCAAGCTGGCAAGCGGATCGGCACATCTGATTCATCGAAAAGAATTTAATTATTTCGAAGTGCTCAAAGAAAAATTGGGTTGGGGGAATTAATCGGTGATAGAACGATTTTATCTTAAAGAATTTTTGACGTTTAAAGAAGCCGATCTAGAGTTTCATCCCGGATTGGTTGTCTTTACAGGTCCCAGCGGAAGCGGTAAATCAATCTTAATGCGGTCTATTTTAGCCTCGGTAGGCTTGGATAGTGTCGAAGCACAGATTTGTGAATCAAGCGTCACATGGATGATTGACGAGGAGCGCTACGGTCTTCAAAACGAATCTCTTAATACATTTCGTCATGTCAAAAAAGAGAAAACACGTTATTTTATTAATAATCAAAGCACCTCGAAATCATCCATGGAATCAATCAGTTCGACGTATTTGCGGCATTTAAGTCTCAAAGACTACAGTGATTTTGACCCTTCGGCTATTTTAAAAATCATTGATGAGCGTATCAGTGCCCGATCACCTCAATATGCTGGTATTTTAGAGAATCACCGTGTAAAGTTTGCAGAATTTAAAATACTTTCAGATCAACTTCGAAGCATTGAAGAAAAAGAGAAACATCTTTCTGAACTCAAAGAGTTCGCTCTTTATGAAATCGGTAAAATCGATGCGATCAAACCTACTGTCGGTGAAGATGAAGAGTTGAACCTTATCAAAAAGCAGCTCTCAAAAAAAGAGAAGATAGAAACCGTTATCGCCCAGGCACAGGGGATCTTTTCATTTGAATCGCATGTCAGTTCCGCATTAGGGATGCTTGAAGTGGACAGCGCCTTTTTTGATGATGCCATGAATGAACTCCACAGCATTATCGAGAGTTCATTGGAACGTATGGAAGAACTCGAAGAGGTATCGGTTGAATCGGTTCTGGATAGAATCGAACAGATATCAGAACTCAAACGGCGCTATGGAAGTGTCGAAGAAGCTCTGGAATATCGTAAACAAAAAGCTTTGGAACTGGAATCCTACGAGACGATGGAACATTCCAAAAGTGATTTGATAAAACAAATTTCTGCCATAAAAGCGATATTGGAAACGAGTGCAAAAGAGCTTTCCCTTAAACGTCATGCCATTCTTGGCGAAACATTGGAAAAACTCAATGGCTATTTGGGAATGCTTTACCTTCGCGAAGCAACATTGAACCTGGAGCCATGCGAGCTGAATGCTTCGGGAGAGGATAAAGCGGTATTGGGATTAGCGGGGACAAAGCTCGATAAACTCAGTTCCGGAGAGTTTAACCGTCTTAGACTTGCTCTTTTAGCGTTGGGGGTAGAGAGCATGAACGGCGGAGGCGGAGTCTTGATGCTCGATGAGATTGATGCGAATCTGAGCGGAGAAGAGTCGATGAGCGTTGCCAAGGTACTTCGCCACCTCTCATCGCGCTATCAAATTTTTGTAATCTCTCATCAGCCGCAGCTTACTTCAATGGGGCAGCAGCATTTTTTAATCTACAAAGATGACGAGAGTCGCGTCCGTGAATTGGACGACGCCGAGCGGATAGATGAAATCGCACGTATCATCAGCGGTGACAGCGTCAGCGAAGAAGCCAGGGGATTTGCCCGGGACTTATTTGAACGGGCAAGGGGATTGTGATGATTGTTGATACTCATGTCCATTTAGATGATGAACGCTACCGCGATGATTTTGACGAAATGATGAAACGGGCAGAGGAAGCAGGGGTTACTGCATTTGTGATCCCGGGAGCCCATCCTTCTACCCTAGAACGTGCGGTCGAGTTATCCGAAGGGCATGATTCTATCTATTTCGCCGTTGGTGTTCACCCCTATGACATGGAAATGATAGATACCGTCGATTTTGCCCGCTATGCAGAACATCCAAAATGTGTGGCAATCGGAGAGTGCGGGCTGGACTATTTTCGTCTTGAGGGAAGTGATGAAGAAAAACATCATGAAAAGAAACGTCAGGATGAAGTATTCCGCCGCCAAATACGGCTTGCAAAACAGTTTAAAAAACCGCTTATCGTCCATATCCGGGATGCCAGCCATGATGCTAAAATGATATTGATCGAAGAGGGCGCCGGTGAAGTCGGAGGAGTGCTGCACTGCTACAATGCCGATGATGAGCTATTGTCTCTTGCCAACGAAGGTTTTTATTTCGGTATCGGCGGAGTCTTGACATTTCAAAATGCCAAAAAACTGGTCAATATCCTCCCGAAAATACCGCTTGATAAACTCGTCATTGAAACAGATGGCCCATACCTTACGCCTCATCCTCATCGCGGATCCCGCAATGAAAGTGCGTATACCCGTTATGTTGCGGATAAAATGGGAGAACTGTTAGAGAAAAGCAGTGAAGAAATTGAATCTCTGACAACGACTAATGCAAAAAATCTATTTGGTTTAGGTTAGAAAATCATGGAGGTGAAATGAAATATTTATTAACATTGCTATTGCTCATTCCCATAGGATTGACCGGGACTGGATTTGATCCCCATGATCAAAAAAAAATCGATGTCCTAACGCATTTTGATATCCCCGCCTCCTTCTTGAATGATCCTTATCTGCATGATATTTATGACCAAAAAAAGCGAGAATGCAGGTTGGAAGGGTTTGCTGATTCAACTGAAAATGCAGATATGTTTATCCCCATCCTCTCCTCTTTAATCGCCCAATCCGATTTGCCGAGCGAATTCTTATTTGTTGCAATGGTCGAGTCACAGTTACAGGTAAAAGCAACTTCTTCTCACGGAGCAGCAGGATTGTGGCAGTTTATGGAACGTACCGGAAAACTTCATGGACTGCATGTCGATCAATTTGTGGATGAGAGGCGTGACCATATTAAATCGACTCGTGCCGCGATTGCGTATCTGAGTACCTTGAAAAAAGAGTTCGGAAAATGGTATTTGGCTCTTATCGCCTACAATTGCGGCGACGGAAGGCTGAAACGTGCGATACGGAAAGCGGGGACAACGGATATCCGTGTCCTTACAGACCCTAAACGCGCTTATATCCCTTTTGAGAGTCGAAACTATATCCGAAAAGTCATATCCTTGGCATTGCTGGCAACCGATGAAGTCTTTTTATCCCAGATACAGTATGACACCTTGCTGAACACTAGTTATGAAAATCCTATCGCCACGGTGTATCTTCCCGAAGGTGAAGATATTGACCGCATAGCAGCTGTTCTGGAAATGCCGAAGAATAAACTTCTGAAACTCAATACCCATCTCAAAAAAGGGGTGACTCCGCCGAATGAACAAGCCTACCCGGTATATATCCCGCAGGCAAAACTGGACGATTTTCGTCAAAAATACCGGACGAAAGAGTTAAAAGGGTACTTGTTGATGCACCGGGTAAAATCAGGTGAAACACTCGAACAAATATCCAAACGTTACAATGTCTCAAAAAGTTCTATCATGGCTGAGAATTTGATCACTGACGATAATGACAAAAATCTTAGCCGACGGGTCAGAATCCCTATCAATAAGCCTTTTTTGAAAAATCCGCGTCTGCAACATACCCAGACTGGAGAAGCCATCACTTCAGTCACCTCATTGTATAATATGACTCTTGAACAGGTTAAATCAAAAAATCCATTCGTTTCGAATGCACTTAACGAAAGCGAGGTAGTAAAAATTGGTAATTAAAACCCTTCTGGCTTTTTTAGTGATTTTAATCAGCGGATGTACCACAAAAAACGGTTCGTATTCCTATCAACCCAAACCTTCTCAAAAATACCCTTCACAACAGTTGGCAATGAGTTCTTCTAATGTGTATAAAAGCAACGGGGAACTTCATGCAACAATGCGCCCTTACACTGTATTTGGAAAAGAGTACTGTCCGACCGTAGTCAGAGTAGGAGATACACTCAGCGGAAGAGCAAGTTGGTATGGCAACGATTTTCATGGAAAATCGACCTCCAACGGCGAGGCATATGATATGTATGCCATGACCGCGGCACACAAGACCCTGCCTATGAATACGGTTGTACGGGTAACCAATAGTGATAATAATGCCCAAACAATTGTCCGGATCAATGATCGCGGACCATTTGTAGAGACTCGGATTATTGATCTTTCTTATGCGGCTGCAAACCAAATCGGCATGACAAAAAACGGTACTGCGAACGTTACGTTAGAAGTACTGGGTTTTGAGCCATCAACGTCCCGAAGTATTAATTTACAAACAATTGCAAAAGGGCCAAAAGAAAGTGTCATGAACAATTTTTATGTTCAAATCGGGTCATTCGAACGGTTTGCAGGGGCATCTTCTACGAAACAAAAATATTCAAATTTTCAGGGCTATTCTGCAATCATTAAAGATACAGAGTATAATAACAAACGTTTATTTCGCGTGTGGCTCAGCGGATTCAAATGTGAAGCCGAGGCACGCGATTTCATTTCAAAGGGCTATTTTAAAGGCTCATTTATCATAGGGGAATAGGATGATCCATAAAAAACGTCAGACCAAAGAGACCGATATCGACTTGTCTCTCACTATCGGAGGAGAAGGTAAAAGTACGATTTCGACCAAAGTGGGTTTCTTGGATCATATGCTGGAGAGCTTTGCCAAACATGCGCAGATGGATTTGACTATTCAGTGCGACGGAGATGTTCATATCGATGATCATCACAGTGTTGAGGACATCGGCATCGTTCTTGGACAAGCATTGCGTGAAGCAATCTATCCCATTGAAAAGGTCGAGCGGTTCGGCAGTGCCGTGATTGTGATGGACGAAGCCGCAGTAAGCTGTGACTTGGATTTGAGTAATCGGCCGTTTTTGGTTTACGATGTCCCCGTATCCGGTAAAATCGGTGCTTTTGATACCGAACTTGCCGAAGAATTTTTTCGGGCTGTCGTCTTTAATGCAGGAATCACCGCCCATATTATTATGTTACGCGGTAAAAACAAACATCATATCATTGAAGCGGCATTTAAATCGCTCGCAGTTGCCCTTCGACGGGCATTGGCACAAAATGAGCGTGCCGGAGTCCCCAGTACTAAAGGGGTACTGTGATCCGTTTAGTAATTTTGGATGTTGACGGCTGTATGACGGATGGCAAGATTATTTATACTGCGGATGGGTTGGAGTTGAAAAATTTCAATGTCAAAGACGGATTTATTATCAAAGCCTGGATAAAAATGGGGCATCATGCCGCAATCATTACGGGACGTGATTCGACTATCGTCATGAACCGTGCACGTGAACTGGATATTCCTTATGTACATCAAGGGGTCAAAGACAAACGGGCTGTTGCGATTCAAATGTGTGATGAACTGGGAATACAACCGTATGAAGTTGCAGTTATCGGAGATGATTTAAACGATTACAATCTCCTTCAATGGGCAGGACAAGCCTATACACCGCGAGACGGTTCCGAATATCTTAAAACTTTTGCAGAAGTTTTGGACCGAAGCGGCGGTGATGCATGCGTACGTGAAATGATCGAAAAAGTAATCCGTCGCAACGGAGAAGAAGAAAAATTTTTAGCGCTCTGGATATAAATGTCGATTAACATCTTTTTTGTTTTAATACTGGGGTTATTGTTGGGGATGTATGGGTATTTTGCCCCAAATTATGTTCCGCAGCAGGAAAAACGTGAAATTCCTAAAATTCAACTCATGGATTTTACTCTGTATGAAATTTCCAACAAAGGGATTGATCATATCTTAGAAGGAAAAGAGGGAAAAAAATTTGATGAACGTTATACGGTAACGTCAGGGAAATTTAGCGATAATACGAAATCTTTATTCCAATCGATACGATCCGATAATGTTGTGTACCAGTATGATATTCTCAATCTCACCGGAAATGTTTATTACAGCCGGGCAGATGGATTGGAATTTCACTCGGATGAAGGGACATATGATACCAATAACTCTGTTATCCAAACACAAGGGTCATTTGTCATTACCCAGAACGCTAATCGCATCGATGGAGAGAAATTGAATTACCATACCGGACAAAAAACGGTAACCGCAAATCAAGTGCGCGGCAGCTACCAATTAAAATAGGAAAAATAATAATGATGATACGGATACTGATACTATTGCTCCCATTTTTCTTTATGCTTTCTTCAGCGGAAGAGCTAAAAGTAATCTCGGACACCTTTAAAGGGGATCAACAAAAGGGGATTTCAATCTTCACCGGCCATGTAAAAGTGACCAAAGGCTCTGATGAGCTTAATGCCTCCAAAGTCACTATATACACGGACAAAGATAACAAACCTGTCAAATATTTTGCCGAAGGGGATGTATCTTTTTATATTTTGACGGAGAAACAAGAAAAATACAAAGGGAAATCCCAAACGGCCATTTACCTTCCGGAAGAGGGCGAATACCAATTTTTTACGAAAGTGGATCTACTCCGTTTAGATGATTTTCGCCGTGTCAAAGGGGATAAAGTTATTGTCAACACCGTCAAAGGCAGTGCATCGGCTGAAAGTGCGAACAACGAACCTGTCGTGATGACCTTTACTCTGGAAGATAAAAAATCAAAACCGAAAAGCGCCGCAAAATGATAGAAATCATTGATTCTTTATTTGTCACCTCGGCTCCCAATATCCGATTGACACCGGAAAATGACTACCAAAACGAAGTAGCGTTTATGGCTCGATCCAATACCGGCAAAAGTTCACTTCTTAACACCTTGACGAAACGAAAGTCGTTGGCGAAAGTTTCCGCAACACCGGGAAAAACACGTTTGATCAATTATTTCGACGTGATATTTTTAGATCGTGAAACCAATGAGCGGCTCCATGCAAAATTTGTCGATTTGCCGGGATTCGGATATGCTAAAGTCGCCAAATCGTTAAAAACGGATTGGGAAAGCAACCTGACCAATTTTATTTCCGAACGAAAGCAAATCCGTATTTACGTTCACCTTATAGACTGTCGTCATCCTGATTTGGATATCGATCGCTCCGTCAATGAATATTTGAACGAAATCTGTACGCCGGATCAGTTTATCGTTACGATTTTTACGAAAATCGATAAACTCAACCAAAAAGAGCTCAATGAACTCAAAAAGCGCTTTCCGGATGCCATTATGGTCTCTAACTCAAAACGCAAAGGGGTAGATGCGATCGTTGAACATTTATACCGTTTGCTGAAAAGTAACGACGAATGAGTATTACCTATAAGAAACCTACATTGCTGGATATCCCTGCGATGCAGCGCCTTGTAGCCCCTGAAATTGAAACGGGTGTTATCTTACCGCGAAGCAATGATGAGATTGCAACCAATATCCGTTCGTATTTTTTGGCATTAGATGGCGAAAAACTGGTCGGTTTTGTAGCGCTTCATATTCATTCCCCCGTATTGGCCGAGCTTCGCTCCATGATTATTGATACTGAGTACCGCGGGCGTAATATCGGTACTGCTTTAGTTGAGAATGCCTGCGAAGAAGGACGCCGATTAGGATTAAAAGAAGTTTTGGCTCTGACCTATCAACAGCGCTTTTTTGAGCGATTGGGATTTGTAGAGATCCCTAAAGAATCGATTCCTGAACATAAAATTTGGGCTGATTGTATTAAATGTAAACACTTTCCGATATGCAACGAAGTTTCCCTTATCAAAACGTTATAAGCCGACTTTTTCTAGTCGCCTTATTCATTATCTATATCAGCTTAAGCAGCCTTTATCTTTTGCTGCCTCCGTTGTTGGCTATTCTCTTTTATGCCTATTATGACGCGTTGACGAAACATGACCTTTTCGGATTGCTCATTGTTGTCATTATGCTGTTGGTTTTCGAAGCGGAAAAAGGATTTTGGTTTGGAAGTACAATTCTTTTTTTTACGGTACTTTCTTATTATCTGATCCCAAAATTTGAACAGCTTATTCAATGCCGTATCTGCATGGGAGCAATCTTTGTCGCCTTGGCGTATCCAGGATATTGGCTCTTTGTCTGGATTGCTAACGGTGTTTTATTGCTGCCTTCTCCTGCGGTTGATTGGCATATCGGTTTGTATATGATCATAGAATTTTTAATTATTGCGGCGCTTGTATGAAAATAAAACTATTATTATCGATTTTTATTGTTATATGGATCGGATTGCTGGTACGTGTATTTCATCTTTCCGTTCAGTCCAATGACTACTATGAGAATCTCTCTGAAAACAACAGTATCAAAACGGAGTTTTCGGCACCGGTACGGGGTGAAATCCTTGACAGGTCATTGGAACCGATAGCCATCAATGAATTGGGATTTAAGATTGCTTTGGCCCCCCATTTGACCAAAGGAAAAGATATCAGCCGTTTGGATGGTGAGATCGCTTATTTGACATCCATGATACCGACCCTGGATGGTGATAAAATACGTAAAGTCTATAAAATGCAGGACTCTTATTATAATCATGCGTTTATCGATGTCGTTGATTTTATCCCCCATGAAACGATCATCCCTCTGTATTCGCTTATGAATTTACGCGAAACGATAAAAATATCCCCATCACCAAAGCGGTTATACCCCTATGGGGCAATAGCCTCTCATCTTATCGGGTACGTCTCCAAGGCCAATCAAAAAGAGATTGATGAAGATCCTTCCCTGCAGCTTTTAGGCAGTGTCGGTAAAAATGGAATCGAGAAATATTATAATAACTATTTACAAGGGGTCGCAGGCGAACGCCGTATCAAGGTCAATGCCCACAATATCGAAATTGAAGAGATCGGGAGAAGTGCCACACAAGAAAATCATAATCTGGTACTCAATATTGATATGAAACTTCAAAATTTCATTACGCAGGCTTTTGAAAAGCGCTCCGGGGCCATTATCGTTATGGACATTCACGGTGCTATTTATGCAGCAGGAAGTTATCCGGAATATGATCTCAATACCTTCGTCTCTGGGATAAGTTCTACTGAGTGGAACCGATTAATGAGCAGTGTCGATGCCCCTTTTACGAATAAAATCATTAACGGACTCTATCCTCCGGGGTCAACCATTAAAACGGGTATGGGGCTTATTTATGTCACTTCCGATATTTTAAACGAATACAATACCATTCAGTGCAGCGGGAGTATGAAGCTGGGAAATCGATCGTTTCGCTGTTGGAAAAGTACAGGACATGGAACGGTAAATCTTTCAACAGCGGTTGTCCATAGTTGTGATGATTATTTTTACAAAGGGTCGCTTCAAGTCGGCATAGATCGAATGAGTGCGGGTATGATGCGAATGGGACTGGGTAAAAAAACCGGCGTTGATTTACCGAATGAGTTTATCGGTACCGTCCCCAGCCGTACATGGAAACGGGAAAAATACAATAAACCTTGGTATCAGGGAGAAACTCTCAATACCGCAATCGGACAAGGAAATTTTCTTGTAACCCCTTTGCAGATGGCTGAGTTTACAGGTTTGATGGCGACGGGATTACTGCCTGTACCGCATGTAGCCAAGACTATCGGCAACAATCCCTATACGCCGGTACCGCTGGATGTGCTGACTAAGGCTGAAAAGGAAAAACTCCCGATTATTCAACGAGCGATGCGCGGAGTATGTAATGACGCAGGAGGAACGGCAAAAGGCTTTGTGTCTACCCGGTTTCCGATTGCCGGAAAAACCGGAACAGCACAGACAACCGGGATTGCACAAGGGAATCAACAGCGTCAAAGCGAACATTCCATGGATTATTTGAAACGTTCACATGCATGGTTTACAACCTACGGCCCTGCCGATAATCCTCAATTTATCGTAACGGTCATGGTTGAGCACGGAGGACACGGAGGGGAAGCCACGGGAGGGATTGTTTCATCCATTTACAATAAGCTTGATGATTTGGGGTATATCAAAAAATAGTCATTCTTCCAATGTTCGGACGATAAGACTTTTTGGAAGATTAAACTGTGCTACCAGTTCGGCTTCACGCTGCCGCATTTCACCCGAATCTGTTTCATGGTCCAATCCGAGAAGATGAAGCATCCCATGGATAAAGAGTAGGGCGATCTCATCATTCGGTGTATGGCCCATCTCCTGTGCGACGCTCTCAACTTTATCGACACTGATCACGATACTGCCCAACGGTGCTCCTGGAAACGGATCACTCGGGAAGCTCAGAACATCTGTCGGTTTGTCAATGGAACGAAATTCACGATTGATTTGAGCGATTTCATCGTTGTCGGTCAGGATAAGTTCAATTTCCTGTTGACACAATGCGTCGGCTATTTTCTCTAATCGTGCAAAATCATATTTTCGATCGGTTCGGTTATCAAGTTCTATCATGATGACATTGTAGCATAAGGCTCACCTTGGTACAATCACACGAAAGGGTAACACTATGAAAAAAGCACTTTGTATTATGAGCGGCGGGATGGATTCGACGTTGGTTGCATACATAATGCGCTCACGCGGATATGAGATCACGGCTCTTCATTTCAACTACGGACAGCGAACCGCAGAAAAAGAACTTTCGGCCTTTCGTGCGATATGCGATGAGCTCGGTGTCATAAGCAAATATGAAATCGATTTGGATTTTTTTAAAACCATCGGTGCTTCTGCACTGACGGATCACAGTATTGAGGTTCCTACCGGCGGGATAGAAGCGGGAGTTCCCATAACGTACGTACCGTTTCGCAACGGGATATTTTTGAGTATCGCGACCGCTATTGCGGAAAAAGAGGGGTGTGAAGCCATTGCTATCGGTGTCGTCGAAGAAGACAGCAGCGGCTATCCCGATTGTCGTGAATCATTTATCGATGCTTTTACCAAAGCGGCTAATCTGGGGACGAAAGAGACTACGAATTTAACGATCGAAATGCCGCTGGTCCGTCTTAAAAAATCCCAGATCGTCCAAAAAGCATTAGAACTGAATGCCCCTTTGCATTTGACATGGAGCTGCTATCAAAGTGAAGAGGAAGCATGCGGCATATGCGATAGCTGTCGCCTCCGGTTACGAGGATTTGAACTCGCTCAGACGAAGGACCCGATTCGCTATCGCCATGTTTAATTCAGAACACTCTTCCATCATTATCGAACATCGGCCAAATAACCGCAATACGTATATTCATATTACCCATAAGGGTGAAGTAAAAGTCCGGACTCCTCTCAAAAATGAATCTTCTATACGACGGATCCTAAAACTGCGAGAAAGATGGATCAAAGCGAAACTGGCTTTAATGCAAGAAGGGGATATTGATAAACCCGTACTCGGTGAACATATCCGTTTTCGCGGGGAGAACCATCCGGTCCATCAATTGCCTTCATTGCAAAAAAAGATCGAAAAAGGGAAAAATAGTATTAATATTGAAAAATATTACCATCAATTTTACAAAGAAGAAGCAATTTTGACGATTCCTTCGCGTGTAGCATTTTATGCACGCAAAATGGATTTGCATCCGAAAGAGATCCGGTTTAAACGGCTACGAAGCCGATGGGGAAGCTGTGACAGTCACGGAATAGTGACCTTTAATACGATGATGATGCAACTCACATATGAGCAAATTGATTATATTATCGTTCATGAGCTGGCTCATTTGCGCCATATGAACCATTCGAAGATATTCCATGAATTGGTAAGAACCTATCTGCCCGAAGAGAAGCGGCTGCGATCCACGCTGAGAGGGATCAGGCCTCTCGGGCATTAAGATACGCCCCTAATCCGATATTGCTCCACGCACGTGATTTCCGGAGATAGACGTCCATATTTGAATAAACACGTTTAAAGTCAGGATTTTTTTCACTTTCTGATTGGAGATATTCAGCCAGTGCTTTTTTCGCCGCCTTGTTGACATCATCCGGAAATGATCCGATCGTAATTCCAAGTTTTTTAATCTCTTCAAGCGCATTAAGATTCTTGGCATGAAACTCTAAAGACATGCGTGAATTCATCTCTTCCGATGCAATTTCAAGAATTGCCTTATGCGTAGGGCTCAGATCGTCCCATACCTGTTTATTGAATGTTAATTCTAACACCGAGCCCGGCTCATGCCAGCCTGAGTAATAGTATTTGGCAACTTTATAAAATCCCATCTGCAGGTCTAAAGCCGGTCCAACCCATTCGGTCGCATCGATCATCCCTCTCTCTAAAGCAGGATAGATCTCTCCTGCAGCCAAAAGAACCGGACTGACGCCCAGTCGTGAAAAAACTTCCCCTCCGATGCCGGGAATACGCATTTTCAACCCTTGAAGGTCTGAAAGACTTTTGATCGGTTTACGAAACCAACCGCCCATTTGAACGTTGGTATTCCCACCGAGAAGCGGATGAAGATTATGTTTGGCATACATCTCGCGCCACAGTTCCATCCCGCCGCCAAAAAGCATCCATGAATTGATTTCTTCGGATGTTAGCCCGAACGGTGTCCCGCTGAAGAGGGCAAAAGCACTGTTTTTCCCTTTCCAGTAATAAGGGCCGGAGTGAAATGCGTCGATTTCACCGGTGCTTGCCGCATCAAAAACCGCCAATGCGGGGACAAGTGTCTCTTTCGGATAAATTTTGATAATAAGCGTTCCGCCGCTGGCGGCTTTCACCCGCTCGGCAAAATGTTCCACTCCCGTCCCCATGATCGGAAATCCTGCAGGCCAGCTGGTTGCTAAACGGAGTGTCACCTTTTTTTGTTTTTCGCCGGAAGACTCACCGGAAGCCTGTGCAATTTGAGAGGGGTGTTTGGAATAATCGATGGCTTGTCGATTGTTTTCATTACAGCCGTTAAGTAATAAGGCCGCTGAAGCAGATGCGCTTCCTGTTATAAAAGTACGTCTATCCATTGTTATCTCCTAAAAATCGAGTTCAAGCTGCTTCATGGAAGATCGAGAAGGGTTTAAAATCCCTTTGTCCACTCCGGCAACAAGGGCAAAATGAAAACTCTTGGATTGTAATATACTCAATACCTCTTCACTGTAGCGGTAAAAAAAGATATTTTCAATACCGATAGTGAGAGATGAACGCATTGATTCAGGAAGGAGATAAATGATCTTAGCCCAGGATGCCTGTGAATCCAAAAAATCAATCTGTTCATCGATCAGTTCGAGCAGAGGTTCGAAAATAACAACGCGATCGCTGCTGCCGAACTCCTTGCTCTCAAGCCGCGAATTGGTAAATACCGGAATAAAGTGGCCCATTTTACTAAATCCGCGGATTTGAAACGGTATCCGTAAAAAAGTGTAAAAGAAAAGAATATGTTCAAGATACGGGATAAAAAACGGGGAGAGCATTTGGCGTTCATAAAAGGTATCGTTGTGGATGAACGAGGTTTCAAATAAAGTCTGCTCGATAATCGTAATCGTTTTTTCCTGAGCACGTATCAGCTGTGAGAATTCGATAAAAAGATCCTGATCGGTTAGGGCAGGGGAAAAAAGGACGATCGATTTTTTTTCAAGAGGCCATAGCTTTTCCCATATTTCTCGCATCGATCCTTCGATGTTGCAAAACGTCGGAGGGGTAGAGATCATAGAGGAGAGCCGCAGAGAGATCGGATCACAGGCATAGACTTGAAGTTCTTTTTCCAAGAGATAAAAACGGAGAAGTTTTTTGAGAGCATTATCGAGGTTGTCGACTTTAATCCATGCGATTTCACTGTCAGTGATTTGGGTCGGCTTGTCGAACATCACGCCATAGGCACCGTTTTGCAGTGCTTCTGGGATATCTTCGGCAGAATTGGCAATAAACAAAGATCCGCGCTTAACTTTGGAAGGCTCAAACACGACACTTTCAAAGAGACTGACGGAAGGATCCCCTAAAAGCGAACCTTTCGTCAGTGCGAGGATATTTTCAAGTCTCATCCAACCGAACTTCCGCTTTGGCGTGGTTTTTCAGGGCGAACCAAACAAAGACCGTCTGCATCTTTAGCGGCTAGAATCATCCCCTCTGAGAGCATACCCATCAGTTTTGCAGGCTTTAGATTAGCGACGACACAAACCTGTGTTCCGACTAAGGATTCAGCACTGTAATACTCACGGATTCCGGCAATAATTTGGCGTGGAGCCTCTTCTCCCAGATCAACTTGGAGCTTGAGAAGTTTCGAGCTTTTCGGAACTTCCTCCGCTTCGAGAACAGTACCTATCTTAATCGATGTCTGGAAAAACTGATCGATTGTGATAAGTCCTTCCATTGATACCGTACTCTCTTTTTTATCTTCAATTTTTTTCGGTTCCGGTTTAGCAGTCTCTTCAATCATCGCTTTTGGAGCTTCCGCCATTAACGGTTCCTCTACACGCGGGAAAAGAGGCGGGATTTTTTTGATCGTAAAGGTTTTGAGTAAACCTTTTTGGATAATCAGGTCGGTATAGCTTGCCGTCGTAATCTCAAATCCGAGTGCATCGGCGATTGTTGCCGTCGTACTTGGCATGATTGAGTGAAGCATCACAGAAGCTTTTGCCAAAAGATTGGCAACCAAAGCAACCGTAGCAAGAGCTTCATCGGTACGGCCCTCTTTGATTTTGACCCATGGAGCATGTTCTTCGATCGCTTTGTTTCCGATCGAGAACACTTTCCACAACTCTTCAAGATAACGGTGAAGCTGCAGATCCTTCAAATAGATTTCAAGTGAATCCAATACAGCATGCGCATCGCTCAGCTCTTTCGTGTGATATTTCTCGACATTAACGCTATCGATCACGAAATCGGAATATTTTTCGGACATCCCAATGATACGGTTCAGGAGGTTGCCCAAGTCATTGCTGAGATCAGAATTCATCCGATCGATCAGAGCGCGCTGTGAGAAATCGCCATCTTGACCGAACGGCACTTCACGCATCATAAAATAGCGGAGATTTTCAGCACCGTAGTGCTGGGCAACCTCGCGAGGGTCAACAACATTCCCCTTGGATTTTGACATCTTTTCACCATCGCGTGTCCACCATCCGTGCGCACCGATGTGTTTTGGAAGCGGTAATCCGAGACTCATTAAAAATGCAGGCCAATAGATCGCATGGAAACGGAGGATGTCTTTTCCGACAAGCTGAACTTGGGCAGGCCAAAAGTCCATTTTAGACTCATCTGCACCATAACCGAGCGCAGTTACATAGTTCATCAATGCATCCAGCCACACGTACATAACGTGTTTCGGATCATTTAGGTTTTCTGGAATATGGATACCCCAATTAAAACTGGTACGGGTAACGGAGAGGTCATTTAATCCACCCCGGACAAAACTCATAACCTCATTGCGTCGTGATTTCGGAAGGATAAAGTCACTGTGTGCTTCATAATATTCCATCAACGGCTTTTCATATTTGGAAAGACGGAAAAAATAGCTCTCTTCTTTAACGATCGTCGTTGCTCTTCCGCAATCAGGACAGCATCCTCCATCCATCAATTGCGATTCCGGAAAGAAGGTTTCACAGCTTACGCAATAGTTTCCCTCATAAAAATCTTTATAGATGTCTCCGTTTTCGAACATTTTGGCAAAAGCGACCTGAACCCCTTTTTTATGGTCTTCATCCGTCGTCCGAATAAATTGATCGTAACTAATATCAAACTCATCCCAAAGGTTTCTGAAGGATGCACTGATCTCATCAGCAAACTGCTGTGTCGGTTTTTCCAGTTTTTTTGCCGCTTCTTCAATCTTCTGACCGTGTTCATCTGTTCCGGTGAGGAAGTAGGTTTCATTTCCGAGCAGGCGAGAGTGGCGCGCTAAGGTGTCCGCGATAAAAGTGGTATAGGCATGACCGATATGGGCTTCACCGTTGACATAATAGATGGGGGTTGTAATATAGTTTTTCATAATAGTTTTTATTCTCCTTTTATTCTGTAGGGACAAAGTTGTTTGGCGTTCATATTAAAAATCGAACCCGCCGGTTTCACCCTTGGACATGCTCTCATAGACACTGCGAATGTATTTAGTGCGGATTTCGCACCCGATACATTGTTCACACACATAGCAACTCTCGACTTCATGCTCTTTTTGACACGCTTGAAGCTTTTCTTTTGCATCATCAAGCTGAGCTTCATATTCGTTATTGTTGTCCGGCATAGACACTTATAACCTCATCGATTTCATCTTTTGAACCAAAAAAACACGGACTGGTATCATGAATATGACGCGGTTCATTTTCCATGACACGCTTGGTTCCGTCAACCGCTTTTCCTCCGGCTTTTTCAAATATAAACGCAAACGGGAAAACTTCGAAAAGCATTCGCAATTTTCCCTCCGGCTTATCGCTGGCTCCCGGGTAGCTAAACAGTCCACCCCCTTTTAGGAGGATTTGATGCAAGTCAGGAACCATTCCGCCCGAATAGCGCAGACGGTATCCGCGGGCAAAAAATGAATCGATCATCGCTTTATGGTACGGTGCCCAAAACTGTTGTGTTCCGCCGGGAGCGTTGATCTTCCCTTTTTCGTTCAAACGGATCTCTTTGACATATTCAAACTCCCCTGCTTGAAGAAGATAGAGGGAGACTTTCTCTTCATCAGCAAAAACCAATTCAACACGCGGTCCGTAGACCACATAACACGAGGCAATCATTTTCTCCGGTGAAAAGACTCCGTCATATATTCCGAAAATCGAGCCGACACTGAGGTTGACATCGACGAGTGATGATCCGTCCAAAGGATCAAAGGCGATGAAATAGCGTCCGTTCTCGTTGAGCATCATCGGATGTTCTTTCTCTTCGCTCGCGATAGTGTGGACACTTGGAATACGGCTTAATTCCTCTTCGATAATCAAATCGCTCTGAATGTCAAGCTGAAGCTGGGTTTCGCCTGAACTGTTCTGCTCTTGCGAATAGCCGATATCTTTTACATCAATCGCATTCTTTATCCGAATCGCACTTTTCTGGATCGCTTCTAAAATCACATTCATTTCATAACCTTTGCGTGAGCTAAAATCCAATCAATCACTTGATCGGCGTCATTAAGATCGAGTAAGTCAATTCCCTCAGGAATCGAATAGTGCTCTGTATCAATACTTTCATCAATTGCCAATGCATTCATATAGGGAAAATAATCGGTATCGATAGATCCTCGAAAAATGCTTATACGCGGAAGCGGAAGATTTTTTAATCCCTCTACCAAAAGTACGTCAAACTCGCCAAAAAGAGATACAAGCTCATCCAGTTCTTTGTGACGTTGTGAAAAATAGGTGGTACGGGTAGGGGAGGTAACAATAACCTCGGCACCGGTATCACTGAATTTATAACTATCTTTTCCGGGCACGTCAAACTGTGCTTTATCTTTCGGGTCATTTTTGATGATGGCAACTTCTAAATGGTGCTCATGAATCAATTTTCGCGCTACTTTAAGAATCAGTGTTGTTTTACCGCTGTTGGAGGGACCGGTGAACGCAACTGCTAAACGTTTTTTCAAAAATCCACCTCTTGTAAATTAGGGGTATTATAGTCAAGGTTCATTTTAATCTTACTAAAGAGGTTCAATAATTCATCCGATTAGTGCAAAATAATGGCTGCAGCCTCAAGATTTCAGGTTCTTTCACCCGGTTAGTCAATACATGATTTGAACTTGCTAAATAATTCTAAGGCGAGTTGACGTATAATGATGTTTATTCGACGATTAAAGGATTAGGATGCGATTTTCTTGGATAGCTTTATCAGCTTTATTGGCGTTCAGCGGATGTTCACAAAAAGGGGCATTTGATCTTTTTAAAATGGATGAAGCGCATGAGCGTTCTGTTGAGCAGCTTCGAAGCGGGGCCATTCTTCTCTCATTGGAGACAAAAGCGATTTTCTCAACATTGTATCTTAATAAGGTTGACCCAATTAAATACAGCGAAGGTGAGAATTTTATCGCTTCCGTCTATTTTGAAAAAGATGATACTACTAAAAAACGGGATTTGGAGTCAAACGGCTATACGCTGAGACTGAACGGAAAAGAAGCGGCATTGATTGAGCAACTCGAGGAGAAAGACCCACGACGTGCACTCATGCCGATCCAGAACAACTGGAATCGATATTATTATGTCAAATTTAATTCAGAGCAAAATTCTTCTTTAGTGCTTCGGCTCGAAAATAATCAGACTGGCTCGGTTGTATTAAATTATCAAAAATAGCTTTGATCGACACTTCTTCACCTAAAATCTTTTTGTACATAACATAGTTGGCAAGAACTTTCTTGCCATACTCTCTATTCTCATCATTTCCGATCAATTCCATACTTAGAAACGGTTCATATTCTCCCGGCAAAAATCGTCCGCCGTCTGTCAACAGGCGCTTAGTCGATCCGAGTCCGCCATTGTATCCATAGGCGATTAATACGGGATTGTAAAGGTTATTGAACAAATGCTGCAAATGGGCGATGGAATAGGCAATACTGTATTCAGGCTTCAGCATATCAAAATAGTTTGTCGGTTTTAACGGATTGACTTTACTGATCGAATCCACATTAAACGGCATGATCTGCATCAGTCCAAGCGCAAAAGAACGGGAAATAAGTCCCGGAATAAATTGTGTTTCCTGACGCATAAGGGCATACATGATGGCTTTATGATCATTGCTCAAGGTTGTCATATGCTGATCATAGGGCATGGTGAAATTATGGACATACGGTCCATACGTCCGCTCCAGTATATATCCCTGTATACCGACAGAATCTTCGCCGTCAGTACGATCAATCAGGTTGACAACCGTTTCAGGGGTCGAGGCTTTGATTTCTTCAGCGAAAAGACGCCATTTAAACGGATCAACACCGTTTTCACTGTCTGTTCGCTGTGTTGTCGGCAATGTCGTAAAATAGTTCTCCGTCGGCAGCTGCATCAGTTCTCTGGCATACAGTACATACATATTGATATCGAGGCTTTTCGAAAGCTCATCAAGATAGTTTTGATCTTTGGTAATCTGATAGAGCCAAAAAAGTGTTTTATCTCTATCGATCAGCCTGCCAAAACGCTCTTTGGCTGCTTTCAGGTGTTCCAGAGCGACCTCAGGTTTTTTATGTTTGATAGCATTCATCGCAAGGAAAAAATGGGTTTGAGGATCGAAATGGCCAAATAATATACTCAGTAATGATTGTTGAAGCTGATCCATAGACGGATCGGTAACCGTAAGAAAGACAATTTGACCAAAGCTTTTACTTTGTGCCAGGGCTTGGATGACATCCAAGGAGAGCGTGTGGTTGAAATGCTCATGCCGATACGTAGCGCCGGCCAGACGGAAAAGTATCGTTTCATTCTCTAAATTATAGGTGGAGGTATACAAACTCTCCTGATTCATCGCTCTCAGCCATTCGGTATTTCCAAAACGGTTATTAAGACGTGTTGCGATAGTCTCCCTTTCTTCAGGAGTTAGTGCCGTAGCCTTAGCCGGGGTGAGGGCGAGCATCAAACAATCGTCTTGCACAATCATCGGAAGATTACACGCTTGCTGCTGCAGGCACGATGCCGTATATTTGATCTCGCTTTCGTCCGTTTTAGCCGCATAGTCAAATAAAAAACGCTCATTCACGTTATCGACTTGATAAAAAGCTTCTGATGCCTGAGTGGCATTGATATCCTGATGCAAATACTCCCATATCAAAAAGTTCTTTTGCCGTGAAGAGGGTTTGTCATTGATATCCTCAATGCTTAACCCCCAAACGTTGGTTAGAAGAAAAACCGAAAGGACGAGCGAATATTTCACGACATAACCACAGCATTGATAATATTGACTAAAAGAACATCAGCTACTTGAAGCAATATGATCAAAATAAGAGGTGCGAGATCAAGACCGTTAAAAACCGTCGGCATCATACGGCGTACCAGCCGATAAGCCGGTTCCGTAAGCCGATTAATGACCTGCACGATAGGATTATACGGATCAGGCCGAACCCATGAGAGGAGGGCACCGATGATCACTACCCATATATAGACACTGATAAGCGAATGGACGATTCCACCGAGTCCTGCGAAAATACTGCCCATCATTTGGCCACCTCTTTAAGATAATTTTTCAGATAGCAATACAGATCGCTAAGCTCAGGACCGTGTTCGGCACCGCTGAGGAGAATACGCAGCGGTTTAAAGAAATTCTTCCCTTTCAGTCCGCTGTGCTCCATCAGATACCCTTTATAGGCATCATAGTCATCGAAATGGGGTGCTTTCAGGGTCAAATCACGCAAGATGGCATACCCTTCTTTAAATTCTTCAGGAACCTCTTTCGGACCAAAAACTGTCGCAATTTTAGATCGAAGTTCTTTAAGCGTACCGGCTTCATCCAGATATACTTTGGCAAGCTGTCCGATCTCTTCATCGGCAAAACCGACATAACGGGAAAGCTCTTTCGGATCGAGGCCTTTGAGATGCTCACGATTGATAAATTTCAGTTTATCGATATCAAAATGGGCAGGTGCTTTAGAAATGGTTTTCAAATCGAACCATTTGATCGCCTCTTTGACACTGAAAATCTCATTCGGGGTTTTATTTCCCATCAGGAGAAGATAATTGCTGATCGCTTCGGGCAGGTATCCCTCTTCAAGAAGCCATTTGACGCTTGAAGCATCATCGCGTTTGGACATCTTTTTACCCTCAGCATTTAGAATGATCGGAAGGTGAGCATATTCCACTTTTTTCGTATATCCCAGTGCTTCATGAATGGCAATCTGCTTGGGTGTATTGCTGAGATGGTCTTCACCCCGAATGATGAGAGAAATATCAGCGAGCATATCATCGACGGCACATGCAAAATTGTACGTCGGGAATTTATCGGCCCGCATTAAAATAAAACTGTCGATATCATCAGGAGCAAAGGTTGATTCCCCTTTGATCAAATCGGTCACGGTTATCGGATGAGTCGGTTTTTTAAGACGAATCGTAAATGGATTCATATTGTCAATGACGGCGTCAGCACTTAAATTTTCACAAGCACCGTCATAACGATACGCTATCTTGGCCTCTTTGGAAGCATCCCGTTTAGCATCCAGAGTTTCCGGCGTACAAAAACAGTTGAACGCCTTTTTGTCTTGTAGGAGCTGAACCGCCATAGCACGGTGAAAGCGGAGGTTGTTGCTCTGAAGCTGTTCCTCTTGATGTTGAATACCAAAAAGTGCCAAAATTTCAAAAATCTCTTTCTCTTTGCCTGGGATATTGCGCTCTTTGTCGGTATCTTCGATACGGATCAAAAGCGGTTCATCACGTTGGACGGCTGATATATAATTAAATAAAGCGACGCGAAGGTTGCCGATGTGCATGTCACCGGTCGGACTTGGGGCAAAACGAAGCATAAATATTTCCTAAAACTTTTTTGCGATTTTAGCAGAAGCTGGGTTTAACCGAGCTTTGAGATTTTTTAAGGTGAGAACAGTTTAGCATGCGATACAATTTAACCCATTTAATAACTGTAGGTATGAATTGTCTATTCAAAAATTTGCTAAATTCGCCAAGCATTTAGATCTTGTAATTATCTATGATGAAAATCTCTCTCTACAGTTTATCGAAACAGCAAAGTCGATCTTCCGTAACGTAAGTGTACGCAATCTGGCTGAGCCTAGCGGTGGTGTATCCCATTCGCATCTTCTTCTTCTTTGTATCACGGCGCAATCACTTAAATCCCCTTTGCTCAAACCTGCTGCCACATCGGTTCAGCGTCTTATGAGCGTTATATTGACACCGGATCATACGGATATCACTATCTTCAAAGCCGCGTTATCCCTTCAAGCGTTGTATGTCGGGTCTTTGCCGCAGACAGAAGAAACGTATGTTCAGGAGATGGTCAAAATTCTTCCCAGTTTGATTAAAAAGCACAATGAATCCATCAGTGACGGTCATCATCGCAGCATTGCCGAATATTCCCAACATATGTTTACCATTATCAAAAGCGGGAAAGCAATCTATGCCAATGAATCCACTAAAAAACATTTTGGTATTCAACAACTCAGTGAATTTGAAGAATACCTGCATAACGGAGAGATCTGTGAGATACTCAAAAAAACGGGATCGCAACAATATACTTCCCGTAATTTGATCAATTCAGTCAATGATTCCTCCGAATATTTCATTACCACGTATCCGCTCAGGGAGAATCAAACGCTTCTGGGAATCGTTCCGTTGAAGCTTCCTTTGCAAAGCTGTGAAAAAAAACTTTTAAATCGAATCAATTTTATTGAAATCCTTAAAGATGCTTTTTTGATTCACAGCAGTGAAGACGAATCCATTCCTGTCGTCATGATACATATTGAAAACAGTCAAAAAATTATTGATAGCAGCGGTGAAAATATTTACAATGACATTTGTAAAGAGCTCTTACATCTTGTAAAAAACTATTTTAGCCGTGAAAGCGAAATCGCACAGTGGCATAGAGATGTCTATACGGTTATGTCACCCGGAGCGAATATCGAAGACCTCAAAGATGTACTCGAACAATTTCATAAGGATATAACCACCCGTATATTTGAAGGAACGGCACTGGTTCTTGACTCATTCGTCATTGATATGCACGGCGTCGATTTAAATAAAGCAATAGGAATAATTGATCATATTCATCAAAAACAGCTGTTGGCAAATGATATTTCCAATCTCTTGCATCATGAAGTTTCAGGGAAACGTCATGACATGAATGAGAAAGAACAGGTGCTTTATTATCTTGAAAAATTGATGCTTGATAAATCACCGATAAAACTAATGAATTTTTACAAAGGGATTCGGATCAGCACGCCCGCGCGTTTGGTCAAACTCTCCGACGGACTGCTTTACGTTGCTATCGAAAAAATACAGGGATATGCGATGAAGCTTGAAAATATGACCGTGATTCAGGCCAGCGGCATTCCTTTTGACTTGCAGGCAAATATCAGGATCGTCGACATAGGGAAAAAAATCGCGGTGCTGAATACCTTTCAGCCGCTGAAAGCATCTGCAAACAGCCGTCAGCATATCCGTATCCAGAGCGATCACCGTATGCATGTCACCTTGACATCCTTTAAAAGTGTCATGTCCGGCACTATAATGGATATTTCGATTAAATCCATTGCCTGCAAAATCAGCGGTTCTAAGATTGTCCCGAGTATTGACAGTTCAATAATGCTCCAATTTCAACTGCCCAATGAAAATATGGACGGAGGAATGGTCAATATGGCGGTCGAAGGGAAAATACAATATGTGCAAAACAGTGATGATTTTACAAAAGTCGTTGTTATATTGGACCTGCAAGAACCCTATGAAAGTTATTTGATCGAATATATTTATAAACGACAGCAATCTCTTATCAACGAGCTCAAAAAGATCGCCAACAAACTCTGATCACGAGACTATACTCTTTTGCTCAATGCTTCAATATGGGCGCTGTTGCCCAATACGACGAGAATATCCCCGGATTCAAGAATGTCATTGTTTTCAAATGAGGTATACCAAATCCCCTGATGCTTATAGGCGATCGGTTTGACCTCAAACTCTGCTTCAAAAATCGGGGAAAGAATAGAAAGACCGATCCAAAATGAGGGGACGGTAAGTTTGGCGATTTTCATTGTAATAGAAAGATCGATCGTTTCATAATGCATATTCGCGACCATTTTTTTAACGATTTTTTTAGCCGATTCCATTTCCGGATAAATAACTTTTGCCGCACCGAGCTTCGATAAAATTTGGCCGTGTACGGTGGTAATTGCTTTGGCGACAACCGTCTCCACCCCCAACTCTTTGAGAGCCATGACCGTAAGGATACTCGCCTCAATATTTTCTCCGATACTGACCACTGCAACATCGACTTGCCCGACGCCGGCTTCGCGTAAAGCTCTGATATCGGTTGAGTCTAAAGTGATAGCGTCTTGAACATATTCGTTAATTTCCCGTATCTGCTCTTCGTCCTGATCCACGGCTATAACACTCAGCCCTTGCTGCGCCAAACCTTTTGCGACATGAAATCCAAACTTTCCTAATCCGATAACCGCAAAATTTTTCATAATACAATTTTTCCTTCTGCATATTTAATACGGCTTTGAACCGCTTTTCCGACAATAACGATCGTAAAGGCAAAAACACCGATACGACCCATAAACATAAGAATAATGATGTTGATTTTACCCCAGTCACCAAAAAGTGCACTGTAGCTGAGGACGCCTCCGTTTCCGGTAGAGACTCCCACCGTAGCAAAGGCAGAACAGGTCTCAAATAAAATCCGTAAAAAAGGGAGCCTTTCGATTTCACTCAGGATGATGGTTGAAACAACAACATAGATGGATGCGATAAAGATAATCGCATAGGCTTTATTGATCTGATAGGTAGATATGGATCTACGAAAAACATGGGCATGTGTATCGCCCCGTATGGTATACCATACCCCGATAAGGGCCAACGCAACAGCCGTAATTTTAATACCGCCGGCTGTCCCTCCCGGTCCGCCTCCGGTCATCATAAAAAAGGTAGCAAAAAAGAGATTCGCATCACTCAATGTAGAAATATCGATAGTATTGAATCCGGCCGTGCGATAGTTCACCGATGCGAACCATGCCGCCATGATTTTATCATGCCATGGCATATTCAAAAAAGCTCTGTCCCATTCCAGCGACAGCAGTAATACCATCCCCATAATAATTAATAAGACGGACATTATCAGTACGATTTTGGTATGTGTCGAGAGTCTCAAAATCTCTTTTTTCTGATAGTGATACAGTTCGGTTAAAACCAGGTACCCTAATCCCCCGAGAATGATCAATGCGGGGATCGTAAAATTGATAATAAAATCGCCCCGATAGCGCATCATATTATCGCTGAAAAGTGAAAAACCGGCATTATTAAACGCAGAGACTGCATGAAATATCCCAAACCAGGCTGCTTTGGCCAAAGGCATATCTACCCAGAATCGCAGTGTTAAAATAACCATTCCGATAAATTCAATAATAAATATTGAGGCAAATACAATTTTTAAAAATCGAACTAACCCGTTCATCCCCGGATAATTAAGGGACTCTTGTAAAATCAAACGGTCTCTGTGACCGATTTTACGATGTCTCATGACAGCTAAAAAGGTCGCGGCTGTCATATACCCCAATCCGCCGATTTGAATTAAAAGCATAATAATCACTTGCCCTATAGGGGTAAAATCAACGGGGGTGTCTTTAACGATCAGTCCGGTAACACATACAGCCGACGTGGAGGTAAAAAGAGCATCAATCAAATCAATTTCACCGTTATGGGACATTGGCAGGGCTAGAAGCAACGTTCCCAAAAGAATCAAACCGATAAAACTATACAGAATGATCTTGATTTCGTGAGTATGAATGGTAATCCTTTAGTGACAAATAGAGAGTGCATTATAAAATCAATATCATATCAAATACTTGGATATTTCACATAAATTTATGATTAATTTTAATTAATTGAATATATTTTATTAAGTTTTTTACATAAGAATAGAATTGAATAAGATACAATTCTATATAGAAAAGGAATTAAAATGATTATCAAAAATTATAAATCACAATTCTTGGGCTATTTTATTATCTTTGGGATACTTATTACCATATTAAGCTCTTTGATCAGTTATAAAATTCATATGCTGGACATCGAAGGCTCTGTCAATAAAAGTGCTCAAGAAGTTTCATTCAGCAGAAAAAATTATATACTTAAGCCACATGTCGAACGGATGGACGATATCGTAACGGCTATCGCCAATAATCAAACATTGAAAGAATTTATAGAATTAGGTGATATTGGAAAAAAACATGAACTACAGAAGCTGTTTTTAACCGTAACTGATACCGATAAATCGATTATGCAAACAAGACTTATCGATGCTCATGGAAAGGAAGTTATTCGGATCAACCGAGACAATGCACAAAGTCTGCCCTATATCGTCAAAGACTCAATGCTTCAAGACAAAAGTCTTCGTGATTATTTTCAAATCGTCAGCAAAATGACGACATCAACAATATGGCACTCACGTCTGGATCTTAACATTGAGAATGGAAAAATCGAAATACCTTTTAGGCCGACCATAAGAATTGCGGTGCCGCTTTATCAAGAACACAAGTTTGCGGGAATGATCATTTGTAATATGCTTTCTCAAGAGCTGTATGAGTCTGTAGAAAATTCTCCGCTATTTGATATCTTTATTATTGATAGTGAAGGGCACTATATTCTCCACCCGGACAGCCGCTATTCATGGAATAAATATACCGGTATAAAAAGAGATCTTTATGAAGACTTTCCGGATGCTGCTGCAGCTATTCTTGCGGGTAATGTCAATAGCGCAAAGGTTTTCGCCTACCCATTGGATTCTATACTCAAAAATGACGACCATGCAATTTTCCTGCTCAAACCGAAAGAAAACATGATACATTCGTTAAAGTCCAGCAACAGAACGGCAACACTTATTGTGGCATTTTTAAGTCTCTTGTTGAGTATTCCTTTAGCCATGTATGCTTCACGTGAACCTGCAAAACTTCAGCACGCATTATATAACTCCAATGCGGAGCTAAAACGTTTTGCCTCTATCATTGATCGTTATGTCATCACGGTAACGACCAAAACAAATGGACTTATTACCTCTATCAGTACTGCATTTGCTAATGTCAGCGGTTATGCAAAAGAAGAACTCATCGGAAAGACAATGAATATTGTGCGTCATCCGGAGACAACAAATGAGACTTTTGAGAATTTATGGAAAACGATTTCATTAGGGGAACGCTGGGAAGGTGAAATAAAAAACAAATCAAAAGAAGGTCAACCTTATTGGCTAAAACAAACGATTGTCCCCATTAAAGATGAAAATGACACGATCCTCTCTTATATGGCTGTAGGTATTGATATCACTGCGAAAAAAGAACTCGAGACATTGGCCCTGATTGATAAACTTACCCATCTCTTTAATCGACGAAAAATAGATGAGTGTCTTTATCTGGAAGTTGAAAAATCAAAACGATTCAATACTCCTTTATCAATTATAATGATCGATATTGACTATTTTAAAAAAATAAATGATACCTATGGTCATCAAACAGGAGATACCGTTCTTCAAAAAATGGCCGAAATTATAAAGGTCAATACACGAAATATTGATTGCTGTGGGAGATATGGCGGTGAAGAATTTATGATTGTATGTCCGGGTACGCCAAGAGAGGGAGCGATGACGCTTGCCGAGGAGATAAGAAAAGCAGTTGATGAGTACACCTTTGAAACAGTGAACCATCTCACCGTCAGTTTAGGCGTTGCCTCTTATACCGAATGCGACAACATGATGACCTTCATCAAAAGAAGTGATGAAGCTTTGTATATGGCAAAGCATGAGGGTAGAAACCGATCAGTCTATTTGTAATAGGGAAGTCGCGTAATCGTTAAAATTCAAAGACATCAATATAAACATGCAGTTTATGTTCTTTGAGCATGGTTTGAATTTTATTCTTCAATTCTTTGATATCCTGCTCGATTTCATAACCTAATTTATCATCTTTGATATTCATTGAGATAATTAATAAGACTTCTTCCGAACCGATAAACATACTTCGTACCGAGTTGATGTGCACCAGTACGGTTGACTCTTCTTTAATTAAGTTTTTGATTCTTTTAATTGTATCTCTGTCCAAACTTTCACCAATGATCAGTTTTTTGAGTTCAATGAATAAAATTGTTGAGAGAGAAAGAAGCAAAATCCCTATTATGAATGCAGCAATACCGTCAAAAATAGGATCGACAAACACCGAGAGAATCAACCCTATTGATAAAATAAAAAGCCCTAAAAGAGCACCTGCATCTTCGATAAGAACCACTAAAATATGAGATGATGAACTTTTTTCAATCGTTTTAAAGATGTCTTTGAGTTTTGTACCGCTCTCTTGCAATGCAACTTTCAATGCACCGCCCTCAAGAACTACCGCAAGAAGAATGATCCCTACAATCAGCAGGGGATTTTTGATCTCTTCAGGATGCATGATTTTATGAATACCTTCATAAATTGAAAACAATCCGCCGAGAGAAAAAAGTACCACGGCAACCACAAAAGACCAAAAAAAGTTTGCCTTTCCTTGACCAAAGGAGTGCGCTTCCGATTTGCCGCGTGCCGCTTGCTTTTGCCCGACCAAGACCAAAACTTGATTTCCGCAGTCCGCAGAACTGTGTATGGCTTCTGCCATCATCGATGCAGAACCTGTAAAAAATGCTGCCAGACCTTTAGCCCCGGCAATAATGGCATTTGCGAGTAAAGCAGTTTTAACGCTTTTAGACATTGAATAAGAACCTTTTAGTATAAATTATGAATAGGTGTAATAATGAAAAGAATTTTTCTTTTTTATTGCATGGGGAATAATAGCTAAAAAAGATCAAATCAAAGAGTGGTCACCTAAATGGGTATCTGATAAAAGTAAAGTTGATTGATATAATGCAGAATAGGGGGTTTAAATGGTGACTCCAAGGGGATTTGAACCCCTATGACCAGAATGAAAATCTGAAATCCTAACCATTAGATGATGGAGCCACTTTTAAAAAAAAAACATACAGGTAAACCTGAGCCGAAATTATATGACTTAGTTGCTGAAAAAAAGCTAAATCTTGATATTTTTCCCGCAAAAGCGGGAAGAGGGGAGTTTAGTCGTTATAGAATGAACGAAGAGCACGGATAATGACAGCATTTTTAGAGATACTCTCCGCTTTTGCATTGTCGTCAACCAATTCATAAACATCCAACGGTAATGAAATTGAGAATGTTTTGGTTTCAATTTTTTTGCGGCGTGAAACAAGACTGGTAATGTTTTGAAGCATTTCAAGAATCTTTTTCGTATCGATCGGTTTCTGGATAAAGCTGTTGACACCCACTTCAATTGACTCAGAAATTTTTTGGATATCGTTACTAGCAGAGATAACGATAATGATTTGTGATGGATTAATGGAACGGATACGGCGCGCTAGCTCGATACCATCGATCTCCGGCATGATAATGTCAACAAAAACGATGTCCGGATTGACTTTCTCATACATACGCAAAGCTTCAGCGCCGTTATATGCCGAAGTAACGTCAGCAAAAAAGTTTTTGAACGTTGAACTTAAAAGGTCATTGGCGACAACTTCGTCTTCTACAACCATAGCTGTAAGTTTTTTGGTTTGTTCAGTAAGTTGAATCAAATCTACATTAGATGACACGGGAACTCCTTTAAATTTTAGTGCAGGTGTTAAAAAATATCACTGTGGATAATTGTTGTTATTATAGATAATATTTTTTAGCATTACCTTAAAAAAACAATTTTAATTGATTATTTGGCAATAACGGTTTTTGTGACAATAATGTGACTGTTATAATTTTTTAAATTGCTCAAGCCACTCAATATTAGATTCATTGGTCTTTTCTTGTTGACGTAGAATCGAATCGATGATACTCAGGAGTGTCTGTCTGTCAAGAAACTGCAAAAGTGCAGGATCAATGTGCGTTGGCTTTAGTCCTTCATAGCGGTTCAGAAGATTTTCGATATCAGTAATGAGTTGTTCTTTTGTTGATTCCATTGCGACAGTTTATACAAAAATTGCTGAATTACAAAAAAACACTATATACGGGAAAGCGTATACGTCTACGAACAGATTTAAATGAAGGTGTAGTTAAAAAAGATATTATTGATTAACATAATATATATTATATTGAAAATATTCTTTTAGGAAAAGAGCCCTGCGGTATCAATCTGATAGAAATCTTCCAATTCATGATAGAGTTCCGGAAAATGCAATTTTAATGAGACTGGAGTTTCAAAGAACCGTTCTGTGGCAACGGCAAAGAACTCTGCTTCGTTCGTTGCAGCGTAGGCACCTAAGAGTTTGTATTTTCCCCAATCACGGTTTTTGAGAACAATGGTATTGAGTATCTTAAACTCTTTAAAAAGAATATTCACCCATCCATCATATTTTGACTGCTCAATCGGCGGCACCCCGTCAATCTCTCCATCCATAAAATCAATCTCATGCGCAAACTCGTGAATGATGACATTATTATGTCTCATATGATAGGACTCTTTTTTCGCTTCATGCCATGTAAGCACTACGGTATCGTTAGATGACTGCCCTTCTATCATAAACTGCTCTTTGGCATAAATTCCTCCGTAGGATTGAACCTGTTTGATCATTACAGAATGAGGATAAATGATGATCGTTTTGAGGTTTTCATAACAATTATCGCAGTTCTTGCGGATCAATAGCAAACAGGCGTAGAAAGCAATAAGAACTTTCATCTCGTCGTCCACATCCAATCCTACGCCGATAAATTCTTTAGTATGAATAAAATACATGATGGTGTGTTGAAGTTTTGTCTGATCGGCTGCATTAAGTCTATTATAATGAGGTGTTTTGTCGATGATCATTTGATACCGCTCTGGAAACGGCAATTTCTTTAGCTTCGACAAAAATATAGTATGTCGATAGTCTTTAAGAAATAATAGAATAAAAAAAATTGTTCCTAATACAGCAAAAATAAGAAGAAGTGCAAAATGGTAGTCCATCAATATGTAGCGATGAGAAGAAAAGATGAAGTGCGCATAACTATCCTTTGAAATCAGTGAGATTCTACCATATAGCCGATTATGTTTCGATAGGCCCCTGCTCTGTATTTAATCGAAGTTTATTCATACGTTCAATCAGCTTGGACAAGGTTTCATTATTTTTCATCCCTATCCCGGCGTCCCGGTATTTTTCTTCCATACTAATGACATTGGCCAATTCAGATAAAATTTTCAATAAATTTTCATTGGCTTCTTCTATTTCCGATAAATCTTGATCTTCCTTCTTCTCAGTAGCCATATTATTCTCTGCTTTAGATAATTAGTTTTATGTATTATAAACGTATAAAGGCTTAATTAAATTAAAAATAATATTTTTTAGTTATTTTGTTAGAAATAGACTGATCATTAACATTTCTAAAGACGATACGTCTTCCATCATACACCGCTATTATCAAACCAAAAGTTTCTACCCGCTATAATTGCGAAAAATATTATCTAAGGACTTTGCATTGAGAAGTCATTTTTGTACCGATTTAAGTGAATCAAACGTAGGCGACAGTGTCGTTTTGTGCGGATGGGCGAACAGCTACCGTGACCATGGCGGAATCGTATTTATCGATTTACGCGACAAAAGCGGTTTGATTCAACTCGTTTGTGACCCTGCTGATAATGCCCATGCTCATAAACTTGCGAGTGAAGTGCGTGACGAATTCGTCCTTATAGCCCATGGACGTGTTCGTAACCGTGGTGAAGGTCTGGTCAATCCGCGCCTCAAAACCGGTGCTATCGAAGTAGTTGTCGAAGAACTGATCATCGAAAACCGCTCTGAGCCGGTCCCATTCGGTATCGGTGATAACAATGTCGGTGAAGAGATCCGTCTCAAATACCGTTACCTCGATTTGCGTAACCCATCGATGTACAATACATTTATGCTCCGTTCAAAAGCGGCAATCGCGGCACGTAACGTCCTTGACCGTCTCGGATTTTTGGAAGTAGAAACCCCGATCTTGACCAAATCAACTCCTGAGGGTGCGCGTGACTATCTCGTACCGAGCCGCGTACACGAGGGCGAGTTCTATGCCCTCCCCCAATCTCCTCAACTCTTTAAACAACTTTTGATGGTAGGCGGATTTGACCGCTATTTCCAAATTGCCAAATGTTTCCGTGATGAAGATTTGCGTGCCGACCGTCAGCCCGAATTTACCCAAATCGATGTCGAGATGAGCTTTTGTAACCAAGAAGACGTTATCCGTGTCGCCGAAGAGCTGATTACGGGTATGTTCGCCGCTGCAGGCCACGAAGTTCACACACCGTTTAACCGTATCAAATACTCCGATGCGATGGAATGGTACGGATCAGATAAACCGGATCTTAGATATGACCTTAAAATGGTCGATGTAATCGACATCTTTGCACGCTGCGATAATGAGATTTTTACCGCTATCGCGGCCAACCCGAAAATGAACCGTATCAAAGCGCTTCGTGTTCCGGGCGCCGATTTGGCTTTCTCCAAGCGTGAGATGAAAAGTTTTGAAGATTATGTTCGCAAATTTGGTGCAAAAGGTCTGGGTTATTTCCAGATGAAAGAAGACGGTCTCAAAGGTCCGTTGGAAAAATTCTTTGCACCTGAAGACTTACAGCTTCTCATCGATCGTACCGGTATGGAAGTGGGAGACGTTGTCTTCTTCGGTGCGGGTGACAAGAAAACCGTTTGGGATTATATGGGACGTTTCCGTATCTTTATCGCCGAGCATGAGAAGATGAACCTGATTGACAAAGATCGCTTCGAATTTGTCTGGGTTGTCGATTTCCCGATGTTCGAAATCGAAGAGGGACGGGTCAAAGCCCTTCACCACCCGTTCACCATGCCGCGTGATTTAAACCACGAACACCTTGAAGATATCGAATCAATCGCATACGATATCGTACTCAACGGTACGGAACTCGGCGGCGGGTCGATTCGTATCCATAAACAGGCATTGCAAGAACAAATCTTTACCCTGTTGGGTATCGGAGAAGAAGAGGCACAAGAGAAATTCGGATTCTTACTCGATGCTCTTAAATTCGGTGCGCCACCGCATGGTGGCTTTGCGATCGGATTTGACCGTTTCATGATGCTGCTTTCGAAAAAAGACAGTATTCGTGACGTAATCGCGTTCCCTAAAACTCAAAAAGCATCGTGTATCATGACGCAAGCCCCAAGCCCGGTAGAACTGACTCAGCTTCGTGAGCTTCATATCCGTTTACGTGAAAATAACAAAGCGGCACAATGAAAAAACTGTTTTTGATCATCGGTGCACCGGGCTCAGGTAAAACGACCGATGCAGAGATTATTGCAAAACGTAACGAAGAGACAATCGTCCACTACTCGACAGGGGATCTGCTCCGTGCAGAAGTTGCCAGCGGATCGGAACGCGGTCAGTTGATCGACAGTTTTATCAGCAAAGGGCTTATCGTTCCGATTGAAATAGCAATCGATACGATTACCAGTGCAATCAAATCAGCCCCCTCCGATATCATATTATTCGACGGTTATCCCCGATCATTCGAACAAATGAATGAACTCGATCAATTCCTCTCAAACGATACTGAGATTGAACTCGTAAGTGTTATCGAAGTCGTAGTAAGCGAAGAGGTTGCGCGTGAGCGTGTCCTCGGCCGTTCTCGCGGCAGTGATGACAAGGTAGAAGTTTTTAACAACCGCATGAAAGTGTATACTGATCCTTTAATGATCATTCAAGCTTTTTATGAGGAAAAGAATCTCCTCCACAAAATCAACGGAGAACGTTCTATTGAAGCCATAGTGGATGAAATGGAACTCTTTATTGAATCAAAAATCTAATTGATAGGAAATATAAATATGAAAATTATTCTTTTAGGTGCACCAGGTGCAGGAAAAGGGACACAGGCTCAATTTTTGACCAAAACATTCGATATCCCGCAAATCTCTACCGGAGATATGCTCCGTGCTGCGATTAAAGCGGGAACAGAGCTTGGTACATTGGCAAAATCGTTTATGGACTCCGGCAAACTCGTTACGGATGAAATCATTATCGGATTAGTCAAAGAGCGTATCTTGCAAGATGACTGTAAAAACGGTTTTTTACTTGACGGTTTCCCACGTACTGTTCCTCAAGCGGATGCACTTAAAGAAGCGGGTGTAGCTATCGATGCGGTAATCGAGATCGATGTTGCTGACAGTGTTATCGTAGAACGTATGTCAGGGCGCCGTGCACACCTTGCATCGGGCCGTACGTATCATGTCGTTTTCAATCCGCCGAAAGTGGACGGAAAAGATGATGAGACCGGTGAAGATTTGGTTCAACGGGATGATGATAAGGCCGAAGTGGTTCTGGATCGCCTCCGTGTGTATCATGAACAAACTGCGCCGCTTGTCAACTACTACAAAGGGGTTGCTGCTTCAGATACATCCGTTAAATATATTACGATCGACGGAACCCAAAAAATCGACATCGTCGAAAAAGAAATTCTTTCCAATCTCCAATAATCTTTTAGGGAATTTATTCCCTATCTTTAGAATCTACCATTCCCCATGCTATAATCTTGTATGAAAACACCACATTTTTATGCTGTAATTATCGGTTCTGAAATTCTCAATGCACGCCGTGATGATAAACATTTCCTTTTTGTAAGGGATGCACTTCGCCGACGAAGCCATACTTTGTTTGCCTCTTTTATCATTAAAGATGATACGTCCTTAATCCATAATACGTTTAAGATGATCAAAAATGACCCGGATGCCGTCATGTTCAGTTTTGGCGGAATCGGCTCAACACCCGATGATCTTACCCGGCAGATTGCGGCTGATATTTTTAGGGATGGGGAGTTGATACCTCATGAAAAGTTTTCCGGCGATATCATTGAACGCTTTGCTGATGCGGCATATCCTCATCGTATCCATATGGCCGAACTGCCTAAAAATGCAGAATTACTGCACAACAGTATTAATAATATGTCAGGTTTTTATCTTGATGATCGCTACTTTTTTATGCCGGGATTTCCGGAAATGTCGCATCCTATGGTCGAAGAAGCGCTGGAGCGTTTTTATCCTAATGCTCCAGAACTCCACCGGCAAACCCTGATTGCACAAACCAGTGAGAATACTCTTATCGATGTGATGGTCAAACTCGATAAAGATGTTGATTTTTCATCTCTGCCGATGATCAATAACGGAAATCCGCTTGTCGAAATTTCGGTTGCGTCCCTTGATGAAGAATTATGCAGCAGCAGTTTTCAGCTTTTTATTAATGCTTTGGAAGAAAAATCAATCAATTATCAAATCACAGCAAACAATAAAAAATAAAGTTTTATTATAATATGCCGATCTACTTTTATCACAAAAGAAGGGGTATAGATGAATGCAATGAATTATTTACTGATAGGGTTAGGCATAAGCCTTGGTTTGTATGTTGTGTATCGTTATGCTTTTTTTAAAAATCCGAAAAACCATACTCCGCGAAAGCCTCATTTTACCTTCAAAATAGAGTCTGAATAAACTTAAACATAATGTCGGTCATAGAGTTTATTTTGCTCTGCAGGTGCCGCGAATTCCCTTTTTAATGCTTCCAATCGCTCTAGTCTCTGCTGCGTTGTCGGATGTGTCCGAAAAAGATTGCCAAACGAAATATTTTTTCCCTCAAACGGACTGATGATAAACATATGGGCATTTTCCGGCGTTGCCCCCTGCACTTCCCCTCTCCCATTGTAATTGGATAATTTTATCAGTGCATTTTGAAGCCATTCGGGATGGCCGGTTAAACGTGCAGCCCCTTCATCCGCCATAAATTCACGTGAACGGCTGATCGTCATTTGAATAATACTGGCAGCGATAGGGAGCAGTATAGCCATAGCAATCATCATGATGGGATTGCCATTTCGGTTATTACGGCCAAACATTGCACCAAATTGCATCATATTGGCGATAAACGCAACTGCGCCGGCGATGGTTGCGGCAACGGTCGCGATAAGGATATCACGGTGTCCGACATGGGAGAGCTCATGCGCCATCACCCCCTCTATCTCATCTTCACTCAGTAATTCGAGCAAACCGGTAGTGATCGCAACGGCAGCATGCTCAGGATTGCGCCCCGTTGCAAAAGCATTGGGAATATGGTCATGAATGATATAGACTTTAGGCATCGGCAAATTGCCGCGTTCTACCAAACGTTCAACAACGCGGTAAAGCATAGGGGCTTCTCTCGGGTCAACTTCCTGGGCGTTGTAGTGTTTGAGTATCATCGTATCAGAAAAATAATAGGCATAGAAATTCATCCCGCCTGCCATCAGCAGCGCAATCAGCATCCCGCCGCTTCCCCCAAAGTATCCGCCAATTAAAACAAGCAAGACACTCAAAGAGCCTAATAGTAAAAAAGTTTTAATCTGCTCCATCTTGGTCCCTTTCTAAAAGAGCTAAAATTGATTTTTTGTGCATTTTACGGGCAAAATCCATCGCATTTAAACCGTAAGCATCCCGTACTTCTATATCGACACCCATCTCTAAAAGTTTTTCGATGACTTCGACACGTCCGTAACAGACCGCTGCCATTAGCGGGGTAAAGCCGCTCTTGCGCGTAGGATTATTGACATCAAAACCGTCTTGGATCAGTCGTTCGATCAACGCAAGATTGTTATACGTGACGGCAACGTCAAATACGCTGACTCCGGCATCATCCACTTGATGAATGTTCGCCCCATTCTCGATCAGTAAATCGATCACTTCCGAATCACAATGATATCTCATTGCAAAACAAATAACCGATTCCCCATTTTCCTCCGTCTCGTTCGGGTTACCGCCGTTCTTGAGAAATTTTTTGATTCCGAGATAGTCATTTGCTTTTAATAAAGTAATCCACTGTTCCATAATTGTTCCAATAATAATAATATAGCGGTAGTATAACACGCAACATTCAACCCATCCATAGGCTCTTATGGTAAAATTACCTATTAATTTTATAACAAGTGAGCAAATATGGAAATTTTAGAGACCGAAACGGCCTTCAAAGCATGTGTAGAAGAAATCCAGAAGAGTGAAGGATATAAAAATCCGTTAGCTTTCGGTATATGCCGTATCGATTTTGGCCAGCTTAACAGTGATAAGATCCTTCAGGCGACTTATCCGCACATTAACTGGAATGAAAATTTCGGCAGTGCCGCTATCTTTATTAAAAGTGCTCAAGAACAAGGTTTTAATGTTGATTTTTCGGCAGATGAAGTCATCATACCGGTAACGCTGAAATTTTTGGAAGGGTGTTTGAACGCATTTACACCCTACTCTGAAGAAGCATTCGGTGACGCACACAAGAATATTCAGGTCATCTCCGCCCTGTATAACCAAATCAAAGAGCGCGGAATGCGAGACGGGGAATTTCGTCTGGTTCTTTTATTTAACGATGTCGCATGTGTCAGCGTGGAAGGGACGTATCTTAAACTCTATGCCCTCTCTACATCTAAGGCGCCGCTTCGTTCACTTAATCTAAACGGGGCTTTCGGAGCTTTGCATAATGTTGCTTGGTCAGACGGTCAGCCGATTGAGCTGGAATGGCTGCGTGAGAACGAGATCGAGCTTAAATTTGCAAACGAATATCCTAAAATTGATTTCGTCGATAAATTCCCTCGCTATCTCCAACACATCATTCCTGCCAACAATACACGCGTGTTGGATGATTCAAAAGTTCGTTTTGGAGCTCAGCTTCATGCAGGAACAACCATTATGCCGGGTGCAAGCTATGTCAACTTTAATGCCGGAACAACGGGTGTGAGTATGGTTGAAGGACGTATTTCAAGCTCTGCAGTTGTCGGTGACGGCTCTGACGTAGGCGGAGGGGCTTCAATCCTCGGAGTTTTGAGCGGTACTGACGGAATTCCTGTCACTATCGGGAAAAATACCCTTTTGGGTGCTAATTCCGTTACCGGGATTGCTTTGGGCGACGGATGTATCGTTGATGCAGGAATTGCAGTATTAGCCGGAACCAAATTCGCAGTTAATCCGCAAGAGCTTGCTAAAATAAAAGAAGCAAATCCTAACGCTACCCTCAGCGGAGAGAGTTTTAAAGGTAAAGATTTGGTAGGATTGAACGGTATCCACTATCGTCAAGACTCTACAACAGGACAATTGCTCATTCGCCGCTCAACCCGCGAAGTCAAGCTGAACGCCGATTTACATTAATATCTCTTCTCTATCACCATTTAAGGTGATAGAATTTATACTTACAGTATTTAAACAAAGGAGCTTTCAATGATAAGCTCGAATATATCTTCTCTTCAGTCCAATCAAGTTTTCATGAACAACAGTGCTAATAACGTTGCTAATGTCAATACGGATCGGTTTGTACCTAAAGAGACGACCATCAGTGAAACCCAAAACGGCGCAACCAAAGCAAATAGCAGCATGGCGGATTCCAACGGAAGCGAAAAGTCGCAAACGGATCTATCCAAAGAGATAACGGATCAAGTTTCCATTGAAAAAATCGCCCAATCCAATATTAAAGCGATCCGAACGCAAGATGAGA
>NZ_JBASYM010000001.1:0-78648 GCF_049277495.1 Sulfuricurvum sp. | reverse complement strand
ATCGTATACTCTTCGTCACTGTTGAGGTTCCCCTCTTCGAACATCCGAATCTCGACTTGGATACGAAGCTCATCGTTGCTGAGGCGGTCGGAAAGTTTGAGGGTGTGGGTGTTGAGTAATGAGAGGGGAATGATCGCACCCGAATGGAGCTCTTTTAATTCACGCGATGAAGATTCGCTAAAGACACCATTGTGGTATGTGCGGATCCGGTCATGCTCGATGAAAAGTGTTTTTTGGTGTTCCATTTCCCTGCTTACCACGTTTTTGTGAATGCTTTATATCGGTAAAATTAAAAAATTTAATTAGTTATTGCAGGGGATTATAGCATATCCTGTTCCCCTAAAGAGGCGAATTGTGCTATTTTTATCACTATATTTGAAATTTATATTTAGATCTGTTACTAATAAAGTATTTAAGGTAACTGAATTCCCGTTATGAGGCCGTCCTAATCCGTCAAAACAGACGGTTGAGATATTCGGGGTAAGGGTGATTGTTGATTTGATCTCATGTTTTGGGGCGTGGTTATTCGAAAGTGCTGCCGGAGTGAGGGTGACGCACCCTGCAGCATCCAGCGCATCATATCCCAATGCACGATAGCGTGCTTCTTTGAGTTTGAGAAGGGTGTATTGGGCATCCTGGCGGGCATAATCAGGACGGCTCATGTAAAAACCGATACCGCTCAGAACGCCGATGAGGACAATGACAAAGATCAGTTCGATCAGGGAAAAACCGTTTTTCATGGGCGCTGCAGGCTCCTTCGTTCCAACCGGATCGGATGGAGGATTTTGGCATTGGTATTATCAGACGTAACTACGATGCGCATACTCACCATTCCGTTGGACTCTTCGGTCTGAACGGCTTGGCTTAGGGTTCCTCCGCAGGTCGTTCCATCGGACAAATAGTACCGTTCGATCGTCACTGCAGCATTAAATTTTCCATCAGGTGAGGTTAGGGTAAGATTATTCAAACACCCATCAACGGCGCGATTTTGACCGCTGATTCTTAGCAGTGTCGCTTCGGTTGCGCTTTGCAAAAAGAGTTCTGCCTGCTCCCGGGTATAGCTGTCAGCATAATGTTGAGCTCCGAGTGAGGCATAGCGCATGGTGACGGTGACGATCCCTCCGATAAAGAGGATGATGAGAAGTACCTGCGGAAGACCGAACGCATGACGCATTAAAAGACCACCTTTTGTTTGGATAGCCGTACCGGATTGCCTCCGCGCACGGTACGGTTCGTATCGATCGAGAGGCGGATGGTACTGTTAATCATCTGCGCACGGAAGGCATTGACATTGGTGGCGAGGATACTGACCTGCCCGGTTCCGTTGGGAATATCGGCACAAAAAGTTTCCCCTTTCCACGGACGATAGTCATAAAAGAGAAACAAAGTATTGTTGAGTGTATTGGGACTGATCCCCAGGGCTGTGATGCATGCCGCGGTCTGATCGATATCTTCACCCCGGGCGACGGCATAGGCAGAATCGACAAGATTGTATTTTTCATAGATGGTCGTCGGGGCAATGCCACTAAAAATTATGGCATTGTCTGTGGTCATAGATATGGAATGTATTGCTGAATTCCCCTCATCAAATGTCCCCGAGAAAACGAGAGCAAGATTATTATTAGCCCAGTTAAAGCTTCCCCATTTTGCGATTTGTGTGTTTTCGATAGCGGTTTTGGTAGTGTCGGGAGTATACAGAGTTGCCGTTGCATAGGTTGAGCGGTTCATATCGACAAAACCGCTGTAATCACCGGCGAGGTAGCTTTCACTGGCAAGCCCGAGCCATTCGATGATTTTTTTGTCGGTTGCGGCGGCAATCGGGGTACGGGTTGGATCTCCGAGAGTATATCCGTTAACGGACATCGGGGCACGGTTGTACAGCAGAATACTGATTTGATCGAGCGCTGTTTGGGAATCGATCGAGAGGGTGGTGAGGATTTTGGCTTTTTCGCTTCGAAGGGTGATCGCTTCAAACGCTTTAAACATCCCGACGGAGAGTATCCCCGTAATGGCAACGGTGATGATGATTTCGATAAGCGTATAACCACGGCGCATCGTCAGTTCCAGTTCCGGGAGTTGATTTGGATATTGCCGATGTTGAAAGAGTGGTACTGCAATGCCGTGATGCACCCTTTGTGTTGGCTGTCGCTTCCGTATCCAACACGGACGAGTATGTATTTGGTATTGGAGTATTGTCCTGGTGCTTTGGCAACGGTGGATAAAGCAGCCGTTCCGACAGAGGCGGGATCATCGACATAGATTACGGTAGTACCGATGGTGTAAAGTCCTTTTTTAAGGGTTGCAGAACAGTTTTTATCGGCAGTGATATTGGTATCGTGAAAATCATCGATATCGTTGCTCTCGGCATCTTCTTTCTGAATAGGTCCGGCGTTATAGCTGATCCCCGGAGGTGCGATGCAGTTTCGCCCCCCCACAAACCCGCCGATACGGTATCCGGTGGTGAGGTTGCAATCATAGGCGGCATTTCCCGCATTGACGCTCAGGATTTGAGGATTTTGGGTGTTGTTGTTGTCCCACGGCAGATTGAGGATCATCCCCATCTGTGCCATGGCGTTATACATCGCCTCTTCTTTGATCGTCACCTGGGTGCTTTGGTTCATCGACATCACCAGACGGGGGATAACGGTAAAGACGATTCCGATGATCACCATCGATAAAATAAGTTCAATCAGAGTTAAAGCTTTTCTCATCGAAAGAGTTTTACCCCTTTGTTGGTGATATTTTTAGCGGGTGTCATTTGAAAGTCACTTCCTTGAAAACTGCCGCTGTTGACCCCTTTGACTCCGATGCCCGCATCGGTATAGTCATAATTGAAACAAGGGTGCTGAGTGCAGTCCGTTCCATAATTGTAAGTTTTTAGCGGATTGAGAGAATACCATAACCACGGGCTGATATCCAAATGGATCGTTTGGTCATGTACGGATGTGACCGTTACGATTTGGAGCCCATCCGCAGGTACAATGGAAGTGTCGATATCGTTGCCTCCGGCACTAAACCCTCCACGGACAACATTTCCTGCCGCTGCTGTATCATGATTGAGGTTGCGATACCATTTGAGGACGTTTTGCGGCATTCCGCTCACATACCCTGAAGACGTTGTGCTGTAGACTTCAAACTCGATCGGATTGGGGGCAGACGTTTCGTTGGTTGTGACATCATACGCGCGCGCACGCCCATAAACAAATTTCGCCGTTCCTGCAGGTACTCCCGCTCCGGTCACCCCATCCGTATCCAGAGCTGTCGCTGAGGTAATATTGAAATCAAACGGGTTCTGCGGTAAGCTGAATGAACGGTCGAAATTGAGATCGATATTCGGCTGTACCGAACCGCTGTTAAATAAGTCTGCATTGAATGTGAGAATTAACGGATTGGCTTTCAAGGTATTGCTCTGGATCGCACTGAGTGTTTCGGAATAGAGGATTTTAGTAAGCGGAGCAGGGACAACGGAATGAGGAAGGGTAAGTGTCGTATTTTTCGCATAGCACAACCCGTTATAGTTAGCCGTTATCGCTCCTTCACCATTTTTTGCGGTGATGTTGAGATCCAGGGCCGATGACATAGCCAAATCATCAGAGAGATAGGTAAAGGTTCCTCCGTCAAAGTCGGTCAACATTCCGCTCACATCGAAATGATGCGGTTTGATCGTGATCTGGGCTGGGGTAAGACCGATCGGGAGATCCGAAGCAGAGTTATAGCTTCCGCTGACATCGGCATCATCGCAGTCCACCTTGGCATAGCGTACATTACACGCTTTTGTCAGATCGGTGATATTAATGTCGAGGACTCCGACCTCACTGTATCGGGTCGTGAAAATTTTAGAACCGTTAAGAAAAGAAAATGAACTGGGAACAGGGTTAAAGACTCCCATGGCACAGCTCGGATTATGTTCGGCGATCGAGACATCGAAACTACCGGGAACACTTTCATTATAAGCGTCTGATGGCGTACCGGAGAAGTTGGGGGCGCTAAAGCTCATATTGAAATCAACTCCGGCAACGGCGTTCGGAACACTAAGGGCAAATGAGGCTGGACGGACGGCAAAACGGTCGCTTGCTATGGTCGTATTGGTGTCGGTCAGGGCGTCACATGCGGCTGCGGCCGGGGCATCTTTTTCCCATAAAAGTCGTACTCCCGCACTGTCACTGCCGCCGATGGCACGGTTTAACGTAAAGGTAGTAGATGCACTTTGATTGGAGCTAAAAAGAATTTTATTCCATCCGGTGAGAGCATTTCCGGCCGTATCGATCAGTTGTGCACATACGGTTCCGTTAAAATCCTGCAACGCGGTATTGGCTTCGTTGAGGGATGCGACGGTGAGGGTAAAATCTTTTCCGACGATTTTCGTAGAGATGTTTCGGTCACTGATGGAGCGGAAAGAGTCCCAGGCATCGAAGGTGAAAATCGGATTAGGGGTAACAATTTGACATCCCGGAGTTCCATCCCAGCGTAAACCATTTTTTTCATTGGTGTAAATCGTATCGATTTGTTGAGAGGTGAGTGCGCCGTTAAAAATTTTTACTTCATCGATATCACCTGTCCAATTTCGTCCTGCCTGTTGTGAATTGGCACCAATATAAAGGGGGAAATTATTGCTTGTGATTAAACCATTATACGACGCAGAGGCTTTTAGGATATTGTCAACATAAATTTTTATAGTACTTCCATTATACGTACCGACAACATGATACCATTGATTGGTGGTTGGAACAATATTGGAATCAATGTCTGCCGTTGAACATCCAGAGTTAATTCCATAACTAAACCCATTGTTGGTACGAGGTGTATTGATACTGCATCCACCGTTGAGATGGAGGCGATAGGCACTGTCTCCTTTCGCTAAAATCGCTTCCCAATTTTTGAAGGTGTTAGAGGTGTGTCGAACCCATGCGCTCACAGAAACTTTTGATTTATCGAGAAGATTATTATCGGGTACCGAAACAAAGGCGTTGGTTCCGTTAAAACGGTATGCGGAGCACACTTGACCAGGGGTGTTGGTTGTAACCCCCCCATTGATAGTTCCGTTGAGATTGTTTCCGCTTGAATCGATGGGTGTAAGAGTATCAAAACGATATTCGGCAATGGGAACCATTGATGTTACGGTACACCCAAATGCGCCGATTACAGCACTTTCTACCGCAGCACTGTAATCAAAATAGGTGTTGTTTCCGACATCGATTTCTCCGGCTGAGAGAATTGCTCCTCGGATGTCGTTGTTATTGCCGAATTCGATCGAGGTGTTGTCGTACGGTGAGTAAATGATCCCATTGAAATTGAGGTTAGTATGTCCTTGATCTCCATTGCCGATATCAATGGAAGCATCGCTGTAGAGATAAATGATTAAATTTTCGACAGCTCCATTGGCATTAATGCCGATTTCATTACCCGCTTGTATACTGTCCTTTATGAAAATTCGTACCGGTCCGGCAGGGTTGATTGTAATAAAAGAGTTACTGGTCATTGAAATTTTTTCAATAAAATAGTCCCCGGGAGCAAGCTGAGCTGTCGTATTGCTTTTACTAAGAATTAATTCCTTGATGTAATAGGTTCCAGCGGTGAATACCGTTGTGAGATTATTGGAGGCAATTTCTATTTTGTTATATGTTCCGGCACTGATGGTAGAGACATTTTTTTTGTTGGTTGAGCTTGAGAAAGAAGGAAAAGTAGCAGGGGATAAAGGGGGAAAACTCGGATTAACGGTTGTGACACTTCCTGTCGGGGTCGGAGTATTTCCCGAACCGGAGATAGTTTGATTATTGATCTGCGAGTTATTTCCATAATCAAAGCCATTCTCTCCGATAATGCCATAACTTGCCAATTCATTGATATCATTGCAATTTATGGCGAAACTATCCATTAAAAATGCTATAAAAAAAATAAAAACTGCTACTCTGCTTTTCATTTGTTTATCCTTTTATTCCATCTGTAATCCGCTACTTTTACACTTTCCGATTCTTTTCAACTATTATATTGCATTCTTACAATAATATCAGTAAAAGCCCTTTTTGCTATAATTGCGCCACTTATTGCCATCAGCAAGGGCAGTGAGGAGAGAATTTTTAAAGGAGTTTCATTATGAAACACACATCTGCGGGCAAATACCGCCCTTATCCCCAAGTTGATTTGCCAAACCGAGTTTGGCCTTCCAAAACCATTACGCACGCTCCTATCTGGTGCAGTGTCGATCTTCGCGACGGCAACCAGGCGTTGATCACCCCGATGAATTTGGATCAAAAACTTAATCTCTTCTCTCTCTTGCTGAAACTCGGATTTAAAAATATCGAGGTGGGATTTCCTTCCGCCTCCAAAGTCGAATTTGACTTTTTACGTACCCTTGTCGATCAAAAACTGATTCCCGATGACGTGACGGTTCAAGTCCTCGTTCAGGCGCGGGAACATTTGATCGACAAAACGTTCGAAGCGTTGGCCGGGGTCAAAAAAGCGATCGTCCATTTGTACAATTCGACGTCGGTAGCCCAGCGCAAGATCGTTTTCGGAAAAGAGCAGGACGAGATTATTGCATTGGCACTCGAAGGTGTCGACATGGTTAAAGAACGCGCCAAGAAACATGAGGGTGAGATCATGCTCGAATATTCTCCGGAGAGTTTTACGGGGACGGAACTGGAATTTGCCGCCCGTATCTGTAATGCGGTGACCGATCGATGGGGGATCAGTGCGGAGCGTAAGGTGGTGATCAACCTTCCGGCAACAGTCGAGATGGCGACACCGAACGTCTATGCGGACCAGATCGAGTGGATGAGTCGTCATTTGACGAATCGCGAGCACGTATTGATCTCGACGCACACCCACAATGACCGCGGAACTTCCGTTGCCGCAACGGAGTTGGCATTGTTGGCGGGTGCGGACCGCGTCGAGGGGACATTGCTCAGCAACGGCGAGCGTACCGGAAACGTCGATATCATCACGTTGGCACTTAACATGTACACCCAAGGGGTCGATCCGGAGCTGGATTTCAGCGATTTGGAAACGGTCGTCCGTGTCGTCGAAGAGTGTACCGATATGAAGACGCATGAGCGTCACCCGTATGTCGGAGAACTCGTCTATACGGCGTTCTCGGGATCGCACCAAGATGCGATCAACAAAGGGCTTGCCTATCAGCGCTCGAAAGAGGATGCGTTTTGGGAAGTGCCGTATTTGCCGATCGATCCTCAGGACGTCGGGCGCAATTACGAGGGGATTATCAGGATCAATTCCCAATCGGGTAAAGGGGGCGTTGCGTACGTCCTCGAAGATAAATTCGAGTACTCGCTTCCGAAAAAAATGCATCCGGAGATCGGGCGTATCGTTCAGCAGGTGACCGATGAAGCAGGACGCGAGTTAAGTGCCGAAGAGATTTTAGCGATTTTTGAGAAGACCTATTTCGGCGAACCGCATGACATTGAGTTTGTTGATTATTCGGTTATTTCGGAGAGTGCAAAAGACAAACTGGTCAAATGTGTCCTCGAATACACCCATAACGGTAAGACGATCCGAAGCCAAGGGCAGGGGAACGGTCCGATCGATGCGTGTAAAAATGCCCTGATGCAGGAGTATTCGCATACCTTTAAAGTCCTCTCCTACAGTGAACATTCGCGTGGAGAACTTTCCAGTGCCGAGGCGGTAGCCTACATTGAGATCCAAACAGACAGTTTGGAGAAATTTTTCGGTGTCGGATGCGATAACGATATCACCGTCGCTTCGATCAAAGCGATGTTTAGCGCCCTTAATCGGGCGTTTTCGTAAGTTCAGTATCAAAGCTCTCGAATAGTAATCCTCTGTTGAAGGAAGTTAAGTGCGTTTATTTTTAATTGCAATCTTGCTTATTTTTATCAGTATTGTCATTAAAGCATATTATTTTGACGGCAACCCAGAAAAAGTTTATTCAGAAAAAGCTATATCGACGGAGTTGATAGAGAACAAACCGGTTGAATCAGTGCAAGCTACACCAGTAAAAAAGATAGATACCGTTGCTGTAAATAAATCTGATCTACCTACAGTTACGAGTCATTTTAGATGCGATGGCCGTACACATTGTTCACAAATGCATTCATGTGAAGAAGCTACTTTTTTCTTGAATAATTGCCCTGATACTGAGATGGATGGAGATGATGACCGTATTCCTTGTGAAACTCAATGGTGTCTAATTAAATAAACTCTAATTCCCCTTTAACTCCATCTTCGCTATAATCGCGCAATTTTACCCAGAATGTGAGTATGACGATGATGGATGTCCGCGAAGCTTTTTTAGCCTTTTTTGAATCAAAACAACACGCAAGGGTTCCGAGTTCCCCCCTCGTACCCGATGATGCAACACTCCTGTTTACGAATGCGGGGATGGTTCCGTTTAAGTCGATTTTTACGGGCGATATCCCAATCCCTGCCAATCCTCGTGCAACCAGTGCGCAGACGTGTATCCGTGCCGGCGGTAAACATAATGACCTCGAAAACGTCGGTCATACGGCGCGTCACCATACGTTTTTTGAGATGCTGGGGAACTTTAGTTTCGGCGATTATTTCAAAGAAGAGGCAATTGCCCATGCATGGGAGTTTGTCACCGAAGTGATGAAATTGCCGAAAGAGAAACTCTGGGTCACGGTTCATGAGAGCGATGACGAGGCTGAAGAGATTTGGAAAAAACATATTTCTGCAGATCGCATCATGCGTCTGGGAGACAAAGATAACTTCTGGCAGATGGGAGATACCGGACCGTGCGGACCGTGTTCGGAAATCTTCGTCGATCAGGGTGCGGAACATTTTAACGGACCGGAAGATTACATGGGAGGCGATGGGGATCGTTTCTTGGAAATCTGGAATCTCGTCTTCATGCAGTATGAGCGTAACGCAAAAGGGGAGCTTAAACCGCTTCCGAAACCCTCAATCGATACGGGGATGGGATTGGAGCGGGCGACAGCCGTCCTCGAAGGGGCATTAAGCAACTACGATTCGACGTTGTTTATGCCGATCATTCGCAAAGTGGAAGCGCTGATCGGCAAGCCTTACAGCTATGCAAGCGGTGCATCGTACCGTGTAATCGCCGATCATATCCGTACCGTTACCTTCCTTCTCGCACAAGGGACAAACTTCTCGAACGAAGGGCGCGGTTACGTACTCCGTCGTATCCTTCGCCGTGCGGTACGTCACGGTTATCTTCTCGGATTTACCAAACCGTTTATGTTTGAAGTCGCCGATACCGTCGCCGAACTCATGGGGAAACAATACCCGTACATCGTCGAAAAGCTGGCGGTTTTAAAAGAGCAGATCATGCTCGAAGAAGAGCGTTTCTTCAAAACTATTCAGTCGGGGATCGAGCTGTTTAACGAAGAGCTCAAAAATACGAAAGGTACCTTCAGCGGTGAAGTAGCCTTTAAACTCTACGATACGTTCGGATTCCCGCTCGATTTGACGGAAGACATGTTGAAAGAGAAAAATCTCTCCCTTGATGTTGAGACGTTTGAAACACTTATGTCGGAACAGCGCAAACGGGCCAAGGCAGCATGGAAAGGTTCCGGCGATGCTCACGTAGAGGGGGATTTCAAGACCCTTTTGGAAACCTTCGGTGTCAATACGTTTATCGGCTATTCCTATACCAAAGCTCCGGTGAAAATTCAGGCTCTTCTTTCTGAGAGTTTTGAACGTGTAGAGCAGCTTCATGCACACCAAAAAGGGTGGGTATTGCTCGAAGAGACCCCATTTTATGCCGAGAGCGGCGGACAATGCGGCGACAGCGGTTTACTGGGCGAGAGTGCAATCGTTAATGAGACGAAAAAATTTCACGGGCTGAATCTTTCTCATATCGAGACGAAAGCGACACTCAGTGTCGGGGATATGGTAGAAGCGATCGTGGATCCTTCACGCAATGAAATCGCGAAACACCACTCCGCGACCCATTTGCTTCATGCCGCATTATATGAGTTATTGGGCGAGCATATTTCTCAGGCGGGTTCATTGGTCGAACATAACCGTCTCCGATTTGACTTCTCACACCCTAAAGCAATGAGCCATGAAGAGATTGCCCTCGTCGAAGAGCGGGTCAATTATCATATTTTCCATGCGCTTGAGGGGATGACTCGCGAGATGAGTATTGATGAGGCGAAAAAAAGCGGTGCCAAAGCGCAGTTCGGTGAAAAATACGGGGATACGGTCCGTGTCGTCAATTTCGGAACGGCTTCGGTCGAGTTCTGCGGAGGAATCCATGTCGATAACACGGCAAGTATCGGAACGTTTGTCATCACGAAAGAGAGCGGCGTCAGTGCCGGAGTGCGCCGTATCGAAGCGGTGTGCGGAAATGCGGCCTATAATCTCTTTAAAGCGAACCGGCATTTGCTCGAAGAGGTCGAAGCATCGGTGAAAAACCGCGATGTTCTTGCCGGAATCGAACGGCTCAAAGAGCAGGTCAAAACCCTTAAGACGGAAATGAGCGCATTGGCATCAAGCGCGAAAGAAGAACTCGCAGTCACGATGATGGGCAATACGGCTGTCGTCGTAGCCGAACTGGGTACGGGCGATATCAAAGAACGTATCGATGAGCTTAAAAATACACACGATTCGGTTGCCGTGATCTTATTCCAAATCAAAGAGGATAAAGTGATGTTGGCCGCCGGAGTCAAAAATGCGTCCGTCAAAGCGGGCGATTGGATCAAAACGATTGCACCGATACTCGGCGGCGGCGGCGGCGGACGGCCTGACTTCGCTCAAGCCGGCGGAAAAGATATTACGAAGATCGCTGAAGCAAAAGAAGCGGCACTCGCGTATGTAACCAAAGAACTTTCGTAAGAAAGATGGGCTTAGCGCCGAGGTAAACCCAGTGTTAACGTAACAAAAGGGGACTTTGTTCCCTTTGTGTATAAAAGGAATATATAATGAAAGATTTTTTGATCGAGACGTTCGCCCACCATCGTACCCTTATCGTTTTTTTACATGTTATCAGTGCCGTAATCTGGGTAGGGGGGATGATTGCAATCCGTTTTGCAACGCATCAGTCTCTCGCACAGATCAGTGACCCAAAACTTCGCCTTGAGCGTGCGGCGCATACCCTTAAACGGCTTTTCACGATCGTATTGCCGTTTGTGATCGTTCTCATAATCACGGCGGTCATTATGGCGGTCGGTCTCGGGTTTCGCGCCGCGGCGATGGATCCAATGGGGAATGTGATCGATGAATACGCGATGAGCATTTACAATACTGTCCATATCAAAGAGGCGATTTGGCTCGTGATGTCTCTGAACCTTGGTGCGATGATGTACCGTCGACGAAAAGCGGAGAAAGCGCTGAAAGAGGGTGACATTACAGCGGCAAAAGATCTTCTCGGCGTTATCGCGAAATACATGGTTCCGGTCAATATCGGTTTGGGAATTATCGCAATCTATATCGGTGTATTTTTGCGGGGCGCCTACGCTTAAATGCTGCGCCTTGCGTCCTCTTCCATCACCCGCGCCGAACTTTTAAAGGCCGCGGGTATCCCTTTTATCCAGGAATCACTCGATTTTGACGAAGACTCTATCGTCGCAACTTCCCCTAAAAATTTTGTCTATCAGGCAACTCTCGGAAAATACAAAGTCAATCTGGAGAAGTTCGGATGCAGTGATTATCCTCTCCTTGTTGCCGATACGGTCGTTACGGCTCACGGAAAGATTTTGCGCAAGGCAAAAAATGAAGAGGATGCCCGTAAAATTTTGCAGATGCAAAGCGGCTCGGATGTCGCCATTATTACCTGCATGATCTATAAAACCCCGAGACTCGAATTGATCGATATCTCCTCTACCCACTATTTTTTTAATCCATTTGAACCCGATGCGATCGAGCAGTATCTAAAAAGCGGGGACTGGCAAGGGAAAGCGGGGGCCTGTATGGTGGAGGGATTTTGTAAATCCTATATCCGTGAAGTACGGGGATATGAGAGTACGGCGATGGGGCTAAGCGTCGAAGTATTAAAGCCGTTTCTATCATGAATACCCCTTACGAGAGCGAACTAAAAGCACTCAAACGTTCCGGACGCTACCGCGAGCGCAAGCTTCGTGACGAATCGCTATTGGATGCCGCATCCAACGACTATTTGGGATTAGCACATAAAAAAGAGCTTCATCGTAAAGCCTGCGAAACCCTTTCTCGATACCAAGAACATGCACCCAAAGCTTCGATGCTGGTCAACGGCTATCACCCTGTCCATGCCGAATTTGAGGCTGCTTTATGTGCAGCCAACGGCTTTGAAGCCGGGATTGTGATGGGGAGCGGATTTAACGCCAATATCGGCCTTATCGAAGCACTTGTACGCAAAGGTGACGTATTGCTGATGGATGAGGAATATCATGCCAGCGGCGTTGCGGGGGCGCGGATGTGTGAGGGGGAGGTGCTCTTTTTCGCCCACAACGACCCTGCCGCCCTTAAAGAGGCCCTTGATAAAGCCCGGGGTAAGCGGATCATTGTGGCGGTTGAGGGGATTTATTCGATGGGCGGCGATCGTTTGGCGCGCGAAATCATCGAGCTCTCTATACAATACGATGCGATCTTGATTTTAGATGAAGCCCACAGCAGCGGAGTTATCGGTGAACATCTGATGGGAATACTCGACTATTACCAAATCCCCCCGACCCCACGGATGATCAAAATGGGGACGTTGGGAAAAGCGTATGGGAGTTTCGGTGCTTATGTCCTCTCCTCAAAGCATATCAGCGAGTATCTCATCAACCGGGCGAAGAATGTCATCTATGCGACGGCTCCATCGCTGTATGACACGGCATTGGCACACCGATCGCTAGAGTATATTCAACACAACGCATCAATGCTCCGAGAACAGATTGCGTCCCGTCAGGCAATCGTGTACGATATACTCAAAATAGAGTGTGCAGGACTGATCGTTCCGATTGTCATCGGGGACAATCACGAAGTGATCCGACTGCAGGAATGGATCAAAAACGAGATGGGGATACAGGTAGGTGCAATCCGCCAGCCGACGGTTAAAAAGGCGATCATCCGTCTCATCGCCAGACTGGATATGGATGAAATTCGTTTACGCCAGGTATGTGAGCGATTAACACGGATTACGATAAAATAACAGTATGAATATCATTGCGATCGATCAGCTGAAAATTACCCATAATGCTTTGGTATTGGTCGATTTATCTTTTGAAATTCGACGTTCATTAGCACTTGTCGGCCAAAGCGGAAGCGGTAAATCGCTAACTCTGAAAGCTCTTTTGGGATTGTTGGATCCGGGATTGAATCTCTTTTTGGAAAAACGGTCGGATTTCGAGTGGCAGTTAGGCAAATCGGTGGCGCTGGTTCCCCAAAACCCGTTTACGGCACTCTCTCCGCTCACCCGGATCAAAGACCAAATGTTTCTCACGAGCGAGCGGAGCAAAGAGCTTTTTGCTTTATTGGGATTGGATGAATCGCTGTTGGAGCGTTTTCCTCCGGAACTCTCAGGCGGACAGCTGCAGAGAGTGGTAGTTGCCATCGCTTTGGGGTCTGATCCGAAGCTTCTTTTATTGGATGAACCGACAACCGCACTCGATCCCTCGTCAAAAGAAGCTATGATTACGCTGTTAAAAACATTGCAGGAAAAGATGGGCTTTAAGATGCTGTTTGTTACTCACGACATGGGGGTGGCATCGGCTTTGTGCGAAGAAATTTGTGTGATTTATGAGGGGCGTGTGATCGAGCAGGGGGAGATCGGAACGGTTATCCGAAACCCCAAAGAGAAATACACGCAAGCGTTAATTGACGCCGAATTTAAAACCAGAGGATTTAGAAATTGATCAATTCTTACGAAGAAATACCGCTAAGGAAAAAAATGAAAAAATATTTGCTGATAGGGGTGGGGATCATGATCATGATCCCGATCGTTTTTTTAGGGTATATTATTTACTCTTTTGAATACGAAACCAAACGTCTCATCAACTATCAACCTCGATTGACAACGGAAGTGTATGATCGAAACGGGAACAAAATAGCGAATCTTTTCAGTGATGAACACCGCTATTATGTTTCGTATGAAAATATCCCTCCCCGACTCATCGAAGCACTTTTGGCGATTGAAGATACGACGTTTTTTGAACACAACGGAGTCAATCCGGATGCGGTTATGCGTGCGATCATCAAAGACGTCAGTGCCGGAAAACTCAAAGAGGGGGCGAGTACGATCACCCAGCAACTGGTCAAAAATACTCTTTTGACCCGCGAGAAAAAGTTCTCCCGTAAATTCAAAGAGGTCCTTTATTCGATCCGTATTGAGCAGGAGTTGAGTAAAGAACAGATTTTAGAGCGCTATTTCAATGAAATCTATTTGGGGCACGGTTATTACGGGATTAAAACGGCGGCGGACGGTTATTTTCGCAAACCGCTAAAGCAGTTGAGCCTCAAAGAGATGGCGATCTTGGTCGGATTACCGAAAGCTCCGAATTTTTATTCTCCGACGAGAAACTATGAACTTTCTCTAGGGCGTGCCAACCGTGTCATCGGGCGTATGTATGACCTCGGATGGATCGATCAGGCTACCTATGAAAAAGCGACTCAGGAACGGCCGAAAGTCTATAACGATACGTTGAGCAAAAACTCGGGTCCCTATATTATCGATGAAGTCATGCGCCAGCTCGGCGATGCGTTTCCCGATATTCGAAGCGGCGGATACAAGGTCTATACAACGATCGATTTACAGCTTCAGGAAGCCGGATACAAAGCACTCCAATCCGGCCGCAATGAGATCATAAAACGGGCGCAGGAAGCAGGGGATTTGGATGAGAATCAGCAGCATCAGCTCAACGGTGCGCTCATCAGCCTTGATCCGTATACCGGAGAGATATTGGCGATGGTAGGGGGATATGATTATGCTCTCAGCCCCTATAACCGTGTCACACAGGCAAAACGGCAGCCGGGTTCGGCATTTAAACCGTTTGTTTATCAGGTAGCATTGGACAGCGGTATGTCTCCGGCATCTCTTGTACCCGACATAGCGCGAACCTACACGTATGCCGGTGATGACGGTGAAGAGAAAACATGGCAGCCTAAAAACTATAAAAATGAGTACAAAGGGATGGTTACGATCCGTGATGCCCTGACCCATTCTCGAAATTTGGCAACGATCAATATGGTCAGCGATATGGGATTCGGAAAAATCACCGACGGTTTAAGACGTTTTGGGATTGTCGAAAACCTCCCTCCCGATCTGTCGATCGCACTGGGGTCTATCTCCCTTTCACCGCTTGATTTGGCGAAGTATTATACGATGTTCGCCAGCGGCGGGGCATTGACGAATCCGATTTTGATACGTCAGGTAGTAACCCCCAAAGGGGAGACGATCAAATATGAAAACAAAAGCCGTCAGGTGGATACTCCGCAGCAGATTTATTTGATGACGTCGATTCTTAAAGATGTTGTAACCCACGGTACAGGGACCTCTGCCCGTGTCGGAGGGATTGAAATCGCAGGGAAAACGGGAACGACCAATAAAAATGTCGATGCCTGGTTTGCCGGATATTCACCGACGGTGGAGACGGTTGTTTGGTTTGGGCATGATAATAATACACCGATGCGACGCAGTGAAACGGGCGGACGAGCGGCAGGGCCGGTTTTCCGCTATTTTTATGAAGATTTGTTAAGAATTTATCCGAATACAAAACGTACGTTTGATGTTCCTGCGGGAGTTTATGTGGGATCAGCAAATGACGGAAACATTACAGAATCGTTTACCGATACCTCCGCAGCACCGGATATTACACAGGATGAAGCGCCGAAAACCGAAGAAAAACTTCTTTTTTGAGAATTTTTTAAGAAAAAATTGGTAGAATTCCCCTCGAATTTTGGGGTATCGCCAAGCGGTAAGGCAACTGGTTTTGGTCCAGTCATTCGGGGGTTCGAATCCCTCTACCCCATCCATCTCTTCTAGCTTCTAAAACCTACACTTTCATTCCACGTTTAGCAATCGCAGAAATCCGTTGATCTATTATTTTTTCTTTGTTGCCTGTGAGAGGTAAATCCATATACTGCCGCCGATGATAATCAGCATCAATGGGGCGAGATAAGGTTTGTCGGATAGGCTCTTGTATCCTTCGATCAACGCACCACCGAAGAGAAAACTTCCCCCTCCGACGACAACTGCCCAGATGATGGCTCCGAGTGCATTGTAGGCACTGAATTTCCAAAAATCGTATTTGGTCAATCCGATTGCCAAGGGGACGAGCGTTTTAAGGCCGTAGATAAATTTTTTGACGACAATGATCCATGAACCGCGTCGTTTGAGGAGAAGATGGGAAAATGCAAGTTTGCGCCGATGTTTTCGGAAATACTCCATCATCTCTTTTTTATGATAGCGTGACATGTAGAACATCAGCGAGTCGCCGATAAAGTTGGCGGTGAATGCGATCAAAATAGAAAGCGAGAGATCCATTTTTCCCATAAAACTGAGAACGCCTGCGCCGATTAGAGCAACCATACCGCCGCCGAGTGAGTAGAGAAATACGACGATGTAGCCATACGTCGAGAGATTGTTTAACATATCATCCATGATTTTATAGTTTCCTTATTTTAGCGATTTCATCACGTAGACGCGCCGCTTCTTCAAATTCCAGTTTTTTAGCCGCTTCTCTCATTTTGAGGTTCAACTCCTCGATCAATTTCTTCCGTTCCGCCGCAGGGAGTGTTTTTGCTTTTTTAGAGCGGTTATAGAGTTCCGCCGGATCTTCGAGTTTGAGATTTTCATCAAGGGAGCGTTTGGTTGTCGTCGGGGTGATTCCGTGTTCCGTATTATAGGCTTCTTGTATCGCACGCCGTTTGGTCGTGGTAGCGATAGCCCGTTCCATCGATCCCGTGATCTTCTGAGCGTATAAGATGACGTTTCCATGCTCATTTCGTGCCGCACGCCCGATGGTCTGGATCAGAGCGGTTTCGGAACGCAAAAAACCTTCTTTATCGGCATCCAAAATGGCGACAAGGCTGACTTCGGGAAGATCGAGCCCTTCTCGTAACAAGTTGATACCGATAAGGACATCAAAATCCCCGACACGGAGTCCGCGGATGATCTGGTTGCGTTCGATCGCATCGATCTCCGAATGCATGTATTGTACTTTGATCCCCAAATCGGCGAGGTATTTAGTCAGAGCTTCGGCCATTTTTTTGGTCAGTACCGTGACGAGGACACGGTCACCGAGTGCAACTGTTTTTTTGATCTCGTCATGCAGGTCTTCAACCTGATTTTCAGAAGGTTTGATCGTGATGATCGGATCGAGCAGTCCGGTCGGTCGGATGATCTGATGGGCTATGGTATCGCTGACCCCGAGTTCTTGCGCCGCAGGGGTGGCCGAGACGAACATATAATGAGGGGCTTTATTCATAAACTCATCGATCATCAACGGACGGTTATCCAATGCACTCGGAAGACGGAAGCCGTAATCGACGAGAACCTCTTTACGGCTCCGATCTCCGGCATACATTCCCCGAAACTGGGGGAGACTGACATGGGATTCATCGACGATGATAAGAAATTTATCGTGATGGAGGAGAAAATAATCGAGGAGGGTATACGGAGCTTCTCCCGGGAGTTTGTCGGTGAGATGGCGGGAGTAGTTCTCGATCCCTTTGCACATCCCCGTCGCCTGAAGCATTTCGAGGTCGAATTCGCATCGCTGCTTGAGACGCTGCGCTTCGACGATTTTTCCCTGTTTATCGAGTTCGGCTAACCGCTCTCCCAGCTCATCTTCGATCCGTTTGATGGCGCGGGAGAGTTTCTCTTGACCGACGGCAAACTGGCTCGTGGCATAGATCGTGATCGTCTCCAGTTTTTCGGTCATCGTATTGCTCAGCGGCTCAAAAAACGTCAGCCGTTCCACTTCATCGCCGAAAAATTCGATACGTACCGCCTGATCCTGCCAATACGGCGGATAGATATCGACGACTTCGCCGTTGACCCGAAAGTGGCCCCCGTCGAAATAGCTGTCGTTGCGGGCATACCCCATCTCGACAAGGCGGAGGAGAAGTTTTTTCTGGCTGATTTCATCCCCGATACTGATGACCTGCACCATTTTCTCATACTCTTCCGGATCCCCGAGTCCGTAGTTGGCTGAAACTGAGGCGACGACGATAACATCGTCATAACTCAGAAGATTTGCGGTGGCGGAAAGGCGCAGACGCTCTAACTCGTCATTGATAGCGCTGTCTTTTTCGATAAAGAGGTCTTGGCGGGGTATGTAGGCTTCCGGCTGATAATAGTCGTAGTAGCTGATGAAGTACTCGACATGGTTTTCAGGGAAGAAAGAGCGGAATTCGCTGTAGAGCTGTGCCGCAAGAGTTTTGTTATGGGTCATAATAATCGTGGGGAGCTGAACGCTCTCGATCACTTTTGCCATGGTAAAGGTTTTACCGCTTCCGGTCACCCCTTCAAGGGTAACATAGCGCTCGCCGTTCTTGATTCCTGTGCTAAGTGCTTCGATAGCTACGGGCTGGTCACCGGCAGCTTGATACGGAGTATGGACTTTAAAAACCGGCAATGAGACACCCTAAAAATAAATTGTGAAATTATAGCGGAATTGCTGTTTTTAAAAGAGGATGACTGCCTATAGGCTGCTGAATTAAGGTGAGTTTTTGAATGAGGTTTTTGAAAAAAAGATGTTTTTACGTGAAAAGATATGATAGACTTACGCCAAGGTTGTAAAATACCTAGCTAGTACGAGTCGTACTGGATAAAGCGTCAATCACAATCTGCCTATTTTACAACCCTTAATTAGATTGGAATTTCTTGTATGAAAGTGATAGATTTTAAGACGTTAACAACCCTTAACTCTATTGCATTGAATTTTGGAATTAATATTACCCACCTTGAAAAATTAATTGAATCACCAGATAATTCGATTTTATATGAAACACTACACATCCCCAAAAAAAATCCAAAAACTACAGGTAATAGAACGGTTTATAAAGCTAATGATGTCTTGGCGGATCTTCATAAAAACATTTTGACATCTATCAAGCATCATTTAGTTCAGAATAGACATAATCAATTTATACATGAATGTGCTCATGGATATGTCAATAACAAAACAACTTATTCTAATGCTGTCGAACACCTCAATAAAAAATATCTTTTGCAGGTAGATATACAATCTTTTTTTAAAACGATACCAATCGATAGAATTGTTGGTGTCTTCCAAAAATTGGGCTGCACAGATGATATTGCAATTTTGATGACCAAAATATGTTCAATCAATGATCTAATTGAAGAAGGGCTTCATACAAGTCCAATGTTAGCCAATTTATATTTTTTTGAAATTGATGAAAAGTTACTTCTTCTAGCTAATAAATATGGGTGCGACTATACACGCTATGCTGATGATATGACATTTTCAAGTGATCGAGATTTAAAAGAGACGGATCTTTTGCAAAAAATTACTGAAATCATTGAGAGTGAAGGATTACATTTATCGAGTAGAAAAACAAGATATTCAAAATATGGCCAAGCTCAATATGTAACAGGATTAAGTATCTCAAATTCTAAACGACCACGGATACCAAAAAAAATGAAAAGACAATTGCGTCAAGAATTTCATTACATTAAACTTTATGGTTTTTTAGCACACTTTGAAGCTAGAAATGAGAGTGCTGAAAGAGGATACAAGAGAATAAATGGCTGGTTAGATTATATTATGAGTGTTGAACCTGAATTGGGGATTGAACTTAAAATAACATATCAAACGCTAAAAAAATGAAAATTATTCACTGCTATTTCGATGAAACGGAACTCATTATAGATGGTAATAAATGCTTGGCATTAGCCGGTGTTTTTATAGAAGATGAATATGTAGAATCAATAAGAGAAAGCTTGCTTGAGTTAAAAGCTCACTTACTTGACGATCAGTTTACTGGTAAAAAGGAGAAAAGTAGAATATTTCATTTTGCAGAAGATACACAAGGTATAAAATCAATAATTATTGATTCCATGAGGGACAAAGAATATAGGGCCTATATTGCATATAAAGACCTTAATACAACATATTCAGAAACATATATCTCAATAGTGGAAAAAATATTATACGATCGATTACAAGAGAAATATTATTGTAAATTTCAAATTTATTTTGAACAGAACAATAAGGTTAACCAAGTAAAAATGGGAATTAAAATGGAGAATATGATTACAAGAATAAGAGAAAACCATCCTGATTTAGAATTTCCATCTTTAGAGAAAGTAACAAAAGATAATATTCTATCGGCTATTCCTGACTATGTTTTGGGAGTGTTTAGATCATATCATCAAATTGATAGAGCACCATATATGGGACTAAACTTTGATAAACTACGAAATAAGATTCGCTTGATAGTTGATATGAAAAATGGGATGTATTATAGTAGGTCTAAGCCTTATATTATTCATCCTATTCAAAAGTCGGTACTGCTTCCTGTAACATCTTCAAATATTTCTAGTAAATCTTATTTATCGCCAAAATCTTATTGGTTTCGGCAAGTTTCGCATATCGTTGCATTATCAAAAAATTATTTTTTGAAGATCATTTCAAGGTAGTTTTTTTATTGAGAAAGGGTGAAAATGTCAATTAAAGATGATATTACTGTACTAGAAAAAGAAGTAAACGAAATGCAGAATAAGAGAGATGAAAAATCACTCTGGTTATTCATTGCGACTGTTGGATGTTGGGGAATACCAAAAGATGTGTTCCTTCTGCAATTATTTGCTTTCACTATTATTTTACTTTATTATTTCCGCGAAAATTTTCGTATCACAAATAAAGAATATGGGTATGCTGATTTTAATGCTCGTTGTAATCAACTTAAAGAAAAAATTCGTATAGAACTAAAAAAAAATGATGAAGAAATCAATAATGCAATTTTAAAAATTGATACTCTTATGAGCGAAAGAAACAAGAGAAATTGGTTACGAAATATTTTTTGGTTTTTTAGTATGATGTCTTTTGCAATAGTAGTTCAACCTTATATGGATAAGGTTATTTTGTATATTGCAACTTTTTTCTAGTTTCTAATACAACCCCTCCACGGCTTTGATCTTATTATCCTCACTAAGCTTGGCATAGCGAATGGTCATCTTTTAATATTTGTACTGCATCTAAAAGACTGTTTGTCCAGCTTTTAAATACTGGATTATGGTCTTTATCTTTAATTCCCATAGATATTCCAGCACCAATAAAAGGAATCAAATTATTGTTTTTTATTGCATCTATTAAACTTTGAGGTGATTTGTGAAGCATTAGGTGTCCATACCATTGAAAATAATATCTATTATATCTGAAATCATTATAATTGTTTCAAACTCATTTAAACTTCAAAACACGATATGGATCTGCTTTTGGAAGGAAACCTATATTAAGGGGATGTATTTATTTTCAAGTAACGAAGCTAGTTATCATTACATTATTCTAACAAATTCGGTGTAATGAAAAAAAACGAGAGGTTTAATTATCGTTTTTTAATTATGTCTAATGTTTAACTTTTTTTCGTATTTTTATCATTTCGTTTTTCTTTTAAAGTTTTCGTTGGTGCTTTTTTAACTGCTTTTTTTGAATCTTGACCTTTTGCCATAATATCCCCTTTATTTGGATTTGTTAATTCTATAATCGTTCACACATAGTATATGACTTATGCTTAAAAGGCAGTGCTAAGAAGTTTGCTCAACCGTGGATATCTTTTATTGGCATCACTCAGCTTTATATCGTGTCGCGCGGGAGCTAAAGTAGGCTGCTGAGTCAACATAAGTTTTTGGTAGGGACGTCAAATGAATGCTGAAATAACATTCATTTTTAGTAAACATCCGATGATGCTATGGCTTCCGGAAGCTCGATCCAAAGGGCTCTAAGAGAGAGTTCAAGATCATAGATAAATAAAAAAAGTGATGCTATCAAGCTGATGATGCTGGAAATAAACAAAACTATGAGAAGATAGGTAATATTAAAATTATACAGAGCGGACCAAAACAGACCAATGATAATAATCGAAACCAGTAAAACGCTCAATACGGCTAGAAAATTGCTTCCTTTGATGACTTTTGCTCTTACGGTAAGTATTTTAAGTTCCGATAAAATCCGTTCAAGATCTGCACCCGAAGAGCTGCGATACTCAACGGAGAGTTGACGCGTCCTATCGACAATACGTCCGAAACGATTGGTTAGACTTAGAATGATCAACCCGACCCCGGAAATAAGAATGACCGGACCGATAGCCAATTGTAAGGTATTGATAAGCTCTGCTAGTAACATAAAAACTTCTTTCCAATTTGACCTGATTGATTTTTAGGATGTTTGAAATATTCGCGTTTACGAAAGCGAACTCCTACTGTCTTAGGCTAAATTGCGATTTGTACTATCAGAATTATAGCCAATTCAGCCGAATCGGTTGAGGATGAATACCGATAGTGATTCAGGAGTGTAAAATTATTAATTTGGAATCCGGGACGGTGCTTTTGAAGGGCGAATACACGGTGATACAGTCATGGAATGCTTTTTGCTTTAATTGATAAAAAATAATTAGGTGTTATGCAATTGAAAAAGATTTTTTGCCTCTTTTTTCTGTTTACCGGAATGATATATGGAGCATACAACCCTTTTTTTACGGATGCAGAACCGCCAAAACCGGTATCACGATCGACCGCTTTACTGCTTCCTCCTCCCATGTACACGCACTCAAATTCTCCGCAAGAGATTAAATTGCCGGCATTATCTTCTTCACCGATGATCTATTTCGGCTTTATCGAAACCGAAAAAGGGAAATTTGCAATGATGAAAGTTCATGATCATAATATTGTTCTGAGAGAGAACAATCGTGTCTACATAGGCAATGACCTTTATTACATACGTGAAATCAGCAGTAATTCCGTCGTGATGGAAGATAAAGAGAAGCGGATTAAAACAACCTATTTCAGCGGCGAATCGGACAGAAAAAAATGATGCGTTTATGGATGATACTGATCACTTCCATCCTTATCTCAGGATGTACCGTCGCCACTAAAGAAGAGCTTTTAAAACCGGAGTTCAACCCTGAAAAAACCGTCCCTTTCAGCCGTGACAGCCGCCCGGCGATGGAGACGATCGAAATTAATGCAGAGAATTTTAAAATCGATAATGCTGAGATTCCGGATGGGGAAAAGATCAAGCGGGTAAAAATTATCGGAGCTGAATTGCAAGACGTCATCAGTCTGCTTGCCGAATCCACCAATGAAAATATTGTGTTTCAATTAGAGTCCGAAGCAAACGGTCAGCAAAACGATACCAATCAGAGCCAGCGATTTGGAAATAGTGCTTATCAGGGAAATAATCAGAATAACAATTATAACAATAGTGACCAAGAGACTAACGGCTATCTCCTGAAAAAATCAAAAGTTTACGTTGCGGCATCCAACATCGGATTCGGACGATTGCTCAAAAAAAGTGTCGGAAATAAGATTAGTGTCGGCTATTCGGACGGAACCTATTATCTGGGAAATGTCCGTACCGTAACCGTCAAGATCCCATCGATCAAGGAACTCGGAAGCATACTCCAAAATGCTATTGCGACGATGGGGGGAAACAATGTCTCCTATGACGCGGTCACCTCTTCTTTGAGTTTTTCGGCACGGGAAAAAGAGTATAACGATATCATGAAGTATTTGGATATTTTGCGACAGAATTTATATGTGATCGAATATGAAATCTCCATCTACAACGTTGAACTGAAAGATGATTACAGTTTGGGAATCAATTGGAATGTGATCCCCTCATTAACCAATGAATTCGGGATCATATCCGTTGCGGCTGCCGCTGCGGGAACGGTAGGGGCTGCACAGACTCCTCTGACCTTCGGTGCACTGATCAACAACGGATCGTATAACGGGCAAGCCTTGATTAATGCGCTGGAGCATTTCGGAAAAGTAGAAAGCATTCAGCGTCCTAAACTGCTGGGGCTGGCGGGGACCAATGTAACATTGACCGATGGGTTGCAAGAACCCTATATCAAAGAACTTCAGACGACGTCAGTTTCCAACGGCACCGTACAGACATCGACGGTAAGTGCTATGGCGCTAAGCGGGATGGAGATCACGCTCAACTCCAATATACTGGATGAAACGGTGATCACGGACATCGAATTAAAGATTAACGATATTGTCGGTTATAGCAATTTTGAAGTGGATAAAACCAAATATTCCCAACCTAAAACCGTGACTAAAATGATACACAATACCATGCGGGTACAGCCGGGAGTACCGATTGTCATTTCGGGATTGTTCCGCAATACGAGCGATAAAGGGTATAAAGGGATTCCCGGTATGGGAGAGAATGCGGCCGGGATTGTCGGCGGAACACGCTATGAGGGGACGACAAAAAGTGAGATGGTCATTATCGTTACCCCTAGAGTCATTAAATATACGATGAGATAATGATGGCTATTTTTACAGCCGGATCAATACCGCTCACAGGTGACATCAATCGGATACGCGAGCAGGTCTATGCCCAAGGGCGTCAGGACTTGGACTCCGCTGCGATTAAAGTTTCACTCCGCAAGTATGCAAACGGAATCAACTACATCGCTTTTTTGCCCAAAGTAAAACTCTATTATGAAAATATTTTGATGATGGTTTCAAAGGTTCAGGAACGGAGTGTCGTCGTATTTGAACTCGAATATAAACTGGTCGGTGTTGTATGCGAAGCCGGGAATATCATTGACTACATCTTGGATAAACCGGAAGAGTATGCCAAAGAGTATGGCTACAGTATTCTCTCTGCTGACAATAGCAAAGGGGCGAAACTGGTCTCTTTGAATCTTGACCAACAGCGGAAAGAGACATGGATGGGGACGTTTTTACTTCTCTGTACCGTCTTTTTGACAACGCTTATTTTTTATGTCGGGTATGATCATTTAAAAGAGATTCCGATCTTGCGTTTGGATAAGGAGCAGGTGGTAAAAGAGTACCATTCTCTCCTCAAAACCCAAACCGATGCCACCGCCGAGATGACTAAAAAAGTGGATATTCTTCAAGATTTGGAACAAATTGAAGGTTTGACGCGGGAAACCGGCGCTAAACTGCGTCAGGTGCAATATCAGAACAAAAACATATGTGTGGAGATCAAAACGGAACATTTGGATACTTTTTTATCCAAACTTCCGCCGGATGCAACGATTCAAAAGGAAAATGATTCAGAAGGTATAGTACAATACTGCTATGAAAAAATATAGCATTATTGCCCTTTTCATTTTGGTGTTGATCACCATTGCCGTCTCTACATACTTTTTTTTCCTCAATATTGTCCATGATAACAAAGTCGTTAATGAAGAAGTGCAGGCTCTTCAAACATTAAAAAATGCGGTCAATATCCCTCTTGTCGAGTATATCAGCGCCAATGAGCTGAAAGCGAAGCAGGAGAGCTATTCGATGTTTTTGGATGAACTTGGGATCAAAGGGACATGCCGTGTTGAAAAAGAGTATCTGGTAATCGATGGGGTCATTGAAAACAGCACATCCTATATCTTGTTAAAACGTCTTTTGGCCGTGATCAAAAGTGATAATGTAACGATGCAGAGCAGTTGCATCGGTAAAGGGTGCGGCCCGCATCCATATGGATATAAAATTACAATTCGTCCTTATCGATTAAATTTTTCAAAATAGTGGTCGATATACCGTTTGATAAATTTGTCATAGAAAAGGATTGATAATGACACAGAGTTATTCAGGGATGAGAAAAGGTATCTCACTGGTTGAGATGATGATCGCAGTTATCCTCTTCGGAGTTATTTCGGTAGTAGGATTTAAATATTATAAAAGTTTTTATAATACAAATCTTGCAGCGAAAAAAGCACGGGTTGCGGCACTGATGGATCAGGCAACACAATTAGGGAGTGCATACGATATCTATGTAGCACAGTTTGGTACGGCTCCGACGGCAATCACCGATTTGACCGCGAATAATGCTATGATTTTGACATCTGTTCCTACCCCGATTACGGAAATCGGAGCAGCCGGATGGGCACTAGATACCGCGACTGACTATACTGGAGCAGTTGCACCGGGTACAATAGCAACAGATATCGCATTTACCTATACTATTGACAATCCGGGTGCCGGTAAAGCGGACAATGAAGAATATTGTGCTCTCTTTAATAACATGATTGATACCTCATTGTCGGTCAATGTAGCTGACGCTACCACTTTTGGAACCGATACAGCCCAATATGCTGCATTGGGCAATGCATATTGCTCGGGTACTGTGGCAAATACTTTGACTATCGTTGTTCTCAAACAAGTAAACTGATATTCCGTGGTACGCAGAGGATTTACCTTCTTTGAAGTAATCCTTGCCATTGCCCTGATCGGGGTGATGGGGACCATCAGTTTTTACTACCTTAATGTCTCCACTCTCACCTCGACACAGCAAAAAGCACAATTGCAATCGCATATAACTCTCCTTACCTCAATGATACTCGAATGTAAAACCCTCTCCGAAATCGTTCCGAAACAAGTCGGCGGAGCTGCCGCTTCATCGACACCTATCCGTCAGCTGGAGTGTCAAACAACCCCGGTTTACCTTCTTGACGGCGGTAAAAGCGGATTTATACCTTTGCCGCCGGGCGGATTTGATCCGTATACGGCGAGTGAATCTGGCGGGAGTTTTTTCATTACTCTTTCAGCGAATCAAGGCTCTAGCGGCGACACCGTTTTGCAATCGATTATTGACGGATATTCAGCGACTCAGGCGTCACTCCATTATGCCGGAGGCAAAGCGCTGCTGGATATCTACCTGTCGCACTAAAATCGTGATATAATTTGTCAAAAAAGAGCCAATGAATATTAAAAAGATTTTGACATCGAAGCAGCTTGAAGTATGTCAAAAAGAGCAGTATTATTACCAGCAGCTCGGCCGTAAAAAGCATCTCTTGGAGATTGCTATGAGCCATCATTTTATTCAAAAAAAATCTCCTCCCCCTTTATTTAATCTTGATTTTATCAAAGAATATGAGATGGTTGTCGTCAAAGAGAATGATACAACCCTTTATATCGAGCGAAAAGAACTGCTCGGGCCAACGGTATTGGCGGAGCTTGAAGCCAAAACCCGTAAAAAAGTGGAGCAAAAGACGATTCCGGTCCGTGAGTTCAATCAAAAGTATCAAGCTCTTCTCGGGGTGGACACAGAGCTTCTGGAACGAAAAATCAAACAATTCAATGATCTGGAAGCGGATGAAAAAGATGCCGTCGAAATCTTTGAAATGGTGCTCTACTATGGTGCGCAAAATCGTGCCAGCGATATACATCTCAATCCCCATGAATCGTTCAGCTGGCTTCGATACCGGATCGATGGGAAAGTGCAGGCGCGTTATCTGATCAGTCATGAGTTGGCTGAACGTTTTTCCCTTATCTTTAAAGAGCGCTGTTCGTTGGATTTGGTCGCGGTCAATGCCCCGCAAAGCGGAGGCTTCACCGGTAACTTTCAAGAAAATGTAATCGATTTCCGTGTGGAAATTGCTCCGGCGCAGTATGGTGAGAATATCGTTGTACGGCTGTTGGATAAGTCCAAAAACATTAAAACCCTTAAATCGATTTTCCCAAAAGAACACCCTATGGCGGAACATATAGCCCATTTTACCAATTTGGCAAACGGATTTTTTCTCGTTGTCGGGCCTACCGGAAGCGGTAAAACGACGACGCTGAATGCTATATTGTCACAAAGAGACCGTCTCCATGAGATTATCTATACGATTGAAGACCCGATTGAATATAAAGTCGATTTCGTAACCCAGTATCAGATCAATGAAGCCACTGAATTTGACTTTCCGACAGCAATCAAGTCGGTGATGCGTCAAGACCCTGATGTCATTGTTATCGGTGAGATGCGGGATCGAGAGAGTATCCATACGGCGCTGAAGGCTGCCCATAGCGGACATATGGTTTTTTCAACCTTGCATACGTCTAATAGCTTTATGGCAATGGAACGGATACGGGATGAGGGGGGGGATCTTTTTATTCTGGCCTATTCGCTTAGCGGAGTGATCGCCCAGCATCTAGTGCCCAAACTGTGTGATTGTAAAGTCCCTTCCTCAGACAGCCGCGGAACGGATTTTTTTGAAAGCAAAATGAGCGGATACGAAGCAAACGGGTGTATCCGCTGCAATTTCACCGGATATTACGGGCGAACACTGTTGAGTGACATGGTATTTATCCCGTATGATATGAAAGTGCGCTACCAATTTTATCTGGCTTTGAAAAACAGTACCGTTTTCAAGGCATGGGACCAATTTATCACGTTTAGCTACTTTCAGTCAGCTCAATACCTTTTTGAGAACGGTGAGAGTGATTATGACACGCTCTCTTCCGAACTCCTTTCCCTAGGCTATATTCGTGAAATCTAATGCTGTGACTTTTTTGCAAACACTCCATTTGACATTGAAAAGCGGTAAGAATTTGAGTGAAGGGCTGAAATTGATGGAGGGATTTTCTGCGAATGCGGAAGATCGCAAAGTGTATGCGAATGTTCGTCAGGATGTGCAAAAGGGGATCCCTTTTTCCGAAGCTTTCGGACGGCATGTATCTGCCCCGAAAGATATCGTCCAGTTTATTACAATGGCCGAAAAAGGGGCCTCTTTTCGTAATATGCTTGAAAAAGTTCTCCATTATCTGGCGTTAAAGGACCAGTTCTATCGGGAATCCAATGATAAAATTGCCTTGCCCGTCCTTTATTTTGTTTTATCGACCATCATTGTTTTGTTTGTCCGGTTCTATGCGATTCCGCAGCATATCAATGAATCTTTGCAATATGACCCTGCAATTCAAAAGCTGATAGCAGAGCATTTGAATATGGCCCAGTGGATGGGTAACGGGTTATTTGCACTTTTGCTGCTCAGCGCACTTTATTTTTTGACGGTTATGGTTGCCCTTTTTAGCCAAAAAGAGTTTCTTCAAGGGATAGCTAAGCCGCTTGCTTTAATTCTGCCTGTTTCTTCTAAAATGATGCGCTATTTTGAAAAGTTTATGCTTTTGACCCTGTTGGGAGAGATGCTTCAGAATGGAATACCCTTTAAACGGGCGATCCAAAGTGCGAAAGAGAGTACCGATGTGGCTGAATTTTCGAGAGGATTCGGAGAGATGCAGGAGCGTGTTATCCGCGGTGATCACCATCGCTGGAGTGTATCGTTTTTTGAAGAGATCGAACAGCGTCTTTTGATGGGCGCCGGCTCCATGTCTCAGGTCGGAGAGGTGATGGTTCAGTTGGCCGATCATGCCCGTACGAACGCGCTGGCTTTGGGAAGCCGCTTTTTTCGGCTCGTTAGTGTCATATCGATTTTATTGATGGCTTTGGCAGTCTTTGTAGAGTTTTTTACGGTTGTTTTGACGCAGGTTTTGATTCAAAAAGGGATGATCAGTGCCGTGGACGGAATCCAAAATGGTTTTTAAAAAAAGACGGGGTTTTTTATTGATAGAAGCGATGATTACGATCATCATCGCCGGTGTTATCGCCGCAATTTTCAGTACGATCAGTTATTACACGTATATTCAATCAAATCTTCTAAAACGACAGAATACGACAATGATTCTCGAAGTGATCCGCAGCCGTTTGCTTGATTTGGCGAAAAATCCTGACGGCGATCCTTATTATGAGCTTCCCAAAGAGGAAGCTTCCAACGGTGTTTCTGTCAGTGTCGGCATGGCAACCGATGCCTGGGGAAGGGCAATCCGTTACTATCCGATTGATTTGGGAAATCCCAATACCTTTGATGCAAATCTTACGACCAATACGGTAGCTATTTCACCCAATGCAAATGTACTGGCACGCTTATTGAGTGCGGGAGAGGATGGAGTCGTATCTACGACTGCTGCGGATACCGCAGCCCAGGGTGATGATGTGATGCTGGAAATCGGGATCGGTGAGACCAATCACTATAAGCTCTATGGCGGCTCGGAGATTGCGACGCAGACCAGAGGATATAACAGTGCTATTGTGGCGGATACAGCACCAAGCAGTCCGATTGACGGGACATTGTGGTATGACCGTGTGAATGGAGTGATGAAAGTCTATGACGAACAAAGTCTCAGCTGGATTATTCTCCCCTGAGAGTGAGACATCTGTGGCGCCAATAGGCGGATTCGTATCAGCTTTAATAACGGATCGTGCCTGCAACCTGAGCTAAACTGTGTTAAAATTATGGCCAAGACTCTATCACTCAAGGTAAATTATGCTATTTGATCCCACTCCATTGGAAAAATTAACCACGCTCGTAACTGATTTAATCGAAAAACAGACGGCATTGCAAGCCGAAATCGAAACACTTCGCAATGAAAGTGCCTCAATCCGAGGCAGTGAACAAACGAAAGATGAGGAGATCCAGCGTCTGAGTGCTTCTGTGGCCGCCAAAGATGAAGAGATTAAAATGTACAGTGATGAACTCTCTGCCAAAGATGCAGAAATTGAAGCAATCGTTTCTAAGATTGAAAGCTTGCTTGGATGAACACCAAAATAGCCCTCACGCTCAATGCCAAACGTTACGACATTGATGTAGAGGAAGATTTTGCCCATTTTTTGACGGCACAAATGAAACAGGATTTTGAGTTCCACGGCAATAATGATCTTAAACTTCTTCTCCAAGCTTATGTCCGTAAGAACTTTGCCCTCTATCAGCAAGAAAAACAAATGGGCGAGCTGATCGATCGTCTCCAAAATCTTTAACCTTCTCCACAATACCTCCACAATCATCTTTTATACTGCTCTCATCTAAAGAGAATCTCGCAAGAGACTCTCTCCAAGAAGGAGTTTGAAATGAAAAAGTTACTTATGTTGTTGTTGGTTGCGGCGCTGAGCGCTTCTGTAGCTCAAGCCGACGCCAAGTCAGGTCAAAAAGTTTATCTTAAAACCCTCAAAGCGAAATTCGGTATGAACGGGACACGGTTTGCCGCTGAACATACCGTTTCGGAATGGGAAGACCTTTTTGATAACAATGCGGCCGGATTTATCAAAGAATACAGTGCACGGTTTCCGAGCGCTGCAGGAGTGTTGACGAATCCTGAAATGAAAGATCGATTGCAGGAAGTAGGCGATTTTGCCAAAGAATACGGCAGCGATTCGGGAAATGTTCCATCTTGTGGTTAATACGCCAACGGAACAAAGTTCCGCTTGGCTACGCTAACGCTGAGTTTTGCTCGGCGCGATGCCCACGCACGCTTGCGTGCTTACACTAACTATACATATCGTAAAGGATTTATTATGAAAACGTTGATTGCAATACTTGGACTTACCGCTATGTTGAGTGCTTCTGAGGGAGCGGATCTGTATAAAAAATGTGCCGCATGTCACGGTGCCAAAGCTGAAAAAGCGGCATTGGGAAAATCCGAAGTAATTGCCGGCTGGAAAGCTGACAAAACGGTTGAGGCCCTCAAAGGGTATAAGGCCGGAACCCGTAATACAAAAGGGATGGGTGCGCTGATGAAAGGGCAAACAGCCGCTTTAGATGATGCGGATATGAAAACGATCGCTGAGTATATTGCCGGATTGAAATAAAACTTCCTACGCTGCTATGAGCTGTCATAGCCCTATCGCTTTCTTATGTTTTTGTCTCTCCCTCCGCTTAAGCGGAGGTTATTTTCTTTCCCACTCGTTTCGGTTGTTCACACCCTTGCCAAATGATACGATTCGCTCAATAATAGTTCGGGTTTATTTACTGTTTTTAGCAATAATAGCCCATCATACTAAAGGGACGGGATGCTCAAATCATTAATCTTCTTTTTTCTTCTCTTTATGACCGCTCTTCATGCCGAAATTGATTCCGAAAAACTGGATAAATTAAATGTTGAAGCCTTATTGGTCAAAAATCTTACGAACAATGCGATGCTCTATTCCAAAGAGGCGCTGCGTGAAGTTCAACCGGCAAGTCTAACGAAAATCATGACGGCCATATTGGCGATAGAACAAGGGGATTTAAACCGTTCGGTCGTTATTACAAAAGAGATGCTTCAAGTGGAACCGACCAAGGCAGGGTATAAAGAAGGGGAGGTCTTTGTATTGGACGATCTCATCAAAGCCGCTTTGATCAAATCGGACAATGATGCGGCGATGGCCGTCGCGATAGCCGTCGGAGGGACATTAGAGAATTTCAAAGAGATGATGAATACAAAAGCCTCATCCATAGGGATGGTGAATACCGTGTTTACGAACCCTTGCGGCTTTGACATCGGCAATCATCACTCGACTCCGCAAGATCTGCTGACTTTGGCGGAATATGCTATCAAAAATTCTGTTTTTAACGATATCACCCGCCTCAACCAGCATACCTACTATTCACGCAACACCGCTCGAAAATTTGTTGCCCACACCCACAATCAGCTTCTTAACAAGTATGAATATGCCGTTGGAGTAAAAACGGGATATACCTCTAAAGCGGGACCGTGTTTAATCGCACGAGCCAAAAAAGACGATAGGGATTGTTTGATTGTGATGTTGAATTCCAAAGAGAACCGCTGGAAAACGGCGAAAGAGATATTCGAACAGGTCTTTGTCCCCTCGCCGGAAGTTTTGGCGTCCTTATAGCCTCAGCAGGACATTACTCCCATCGGATACATATCTTCGTCCCCTTTTTTTCTTCCGATTCTATGGTGATTTTGAGATCATATTCTCGGGCGATCATTGCTACGATATTAAGCCCGATTCCAAATCCTCCCACACTTTTATCGGCGCGCGTATAACGCTCAAATACCCGATCGATCATTGCTTCGGGTATGCCGATACCGTTGTCATCGATACATAAGCTTCCATGGCGCAGAGTGATGGTGATTTCTCCCCCCATTTTATTGTATTTAATGGCATTGGAGAGGAGGTTGTCGACCAGGCGGGTTGCTTTGGTCGCATCAATCACCAATGTTATCTGCGGATCAATGTGGGTGATGAGATTGATTTTCTTTTGGTCGATCCGATGGCGAAAATAGTCGATTCGTTCATGGATGAGGGTTGATAGATCGAGATTGATATTACGAACCGCTAAATCATGGTTGAGGATTAAGTAGGTGAGATCGTCATAGAGGGTAGAGATGGTGCGGGAGGCAATTTCGATCCGTTTGAGCTTTTTCTCGACCGAGGGGGAAAGTTCCCCTTCCTGGAGTGCTTCGATATTGGTTAAAATCGCACTGACGGGGGTATTGAGTTCATGTGTCGTGTCTTTGATAAAATCATCGAGAAGAGCGATCGCTTCGTTCATGGGGCGCAGAAACATCCGGGATAGGGCAAATCCGATGATCCCCAGGATTAAAAAGAGAAGTGAACCGAAAATCAGAGAGTTCGTGAGGACCTGATGCCGCCATAACTCATCATCATGGGTTTCAAACACCAGATAGTATTCTCCCAGTCCATAGGGAGACAAAGGAACGATGAGGTGGATGTAGCCCTCATGAAGGGCAATATTTTCATTAAAATCAATAGGGTTGCGGTGAAGATTTCCGACGAGAAGATCCTTGCTGTAACCGTAAAGGGCGGTTTTATAGGCCAAATCGGTGGGGAAGGTGTTGAGATCATGGCCGCTTTCCAGCCATATTTTGAGTTTCGGGACGTAGCTTTCGCTTTCCAGCTGCATCGAGAGACGATGGGAGGAGAGCATCTGTGTTTTGATCGATTCGTAATAGAGGGTAGCGATCAACGCCAGTATAAGGATGCTCATGACACCGTAGAGGGCTAAAAAACCTCTTAGGGTACGGTATTTAGCGAAATTGATACCCGATGCGCTTGTGGCTGACAATGGAATCCTTTCCGAGGAGTTTACGGAGCGTTTTGATGTAGGTACGCAAGCTTCCGTCGCTGGGGGTTTCATCATAATCCCACAGATGCTCCATAATCACTTCATGGGGAAGGAGCTCATTTCTGTGTTGGATGAAGAGTTTGAGGAGCTTATGCTCTTTGAGCTGGAGCGTTTGCTCATGAGAGTTAATCATGAGGATTTGGTTGTCGATGTCATAGGTGATCCCTTCACCTAACACAAGTACATCGGAAGGATTATGGTAAAAATTTCGTTTGAGAATGGTTTGAATACGCAGCAGCAGTTCTTTGAGTGCAAACGGTTTGCGGATATAATCGTCTCCCCCGCTCTCGAATCCCTCTTCGAGATCACTCATCGCATTACGGGAGGTGATGAAAATTGCCGGAGTCGTATTCCCGTCTTTCCGGTTTGCTTTCAACAGTGAAAATCCGTCTCCGCCGGGGACATTGACATCAAGCAGCAGCAGATCAAACTTTTGCTCATACAGAATCTCTTCTGCCGAAACGGCATCGTAGACGCATTGGACGTCAAAGCCATGTTCTTCGAGGTATTCACTCACACTTTCAGAGAGATTCGGATCATCTTCGAGGAGGAGAAGTTTGGTTTTTATCATGTGAGTACTATCCCGAAAAGAATAAATGAAATCAGCGCCATGAGGGCTGAGATAAGAGCATAGGGGAGCTGTGTCCGAACATGCTCACCCACTTCGCATCCTGAGGCCATAGAGGAGATGATGGTCGTGTCCGATATCGGAGAACAGTGATCGCCGAATACGCCTCCCGAGATGACCGCGCCCATAGCGAGTGCCACGGGGGCATCAAGTCCGACGGCGAGAGGGATGGCAATGGGAAGCATGATACTAAAAGTTCCCCAGCTGGTTCCCGTTGCAAAGGCGATGACGGCACTTAACAGAAAAATTGCCCCTGCGAGATACTGGGAAGGGAGGTAATCCCCGATAAAAGAAGCGAGATATTTTCCGACTTCCATATCAGAACTCACCCCGCCGATGGCAAAGGCAAAGAGTAAAATCAAGGCAATGGGGGTAAGGGCCTTGGCTCCGCTATAGGCTGAGCGGAAAAAATCACGACTGCTCATCGCCTCACTCAAACGATAATAGATCCACATGAGTAAAAGGGTTAGGGCGAGGGCATAGAAGATAGAGCTTGAACCGGAACCTTTGAGAATATTTCCCCCTCCCGTAAGAAACATAAATCCGACAACCCCGCCGATCATCCAGGCCATCGGCCATAAAAAGAGTCCCAGTCCGCCATTATTTTCTTCGTTGGTTACGGGAATCTCAAGAATAGGGGAGTTGCGCATGGGACCGATGTCAATTTCATACCAGATAACGACAAAGGTAACGATGAGGGCGATATAAGCATAAAAATTATAACCGATCGCTGCAATCAGCCATTGCGCTTCCTCCCCCACGATCAAACCTGCCGCGATCTGTCCGCCGATCAGCCCCAGCAGCAATGCGCCCCAGCCGTTAATGGTGATAATCGAACAAACCGGGGCTGAGGTAGAGTCACAGACAAAGGCCAGTTTCGCACGGCTGATCCCGTAACGGTCACAAAACGGTTTTCCGACGGCACCGGCAACAAGAGATGTAATGGAAGACTCGATAAAGATAATAATGCCGGCAATAAAACTGGGGATGAGTGCTCCACGTTTACCGTTTACCCATGAGCGTTTGACGCTTAGTTCATGTACCAGTGCCCCAACACCGCCGCTTTTCTCGATCAATGCCATAACCGCACCTACCATAATGGCAAAAGCGAGGGTTTTAAGGACCCATCCCTCACTCAGCAGAGCTGAAAAACGCTCGGCTATATGGATGGATGCACCCTTGAACTGAAAGTCAGCAATAATGATTTCACCGGCGAATACCGCCATGGCAAGAGCAAAAAAAACAGAACGGCTAAAAAGGGCAAGGAGTATTGCAATAAGAGGAGGGATTAACCCTAAAGGACCGTATTCTATTTGATTTCCTTTCTAAACGCCATCGGAATGCATCCCGATTGGCTACGCTAACGCTGTGTTTACTTCGGCAGTATGCCCAAATGCAGTATAGTCGTTACAGTATCATTTGAAGCCGCATAATACCGGGGCGGCCAAACTGCTCTTTGTAGTATTCGCTCCGCTTTTCGTCAATGACTACAAATCCGAGTTTTTTGTAAATCATTTCGGTCTCGGCCAATCCGATCTCGACCGGGGTCTGGACTTTACGATACCCTTTAAGACGTGCCGCCAGCATACTTTTCCCGATCAGTTCTTTAAATACGTCAATGCTTTTAAACTCCGGTTTTACCAGCATAAAGTCTAACACAAAGGTTTTATTGTCGACGTCGCTTTCGCAGAGCAGATAGGCGGCAATCCGTTCGTGATAGGTTTCGTCAAATCCGATCTCTTCGAGTGCTTTGGAAAAAATTTCATGGGTTGCGATACGCGGCTCATAGCCGCAAATCGTCCCGGCGGCAGTTCCTCCGGACATGGCAATAAAAAAGTTGGAAAAATGGCAATAACATTTTGTGGTCGTGAGTGCTAACTTTTTGAGATGGGAGAGCAAGGCCTCATTGTCGGAGGTATTAAAGACAAGATCGAACAAACCGATCTTCTTGCCTCCGCGCGAACCCTCCAACAATGCTAGGGCAATAATGTCAATATCCGCCTCTGTTGCTTTACGAACGGTAATTGCCATTAGTGCCTCACTCTTGCGATTTTCAATATGCTATACTACCTAACTTTAAAATAAACTAAGAACGATGCTATGTTTAAAATAATTACGCTCCTTTCCCTCTCTTTAGGTCTCTCTTCATTGATTGCATCCGAACAGCTCATTGTCGTTTTATCCGCAGAGTTAAACGCCACAAACGGGACGATGCAACGGTATGAAAAAGAAAAAGTGTGGAGAAAAATAGGGGAGGAAATACAGGTGGTTTTGGGTCGAAACGGGTTAGGATATTCGGATCAAAAGAATCCTCTTAAAAAGGAGGGAGACGGAAGATCTCCTGCCGGCGTTTTTCCTATTTCTTCAACATTCGGTTATGATGAACATCCTAACTCCGCAATGGCGTATCATTATGCCGATGAAAAACTGATTTGTGTCGACGATATAGAAGATGAACGTTACAACACATTTGCATTACTGGATCCCTTGAACCCTCCGAAAAGTTTCGAAAATATGCGCCGAAGCGATGATGTCTATCGCAACGGTGCCGTGATCGGGTACAACACATCGGGAGAAAAAGGGAGAGGTTCATGCATATTTATCCATCTTAACCATAGCGATCATCGTCCGACATCCGGATGTACCGCAATGGATGAAGCTCCTTTGATTGAATTGCTTCACTGGCTTGATCCGCAGAAAAATCCGCAGATTTTACAAATACCGAAAAGTGAGTGTGAGAATTATCAAAAAGAGTTGGAAGGGATTACGTGTGAATAGTTTGCGTTTTTAGATGCAGAAAAAGCAGCGCAGCCAATCGGAATACGTCCCGATTGTGCGCTGATGAGGAATTAATTACTAACGACATCCACTTTAGGTGTAGTGAGTGTAGAAGCCGGAAGCATTGGGTAGATGATCGTCGGTTTTTTACCCTCCAACGATTTGAGGAAGGTTTCGATTTCGTTTGTCTCTTGGTCGTTCAAATCGACACCGAGCTGGATGCGTCCCATCTCTTTGATAGCTCCGCTAAGGGTGGCGATTTGGCCGTTGTGGAAATAAGGAGCCGTTTCGGTAACGTTACGGAGTGTCGGAACCCGTACCAGGCCGTTGGCATCCCCTTTAAAATCACCGATATTCATGAATTTATAAGGAGCTACAACACCGAATGCTTGCATCGTTCCGCCAAGTGCGATGTCATTGTGACACGTTGTACACCCTTTATCGATAAAGGTTTTAAGCCCTTTTTGCTCTGCTTTGGTTAATGCTTTCGTATTTCCGTTTAGGAAATCGTCATAGCGGGAAGGAGTAACGAGAGTACGCTCGAATACGGCAATGGTATCGGCTACTTTTTCAAACGTCACTTTAACATCTTTCCCGTATGCTTTTTGGAACATTTTGACGTATTGCGGCATTGAATTGACAACACCGGTAACGAAATCTTTCGGTGCCGCCATTTCCGGTCCGGCCTGAATCGGTCCTTGTGCTTGATCTTCGAGGTGCGGAGAGCGTCCATCCCAGAATTGTTGGCTGTAGAATACGGCATTATAAACGGTCGGCGAGCTTAGTCCGTGCGGATTAGACGTCCATTTGTGCCCGATTGCCGCGCTCATACCGTCGGTTCCGCCGATTGCGAGATTGTGACAGGTGTTACAGCTGATCAAACCGCTTTTGGAAAGACGCGGTTCGAAATAGAGCATTTTTCCCAATTCAACTTTGGCCGCTGTTGTCGGGTTTTTTGGATTTGAAGTAAGTTGATTGATAGCTTTTGCACTGGATGGGATTGGTTTTAATCCGGCTGTTTTAGCTTCATTGATAAGTGAAGCCCCCATTACACTCGAAGCGACGATCGCTGACATCAAAAGTATTTTCATAGGTTACATCCTGTTAGTATTTGAATAAAGATTATAATTGTATCACAATTTTGAAACAGGAAAATTACGATATTTTAATTTCTTTCCAACTCCTGCATCACAGTAAAACGTTTTGTGTGTTCCAGCCGTCTGCAAGCCGATTCAAACGCACCGCTTTCACCGACGATGATACAATGCCCTTTTGCCCGTGTAAGAGCGGTGTATAGGAGTTTCGTATTGAGCATGATATGATGTGAAAAACTCATTATCATTACGACCCGTTCATATTCCATTCCTTGGACTTTATGGACACTGAGCGCATAGGATAAACTGAGAAAATCGCTGGTTTGATCATATTTGTACTGGACGATCAGCTCTTCATTCGGATAGTAGACATAACAAAACTCTTCTTCCTCATCAATTCGGAAAAGCAATCCGCACATTCCGTTAAAGATTCTCCGTTCACTTGCGTCTGAGCCCTCTTTGAACTCTTCGGGTGTATAGGAGAGGAGATTGTCATTTTTGATATGGACGACTTTATCCATTAAACGAAATTCACCTTTAAATGTTTTGATCTTTTTTTTTGGATTGGGATTGAAATATTCCTGAAGGAAGAGATTGAGATTGTCGACACCCAAGGTATTTCCCCGCATCGGCGAGATCACTTGAAAGGCGCTGAGGTATTCTCGGATTTGTTTGGACTGGAGTTTTTCACGTGAATCGGGAAGATATTGCAGTGTGATTTCTGCGACGGCGGCCAGTATATTGTGAGCATGCGTTTTAAGTACCTCTTCGAACTCGGAGGCACTGAGGGAATTTTTTAGGGCATGACGATTTGAAATATCGATCGGGATAAAAGTGAAGTCTTCATAGCTTTCGCGATAGGGCGGAATAATGCCTTTACGAATATCATTGGCAATAAGAGCGATTGCCTGATCCGGACTTTGGCGATAGATATGGGTAAGCATAACGGTTGGCGCAAATCCAAGTGCTATGGCATCACTAAGAGGGCTTCCCGCGCCGATAGGGGGAAGCTGGGCATCATCACCTACGATGATAACGGTTGCATCACGCTCTATTTTTGCCATCAGCCTTGCAAACAAAAGGGAATTAATCATCGATGCCTCATCGATAAGAATCACTTTGTAGGGCATTTTATCATGCGATTCGAAGCGGACCAGGAGACTTTGGATCGTTGCGCTCTGATAACCGCTCCGTTCGCGAATTCTCTGGGAAGCGATACCGCTGAGAGCACACGTCATAATTAGGCTCGGTTCATGACGGATTGCCAAAAGATCGAGAAGAGCTTTGGCTGTAGTACTTTTCCCGGTTCCTGCATATCCGACGAGAAAAATGAGTCCTGAACCTTTATTGATCAATTCCAGAGCGGTGTATTGCTGTTCTCCGAGATTCAGCGCATGGGCTTCTAAGAATGCTTCAAGATTATCACACAGCGGGTCATGCGTATTTTTACCGCGTCGTTTGAATTCGCTTATGAGAAGGGTTTCGGCTTCATAAATACGTGCGGGAGAGAGTTTGGAACTGGGTAGCATGGTAATACTCCCCTCACGCAGACGATCTTCGAGCGCCTCATCGTACCGGTCAGGACGGCCGAGATTCAGCAGTTGATCCAGCTTCGCAAAGAGGGAGTGACGATCAATACAGCTGTTTCCTTCCTGGTCGCAATATTCGCCGAGCGTATATTCCATTGCCGCTTGGATACGGCGGTCGTCATCGCTTTTGACCCCCATGTTTAAAGCGATTTCATCCGCTTTTTTAAAGCCGATTCCATGGATGCGCATCAAGCCGTAAGGATTGTTTTTAATTGCTTCGATAGGGTCTTTCAGCTCTTTCATCGCACCTGCAATGAGACGAAGCAAGGCCGGAGTAACGCCGAACGGTGCTAAAAACTCTCCCAAAAGACGCATAGAGCGAAACTGTTTCCATCCGCTGGAGAGCTTTAAGAGACGTTTTTCATTCATCCCTTTTATTTCGAGGAGCCGTTCGATGTCATTATCAAGAATATCGATCAGCCCGTCGCTGCCGTAACGTTCGATCAACTCGGCGGTCAGTTTTTTGGTAAAACCTTTGACGACACGGTTGAGAAAAAAGAAGAGTTCGTTTTGATTGACGATGAGGGAGTGGGCTTTAAAGGTACGGCCGTGTTGTCGATGCTCGTCCCATGACCCTTTAAGGGTGATAGCGGCATCCTGGAGATTTTGAACGTCGCTTTCGTAATAGTGTGCGCTGATTTTTTCACCGCTTTTCAATGCAGCGATGAAAAATCCGCTGTTTTCGTAAATAATTTTATCGATCTGACCGATGAGTGTTTGCATTATGCTTTAACGCGGAGGTTTCTTTCCTCTTCTTGAGACTTGTAAAGCTCTGCACACCCTTTGGCCAACTCACGGATTTTAAGGATGTAGTTTGCCCGCTCTGTTACCGAGATCGCTTTGCGTGCATCGAGGGTGTTGAATGTATGGGATGCCATCATGCACAGATCGTATGCCGGAAGAGGAAGCTCTGCATCGAGACACCGTTTACACTCGGATGCTTTGGCTTCGAATTCGGCAAAAAGCATAGCGGTGTCGGCAATTTCGAAATTATATTTACTAAATTCGATCTCCCCTTCTTTGTGAATATCGCGGTAAAGTGTTTTTCCGAATTTGTTTTCGCTCCAGACAATGTCGAATACCGTATCGACTCCTTGCAGATACATCGCAAGACGCTCGGTTCCGTAGGTGATTTCGACTGCTACGGGATCACACGCCACGCCGCCGACTTGCTGAAAGTAAGTGAACTGTGTCACTTCCATACCGTTTAGCCATACTTCCCAGCCTAGCCCCCATGCCCCGAGTGTCGGTGATTCCCAGTTGTCTTCGACAAAGCGGATATCGTGGTCTTTCAGATTGAGTCCTAAAAACTCCAAGCTTTTAAGATAAAGCTCTTGGATGTTTTCAGGGCTTGGTTTGATCAGAACTTGAAATTGGTAATAGCTTCCCAAACGGTTAGGATTTTCTCCGTAACGCCCGTCGGTCGGACGTCGGCTTGGGGCGACATAGGCAACGGACCATGGCTGTGAATCGAGTGAACGTAAAAAAGTTGCGGGATGAAATGTCCCCGCACCGGCGGCAATGTCGTAAGGCTGGACAATCGCACATCCTTGGTCATTCCAAAATTGTTGAAGTTTTAAAAGCATATCGCCAAAAGTAATCATAACTGTCCCATAAAATAAATGGCACCATTATACCAAAAACCGTTCTTCCAAAGGGTTTCTTAAAGAAATGCGTTCTATTATAAAGGAAATTAATGAAAGGTTGCGAAATGAAGTTATTTTTTATTATTTTATTTCTCTCTTTCGCAACCGTGTATGGAGCGCCGTCGTTAGAAAAAGTTTCGGTCAAACTGCAATGGGCGGATCAGTTTCAGTTTGCGGGATATTATGTTGCCAAAGAGAGAGGTTTTTATCAAAATGCGGGATTGGATGTCACCCTCCAAAAATTCGATCCGAAAAAATTGGCTGTTGATGAGGTAATGGAAGGGCGCAGTACGTATGGAATCGGTCGATCATCACTGCTGATTGATCGTATTCAGGGTAAAAATATTGTCGCATTGGCAGCAATTTTTCAAAGTTCTCCCTTTATCCTTCTCTCCCAAAAATCGGCCGATATTCAGACTCCTCGGGACTTGATCGGCAAACGTGTCATGATGACCGAAGATTTTCAAGACTCGATTTCGGTTCGGGCGATGCTCAATTCTCAGGATGTTCGGATGGGGCAGATTAAATTTTTGCAACACAGTTATAATCCTATGGATATTGTCAACGGTAAAACGGATGTAATGGCATCTTATATCTCCAATGAACCTTACATCCTCAAGGAAAAGGGAATCGAAGTCAATGCGATTAATCCTGAAGCGTACGGATTTGATTTTTACAGCGATATCCTTTTTACCTCAGAATCCGAAGTGCGTGATCATCCTAAAAGGGTACGCGCTTTTGTGGATGCGACACTGAAAGGGTGGGAATATGCCTTTGAACATATACCTGAAACGGCTCAGTTGATCCGTGAACGATACAACGGCCAAAACAAATCATTAGAGAGTTTGATTTATGAGGGGCAGGTTCTTAAAGAGCTGGCATATCGCGGGAATCAGCCCTTGGGGGCAATTACCGTCGATAAATTTCGTCGAATATCGGATATTTACCGGGTGATGGGGCTGCCGTCGAATGAAAAACGGTTGGAGGGATTTGTCTATGATGATGCCGCTCATCAATCGCTATTGATGAATGTCGATGAGCGCTCTTTTTTACATACGAATACAATCCGCTACACCTCTACTTTTGCATGGCCCCCGTTTAATTTTCGCTCCGATACAGATCCCGAGAGATTTCAGGGGATAGCGGTCGATATTTGGAAATTGATTGTTGCGCGAACGGATATGCATACCTCTTTTATCCCTTCACCTACATGGGGAGGGGTTTTGGAAGCTATTAAGAGCAAAAACGCTGATATTACTCTCGGTACATCTATTTCAGGGGATAAGGAGCCATATGCCATATTTTCCAAACCTTATGCCTCTTTTCCGAATGTGATCGTTACCGATAAGAAAATTGACTTCCTTCCGGGTTTGGAAGCTTTGGAAAACAAACGTGTCGCTATCGGCCAAGGGTATAGTATTATTGATACCGTCAATATGAAATATCCGCTGATTAAGATTGTGGAAGTAGAAGACACCCGAGAAGGGCTGAAACTGCTAAGCGCGGGGAGAGTCGATGCTGTGATCGATATTCTCCCCGTCGTTGCCTATTTGATTAATTCCGGTCATTATATGGATCTAAAAATTTCCGGAACAACCGAGTTTGATTTTGACGTGAGAATGATGATCCGCAACGATTATCCGCAACTTAAATCGATTGTTGACAAAGCTATTGATTCTATTAGTGTGGCAGAACGACAAAAAATATTTAACCGGTATGTTGCCATTACCTACGAAAACCGTATCGATTACGACTGGGTTTACGGGATTGGATTTGCTGCAATGTTCATTATTTCGATTTTTATGTATCGTCAGTTTGAGATGGGAAAATATAATAAAAAACTTTTGTATATGGCAACGACAGATCCGTTGACCAAGCTTTCCAACCGGATGCATTTGGACGAAAAATTGGTTGAATTTCATCAGTATTATCAGCGGACACACAGGACCTATTCCGTCATAATGATCGATTTGGACTTTTTTAAACGGATCAACGATACCTATGGTCATTTGGTCGGGGATAAGACTTTAGTCAAACTCTCTCAAATACTGCGTAAAAGTATACGGGATATCGATATCATCGGTCGATGGGGCGGCGAAGAATTCATGATCATCTGTCCCGATACTGACAGTGAAGGGGCTTATAAGGTTGCGGAAAAAATTCAAGAGGCCATTAATATGTGTGAGTTCCCCCATATTCACACCCTTTCTTGCAGCTTTGGGATCAGTGAATGCAATGAAGGCGATCGCATCGAAAATGTAGTCGGCCGAGCGGACAACGCTTTATACAGGGCAAAAGAAGAAGGGAGAAACCGGATTATCGTACAACGTTAATGAAGTTTACACACTATATCACCGATCTCTTTTCCCAGTGAACCTGCAACAACGGAACATTTTACTTTCAGTAAAAAACAGATGTTTTCTCGTCTTTGCGGGGTCATGCACTCGTAATTACCCATACCTTTGGCAATGATCAAATCGGCACTATCAAAGAGCCCTTGCGCTTCATTAGAAGCAAGTTCATAGACAAATCCTGGGGTAGGAACACCGCTGTCCATAAGAGAACAGATTTCTTCTATACCCGCTTCTTTCGCCTCTTTTAAGGTGACGTCATTAATGATGGGATTGCCCCGTACCATATAGGTAAATGCTGCGGAAGGATAAAGCTTTTGGAGTGATGCGATAGCCAGTGCGTCAAAGATATGTTCTCCCGCATTGTCTGCGATATAGAGGACACTCTTGGAAGAATTCAACAGATGGCGCAAAGCCAAGGTATCATCTTGTGCGAATGCAGTGTTAAAGACGGACATAATGGCATCATGCAGATCAAAACTTACCTCTGCCGCCAAGTCGATCACATTGCCGACGACAGCCGTTTTAAGGGTTGCCATAAAAGGGTCGTCGCTCTGTCGAATCGTTTCCTCTAAAAAAGGAATATAACTCTTGGCTTGGGCTGTTGCATGATTTTTTTGTTGCTCGTATAAGTCGTCGGTATGAGCAAGCCGTGCCATCTCTTCATATAATGGAGCGGCAATTACGGGAGGTGAGAGGAAAAAATCAGCAGTTTGGAGAGCTGTTTTGACATAATCGGTCATTTTAAGACGTAACGCTTTGTCGGCATGAATCGCGTCACAGACCCGTTCGCTTTGGGCACTAATACACCCTATGCATTCTTGTTGTATGGTCATTGAGTCGCGTGATCTTCGATGACTTTGCCCCACATCAGTTTGTATTTACGGCGCATAAATTCGACTTCTTGCTGAGAAAGGCGAAGCTGCTCGGTAAGCGTTGCAATAGTATTGCGATCTTCGTCATAAAGTTCTTGAAGAGAGGCGAGTGCTTCTCTGAGAAACAAGTTTTCATTTTTGATCGACTCAATGGTCTCTTCTTTGGCAACGAGTACTTTTTCATGGAGATTTATAATGGTTCCGATGGTTTTTTCAACAAAACTCGCACCCATCGTTACATCAGCTTGAGATGCACTGAGCTCATGGAGACTGATTGGAACGATGCCTGCCATACCCTGCCCCGGGTCAATAAATACCTCGCCATCTTCGATAGTTGTGGTGAGCTTTCCGCGGACGATTAATGCTTCAACGGCACTGCGATCCATATGTGTCATCTGAGCATAATCATCGATACTCATCCAGTGCCCTTGCATTCACTACCGCCTATACGTTTAGATTTTTGATTATAGCAAAATGCGTACCCAATTAAAATTGTTCACTACGCACAGGCACTTTGCCAAAACCTATAAAACTATAAGATCGTTTCAATCTCCAAAGAATCCATTTCAACTTTTTTTGCTTTCGTGATACGATCTTCTTGGAGTTTCATTCGCAGTTCTTCATTTTCCAAAGCTAAAATCTGCATGGCAAGATAAGCAGAATTGATCGCTCCGGCTTTGCCGATGGCGACGGTTGCTACCGGCATTCCCGCAGGCATCTGGACTGTAGAGAGAAGAGCGTCGATACCGCTCAAAGCGGATGCACTCATCGGTACACCAATGATCGGTTTAATCGTTTTGGAGGCTAATACACCTGCCAAATGAGCTGCCATTCCTGCGGCTGCAATAAAAATTTGTGCCCCTTTAGCTTCAGCTTGGAGTACATAGTCTTTTGTACGTTCAGGACTTCGGTGTGCGGAAGAAATAATAAGTTCATACGGAACACCGAACGCTTCTAAGGTTTCTGAACATGAGCGCATAACGTCAAAATCGCTTTTGCTCCCCATAATAATTGAGACAAATTTCATTGCATTAACTCCTTGGTTTTTAAATTTAACATTTTGTGACGGTGCCCATCTCTTCTGTTGCCGGTATACGAAAGAAGGTAAATGCCGGAAGAGAGGCGGGAAGGGTGAAACGGTTCAGATTACCGCTGTGTACCTGATCCCATACTTTGCCGTTTTCCGCAAGCAGCTGTTTGAAGGATATATGCCACTCTCCGTTTTCTTCCCATATTCTACCGATTTCATTATCAACCGGCTGAATAACGCTTCCTTCCGGAAAAACAAGTTCCAGGGTATCGCCGGGGAAGGTTTTATATTTGCATTCAAAATAGTTGCCGCTTTCGTCGACTATGCCGCTTACCTGATGGGTTCCCATCATCATCGTAAAGTCGAGATTCTGCGTATCATGTTTTTCAAAAGGGCGATTCACAAGATAGGCATCGGTAAAGCCGCGATTTTGCATCGTATTTAATTCTTTTTGATAACGTTCGCCATCAAATTTTCCGGCATAATAATCATCAATGGCACGGCGGTACACCTTGGCGGTAATCGCAGCATAATAGGGTGCTTTGGTGCGCCCTTCGATTTTCAGTGAATCGATGCATCCTGCATCTAAAATTTCTTGAATATGGGAAGCGAGATTGAGATCTTTGGAATTCATAATATAGGTACCGACCCCCTCATCTTCGACGAGTTTAAACAAAGTCCCTGTCTCAGGATTCGCTGCATACATTTCATAAGGGAAACGGCAGTCATTAGCACAGCTTCCGCGATTTGGGACACGGCCGCTTTGGAGTGTCGAGATCAGACAGCGGCCGCTGTAGGCAAAACACATCGAACCGTGAACAAATACTTCGATTTCCAAATCAGGGAGTTCTTCTTTGATCTGTTTTAAATCTTTAAGGGATATTTCCCGTGCTGCTATGATTCGTCGAGCACCCATATCGTAATAGACTTGCGCATCGAGAACGTTCATAACATTCGCTTGGGTAGAGAGGTGAAGGGGTATATGGGGAGCGATTTGATGTGCGAGTTTTAAGACTCCCGGTGTTGCGACGATAAATGCATCCGGCTCCAACGATGCCATGAGGGCAATATGTTCTTTGAGAAGCTTTAGTTGAGAGTTAAAAGGAAAACCGTTAATCGTGACATAGACTTTGCGGCCCTTTGCATGGGCGTAATCAATCCCCTCTTTAAAGCTTTCGATATCGAACTCTTTACCCGATCGGATACGGAGTGAAAAATGGCTGACTCCGCCATACACAGCATCTGCACCGTAGTCGATGGCAATTTTGAGTTTTTCTAAATTTCCCGCAGGGGAAAGGAGTTCGACTTTTTTCAAAGAGAGTTGCTCGATTCTGTATAATATTTGAGGGAATTTTATCGAAAAAAAGGTGTCGATTGTTTGAAAGTAGAAAGTTAGCTACTAAATGATGCCTCAACCACATATGAAGAGCGAGGTCGCGTGCAGAAGTGCACAAGCGTACCGACCGCGATTTGTTGTTGAGGCGATTTTCTTTTGCTATTTTTCTTGTGAAAAAGAAAAGTAGGGTAAATCGTTATTTTTGTCCGAAGGAAGCAAGTAATGCTTCAATATCATCACTGCTGACAATATCATCGGTACTGGTGTCTCCGTGAATATGAACTGCCGAGGCAACACGTTTCGAATCGTCGATTTTTCCGGCAAACAGATGATTCATATAGGTTGAGAGGGCGCGCATGACATTGATAACCCTTTCGATTTTCTGGCGATGGATATCCTGATACTGCATAATGTCCATAATATTCATAATGGTATCGCCGCCATTTTGGAGGGTTTCTAAAATGGCCTCGAGATTTGCCAGGGCTTCTTTATTTTGCTCCAATTGGGTTTTAAAAGCTTCAACATGCGGGAATTTTGTAGTTAAAGTGTTGAAAAGATCGATATTGCTTCCCAAAACGGTTCGGATTTTTTTGACATCTTTTTCACCCTGACCTAAATCATTACTGATACCTTCGATCAAATCGAAAATTTCAGAGGCTTTGGCTTCGCTCTCTTTGGTAACATCATCCAGCTGGTGGACCATTTTGTTATCATCCGTCGGTGGTGGAGGCGGCCAGCTGTTCATTGCTGATACACGGTATTTATCCTGATTGATTTCTTCGGATGGATTTTCCTCAAAGGCCTCTTCTGCAGGAAGCTCTTCTTCGGTTTCTGCAGACTCAGGCTCTGCGTATGTTTCATCTAAATCGATATCGCCGCTCATTAATGCATCTAATTCTTCTTGCGTCATTACGATTACCTTAACAAAAAATTGCACTATAATAGCATTAAAACCATTATTTTTACTTAGGAAAACAGATGAAAGTTGATCTCCACAATCATACCGTTTTATGCAATCATGCAACAGGAACCGTAAATGAATATGTTGAAGCGGCCATTGCGTGCGGTACAGAGTTTTTCGGTTTTTCCGATCATGCTCCGATGCATTATGATCCAAAGTATCGAATGGCATTTGATCAAATGCCGTTGTATGAAGAATGGGTTAAAGAAGCGCAAGAGCGGTACAGAGATGAGATTACCGTTTTATTAGGGTATGAGATTGATTTTCTTCCCGGATATATGGATGAGGGTGTCATGACTCGCCCCTGCGACTATTTGATCGGAAGTGTCCATTTTATTGATGACTGGGGGTTTGATAACCCGGAGTTTATCGGCCGGTATGCCGGAGCGAATATTGATGATGTCTATCGCCGTTATTTTGGGCTTGTTGAAACGATGGCGCTCAGCGGCAGGTTCGATATCGTCGGACATTTGGATTTACTTAAAGTATTCAAATACCTTCCGACAAAAGATATCCGACTTTTGGCCGAGGGGGCATTGAAAGCGATCAAAAAAGCCGATATGTCGATTGAAATTAATGTGTCGGGCTATCGTAAACCGATTGCCGAGGCATATCCTTCGCCGCTTTTAATGGAAGAAATCGCTGCATTGGAGATACCGATTACTTTCGGTTCTGATGCGCATTGCAAAGAACAGGTAGGACTCTACAGTTCCGAGGTTGAGTCACTGGCACGCTCTGTAGGTTATGACAAATGTGCCCTTTACAGAGGGCGTGATCGTGAAATGATTAAATTTTAATCACTCTAAACACGTCACTTTTTGGCAAGTTTTGCTATACTGCTTTAACTTTATTATTTTCAGGAGATCTGCATGGGTAAATTCGTAAATAGTGTCGACGAGTTTTTCAGTTTTTGTAAAGAGAATGACGTTCAGTTCGTCGATTTTCGTTTCACCGATATGAAAGGAACATGGCACCACGTTAGCTACCGTATGAGTGCAGTGAATGCCGGTCAGTTTGAAGGCGGTCTCCCGTTTGACGGTTCTTCTATCGATGCTTGGCAACCGATCAACCGTTCGGATATGTTGTTGAAGCCGGACGCTGAGTCCGCATTTATGGATCCTTTTACCGCTGATCCGACCATTATCGTATTTTGTGATGTCTATGACATTTACAAAGGACAAGCCTATGAAAAATGCCCGCGTGCTATCGCGAAAAAAGCGCTTGAGCACCTTGCTAACGCCGGCGTAGGCGATGTTGCTTATTTCGGTCCTGAAAATGAATTCTTCGTATTCGATGATGTCAAAATCCGCGATGAAGTCAACTGTTCATATTATGAAGTGGACACTGAAGAAGGTTCATGGAATGATGCAAAAGATTTCAAAGACGGTTACAACACCGGTCACCGCCCACGTACAAAAGGGGGTTATTTCCCGGTAGCTCCGATTGACACTATGGTTGATTTGCGTGCAGAGATGATGTTGGCATTGGAACAAGTCGGTCTTGAAGTTGTTCTCGGTCACCACGAAGTTGCACAGGGTCAAGGCGAGATCGGTATCGTTTTCGGAACCTTGGTCGAAGCAGCGGATAATGTACAAAAACTTAAATACGTTATCAAAATGGTAGCTCACCTGAACGGTAAAACAGTAACATTTATGCCTAAGCCTCTTTACGGAGACAACGGTAACGGTATGCACGTTCACCAATCGATCTGGAAAGACGGTAAAAATACATTCTACAAAGAAGGCGGCTACAGCAACTTGTCTGAAACAGCGCTTCACTATGTCGGCGGTATCTTTGCTCACGCTCGTGCGGTTGCAGCATTTACCAACCCGTCAACCAACTCATACAAACGTCTGATTCCTGGATTTGAAGCTCCTTCGATTTTGACGTATTCAAGCCAAAACCGTTCAGCTTCTTGCCGTGTTCCTTACGGTGCAGGCGAAAAAGCGACACGTATCGAAATGCGTTTCCCGGATTCTACTTCATGTCCATACCTTGCATTTACTGCAATGTTGTTAGCTGGATTAGACGGTATCAAAAACAAAACAGTTCCGGTTGGACCGATGGACGAAGATTTGTTCGAACTCAGCCTTGATGAGATTCGTGAAAAAGGTATTCCTCAAATGCCACACACATTACGCGGTTCATTAGAAGCCTTGATTCGTGACAATGCATTCTTGCAGCCGGTTATGACTCCTGAATTTATCGATACGTATCAGCATTATAAATTTGAAACACAAGTATGGCCGGATGAAGCTCGTCCTACGGCATTCGAATTTAAATCTACTTATTCTTGTTAATTTTTTAGTACAAGCCACTGGCTTGTACTCATCCTCGCCCCCCTTTTCTTTATTATCTTTAAATTGCAGTATTATTATTAAAGCTTAAGCTAGATATGACGATAATACAACCATCTTAACTATGCACTTTGTGCAGTCCCAGGAGTTTCTATGAAACGTAATGCATTCACCCTCGTCGAGTTGATCTTTGTCATCGTTATTATCGGAATATTGGCAGCAGTCGCAATTCCGCAGTTTGCAAATCTAAAGCAGAATGCTGAAGTCAAATCCGTTATCAAAACGACAATCGATACGGCATCAGGGGCGGCAAATGCTGCAGTCAACCAAATAGATTTGGAAGAGAATACAACAATTACGTTGGCAGATTTAGTTAATGTAACAGGTCGAGGATGGCAAACAGCTGGTGATGTTGTAACTTATACTGATGCTGCATCAGGCAGTGTTGTATCTACCATTACATTGGATGTAGGGGGACGCACAGTTAACTATGCTATTGACTGTGCAAGCTTTAATGACGTAGTAAGCCAGGATAGATGTCTAAGAGATCTCAATGCTACTGCTGTTGCCGGTGCTGACGTAAATACCACTATCAATTTCTAATACATATGACTAGATCAACTCGCTTAGGTTTTACTCTTGTCGAGCTGATCTTCGTCATTGTCATTATCGGGATACTCTCGGCCGTGGCAATTCCTAAATTTGCGAACCTCACCGATAACTCCAAAAGTGCTTCCGAACTCGCTACCGCTTCATCAGTCCAAAGTGCACTAGATGCCATTCACGGCGAATGGATCGCAAATACGTGCGATTTTGATTGGGGAAACGGGCAAAATACTGCCACAAATCCACTCAATGCAACCGGATATCCTACGACTTTGGGTGCTGATAACACTCATCCTCTGAATTATATTCTCAAAAATACAGAAAATGGTGATTGGGTGGTTGTCGGAGGAAAATATTACGGTCCAGCAACCAAAAATGGAAGCAGTACAAAAGATCGCAATATTGCGAACAAGCCCGAGGGGAACGATTACTGGGACTACAATGCTACGGCAGGGACGTTTACACTCGTAGAACCATAAAGATTACATCTATCAAACATCCTTATCGGAGCCGCGCGCGATGCAGAAGTGCAGAGAGTCGCGCAGGCGATTTGTTTGAGAGATGAAGTTTTTTGCTACTTTTTTGCCGGAACAAAAAAGTAGAAGAAAAGATTACGGTAATTGCGGACCGGCGGCAGAAAAGTCGAAGCCGCTCTCTCCATCCGTATATTTATGAAAGTTCTTGATAAAGAGTGCGGCTAGATTGTCGCGCTGTACAAGGTACGCGTCACGATCGGCCCAAGCGTTGCGAGGGTTAAGAATCACAGGGTCAATGGATCCGAGTGTTTTTGGGATATGGAATCCAAATGTATTGGTGGTATCAAACTCGCTGTTTTGGATACTGCCATCTAAGATAGCATTGATACAAGCACGGGTATCTTTAATGCTCATCCGTTTACCGACCCCGTATCCGCCTCCTGTCCATCCTGTGTTTACAAGATAGACATTGACTCCATGCTCATCGATTTTTTCACCCAAAAGCTTTGCGTAGACGGTTGGATGAAGCGGCAGAAACGCTTCTCCGAAACATGAGCTGAAGGTTGCCACCGGTTCGGTAATACCCCGCTCGGTTCCGGCAACTTTTGCCGTGTAACCGCTGAGGAAATAATACATCGCCTGCTCTTTTGTGAGGCGGCTTACCGGAGGGAGAACACCAAATGCGTCAGCCGAGAGAAAGATGATGTTTTTAGGATGAGCCGCCATTAGTGAAGGCTGGTGGTTTTCAATATGTTCGATCGGATACGAGACACGGGTGTTTTCCGTTTTAGAACCGTCAGTATAGTCAACGATGCCGTCTTCGTTATAAACGACATTTTCGAGCAGGGCATTGCGACGGATGGCATTATGAATTTCAGGTTCGCTGGAAGGATCAAGATTGATCACTTTAGCGTAACATCCCCCCTCGAAATTAAAGACACCGTCATCGTCCCAACCATGTTCGTCATCCCCGATAAGGGCACGTTTAGGATCGGTCGAGAGAGTTGTTTTTCCGGTTCCGCTGAGACCGAAAAAGAGACAGGTGTCTCCTTCTGCACCGACATTCGCTGAACAGTGCATCGAGAGCTTGCCTTCGAGAGGAAGCCAGTAGTTCATCATTGAAAAAATACCTTTTTTCATCTCGCCGCCGTACCAGGTTCCGCCGATGATGCAGAGATTGGCTTCGATATCAAAGAGAACAAAGACTTCAGAATTCAGCCCATGATTTTCCCATTTTTCATTCACGGCTTTACAAGCGTTGAGTACGGTAAACGAGGGCTTGAAGGTTTCCAACTCAGCTTCAGTCGGACGGATAAACATATTTTTGACAAAATGAGACTGCCATGCGATTTCAGAAACGAAACGGACGGAACGTTTGCTGGAAGCACTTGATCCGCAGAAGACATCGGTAATATAGAGATCTTTTCCGGAGAGCTGTTCACGGGCAACAATAAGGAGTTCATCAAAAACCGCTTTGTCGATTTTTTTATTCACATCACCCCATGCAATATATTTGTTGGAAGGATCTTGATTGACAAAATATTTGTCTTTAGGACTGCGACCCGTAAAGATACCGGTATCGACCATCGTCGCACCATTGCTGGCAAGCTTACATTCACCGTTCTCCAACTCATGTCGGATCAACTCATCGTAACTGAGGTTATGGAAAAGTTTTCCACTATTTTGTATGCCTAACGTCTCAATCTCTGCGGAAATCATGGTGTTGTTTTACCTTTTCGGGTTCATCACCGTACTGTACGGCAATGAAGATTTAAAGCGGATGCTTCATTTATGGTGCGAATTATACGACTTCAATTTATAAACGAGAATTAAACTATCAAGTTTGTTAATCAAACCTTTGAAAAGAAGAAAGTAGTCGCGGTGCAACTTGGCTTATTTTTTTCACTCTGGATCTTATATTTAAGGAGAAAATCAAATCGAAAGTTAGTAGAAAGCCCTTTAACTCCCCCGTCGGCAAACTGTGAAGTCAAAGTGCGAAGCAATCATCCAAAAATCAAAAAGACATCAGGACGACATGTAGGGAAATTATAGCACATGTTGTCCTTTGATGAAAATCAATTATCAAAGGAACCAATTTGTTTAGCGAAAACAATATTCATAAAAATACCGTACTAAATGGAATATTAGAGCATTTAAAAAAAATCAGAGCCTATACAATCTATGGGCGCATGTATGTTCTTCCCGTTAAATACATTCGAAAGAACCCACGTTATTACGATCAGCTACAGATCAATACCGATACTCACTTCAATGCAATTATCATGGACGTTGATAATGAAGATCTGTTGGCAGAATGGAATGATGTTGGGTTGCCTGTGCCTACCATTCAAACGCTCAATGCGCATAATAATAAAGCCCATCTGATTTGGTTGCTCAATCATCCTGTTTCTAAGACTAATAAAAAAGCAGTTGGGTATTACCGCGATATTGTCAAATCGATACAACTTTTGATTGGAGCGGATCAAAATTATCAAAATCACCAAACCAAAAACTTTTTCAATGATGAGTCCTATCGAGTTATCTACAATGATGTTGCATACGATTTAGCCGAATTTCATGACTTTGTCATCGATCATCGACAATCAGCAGCCTCAAATGCAGCTGTCATTGCGGCTGAAGCCTCTATAAGCCGTCATATCACACTCTTCAATCAACTTCGCCATTACGGTTATACAATCGCTAAGAACAAGAATCTCCACGCGTTGCTTGAGAATAAAGCCCATCAAATCAATCAGCAGTTTGAAGTCCCTATCAAACCAAGATCGATTGTTAAAAGTGTGTATGAATTTTGTCATGCAAACCGTAATAATTTTCGATCCAAAGCAAAAGAAAAACCAATGGGATTTTCTCAGATAAAAAATCTTTCCAGAGAAGAGTTTTTGCAAGAGGTTTCACATAGACAAAGTCTGGCAGCAAAACGAACTACCCAAATGAAAATAGCTGATACGCTTAGAAGTATTATGGCCGCAGTTAAATTCATGCAACGTAGTGGGTCTAAAATCACTTTACAGACGATAGCCAACTGCTCCAAAAAATCTCTCTCCACTATCAAGCGTTATGGTAAATGGATTAAAAATTTCATACAAAAAAAAGCAGGTCTCATTCGCTCTATAAGGGTATTAGCTTCTGATGGTGAGGTACGAGCCGCCATTCTACCTCTAAGAGGTATACCTAAAAAAGCACCATACCAAAAAATTTCTATTAATGCATGTATGAACAAAACTGAATATGGTGGACATATTCAAGGAAAGGGTATGAATTATGAAAGCTAACAATTTGAAAGCCATTGATATTGATGCTGTATTAAGATTTGATTCAGAAAATCTTATTTTCAAAGAAAATACAGCACTAAAGCGACTTGGCACAAATATTTTTCAGGAAATAAAGAAACATAAAAGGTCGTTGAGTGAGAAAGAGATAGAAGTTTTGAATAAAGCTGCCGAAATAATTAATGATCTGAGAAGCAGACGAGAACTGGCTCTAAGAATGAAAAAAGAGAAGATTAAATTACTTGATATAACTGTTGGTAGGTACAAAATGGCATTAAAGAGGCACTATGGTCAAATCAGTGATATATTGATGATCAAGTACGTTGCCGGGAGATCATCGCAGGCATGGGTAAGAGATCGGGAGCATTTAATAAAACAGTTTGAAGATACTTTGGGAACAATATTGCAACCGAAAATCGATAATATCGGTGTATTCATGGTCGATGATATTGTATTGGAATATGAAGCTCTTTTTGAAAATGTAGATGCTCCGAACCATAATTTTTTTAAGGATGCAGTAAATCGAATTGCTTTTCAGCTAAGTACTGTAGTGTAGGAACTTATCACTATGTTGAATGAATATTTTTCTTTGCTTATAGATAATTTATTTGGAAAAATTTAACCAAAATTGGTCAGTTAAATGAGAATTGCTAACTAGTTACGTCTTAACTATTGACAACAAAAGAAAGAAGTGCTACAATTTTTATATCAATTAGTAAAGTCTTAACTAAAGAGGTGTAAGATGAAGGCAACAAAGCATATTGGCGAGAGAATGTCTCAACGGGGCATGACCAAACGTATGATTGAACTCGTTATGGAGTTTGGAAAAGAGCAGGGAGACAAAGTTATTCTTAATCGCAAAGCCACGCAATCTATTCTTCATGAAATGGATCAATTAAAAAAAGATCTTCTCAAAGTTATGGACAAAGGCGGCATAGTCGTTGTTATAGATAACGATACATTGATCACCACATATAAAGCATAGGAAATAATATGATAAACAAAATTTTAAGTTTTATCGAATCGCACCCAAGCCAAATGAATTCAATGGATTCATTAACATTTCTCTATTTATTACATACTTGGAAAAATCTTTCTGATACGGCTGCAATACCAAAAGAAATTTGTATTGAAAAATATGCTGATGGAAAAGTACAGTTTGGGCAAATGGGGATCTTGTTTGTTGAATTAGCTAACCACAGCGAGGTGTTTCATTCACAGATTGAAAAGTATTCATGGAAATATCATGCAGATAGTAAAACGTTAAACGAATACATTCAATTTGTTCGTGATAATTTAGTATTTCCTAATGTGTCTGAAGCTTTCAATGTTTTATCAGAACGTCAGGGAAGTAAATTCGGTGAGTTCGCCCAACCGGAAGAACTTGTTGATTTACTGGTAAAAATAGCTGATCATGATAATCCTAGAAGTGTCTATATCCCATTCACATCGGGTACTTTACTGGCTGGAGAGCTTGGTAAAGAGGCAAATAAAAAGTTGTTTATTGAAAATATTTATCTCAATCCGGTTGTTTTGGAATTAAGTCGCTATCTTGATCATGTCAATATGGAATATGCAATCAACAATCCAATATATGAGCCAACATTTGTTGATTTGGAAACGCGAACTTTGAAGCAATTTGATGTTAGTGTAGCTATTCCTCCTTTTGGCGGTATCAAAGCAGAGAAAGAAATTGCCAATATTAGATGGGATCGTTATCGTGTTGCAGATACGTTGAATGGATCAAGCAGAAATGGTGAAATTGCACTTATTGAGCATACATTATCACAAACAACAGGGCGTGCAATTTTTGTAATATCACATGGGTTACTCTTTCGAAGTGCTGCGGATTGGATGATTCGTGAGCAGTTACTAGCAAATAAGCAGATCGAAGCAATTATTACATTGCCGGGGAATTTATTTATTCAAAGTGTCATTCCAACGGCTATATTGGTGTTGAACAATCAGCATACATTTAGCGATGTATTGTTTATCGATGCCAGTAAAATGACAAAACGAGTCGGAAAGAAAAATGTTTTGACAAACATTGAAACGATCGTAGATTTGCTGGAAAAACGAGAAAGTGTTGAAGAAGTTTCGGCGTTGGTTAGTTATGAAGAGCTAAAAGGAAATCAGAACAGTCTCAATCCATCACGTTATATTGTCTCGGTAGATGATCAGAATATTCACAATATCCTTGAGGCACACAATACTGAAAAACTTAGTAGTTTGGCTGTTCTACAACGTTCTCAGCTTATTAAAGATGAAGAAATAGATGATGGAATCGAATGTCGTATGGTTATGACCAGCGATATACCTGAATGTGGATTTCTGAGCTCAACGGAACGAGTGATTCGAGTCAAAGAACAAAAAGCGAAGGCTGAAACATACCGGCTCCATCCCTATGATATTTTGCTAGGGGTAAAAGGGAGTATTGGTAAAGTAGCGATTGTAGGAGATATCGGTGAAAGCTTTTGGCTAGCCAATCAGTCATTTCAGGTAATTAGTGTGTCATCATTGAATGAAAAAGATGATGCAATTTATCTGTATATGTATTTAAAATCAGCGGTTGGTCAGCATTTACTTGCATCGATTACTGCCGGTGCGGCAGTGCCACAAATACCAACGAGTGCACTGAAAGATTTGGTTGTACCTTTTAGAGAGCGAAAACTAAAAGAGCGTGCATTAAAACATTTTTATGAAGAGATAGAAATTTATAACGAGATTGAAGTCTTAAAAGATAAAATATCAAACATTAACAAACATTTTTTTGGTCAGGAATCATAATGAGTTTTAAAAACATCGAAGCACTCGAAAAACGGTTGTGGTCAGCGGCGGATGAGCTGCGCGCCAATTCCAATTTAACTGCATCAGAATATTCTCGTCCGGTATTGGGACTGATCTTTTTACGATATGCTGAATATCGCTATCTGATAGCCAAAGAAGCGATTGAATCTGCTCAAACTTCCCGTCGTCGCGGAATAGATATAAAAACCGCAATTCAGGCTGAGGGGGCAATGTATGTCCCCGATGTTGCACTGTTCGATAATCTCCTAAAACTTCCTGATGGAGCTGATATCGGACGTGCGATCAATGACGCGATGAAAGCGCTCGAAGCCGAGAATGAAGCGATCCGTGATACTCTCCCGAAAACCTATACCAAATTTGATAATGCCATCCTTATCACTCTCTTGAAAAACTTTGCGGGGATTCGTTTCGACATCGGTACGGATGTATTCGGGCGTATCTATGAGTATTTTCTCACCGAGTTTGCCAAGAGCGAAGGGCAAGGGGGGGGAGAGTTTTTTACCCCTGCACATTTAGTACGTCTCATCACCGAGATCATCGAACCCTATCACGGCAAGGTTTTCGATCCTGCCTGTGGAAGCGGCGGGATGTTTGTCTCCAGTGCATCATTTGTTGCCGAACACAACCGAAACGCCAGCAGTGAGCTCTCGATCTTCGGTCAAGAAAAGACGGGTGACACCGTCCGTATCGCGAAACTCAATCTCGCGGTTCATGGCTTGCAAGGGGATATTCGTGAGGGGAACTCGTACTATGAGGATATTCACCAATGTGCCGGACAGTTTGATTTTGTCATGGCAAATCCACCTTTCAACGTCAACAATATCCAAAAAGAGCGAATAGCGGATGACAAAGCCCGTTTCCCCTTCGGGATGCCCAACACTGACAACGGCAATTATCTGTGGATACAGCTCTTTTATGCGAGTTTGAATGACACCGGCCGTGCCGGATTCGTCATGGCGAACTCAGCGGCAGATGCCAGAGGAAGCGAAATGGAGATCCGCCGTCAGCTTATTGAAAGTGGCGGAGTGGATGTGATGGTTGCGGTAAGCTCGAACTTCTTTTATACCGTGACGCTACCGTGTACCCTCTGGTTTTTGGACAAGGGCAAACCGCAATCAAGAAAAGACAAAGTCCTATTTATCGATGCACGCCATATCTTCAAGCAGGTCACTCGATCGGTGCGTGATTACAGCTCTGAACAGCTGAATTTTATCGCTGATATCGTCCGACTTTATCGGGGTGAAGCGACTGATGACACCTATAAAACTCACCATGAGGACGGACGCAACGATGGTGAATACACGATAGAGAAGTTTTTCGAAGAGGGTGTGTATCAAGATATCGCTGGATTGTGTAAGGCTGTCACTATTGATGAAATCGCCTTGCAGGGCTACAGCCTCAATCCGGGGCGCTATGTCGGTGTTGCCGCAGGGGTAGAAGACGACGAAGAGGAATTTGCTATCCGACTCGAAACGTTGCAAGAAGAGCTCGAAGTGCTTAATGCCGAAGCGCATGAATTGGAACGAAGCATTGCAGAGAATGTGGCGGAGATTTTGGGATGAGTTCACAATGGCCTGAGGTTGTAGTTAAAGAAGTTTGCGAGTCAGTGGTAGACTGTGTCAATAAAACTGCACCTGTTGTTGATTACATCACACCGTATAGAATGATTCGAACTACAAATGTTAAAAACGGTACGGTAAATCTTGAAGGTGCACGTTATGTGACTCAAGAAGTATATGAAAAATGGACTCGACGCGTGGTTCCACAGTATGGAGATGTTATTTTAACCCGTGAAGCCCCTCTTGGGGAAGTAGGTATGCTCAAAAGTAATGAAAAAATCTTTTTGGGTCAGCGCCTTATGCAGTACAGAGCGAATCCAGAAAAATTAAATAATCATTTTTTATTGTACGCCTTGCAAGAGTCTTTTATGCAAGGACAAATAAGAGCTTCGGGCTCTGGCTCTACGGTTGAGCATATGCGTGTAGGCGATGCAGAAAATTTAAAAATTAAACTTCCACACATTGAGGTGCAACACAAGATTGCTTCTATCCTTTCCGCTTACGATGACCTGATCGAAAATAACAACCGCCGCATTGTGATCCTTGAAGAGATGGCGCGAAGCCTTTATCGTGAATGGTTTGTTAAATTTCGATTTCCCGGTCACGAAGAGGTCAAAATGGTCGATTCGGAGTTGGGGCAGATACCAGAAGGTTGGAGTATATTGAAAGTTGATCAATTGGTTGATTTTCATATCGGTGGAGGATGGGGGCAAGAAAAACCAGATGAAAAACACAGCCAACCAGCCTATGTAATTAGAGGAACTGATATAAATCATGTAACACATGGGAATTCTTCAGTCATTCCTTATCGATTTCATAGCGTGTCTAATTTAAAGAGTAGAAAACTTGAGATTGGAGACATAGTATTTGAAGTGTCAGGAGGAAGTAAAGGACAGCCTGTAGGACGAGCACTACTCGTCTCAAAAAAATTGTTAAATAATTTGCATGAAGATGTGATGTGTGCCAGTTTTTGTAAACTGATTAGAGGGAATAATATTGTTCCAGCAGAATATTTTTACCTTCATCTGAAAGAAATTTACGATAATGGACAAATAGATAAATATCAAGTGCAATCAACAGGAATTACAAATTTTAAATTTCAAGTTTTTTTAGAACAAGAAACAGTGTTGATACCTCCGGAAGCAATACTGAAAAAATTTATACAACCGATTCAAAGCTTTTTTGACCAAATAAATGTTCTTGGATTTAAGAATTTAAATCTAAAAACTCAACGTGATATGCTTTTGCCGAAGCTGATTTCGGGGAAGATTCCTGTTATCTGATATAGCTCATGAAAGTTTTGTAATTTTTTTTAAGAAGATTAGTGGGAATTGTTGCTTTTAAATTGATTAATTCGGGAAGATGGCAGTCTCGAAGCTTTTTTCCACTTCGACAGGGGCATGTTTTAGTAGTTTTTGGGAAGATTTGCAGGGCTATTTTCATCAATTCAGTTATTTGTTGCAAATTTGATAGTTTCAAGATATCTTTGTAGCATTCGAGTATTCCTAGATCTCCGTGACTATAATCTCCATTCGCCCATACACCATGTATCTCATAGTAAACCTGATTCGCAAAGAATGGCATGACAAATTTTTCGATAAAGTCTGTAATCGAATAATCTTTTCCCAAAGCTTGATGCATTTTTACAGGGACCGTGAGACAGCATGTCCCATCATAATTGATGTGACGTTCACCTGAGATAGGAATTTTTCCACCAAGTTCTTTTACTTCCGGTAGAGAATTCGGATAATCGTCGGGTAGTTTTATCTCAATATCAAATGCCGCAATGTTTGCAATTTGAAGTTTTCCACGCATGTAAACAGTGTTGTTTTCAATAAGACAATCAAGTGATGGATAATTTATAGCAAGACGTTCCTGCTCCTCCGTGAAAAAGGAAGGATTGGTTTTCCACCACATCTATTTATTTCCCTAGCCAAGGTCGACTGGCTGTAGATGTTATGGTTGCTAACGAACGTTCGCTCTCTTCATCCATGCAGTCTTTATAGCTTGTCGTAGGAAAGCGTGATCCGAAAACCTTCTGCCATTTTTTGGATTTTTCAACACAGTCTATTTCATCATGCGCAGCTTTTGATTTGTTATATAAAGATGTAAATTCCTCTTGAAACTTCGATTTTCGTGTATCGGAATAGTGAACTGTTATGTCTGTACCAAGTTTAACTGGGTGTGATAAAGAATATCGATAGGTACTCAGATTGTTATAAATACTCTCTACCGTTTTAAAGAATGCAACTTCATCGCTATTGTCAGATTGAAAGTGTTTTTCAGCTAAAACTGTGAGCTGAAATCCACCATAGAGTGTAACAGATGAGTTTTCATCTTCTCTAAAATCTTTCCATCCCTTTAAGCAGCGTACAATACGTCGTAATTGTTCACCTTTTGCAGTAGTGGCTTTGTTAAACCATTCTTTTATTGCTTTGGGGTCACTTTCAATCCAACCAACATTTTTAACTGCCAAATAATATGTCCCATCTTTTTCAGCATAGATTGGAATATCTACATGTTTTTCTTCATTGGCATAAATTGCCCGTACACATTGTGATTTATCAACTGGAGGTGTGCCTGTATGTCCATCTATGGCATCGACTACCCAGCGATGTACCGTAACAGGTGATGGCCATTCAGATACTGGTTTTGATGTATCGAGATGCTGTAGATACAAGCCATCATCAATATCGTATTGCTTAGTTAATGGATTGATCGTCGTATACATGGAAAAAGAACCCTGAATGAAAAATTTTGGAGTCGGGGTTCTATTGTTGTCAGTAAAGGCTTTTTTGATTTTATTTCGTAAAGCGTCTTTATTTGAGCGAAGACTATTCTTTTTAGAAGTCGTCAATTTTATATTCTCATGGTAATCTTTGAACTGTTTATCAAATGTCATGGTAATCCTTTTAGAAGTTTTGATTTATAAAGTTGAATTGCGCTTGATCTAAATCAGCGATACTTTTTAAACGATTGAAGCTTGTCGCATCATCGAGTTGTATTTTAGTCATTAACTGAGGGTTGATGCGTAAATATGACGCATTGTGTAGTTGATATAAAAAATTTGTTTGATAAGCTGCAAGTTGTGATTGTGATTCCATCAAAATATCACTTATTGGTTTTGCCCATTGCAACTTGCCCCCATTTTTAAGTTTATCTACATCGTATGGCACTTCTCCAATTTGTCCTGTGCCGATTGAAAGCAATAATGTTTCAGAAATAGAATTTGGTTTAGGAATTCCTCGTTTACTTGATCGTTCAAATTGCAACGCATCAATTAGAGCTATCAGTGATGGATTATTGGCAGCTATACCACCATCGATTAAAGCCTCTGCATATTTTGATTTTGCAGCTTGAAAGTATGTTGGAGCAGCTGTTGAACCTAAAATCGCATCTGATAATTTTTCATCTATACGAGAACGATTCCGTGACATGTAGTCAGATTTATGAAATCGCGGTTTGGCAGTTGTTAAATCGACAGATGTAATTAATAGATCTGTTTTGACATCGGCAAATGTATAGGGAGTTATTGATGAATCAGTAAAATATTCTTCTGCTTTTTGTGATAAGCTAGTGGATGAGTATTTAGGTGCCCATGTAGAGCTAACTGGATTCTTGCGCATAAGCGGTCCAAAAATAAGTGGGATATCGGCTTCATACATTTCTAAAATTTCTGATGCACTCTTTCCGATTGACAATAGACCTGCGATAATTCCACCTGTTGATGTACCTGCAATTAAATCAAAACGAAGTCCTAAAGGTATCTTCTCCCCAGTTTTATGATCGATATGTTCTTCAATTTTTTTGAGAAAAATCGCTGTTAAATATCCTCTGACCCCACCACCATCGAGGGCAAGTATTTTGAATTTCTCCATTAGTAATACTCCTTACGCAATGAAATAAATGTTGGTAACAATCCAAGATGCTCTAAGCTGTAGTAAACAATACTCGCAATTAAGAATGAAAGTATCCAATATGACTCGGTCAAAAACAGATAGCTGATAAAGAGCAAAGCAGGTATTGCTATCATATTAAGTGCTATTTTCGTATTGTTTTTACGTTCGCGGTAGGTATCAGCTAAATCGTATCTATATAAATATAAAAAGATTCCTACAATAAGTATCAGTAATAGTGCAAGCCAATAGCTTTCTACGAGAGGAACAATTATATTTTTGAGAAGTTTTGTCATATCTAAATTCAACATTTTGTACTCCTTTTGTGAATTATGTTTACAACTATACTTAATTTAAACATAAATGTCAACCTGTTCAGCCTTTATGAAGCAAATTTACTTTACAATCTATATAAAGAACAGTTAATCTGTAAACCATCGAAGGAGTGACGATGTTTGGAGAACGACTAGAGCGGGCACGTAAAGCAGCTGGATTATCACTACGCGCACTGGGTGAAAAAGTGGGTGTTAGTCAAACCGCTATCTCGAAGTTTGAAAAGAATCAACTTGTCCCTGATTCATCAATGTTATTAAAATTATCTACGGCTTTAAATGTTAAAGTGGAATATTTCTTTCGCCAACAATCTGTAAGTTTAAATCTTGATACTGTCGAGTACCGAAAACGGGAGATACCAAAAAAATCGCTGGATTTGATTAATGCGAAGATATTAGACCAGATCGAAAAACGGTTTGAACTTGAATCGGTATTTCCTAATCCACCTTTGCCAGAATTTATACTTTCTTCTGAATTACCGACAAGTGTTATGTGTTTAGAAGATATCGACGGATTTGTCGATAGGTTACGTGCGGATTGGGAGTTGGGATCGGCACCGATTCTGGATTTGATCGACGTGTTAGAAGCTCATGGAATCCGCGTTTTTTCTATCGATGATAGTATTGACAGTAAATTTGATGGCTTGGCTACAAAAATTGAAGATAAGCCTATTATTGTCATCAGCGCTGATTGGCCGGGTGATCGACAGCGTTTTACATTGGCACATGAGTTAGGTCATTTAGTGTTGAAAGGGAAATTACCTAAAGAGATCGATGAAGAGAAAGCAGCAAACCGTTTTGCAGGTGCTTTTTTATTGCCGACACATGCGATCCAACATGAACTTGGTGAACGACGCAATTTTTTAGAAATTCGAGAATTGAGTTTACTCAAGCACGAATTTGGTATCAGTATGATGGGCGCTGTTATCCGAGCTTATCAGACTGGAATTATTGAGAAAAAAACATACTCTACGTTGTGGGAAATGTTTAAGCACAAAAAATGGCTCAAAGAAGAACCTGGGGAACCTTATCCATCGGAAAAACCTCATGTATTCGAGCAACTGGTTTTTCATGCTTTGGCTGAGGATTTTATCGGTGAGTCCAAAGGGGCACAGCTCATGGGAATGAGTGTAATTGATTTTTATCATATGCGCATGATGAGTGCCTAAACATGCAGCTTCTAATCAGTGACAGCAATATTCTAATCGATTTAATCGTTGTAGGGCATATAGGGACAATGTTCCAATTGCCCTATACGTTTGCTGTCCCTGATATTTTATACGAAGAAGAACTCAAGATTCATCATAACGAATTACTGAGTTATGGATTAGAAATTCGAAGTTTAAGCAGTGAAGCAATGGCTTATGCATTTGAACTATCGGCAAAATATACCCAACCGGGTACAAATGATCTCTTTGCTCTTGCTTTGGCTAAAGAGTGTTCATGCCCACTTTTAACCGGTGATGGAGCTTTAAGACAAGCGGCAGAGAGTGAAGCTGTGGTATTGTTTGGAACAATTTGGATTGTTGAGCATATGATTCGTCACCGTTTGATCACTATCGAAGAAGGACGAGAGTTATTTGTTAGTATGCGTGAGAAGAAAAGGCGATTGCCATGGGAAGTCGCCAAAGCTCATCTGAATCAGTTGGAAATTGAATTAGGGAATGAAACATGAGCTACACCGAAGATTCAATCGTTGAACAAAGCGCACTAAGTATCTTTCAAGAGATGCAATGGCAAAATCTAAATGTCTACAAAGAAGATTTCGGTGAAAACGGAACATTGGGACGTTTTAATCGTAGTGAAGTAGTGCTGCGACCGCGACTTCTCCATGCTCTCGAAAAATTGAATCCCTCTATTTCTAAAATTTCCCTCTCTGAAGCTGCTGATATGATTATGCGGGATCGTTCCGCGATGAGCCCGATAGCAGCGAATCAAGAGGTTTATAAAATAATCAAAGACGGTTTGAAGCTGAGCGTCCATAATGATGAGGGAGAAAGCGAAGATGTGACCCTTCGTGTGATCGACTGGGAACAGCCGGAAGAGAATGATTTTCTGCTGTGTTCACAGTTTTGGATTATGGGGGAAACGCAACCTAAACGGGCGGATCTGATCGGATTTGTGAACGGACTTCCACTTGTATTTATAGAACTCAAATCATCACATGCCAAACTCTCTAAAGCCTATAACGAAAATCTAAAAGATTATAAATCATCTATCCCTCAGCTTTTTTGGTACAACCAGCTCATTATCCTCTCAAACGGTATTGCTTCTAAGATAGGGACGATTTCGAGCAGCTGGGAACATTTCAGCGAATGGAAAAAAGTTGAACGTGAAGATGAGCCGAGACGAGTAAGTTTGGAAGTGATACTACGTGGAACCTGCGAGAAAAACCGCTTGCTTGATTTGATCGAAAATTTCACCCTCTATATCACGAAAAAAGAGACCGTAAAGATCGTCGCAAAATATCATCAGTTCCTCGGTGTCAACCAATCATTAAAAGGTATCGGACATATCAAGGAAATCGAAGGAAAACTCGGGGTGTTCTGGCACACACAGGGGAGTGGAAAAAGCTTTTCGATGACATTTTTTGCTCAGAAAATCTTTCGTAAGATTCCGGGTAACTGGACGTTTGTTATCGTGACTGACCGCAGTGATTTGGATGATCAGATATACAAAGGGTTTCACAGTGCAGGTGTATTGGCAGAAGAGTGCCAAGCAGATTCAGGGGATGATTTGCGACGTCTACTCAGCGAAGATCACCGATTTGTCTTTACCCTCATTCAAAAATTCCGTGCACCTCTTGGTGAGATCTACCCTCTGTTATCAGAGCGTGATGATGTTATTGTCATTACCGATGAAGCCCATAGAAGTCAGTATTCATCCATGGCAATGAATATGCGTTCCGCATTGCCTAAAGCATCTTTTATCGCGTTTACGGGAACACCACTGCTTTCTGGTGAAGAGAGAACCAAAGAGGTATTTGGTGATTATGTGAGCGTATACAATTTCTCCGATGCAGTTGAAGATGGTGCGACGTTACCGCTCTATTATGAAAACCGTGTTCCCGAAGTAGGATTGAAGCGCGATGATTTGGGAGATGCGATTCTCGAACTACTCGATGAGGCTGATCTGAGTGATGAACAAGAGTCGAAGATGGAGAGAGAATTTGCCAGTGCCTATCATATCATCACTCGCAAAGAGCGCTTAGAGACGATTGCACATGATATCGTAGAGCATTTCATGGGGCGAGAATATATGGGCAAAGCGATGATGGTCTCTATCGATAAACCCACTGCGATCAAGATGTATGATTTGGTACAGATAGCGTGGAAAGCAAAAATAGAGCAGCTCGAAGCCGAATCAAAAACGGCAAGAGGCAGTGTATTATCTAAGCTGCAAAATGACATCGAGTATATGCGTCAAACGGATATGGCAGTTGTCGTGTCGGGTGGTGCAGGTGAAGAAGATCGACTGCGTTCACGTGGCGTAGAAATAGCACCGCACCGATACCGGATGGAACATGAAAAGCTTGATGAGAAATTCAAAGATCCCGATGATCGACTGCGTATTGTGTTTGTATGCGCTATGTGGCTGACTGGATTTGATGCCCCTGCTGTTTCGACACTCTACCTCGATAAACCTCTTAAAAGTCATACCCTAATGCAGGCGATAGCACGAGCTAATCGACTTTTCCCCGGTAAGCCTAATGGTCAGGTTGTCGATTACATTAGTATATTTGGAGCACTAAGAGAAGCTCTGGGGTTGTATGGAGCGACACTAGATGGATCAAAAATTGATCTTCCGGCTATTGATAAAGAACGTTTGTATGAAGCGCTAATGGTTGCGATGTCCGAAGCTAAAAACTTTTTAGGCGATCATGGTGTTTCGTTGCAGGCTATTATCAATGCAACACAACTTGAAAAGCTTCGATTGCTCGATGCTGCCAGTGAAATGATGCAAGAGCCGTCGAATAAAGAAACATTTACATCCTATCTGCGTCAAATCAATCGTATCTTCAAAGGAATCTTACCGGATGTACGCGCAGAAGCGTTTATAGCGGAGCGTGTAGCGATTAATGTCATCTATCAGCAAATGAGGTTGAAGGCTGGTGAAGACATTGATGATGAAGAGGTATTGCAGGTTCTACGAGATAGAGTTAACTTGCTATTGGACGATGCAATCGAAACCGTAGAGATTAAATCACACCTGCCGTCTCCGGTCAATATTTCTCAGATCGATTTTGAAGCACTAATGAAGATGTTAGAACAGATGGCTTCACCGACACGATCCGAAGCGGAACGACTTAAGAATATTATTGAGCGAAAACTGAACGTTATGATCGAGCAAAACAGTTCACGTTTGGATCTCAAAGAAAAGTTCCAAGAGTTGGTAGAGCGGTATAACCTCGGAGCGGCTAATGCCGAAGTCTTTTTTGAAGAACTAAAACGCTTCATCAAAGAAGAACTCAATCCCGAAGAGAGACGTGCCACGCGAGAAGAATTGAGCGAAGAAGAGTTGGCAATTTTTGATTTGATTGCATCGGGTGTTGAACTGACTGAAAAAGAGCGTATAGAGGTTAAAAAAGTGGCGCATGAGCTGTTAGAGACATTGAAACTGCTTTTGGTTATTGACTGGCGTAAGAAGCAGCAAACTAAAGCTAAAGTGCGGTTGACGATCGAAGAAGTATTGGATCGGTTACCTCAAAAATACGATGAAGAGTTATGGCCACGTTCGGTTGAGATGGTGTATCAGCATGTGTTTGATAGTTTTGGCGGCTTGAGAGCGTCATAAGAGGAGAAGTAGATGGAAAAATGTATAGATTTAAGAGGTAGAGGATTGATGGTATTAGATCACATTCCTTTTGAAGAATTCATAAGATATGAGTATTGTATTTTACGTCATTATACCTCTTCGTCATTATTAGATAGCATTCAAAAAGATGGTTTGTTACCTCCATCCCAAAGTAATATTCAGTCATCAAACTTTGATTCGCAGTCATCAGATGAAGACAAACACTATATATATTTAACTGGTAACCAAGATTGGGTATTCTCTAAAAATGCTGTTGAACTTCATGGTGGAAAGCTAGTTGAATTAACCGTAAAAGTAGCATTGATGTCTGTCGAAGCAGATGATTATAGTGAACTTTATTCATCGAAGGGCATTGATCCTAAAGACATGAGTATTGTTCATGATAAGCTAACAAAAGGTCTGTGGAGAAATTGCAGAACACGTTACTCAATAAAGCCTGAAGATATATTAGAGATTTTAATTTTGGACTAGAATGATTCTAAAAAATCTATCTTAAAACTAATTCTCTCATAAGACCAACTTGATTAATTTTCAAGAATGGGGGGGGTGTTAGAAGTAATGATGGCAAAAGGACGAGAGCAAATGGGGAGTTAAAGCCAATTGCAAGGAGGACTTGGAAGTTTGTGTCCTAAGATGCAAAACAAAGGGGCCGATTTACGAAGCTCTCTTTCCGGTGACAAAACCGGTGATGGCTCCACCAATAATCATAAACAAAGCTGCGGCAATAACGCCAATCATGGCATAAATGATATAGATACCCATAATGATACTCCTTTTTCCGATATGCACAATTCTAACATAGAAGCCGAAAAGATGCCCTTCAAATTGATTGAAGAGCGTTTAGAGGGTATTGCTTTTATTTTTTATTTTCTGTAGAATTTTTGCAGTCTCTTTAATTTCGAAAGAAAAAAAAACACTTTCCCCCCTTGCTTAGGCACGCCAAAGGCAAGGTATAGTTCTGCAAAGCTAAACAAAAAGAGAGGATAGTGTGGAGCGAGCTACGGAATAAATCCGATCCGATTAACGCTCTCTTTGCTGATGTTACAGTCAAGAACGGTACTACAATGTGCACTATGCAGTAACGCACCGCTTTTTTAAAAAGCAAAGTTACAGAACCAGCAAGCACGTAATTATCCTCCGCTAAGGGAATATAGAATTCCCTAAACGGGGATAATTCTCTCTTTGTTCCTTTAGCGGACGATAATTAACAAGATACTTTGCTTCTCTACACTTAACCCCTACGGGGTGATCGCTGAGCGATCGGGGGCGCATTTAACGGCTTGGCCGTGTCTGTAGAGCCCGTCAGGGCGCGTCAGACACGGCGCAAGCGCCTTGAGACGAAAAACCCCTCAAAGAGGGGATTTTGAGGCTCAAAAACCGCCTTTTTAGTAGGGCAAAAACCGCCTTTCGACAAAAGGCAATCGGCTATAAACTGCAAGCCGATCACACTACACACTACAGCGAAAAAACCACATTTAGCAGTACCTATTTTTCGCACTACAGCAACACAAAACACCAACTTTATGAAAGGAAAATGGCCTTACTTGCATTATTTTCGTCGATTTTTTAAAATCGCATTTCTAAGCCACACATTCCAGTTCTCCTTCATAAGCGTCCACGGGGCGCGCGAGTGGTGTTTTGAAGCCCCGCAACCACGGTAGGGTCAAGCCTTACCAAACGCATTTAGTGCGTTTTAAACGCTCTTAGGAGCGTTTAAAATCATTTTATGGAGGTAAGAATATGGCTCTTTACGATTTATGGCAAGTTGCAGGACGAATTCACGGATTTATACGCAAAAATCCGAATGCTTCACCTGATTCGATCCGACGTTTTCTTGAAACGATCGAGATAGATCAGAAAAAAGCAAGTTTTACAGATCAGCGGCTTTTTGAGTTCTCGGACGAAGGAAAATTAATGCTAAAACGCTATGGTTCGGACATTGACGAACTTTCTAAAGCGGGGAAGCGAGCGCAAGCAATTGAAACCGCTTTAAAGAAGAAGTATCCGAACTCCAAAGTAAAAATCCCATCTCGGTCAACAATCGAAAAATACATAGGGCTCAAAAATGGCTAATTTGAAAGGGAGTGATCACGATCGTCAAATTTACGATGCGCTGTATCGGCTCGAAGCCAGAGGAGAGGGAAGAACGGGCGAAGCACGGAACGATGCTCTCAATCACTCTCACGCTGTCGTAGAGAAACGAACAATGGTTCTTAAGGACTTTTCACGCTATACGACAGAAAAAGGCTTAGAGGGCAAATTAAATCAACTAATGACACGAGAAAACGTAACCGAATTTTTAAGAGCGCGCACGGATGGGTTAAAATCCTCTTCTACTGAGGGATACGTGAGCAATTTCTCAGCTCTAGTAAAAGGCCTGGCATCGAAAAACATTACTATCCCCGTTGCCGGTAGTGATCGAGCTAAATTTTTTGCTGAACTCAAAAATGAACTCGGGCGAACTGATCACAAAAATTTTGAGAAAGGGCGCTATATTGCAGAAGATCGAGCAAAAGAAATCATCTCAACAATTAACACGAGATCGAGCGCAATAGCAGAACTCCAATATATGCATGGATTTCGCGCAAGTGAAGCAAGAGAGATCGTAAACCATAGCGAGAAATATTTGAAAGAGAATACTATCGAGCTTGTAAAAGGAAAAGGAGGGCAACCGTACCGGGTGAAAGAAATTTCGAATGAGCTAAAGGAAAAAATAGAGAGATCGACAGAGATTATTTCGAAAGGGAAATACTATCGAGACATAGAAAAAGTAATCGAAAAAAATAGAGCTCACGATCTGCGGGTTACTTTCTCAATTGATAATTATTCGAATTTGAGAACCAAAGGTATGAGTGACAGAGAAGCGAAAAAAGAGACGACAGAAGAGATTAACCACCATCGAGGGAGTATGACAGAATACTATCAGGCGAGGGGGTAATTCTTTTGAGAAATAATTTTGTCATCGGAAAATGTAAATGCATGATTCAATGTAAAGTGAACCCTTGCCTTGAGCGAAATGAAAAAAAACAGCATACTGCTTAATTAAATAAGGTATACTTTAGACATCTAAAAAATAAGTGGTTGTAGTATAAATAATCTATAAGAACGCCCATTCAATAATCAAAGTCGAAGAGCATTGTTTTTGTATTTATCGCCGATTTTTATTTATAAGCTCTTGCAGATCGATACCTGATCTTGATTGCAATAGATGATCAAAACACCAAAAGCATTTCATTAGTTTCCGTACAATATACACCTGAAATCAATCAATAAAGGAATTGCATATATGATTAACAAAGTCACCATGGGGACAATATTTCTATTACTTGCCACTTTGATATCCGCATCTGAAGAAGTTTCAATTTTTAGTGGAAAGAAAATCGCAATTAAGTATGAAGATGGCAAATCACCAAAAGATTACTATGATCAAGTATTCGAAATATCAAAGCAATTCGTTGTATCAGGGGATATCCTCTCTTCCGAAATAACACAAGAAGGCGAGCATGCAGGTCTAATCAAGGTTCTTGTCAAAACAGATAGTCTTAAGGAAGCAATGGATGAACGGAATCTTCTGACGGATTATATCGGCGAACGCTTTGCAGATCAGAATCCAAAAATTACAACTAAACTTGCTTCATTTCCAGAGAACAGGTTCTTTGGCGACAAACGCATAGGCTACATAATCAATAAGCATGAAAGCTGCTTTTATGAAGATTTTTTGACGAAGGCGCTAAAGCAAAATGGTGCAGAAATTGTTAGCGCAAGCCAGAATCCCGACATCATTATGACTGTCGGGGTTGATACATGCTTAACAAATTGGGAGCTAAATAAATATCTTGCAAGTAAGATGCCTTATGGTATTTCTCTTAGTGGTATCAATAAGGCTGCAGGAATCCCCAGTGAAATTCAAAGACCAAGTGCTCAAGCTACCATTGACAACGATCTTATGAGAGCAGGATCTTCGACTAATATTGCATTAGGCGGCCACGATAATGTGGGCTTGGCATTAATGGGTATTGGTGCAGCCGTAAGCATTCTTGACAAATTTTCTAGTGGTAAAGCGGCAGACAGTGATCTTGTAATCGAACTGGGCAAGGAAATTGATCTTGTCCGATACCACATAATATTAGAGGGTAGGGACAAAGAGAGTGTTTCCTTCTACAGCACATATACCGGGACGGCCCAGCACGAAAAATACTCACCTATTGCTGGAGGCGCTTTTGTCTACCCAATGAAAATGCTGTATCGGCATATGCTAAACTGGGCTAATGACAGTAAGGTAATGAAGGATTCCTTACTTGCTTATCAAAAAGAGCCAGTTTTATATAAATCGCTAAATATGCTGATTATGGGTAAAGAGTATAAAGATGATACGGTTGTATCTACATCTCTCTCCAGTGACACAAATTTAACTACTTCAAAATCTGTAAAACTGGCGTCTAAAAAGAAACAAAAGATCAAAAATAAGTAATTTTTGGAACCCTCAAGCATGTTGAGATTTTCATACGCGTGCTCCAAAAAGGTTGGTGTACGGCAAGATGTGAGTAATTGCTAAAGCATGTCTTTGACCCTAAAGGGTTGTATGGATTCTATTCTGGCAGAGTTATGAATTTGTTTCTTTCACTGCATATAGCTCAAATTTTGATAGCTCAAAACCTATAAAAACATTTGCGATTCAAGCGCCCTAGCTTTCTTTTCTGCTATGGCGATGAGCTTACATATGTTGTCGTCTTTTTTAGAATAAATATTATAATTTAAAATTATTCTCTCTATTGTTTTAATCGCTTTTTCAACATATTCGTCGGACGATCTCATAATGCTTATTGCATAGATGGCGCTGACCTGCAAGTCAAGATTAAATTCATTTGATCCATATTTATCCTTGATCGTATCGTTTTTGCCGAAGCTATATAACAGTGTCAATATAAGTAAGTCAGGAATGAGTTTATTATCGATTTCAAATTGGGATGCATAAAAAACGATGTGATAAAGATGGAGTAAGTGGTTTACTTTTTCGTATTTTTTATACTCTGCATCAGTAATATCATCCTTATCCGATTCATTGACAGAAGATTTTTTGTCGAATTCGTATTCTTCTGTATCATGTAATGCGGTCAGTGCCAACGTTTTGTGCTTAGGGTACTTTCTCATTATCTCCCATATCATTTGTGCATAATGCGTTTTAAATTTGACATTTAAAAAAGAATTTTCTTTTTTAATGGCTGCAATTTTAGTTTCTCTAATAAAATTCATCACGTCAATTGCCAATGAAATCCTCATCCAAAACAGTGTACCTTTATCCAGTGTTGCCATATTTGTTTCCTCCCTTTTTTTGTTCTACCCTATAATATGTGAAAAGCTGATTTTGCGGAGAGGTTTTTAGAAAATATGGCTTTTAATGGAGGATGACGTAGAAAACTTGCTTTACATTAGCCGAATTATCAACTTTACTTTTACTCCCACATCTTCTCAAATACTCCCAAAATCTCGTTTGTCTTCACCACATCAATCAGCTCTCCGCTCATCGTCTCAAACAGACATCGGATCCCATTCGACCCCTGAAGTTTATATGTATCGGCATTGTATTTTGAAATAAAGATATCCTTCGAATCGAGTTTCAAGAAATAGGTCAGTTCCGGTATAAACTCGGTATCCTGCAAAAGAGTATCGATGTGTTCATCAGTACAAAGTTTTTGTATTATTGGCTGGGGAAGCGGAATCGTTTTCCCAAATGTGTTCACCTGCTGCATAAATACCCGGGTAAGTTTCTCAAATCCCTCTTTCGTATCCTCGCGTTCCCACTCAAGCTCTATTGAAAATTCAATCTTTCCGCATGCAAGGTTTGATGGGAGGTAATAAGCATCATAGATCATGTGTCGATACTCCCATGGTTATAATCTCCTTTTTTGGTACTTATCTCTACTGAGAAAGCGGCTGCTACATACAGGCTTAAAACCACTCCAGTATTTTCTTGGTTAATGGATCATCGGGATGAAAGATGATCTGTGCACCTGCAAAACTGAGGGCGAATATCAGCAGTGTCCCTATCCAATCATGCATATTATGAGAGTGGATACCTAGTACGATAGGCGGGATAAACAATGCACCCGCCAGTAGTGTGCGTTTCATCTCTAGTCTCTGCCGTTGATTCTATAGACCGGTTTGGTCTCGGAGAAATAGGCCGCCATGGCAAATAAAATGATGAGCGCACAAACAGCGATAGGGACATAGAGAATGAGCTGGGTCAGTGTGCCTATAATGGCCATCTTTCGCGGGACCTTTTCAAAATTCCTAAGTATGATTAAAAAAAGGATTACTCCTCCTATCCCTATCATGAGTTGACCGTTGAGCAAATCGCCGTGATGGAGCAATGAGGCTTTATAGGTACCGTATCCGATAACGATCATTGCGTATGCAAAGATGATTGCAACGGAATATCGAAAGGTAAAGAACTGATACCCCTCACAGGTATAGTAGGTGTAGCTGTTAAACCAGTTGATAAACCAATAAAGTACCGCACCGGTTGTAATCAGTCCAAGAAGTGTAAGTATTATCATGATCTCTTCTTTTTTACAAGCACTCGTTGATACGAGAGCCGTGGTATCCCCACAGCGATTGCAGCCGTTTCAACTCCTGTGTATCCGTGTTGGATTGATACTTTTTCATGGCTTACTCCTTATTTCTTTCTTTCTTGTACATTGGGTTTATCCTTATCCAGCTTGCGTTCAATATTTCTATCAAATGATTCACGCCATGGAAGAGTTGTTTCTCTAAAGAGCAGAAGCGTTATTGTCCCAACGATATAAACAAGCCAATAGGCAAACGATGAGGGCTCATGGGCACTCTCTTTGATAACATGGCAAAGATTTAGATTATTACGGATCTGATCGTTTTTTACAAACCCAATCTGTTTTTCCCATCTCCACCCATTGTTGGGATCGACTAAAACACTTTCGCCTCTCCATAATCCGCATTCGAGTGCGGCACCCTCATTAAAGCGTTTCAAGACATACTCTTTAGCAGCATAAGTGCAGTGATTTCCATAGAGGATAAAAACAATTCCTCCCAAGACGATCATTCCAAAAAAAGGCATAGCCGGTGTTTTACCCAACAATATGAATCCCACACCGATCAGTATTAAAATACTCAGTGTCCACAGTTCGATACTGCTGGTATAGATTAAAAAATTCATATCAGATCTCCTCTATTGTTTGAGAGATAAAAACTAACCTTTGATTTCTTTATTTTTTTATCGATAAAAATATCGATGTTGGTGTAGTGAAATGGTTTCATAGGTTCCTCCTGTTCAGGGGCAGTAGCATCACGCTAAGCTGTTGTATGAAGAATTTCTGTTCAGAGCAGAAATCCGGACATGAAAAGGTCCTCCTCTGATTGGGCCTTTTTTAAATGATTCGACAATAGTAAAAATCTGGTCAGGATTTTATACAGGGTGAAAACAAAATGAATAGCTAACTCATCTTGTTGTTCAGGAAACTTTTCAAGAACGTTCTTGGTCGCGATTGGAGTAATTGTAGAGCATAATTTAAAAAGATGCAAGCGGTTAAAAAAGAAGAAAAAAGCATTCTTTTGTACTAATCAGAAGATAGAAAAGAAAATTTGATTAATTTGAGAATATTTTGCTCCGCAAAAAAAGAAAATCACATATTATAGAGTAGAACAAAATTCATAAAGGAATAATATGAAACTTGAGCCCGAAGACATTATTGAGATCACCAAGACCCTAGAGCCGCATTTCAAAATGCTAATAGAAACAGTCAATAAAGAGTTGCAGCGTCAAATCAATCCATTTGTTCTAAGTAGTGCGCGTGCTGCAAAATTACTAGGGCTTAAATCAGAGTCTACTTTACGCAAACGGCTTGATGAGGGTAAATATATTGAAGGGTTTCACTATATAAGAAAAAATGGTAAAATTCTCTGGCACCGCGACAACCTTTGGCTCGAAGAATTCGACAAAAACAAAGGAATCGCATCATGAATTACAATGTTACAATCGTTAAAAAGCCGGGTAGTAATCGGCTATATACCAGTTACCAGTTTAATGGCAAACCAGTAGTAAGAAGTACCGGTCTTCCAGATACCTCTGTCAATCGTGCACACATCAATAAGTTCATCATACCAAAATACATCGCTGCACTTGTAGAAGGACGTGATCCTACGGCTGTAGCTCGCAAGCTCTCGTATTATCTCGATAAGGTTTTGGAAAATTCCAAAAATCGAGGAAAAAGCTATTCTACGCAAGCCACTTATGCATCTGGAGCAAAAAAAGCTTTAGAGTTGCTAGGAGATAGACCTATAAATACCTATAAAACCTGTGAAATTGAAAAGATGATTGATTCGATGGTGAGTAAACGTAAAAATAGCCAAAAAACAATTAGTACCTACTTGGCTCCATTATCACTTGCCTTTGACGAAGCGATTAAAAATGAAGAAGTAGGCGTTGACAGGAACCCTGTGACACTAGCGACACGTCCCAAAAGAGAAAAAGAAGAAAAGATGAAGCCATTCACACTGGCTGAAGTGATGAATATGATTCATGCTGCACCCGGTGAGTTCAAAAAGTTTCTCATTTTGGCATTTTTTACCGGTATTCGACATGGTGAAGTCTTAGGAATTCAACGGGGAGATTTGGATATTGAAAACAATATTATCAGCATCAATAAACAGTTTAACATTACTTATAGTCAAGAAAATGCGAAGTTGAAAACACATAAAAATAAATCTCAATACGATAGTAAAGTGCCATCGATTATTTGGGGTCTACTAGGAGAACTTCCGACAGTTCCCAATGCAAATGTAATTGATCGTACTAATATGAAAAAAGCAAAACGTGATTGGATCCGAGAAGAATGGGGAAAAGCTCTTTTTGAAGCGGGGATCAAAGCTGAGGGAAGAACACCTTACGTAACGAGACACACGTTTGTGTCCATTGCCCTGAGTACAAAAGTCAATCCATTACTTGTGACAAATAATACAGGTCACACCGATTTGAAAATGATTGAAAAGGCGTATGGAACTTTGGATCTTCAAAAAGAAGATTTTGAAGATTTGAGTGATATGATTCAGAAACAAATTTCAGCTCAAGATGCAGGAAAATTGGCAAGTTAATCGAAAGTCCAATCTTGATCCCCCTATTTTAGGAGGGCTTTAAGGGTTCTCTAACTAAACGAGAATTAAAGTGGCGGATTATTTAAATTGTGATGCCAATTCGGTTAAAATCTTGGGCGCCAATGCCTCGGTCCCGTTATATTTCTGGAGCTTAACCCCGACGTTGCTCATACTTTTAGCGGTATTTTTACATGCCATTTTCACGACAAGGTAATCACAGTCTTCAATGGTGTCAGCCATGGTGTCGTGTGCTTTGATATGTTCGACATCATCTGCATCGTGGTCGCACGTGTGGTGCTCATCATGATCGTGGTGCTCTTCTCCCGCTGCTTTCGGATTGGCACGAAGCCCTTCGAGGGTAAAACTTTTAAACATTCCGCCGCTGAGATTAAACACGGCAAAATAAGGGGTATGTCCGGCATTTCCGGCCATTTTCAGATTCTCATCCATTACAGGTACAGCAATTTTCATAGTGTCTCCATTTTAAATTAACATCATCGGAACTTGTTCCGATTGGCTACGTTAACACTGGGTTTCCCTCAGCGGGAAGCTCAGCGCACTAATGCGCTTTATTTACTGGAAATTATGCCATAGAGACCTTTAAATACCCGAATAATCATAATCTTGTCAAATAATGTTTGATTTAAACATTTTATAAGATATTGAAGTCCATAATGATGATAGGGTTACGAGTGTAATCACTATTTTAAAATTCAAAGGAGTAAACCATGAAACGTTCAGGTTTTACTATGATCGAGTTAATCTTCGTTATCGTTATCTTGGGTATTTTGGCAGCAGTGGCGATTCCACGTCTTGCGGCGACACGTGAAGACGCGCAGATTTCAAAACTGGCTACCAATATTTCTACATTGAAAACAGAAATCGGTTCTTCAATCGTTGCAACTGGAACAGTTGACTTTTCTCCTGGTCAAGCTACATGGGAAAATGCTTCTAATACAGCGCGTGAGATGCTCGCGGCAGGTGATGCGAGTGTTAATGGTGATACGCTTTCATTTATTGACAAAGCGAATGCAGATGCCGTTTGTCTGACAGTACAGATTGATGATACCAATACCAGTAACGTTCAAATGGTAACAGTGCATGGTGACGGAGCGTCTGCACTTTGTGACGGAGTTCAAAATATGGTTCCGGAAGGGAATGTAACTGTTTCTGGACGTAATGTCGTATATTGATTCTAGATTAGTTTTTTTATCTATTCCTGACCTTTGGGTCGGGAATAGATACTTATTTTGAATTGATTTTTGGGATTTATAAATGATTGTAAAAATCAGTCTAAAATAAAGTTGGCAAAAAAATGAAACGAACTGCTTTTACAATGATCGAGTTAGTTTTTGTAATTGTTATTTTAGGAATTTTAGCGGCGGTAGCT